>NZ_JAUYRO010000103.1 GCF_030696805.1 Methyloversatilis sp. | reverse complement strand
CCGTCGCGGTTTTCGTAGGAGCCTGCCCTGCAGGCGATCCGGTCTTCGGACACGCGGCAGCGCATGATCAACCTACGGCTCGCGGACGGGGTCCGCTCCTACGAAAAACGTCGCCCGTTGCGAGGCCGTCGCGGTTTTCGTAGGAGCCTGCCCTGCAGGCGATCCGGTCTTCGGACACGCGGCAGCGCATGATCAACATACGGATCGCGGACAGGGTCCGCTCCGGAGAACATCGCCATCGGTTTCGTGGATTGCCCGGTTTTCGCAGGAGCCGTCCCACGGTCGGCCCTGCATGGCCGACCGGCTCCACGGGCGGCGAGCCGTGTTCGCCGAAACCCCCGCTCCGCCCCTGCAGGCGATCGCGGTCTCCGAACATAGCGTGTCGTGTGATCGGAGTGCGCATCGCGAACAGGGTCCGTCTCCGCGAAAAGCTGAACCATCAAGGTTTTCGCGGGGGGCCTTCCTCGCCGAAACCCCGGCGGCGCCCCGGCATGCGCTCCGGTCAGCGTCCGTGCTCGAAGAAGTGCAGCAGCCGTTGCGGCAGCCAGTCGAGATGACCTTTCGGCGCACCGCTCACGTAGCCGACGTGGCCCCCCTGTGCGGTGTATTCGGGCACTACGTCGGACGACAGCATCTGCGGCGTGGCCAGCGACCAGTCGGGCACCATCGGGTCGTTCAGCGCCTGCAGCAGCAACAGCGGCACGCGTACCTCGCGCAGCAGCGGGCGCGCCGAGCAGCGCGTCCAGTAATCGTCAGCATCGCGGAAGCCGTGCAGCTGCGAGGTGACGGCGTCGTCGAACGCCTTGATCGACGCGCTGGCGGCGATCGCTGCGGCATCGAGCACGCCCGGAAACAGCGCGGCCTTGTGCAGCGCACGCGGCTTCATCGTACGCAGGAAATACTGCGTGTAGACACGGTTGAAACCCTGGTCGAGCGCCCGGCCGGCGGCACCCAGGTCGACCGGTGCGCAGACCGACGCCGCGCTGCGCAGCCACTGCGATGCCGCGTGCCCATGCTCGCCCAGCCACTTGCACAGCACATTGCCGCCGAGCGACACGCCGACCGCATGCACCGGCTGTCCCTGCATGCGCGGCACCACAAGCGGCAGCAGCCAGTCGAGCTCGGCGCTGTCACCCGAGTGATAGGCGCGTACCAGCCGGTTCGGTTCGCCGGAACAGCCGCGCGCATGCACCACCACGCCGTTCCAGCCGCGCGCGTCGACGGCACCCATCAGCGCCCGCGCGTAATGGCTTTCCGAACTGCCTTCCAGGCCGTGCAGCAGCATGACCAACGGCTGATGTTCGCGCACCGGCAGCCAGTCCAGATCGATGAAGTCGCCGTCGGGCGTATCGATGCGCTCGCGTGCCAGTGCAGGCAGCGGCGGCAGGATGAAGCGGGGCCAGATCGTCTGCGCATGGCCGCCGGGCAACCAGAGCGCGGGCCGGAAGCGGGGCGGCGACACGCTCAGTGCAGGACTCGGTGAAGCACTCAGTGGAGTACTCAGTGGAGTATTTTCGGCGGGCCCGCCGTCTCCTGTGCTGCCGGGGCGGCCGAAGCGTGGTGCAGCACCATGTGCCAGCCGAGCGGACCGCGCAGATAGACGTTGGTCACGATGAGCAGCGGACGCGCAGCGCGGTCACTCGCGGCGCTGCACTGTTCGTTCAGGCTGTGGATGGACTGCAGCACACCCTGCATGATTTGCGCGTTGATCACCCGTACATCGACCCGGGTACCGGCGAACATGCGCCGCCAGGCGTCGCGCACTTCTTCGTAGCCGCTGGCGCGGGGGCAGCCGGCGAGTGCGCAGATGATGTCGTCCTCGTCGCCCCACACCGCCATCATGGCTTCGATGTCGCCCCGCGCGCGTGCTTCGTAAAAGGCCGCTTCGGCTTCCTGAGGCGTCGCGAAAAAGGCCTTGCGGGGCATTTCCATGGACAGTGGGCTCAGTGGCCGGCGGGCGCCGGGCCGTTGTAGCGGTAGCGCGTACCGCAGTACGGGCATGCAGTCTCGCCGGTCTTGGTCACGTCGAGGAAAACACGCGGATGGCGCGCCCACAGCGGTGCGCCGGGCAGCGGACAGTGCAGCGGCAGATCGCTCGCGCCCACTTCGACATCGCGGGCGCGGTCGCGGCTTGAATCACTCACGGCTTGGTTCATGGCAGATGTGCTCCGGGTTCAGATCTTGGTCAGCCAGCGGTGGTACTCGGGCGCGCGGCCATTGACGATGTCGAAGAAGCGCGCCTGCAGCTTTTCGGTGACCGGGCCGCGCGTGCCGCTGCCGATGACGCGGTTGTCCAGTTCGCGGATCGGTGTCACTTCGGCGGCGGTGCCGGTGAAGAAAGCCTCGTCGGCGGTGTAGATGTCGTCGCGTGTCAGCCGCTTCGACACCACCTGGTAGCCGAATTCGGCGGCGATCTCGATCACCGATGCGCGCGTGATGCCGACCAGCGCCGAGGCGATTTCCGGTTCGTAGATCTTGTTGTCCTTCACCACGAACAGGTTTTCGCCTGCACCTTCGGCGACGAAGCCATCGACGTCGAGCAGCAGCGCCTCGTCGTAACCGAGGTCGGTCGCTTCCATGTTGGCGAGGATGGAATTGGCGTAGGTGCCCGAGTACTTGGCGCGGCACATCGACACATTGACGTGGTGGCGCGAGAAGGACGAGGTCTTGACCCGGATGCCCTTCTTCAGGCCGTCCTCGCCGAGGTAGGCGCCCCAGGGCCAGGCCGCGATCGACACATGCACCGAGGCGCCGCGCGTCGAAATACCCATCTTTTCCGAGCCGAAGAAGGCGATCGGCCGGATATAGCAGGATTCCAGCTTGTTGGCGCGCACCACTTCAAGCTGCGCTTCCATGATTTCCTCGCGGCTGTACGGCATCTTCATCATGTAGATGTGCGCCGAATTGAACAGCCGGTCCGTGTGTTCCTTCAGGCGGTAGATCGCGGTACCGATTTCGGTGTGGTAAGCGCGCACACCCTCGAAGACAGCCAGACCGTAGTGCAGCGAGTGGGTCAGTACGTGGGTGGTGGCCTCGCGCCAGGGCACCATCTTGCCGTCGTACCAGATAAAACCGTCGCGGTCGGCCATCGACATGAGAAACACTCCAGTGGATTGCAATAAGCGCGCGATTTTAGCTGATGCGCGCAGTACGGCGACGGTCATCGCAGTGGCACGCGTTAAAATCCACGGATGAGCGAACGCATATGGAAGCCCAACGTTACGGTGGCTGCCCTGATGGAGTGCCGGGGCCGCTTCCTGATGGTGGAAGAGGAAACGTCGAAGGGGCTGATGCTGAACCAGCCGGCCGGACATCTGGAAGAGGGCGAGTCGCTGGTCGAGGCGTGTGCCCGCGAAGCGATGGAGGAAACCGCCCATCCTTTCGTGCCGCAGGCGCTGGTTGGTGTCTATCAATGGCGCCGGCCCGACGGCGAAGTCACCTACCTGCGTTTTGCGTTTTCGGGCGAAAGCGGCGAGCAGATCGCCGGCCGCGCGCTGGACGACGGCATCGTGCGCGCCTTCTGGATGACGCCCGAAGAAATCGAAGCCAGTCGCGAGCGCCATCGCAGCCCGCTGGTGTGGGCGTGCGTGCAGGACTGGCTGGCCGACGTGCGCCTGCCGCTGGCGGTCGTACGGCACTTTTCCTGATGCGGCGACTGCTGGCGGGTGTGGTGCTGTGCAGTGCGCTGCAGGTTCAGGCGGCGCCGGGCATGGCGCAGGGCCTCGAACTCGACATCTGCTACAACTACGGGTGCCTCGTCGTGCAGGCGGTCAGCCTTGCGCCCGAGCAACGCAACGTGCTGGTCGGTGAAATGCTCAAGGCGACCGACGCCGCCGGCGAACGCGAGCAGCTGGAGTGGGTGATCGCGCGCATGTACCGCTGGGCAGGCGAGCACTCGCCGATCGGCGCCGACCGTGCCGGCGACTACCTTGATCTGGGCGCCCACGGGCGCATGGACTGCATCGACCACGCGCACACCACCACCGTCATGCTTGAACTGCTGCGGGAAGCGGGCGCCCTGCGGCATCATCGGGTGCTGGAGATCGCGCGGCGCACCAGCTGGGTCATCATGCAGCACTTCACTGCGGTGATCGAAGACACTGGAAGCGGCCGTCGTTACGCGGTCGACACCTGGTTTCGCGACCACGGCGAACCGCCGGTCGTGATGGACATGGAACACTGGAAGGATGGGGGATATCCGGATGACTGGAATGCACGGCGCTGAAACAGCGGCCGAACCGGGTGAAACCGTGGTCGTCGGCATGTCGGGCGGCGTCGATTCGTCGGTATCGGCGCTGCTTCTCAAGCGCGCCGGTTACAAGGTGGTCGGCCTGTTCATGAAGAACTGGGAGGACGACGACACCGACGAATACTGTTCGACCCGGCAGGATTTGATTGACGCCGTGTCGGCGGCCGACGTGATCGGCATGGACCTCGAGGTGGTGAATTTTTCGGCCGAGTACAAGGACCGTGTGTTTTCGGGCTTTCTGCGCGAATACCAGGCGGGTCGCACCCCCAACCCCGATGTGCTGTGCAACGCCGAAATCAAGTTCAGCGCCTTTCTCGACCACGCGATGCAGCTCGGCGCAAACCGCATCGCCACCGGCCACTATGCCCAGGTGCGCGAGTTTCAGGGCCGCTTCCAGCTGCTCAAGGGCGAAGACGGCAACAAGGACCAAAGCTATTTCCTGCACCGGCTGAACCAGGCCCAGCTGTCGCGCACGCTGTTCCCGGTCGGTCACCTGCCCAAGCGCGACGTGCGCCGCATCGCAGCCGACGCGGGGCTGGCCAATGCGGGCAAGAAGGATTCGACCGGCATCTGTTTCGTCGGCGAGCGGCCGTTCCGCGAATTCCTGCAGCGTTACCTGCCGGTCACCCCGGGCGACATCCGCGATCTGGATACCGAGCGCGTGCTCGGCCGCCATGAAGGCCTGATGTATCACACGATAGGTCAGCGCAAGGGCTTGGGTATCGGTGGGCTGAAGGGCATGGCGGACGACGCCGGTGAACACGACGCGTGGTACGCGGTTCGCAAGGACATGGCGAACAACGTGCTGTACGTGGTGCGCGGCCATGATCACCCGGCACTGCTGTCCGAACGGCTGGTGGCGGGCGACCTGTCATGGGTGTCGGGCGAGCTGCCGCATACGCACTGGGTGTATGCGGCAAAGACCCGCTACCGGCAGGCTGACGCGCCCTGCAGCATCAATGCGGTCGATGCTTCGCGCTGCGACATCGCTTTCGCCGAAGCGCAGTGGGCGGTGACGCCAGGCCAGAGTGTGGTGGTCTACGAGAGCCGGGTCTGCCTGGGCGGCGGCGTCATCACCGCCGCAGGCAGTACGGACTGATCGGTCGGCGCAGGCCTTACTCGACCGGTACGGTTTCGGCGAGTGACGGGCGCTGCATCAGTTTTTCCTGCAGCTTGGCAAGGTTCGCGTGGCGCTCGCGCCAATCCAGCTCCGGGAAGCGGAAGTCCAGATAGCCGAGTGCCGAGCCGACCGCGATGTCGGCCAGCGAAATGCTGTTGCCGTGGCACCACGCGCTGTCGCCCAGATCGGCCGCCAACGTGTTCAGTGCGCGGTCTATCTTGCTGCGCTGGCGCGAAACCCAGCTTGCGTTCTGTTCGCTTACCATGCGGCGCGCTTCCAGCACGATGGCGACGGCAGCATCTGTCATGCCGTCGGCCAGCGCCTCCCAGCGCTTGACCAGCGCGCGTTCGCGAGCGGTGGAGGGCAGCAACTTGTTGTTCGGCGCCACGCCATCGAGGTACTCGACAATCACGCGCGAATCGAACAGACAGGTGTCGTCATCGAGTACCAGCACCGGAATCTTGCCCAGCGGGTTCACCTCCGGGACGCCCGTGCCTTCGAGCCAGGGCGAGTCGAGCACGAATTCGCAGTCGATCTTCTTTTCTGCAAGCACCACGCGCGCCTTGCGCACATAAGGACTGGTGTAGGAACCGACGAGTTTCATGGACAGCACCGATGGAAGATCACCCGAGTATAGCGTCCGGGCCGTTCCCGCGAGGCGGGGCCATCATGCGGTGCATGATAAAATTCGCGCCGCGCTGCCCGGGCAGATCCACTCCGTGGCCTTCCATTCCTTTCTTCCCGCAGGTTCTTCATGAGTGCCCACACCCTCACCGCGCTGTCGCCGCTCGACGGTCGTTACGCCGCCAAACTCGATCCCTTGCGAGGTCATTTCAGTGAGTTCGGCCTGATCCGCAACCGCGTACGCGTCGAAATCGCGTGGCTGTGCGCGCTGGCTGCGGATGCGCAGATCGGCGAAGTCGCCGCCTTCTCGCAGTCGACGCTGGACGAGCTCGACGCAGTGTTACGCAATTTCAGCGTCGAGGACGCCGCCGCGATCAAGGCGATCGAGGCGCGCACCAATCACGACGTGAAGGCGATGGAGTACTGGCTCAAGGATCGGCTGGCGAACAACGCCGAAGTGACCGGCGTGTCCGAGTTCATCCACTTCGCCTGCACCTCGGAAGACATCAACAACGTGTCGCACGCGCTGATGCTCAGCGAGGCGCGCGCCGATACGCTGCTGCCGGCGCTCGATGGCGTGATCGCCTCGCTGCGCGCCATGGCACACGAATTCGCCGCATTGCCCATGCTGTCGCGCACGCACGGTCAGCCGGCCAGCCCGACCACGCTGGGCAAGGAAATGGCGAACATTGCCGCCCGCCTGATGCGCGCCCGGGCGCGCGTCGCCGCAGTCAGCCTGACCGCGAAGTTCAATGGCGCAGTCGGCAATTACAACGCCCACCTGTCGGCTTATCCGGACGTCGATTGGTCGCAGTTCAACCGGGTGTTCATCGAGTCATTCGGACTGGAATTCAATCCGTACACGATCCAGATCGAACCGCACGATGCGATGGCCGAACTGTTCGACGCCATGTCGCGCAGCAACACCATCCTGCTTGATGCCGCACGCGACTTCTGGATGTACATCTCGCTCGGCTATTTCCGCCAGAAGCTGAAGGCTGGCGAAATCGGCAGCTCGACCATGCCGCACAAGGTGAATCCGATCGATTTCGAGAACGCTGAAGGCAATCTCGGGCTGGCCAATGCACTGCTGCGCCACCTGTCGGACAAGCTGCCGGTGTCGCGCATGCAGCGCGATCTGACCGATTCGACCGTGCTGCGCAATATGGGCGTGGCCTTCGGCTACACCGTGCTGGCGCTGGATTCGCTGTCGCGCGGGCTGGGCAAGCTGGTGGCCGAGCCGGATACGCTGGCTGCCGATCTCGACGCCTGCTGGGAAGTGCTTGCCGAGCCGGTACAGACCGTGATGCGCCGCTACGGTGTGCCCAATCCTTACGAACAGCTGAAGGAACTGACGCGTGGCCGCGGCATCACGCGCGAAGCGCTGCAGACGTTCATCGGCGGTCTCGATATTCCGGCGGCAGAGCGCGAACGCCTTCTTGCGATGACGCCCGCCAGCTACATCGGCGACGCGGCCCGTCTGGCTGGCGCCATCTGAGGAACATCATGAGTTTTGCCGAAACCCTCAAAACCCTGCCCGGCGTGTCGCATCTGGCGGCCCTGCAACTGATCGACGCCGCCGGAGAGCTGGTCGCGACAATCGAAAACAAGCCCGGCCAGGCTGGGTCGCTTGCGGTGTACAACCACCTCGCGCAGTTGCATGGTGCGATCACTCCGGATGCATCGAAGCAGGGGCTGGCTCTGTATGGCGAGCACACCCTTGACGCGCGCACCAATCCGGGAAAGCACCCGAACATCGACCGGCTTATCTCGCTCGTCGAGGGCAATCAGACCTTGCGCGTGAAGCAGGTGTTCGCAAAGCCCTGAGCGGTCTCTTCCGCGAGCCGCAGCGATATTCTGCAGCGGATGGCATACATCCGCCAAGGCAGTCACGTGGATTTGGGGCAGTTGTTGGGCGTCGCTGCGCTCACCCCAACCTACCTGCCGGACGCCCGCAGCCAGGCTCACCGTAGTGATGCCAGACGCGAACACCCGCCGAAGCCTGGCTTGACGCGGCACTGCCCTGCGTGACCCAACCCAACCTACCTGCCGGACGCCTGCTGCCTGGCTCAGCGCAGTGATGCCCGACGCGAACACCCCCCGAAGCGCGGCTTGACGCGGCGCTACCCTGCGTGACCCAACCCGTAGGTTGGGGTGAGCGCAGCGATGCCCAACATGCTCGGGTCGAATCAGTGCAGCAGTCTTCGAACGCAGACCGGGTCGTGCCCCCGACCGCGCTCGTCACGCGGCCGCTAGGCGATTCAGACCACCGCTTCGTCCTTGCGCTTCGGCGGTTTGATCAGCTGTTCGCGCTTGACACCCAGCCACATGGCCAGCGGGCAGGCGACCAGTACCGACGAGTAGATGCCGAAACAGATGCCGATGGTCAGCGCGACCGCGAAGTAGTGCAGCGCCTCGCCGCCGAACAGCAGCATCGACAGCACCATCATCTGGGTCGAACCGTGCGTGATGATGGTGCGTGAAATGGTGCTGGTGATGGCGTTGTCCATGACTTCGGCGACTGACAGCGTGCGCTTGCGGGCGTTGCGGAAAACCTCGCGCACGCGGTCGAACACCACGACCGACTCATTCACCGAATAACCCAGCACGGCCAGCACAGCCGCCAGCACCGGCAGCGAGAACTCCCACTGGAAGGCGGCGAAGAAGCCGAGGATGATCACCACGTCATGCAGGTTGGCGATGATGGCCGATACGGCGTAGCGCCATTCGAAGCGCATGGCCAAGTAAGCCATGATGCCGCAGATGACGAACATCAGCGCCAGCGCGCCATCTTCCGCCAGTTCCTTGCCGATCTGCGGGCCGACGTATTCGACACGTCGCAATTCAGGCTTCGGACCGTCGCCGACGCTGAGCGTGGCGATCACCTGCTGGCTGACCTTTGCGGAGTCGACGTCCTTGACCAGCGGCAGCCGGATCAGCACGTCGCGCGCGGTGCCGAAGTTCTGCACCTGCGGTTCGCTGAAGCCACTGTCGGTCAGTGCCTTGCGCACGCCCTGCAGGTCGGCGGCTTCGCTGTATGAAATTTCCATCAGGGTGCCGCCGGTGAATTCCACCGACAGGTGCAGGCCGCGCGTGGCCAGGAAGAACACGGCAAGCAGGAAGGTGACAAGCGAAATGACGTTGAACACCAGCGCCTTGCGCATGAAGGGGATGTCGCGCCGGATGCGGAAGAATTCCATGACTGTTCAGATTTCCTTGGTGGCGAGGCGGCTCAGAGGTTGGCGCCCGGTTTCCAGACGGTGCCGATCGACACTTTTTCCAGCTTGCGGGCCCGTCCGTACACCATGTTGACGATGGCGCGCGACACGACAACTGCGCTGAACATCGAAGTCAGGATGCCCAGGCAATGCACGACGGCAAAGCCGCGCACCGGTCCTGAGCCGAACACGAGCAGCGCAATGCCGGCGATCAGCGTCGTGATGTTCGAATCGAGAATGGTTGCCCAGGCGCGCTCGTAGCCGGCAGCGATCGCCGCCTGCGGCGTGACACCGTTGCGCAGCTCTTCGCGGATGCGCTCGTTGATCAGCACGTTGGCGTCGATCGCCATGCCCAGTGTCAGCGCGATGGCGGCGATGCCCGGTAGCGTCAGCGTCGCCTGCAGCAGCGACAGCAGCGCGATCAGGAACAGCAGGTTGGCCGCCAGCGCAGTGGTCGAGATGAAGCCGAACACCGCGTAGTAGAAGATCATGAACACGGCGATCGCCACGAAGCCCCACAGCGTCGAATCGAAACCCTTTTCGATGTTCTCGGCGCCGAGCGACGGCCCGATGACCCGTTCCTCGATGATTTCCATCGGTGCCGCGAGCGCACCCGAGCGGATCAGGATGGCCAGCGTGTTCGTTTCCTGCGGCGAAAACTGGCCGGTGATCTGGAAGCGGTCTCCGAATTCACCCTGGATCGTGGCGACCGAAATCGCCTCGCCGCGACCCTTTTCGAACAGCAGGATGACCATCAGTTTCTTCAGGTTTTCGCGCGTGACCGTGCGCATGATGCGGCCGCCGGTCGCGTCGAGCTTCACCGCCACGGCCGGGCGGTTCGAATCGTCGAACGAGGCCTGGGCGGTTTCGAAGCGTTCGCCGGTCAGGATGACCTGCTTCTTCACCGGCACGTTCGAAACGCCGCCGCTGCGCGAATTCTCCGGATAGACCTCCAGCCCTTCCATGTTGCCGCTGGTCATCGCCTCCTGATCGACCAGGCGAACTTCCAGCGTGGCGGTGCGGCCGATCAGGTCTTTCGCCTTGGCCACGTCCTGCACGCCGGGCAACTGTACGACGATGCGGTCGGCGCCCTGCTGCTGGATGATGGGCTCGGCCACGCCCAGTTCGTTCACGCGCTTCTGCAGCGTCAGGATGTTCTGCTTGATGGCCGATTCCCGCAGCTCCGTCTCTGCCAGTTCGCTCATGCGACCGGTGTAAAGATAGTCGGCACCGGATTGCCCCGGCGTCCACACCATTTCGGGCAGCGCCTTTTCAGCCGCGCTGCGCGCGGCATCGCGACCGGCCGTGTCGCGGAAACGCAGAACGATGGTGTTGCCCTCACGCGAAATGCCGCCGTGGCGGATGTTCTTTTCGCGCAGCTGCGTGCGCAGGTCGGATGACATCGAATCCAGCCGCTTCACGATCGCGCCCTGCATGTCGACCTGCAGCAGGAAGTGCACGCCGCCGCGCAGATCGAGGCCGAGATACATCGGCAGTGCGCCAACAGAACGCAGCCAGTCGGGTGACTTCGACAGCAGGTTCAGCGCCACCACGTACTTGCCGTCGGCCGGATCCGGATTGAGTGCCCGTTCAAGCACGTCGCGCGTCTTCAGCTGGGTGTCGGTGTCGGCCAGGCGCACGCGGACGCCGGTGGTGTCCAGCGTCAGACCCGTATGTGCAATGGCGGCGTCCTTCAGCGTCGATTCGACCTGCGTCATCAGGGCAGCGTCGATCTGCACGCCGGTGCGCGCGGTCGATACCTGCACGGCCGGCGCCTCGCCGAAGAAGTTCGGCAGTGTGTAGACCAGGCCAAGTATCAGCGCCACGATCACCAGCGCGTTTTTCCAGATCGGATAGCGGTTCATTGCGGATTCTGAATGAGGAGTGGAGGGCTGGCAGCGCGTCCGCCGGCCACGGCCGGACGGATCAGCGCGGGATCAGAGTGCCTTCAGCGTGCCCTTGGGCAGCACCGTGGCGATCGCCTGCCGCTGCACGGCGACTTCGACATTCGGCGCCAGCTCGACGCTGATGAAGTTGTCGCCGACCTTGGTGATGCGGCCGGCCATGCCGCCCTGGGTGACCACTTCGTCGCCCTTGGTCAGCGCTTCAATCAGCGCCTTGTGTTCCTTCGCGCGTTTCATCTGCGGGCGGATCATCAGGAACCACAGGACGACGAACATCAGCAGGATGGGCAGCAGTCCCATCAGGCCACCGGTGGGGTCGGCGGAGCCTGCGGCCTGAGCGTAAGCGGGGGAAATGAACACGTTGAACTCCGTTTGCGCGATTGGTAAAGCGCGCGAGTATATCAGCCGGGCCCGGACCGTCCCGGGCCGACAGATTTGCTCACACTCCGCGCTGCCGGTCGGCGAGAAAGGTGGCCGACCAGGGCGCGTAACGGCCGGTTTCTATCGCCTCGCGCGACTCGCGCGTGAACTGCTGGTAGAAGTGCAGGTTGTGCAGCGTATTCAGACGTGCGCCCAGCATTTCGTTGCAGCGGTGCAGGTGGTGCAGGTAGGCACGAGTGTAGTGAGTGCAGGTGTGGCACTCGCAGGACGGGTCGACCGGGCCGGTGTCGTCCTTGTAGCGCGCGTTCTTCAGCTTGATGTCGCCATAGCGGGTAAACAGCCAGCCGTTGCGCGCATTGCGGGTGGGCATCACGCAGTCGAACATGTCGATGCCGTGCGCGATCGCATTGATCAGGTCTTCCGGTGTGCCCACGCCCATCAGGTAATGCGGGGCGTGTTCGGGCAGTTTCGGCGCGGTGTGCGCGAGGATGCGCTGCATGTCGTCCTTGGGTTCACCGACCGACAGGCCGCCGATGGCGTAGCCGTCGAAGCCGATGCCGGCCAGCGCCGCCAGGGATTCGTCACGCAGCGTTTCATGCATGCCGCCCTGGACGATGCCGAACAGCGCATTCGCATTGCCCAGCGCGTCGTGCGCGTCACGCGAGCGCTGCGCCCAGCGCAGGCTGAGCCGCATCGAAGTCGCCGCCTGATCGAGATCGGCCGGGTAGGGCGTGCACTCGTCGAAAATCATCACCACGTCGGAATTCAGGTCGTGCTGGATGCGCATCGACTCCTCCGGCGTCAGCAGCAGTTTGTCGCCGTTGATCGGGCTGGAGAAGCGCACACCGTCCTCGCTGATCTTGCGCAGCGCGTCGAGCGAAAACACCTGGAAGCCGCCCGAATCGGTCAGTATCGGCCGGTCCCAGCCCATGAAACGGTGCAGGCCGCCGTGCTTGCGGATGACGTCGGTGCCCGGGCGCAGCCACAGGTGAAAGGTGTTGCCGAGCACGATTTTCGCGCCCATGTCCTTCAGCTCCGCCGGATCCATGCCCTTGACCGTGCCGTAGGTGCCGACCGGCATGAACACGGGCGTGTCGACCGTGCCGTGGGCGAGGGTCAGACGGCCGCGCCGGGCAAGACCGTCGCGCGCGAGCAGATCAAACTTCATCGGTGTCTTTCATGCGCGCCGGAATGAACATCGCGTCGCCGTAGCTGAAGAAGCGGTAGCGCTGCGCGACCGCGTGTGCATAGGCGGCACGCATGCGCTGCCGGCCGGCCAGCGCCGACACCAGCATCAGCAAGGTTGACTTCGGCAGGTGGAAATTGGTCAGCAGTCCATCGATCACGCGAAAATCATAGCCCGGCGTGATGAACAGGCGGGTGTCACCGCTGCAGGCGGCGAGGGGCCCGGGCGCGCAGGCGGCTGCCGCCGATTCGAGGCAGCGCAGGCTGGTGGTGCCGACCGCGATCACCCGTCCGCCGGCCGACTTCGTTTCGGCAATGGCCTGTGCCGTGTCGGCCGACAGCAGGAACTGTTCGCTGTGCATGCGGTGTTCCGCCAGATTGTCGCTGCGCACTGGCTGGAAGGTGCCGGCGCCGACGTGCAGCGTGACATGCGCCTGCCGCACGCCGCGCGCGCCGACCGCGTCGAGCAGCGCGTCGTCGAAATGCAGACCCGCCGTGGGTGCCGCGACCGAACCGGTTTCCCGCGCATAGACGGTTTGATAGCGCTGTTCGTCCGCCTCGGCGGCGGCGCGCTCGATGTACGGTGGCAAGGGCAATCGCCCGTGGCGTTCCAGCAGTGCGGCCAGCGGCGTGGCATCCGTGCTGCGCAGACAGAAAAATTCGCCGTCGCGTCCGAGCACCTCGAAATCGAAGGCGTCTTCCATGCGCAGCCGGCTGCCGGCGCGCGGCGTCTTGCTGGCGCGGACCTGCGCCAGCGCCTCGCGCTCGCCGGTCAGCCGTTCGATCAGCACTTCGATGCGGCCACCGCTGTCCTTCGTTCCGTACAGCCGGGCATGCATCACGCGGGTGTCGTTGAACACCAGCAGGTCGCCCGGTTCCAGCCACCGGGGCAACTCGCGGATGCGGCTGTCGGTCAGCGTCGCTGGCCCGACGACCAGCAGGCGACTGGCGCTGCGCTCGGGCAGCGGAGCCTGGGCGATCAGGTCGTCGGGCAGGTCGTAATCGAAGTCGGACAGGGAGAGCACGGAAAGCGGCACAAGGTCGGCCTGAAAGGCAAAGCCGACAATTGTAGCGTCCGTCAGGCTTGCGCAGCGACCGGCCCGACACGCATAATCCGCCGCTCTTCCCTGCCGGGATGGCGGAATCGGTAGACGCAGCGGATTCAAAATCCGCCGCCGCAAGGTGTGGGGGTTCGAGTCCCCCTCCCGGCACCAACAAGCGCCAAGCTATAATCGCGCGATTTTTCGGGCGCTTTTTGATCCGTGCAGGTCTTTCGCGCAATCCCTTCTGCGGCCGATGCGCCGGTCGTCCTGACCATCGGTAACTTCGACGGCGTGCATCTGGGCCATCAGGCCCTGCTTGCTCAGCTCGTTTCGCGTGCGCGCGAAGACCGTCTGCCGGCGGCGGTAATGACCTTCGAGCCGCATCCGCGCGAGTTCTTCAGTCATGAGCGACGGCCGACCCGGCTGACCAGTCTGCGCGAGAAACTCGAACTGTTTGCCGAAGCCGGGGTGGACAGGGTTTACGTGTGTCGTTTCAATGCGCGGTTTGCGGCACTGAGCGCCGAGGCTTTCATCGAGGATCTGCTGGTGCGCGGTCTTGGCGTGCGTCACCTCATCATCGGCGACGACTTCCGTTTCGGGCGGGGGCGGGAAGGTGATTTCGAGCGCCTGCGCGTGGCCGGCGAGCTGCACGGCTTTTCACTGGCGGCCATGGCCACGATTGCGGTCAATGGCGAGCGGGTATCCAGTTCCGCGGTGCGCGGGGCGCTGGAACACGGTGATCTGGCGCGTGCCGAAGCATTGCTCGGGCGCCCCTACGAAATCAGCGGGCGCGTCGAGCACGGGCAGAAAATCGGTCGCGAACTCGGTTTTCCGACCGCGAACGTGCAGATCAGGCAGCGTTCGCTGCCGCTGTCCGGAATATTCGCGGTCACCGTCACCGGTGCCGGCTTGCTCGGTGCACAGGGCGCGGCCAGTGTGGGCGTCCGGCCGACCATCGCCGACGGCTTGCGGCCGACCTGCGAGGTCCACCTGCTGGACCGCACGGTCGACCTGTACGACCGTCGCGTGTCGGTGCGCTTCCGGCACAAGATGCGTGACGAGGTGCGCTATGAAGGACTGGATGCACTGCGCGAGGCAATCGCGAAGGACGTGGTCGATATCCGCCACTGGTTTGCTGTACACACTCTCTGAAGGCTGAACATGGCTGATTACCGCTCGACGCTGAACCTACCCGACACGCCGTTCCCGATGCGCGGCGACCTGCCGAAACGTGAGCCTGGCTGGGTGAAGCAGTGGCAGGACAGCAAGCTCTATCAGCGCATCCGCAAGCAGTCTGCGGGCCGGCCGCAGTTCGTGCTGCATGACGGCCCACCGTACGCCAATGGCGACATCCACCTCGGCCACGCGGTCAACAAGATATTGAAGGACATCATCGTCCGCTCGATGACGCTGCATGGTTTCGACGCGTCTTTCATTCCGGGCTGGGACTGTCACGGCCTGCCGATCGAACACCAGATCGAGAAGGCGCACGGCAAGTCGTTGCCGCCGGCCGAGGTGCGCAAGCTTGCGCGTGCCTATGCCGCCGAGCAGGTCGAGCTGCAGAAAAAGGGCTTTGTGCGGCTGGGCGTGCTGGCCGACTGGGATCGTCCCTATCGCACGATGGATTTCCAGAACGAGGCGGGCGAAATCCGTGCGCTGAAGGAAATGGTTACGAAGGGCTGGGTGTATCGCGGCCTGAAGCCGGTGAATTGGTGTTTCGACTGCGGTTCGGCACTGGCCGAAGCCGAAGTCGAGTATCAGGACAAGGGCAGTCCGGCGGTCGATGTGGGGTTCCAGATTGCCGATGCCTGTCGCCAGATGCTGGCGGATGCCTTCGGACTCGACGCGCTGCCGGCCGGCAAGGTGCAGGCCGTCATCTGGACCACCACGCCGTGGACCATTCCGGCCAACCAGGCGCTGAACGTGAATGGCGAGCACACCTACGCACTGGTGCGCACCGCGAACGGACACGTCATTGTCGCGCGCGACCTGGTCGACAGCTGTCTGGCGCGCTTCAAGCTTGAAGGCGACGTGATCGCCACCGCGCAGGGGACGGCACTGGCGGATCTGCTGTTCCAGCACCCGTTCTATGTGCGCGACGTGCCGGTGCTGGTTGCCAGCTATGTCGGGCTCGACGCGGGTACCGGCATCGTTCATTGCGCGCCGGCCTACGGTGTCGAAGACTTCCAGACCTGGACGGCGCATGGTCTGGCGACCGAAGAGGTATTCGGACCGGTGCAGGCCAATGGCGTCTATATCGACGCCCTGCCGCTGTTCGGCGGCATGCACATCTGGAAGGCGAATCCGGTCATCATCGACACGATCGCCAAGGCCGGCGCGCTGCTGTCGCATGAAAAGATCACGCACAGCTACATGCACTGCTGGCGCCACAAGACGCCGGTCATCTACCGCGCCACGGCGCAGTTCTTCGTCGGCATGGATATCCGCCAGCCGGAGTCGTACACGCTGCGCGAATGCGCAGCAGCGGCGGTCGAAGCCACTGCTTTCTATCCGGAATGGGGCAAGGAACGGCTGGCGGCGATGATCGCCAAGCGTCCCGACTGGTGCATTTCGCGCCAGCGCAACTGGGGGGTGCCGATTCCGTTCTTCCTGCACAAGGAAACCGGCCAGATGCACCCGGATACGCCCGACCTGATGGAACAGGTCGCGCTGCGGGTCGAACGCGAAGGCGTCGATGCCTGGTTCAACCTCGATCCTGCCGAGCTGCTGGGCGATGACGCGGCGCATTACGACAAGCTGACCGACACGCTCGATGTGTGGTTCGATTCCGGCACGACGCACTGGCACGTGCTCCGCGGCTCGCACCAGGACGGCCGGCGCGGCGACGGTGGCCCGGTTGCCGACCTTTATCTCGAAGGCTCCGACCAGCACCGTGGCTGGTTCCAGTCCTCGCTGCTCACCGGTTGTGCGCTGGACGGCCACGCCCCGTATCGCGCGCTGCTGACGCACGGCTTCACGGTCGATGCCAACGGTCACAAGATGAGCAAGTCTGCCGGCAACGGCATCGAGCCGCAGGAAGTCGGCAACAAGCTGGGCATCGAAATCCTGCGGCTGTGGCTCGCGTCGGCCGACTATTCCGGCGAATTGTCGATTTCGAAGGAAATCCTCGACCGCGTGGTGGAAACCTACCGTCGGCTGCGCAATACCGTGCGTTTCCTGCTCGCCAACATCGCCGACTACGATCCGGTTGCGCACAAGCTGCCGGTGGCCAAGTGGCTCACCATCGACCGCTACGCATTGGCACTGACGCGCGACCTGCAGGAACGGGTCGGAAACGACTACCTCGCCTTCGAATTTCACAAGATCGTGCAGGCGCTGCAGCACTTCGCGTCGGAAGACCTCGGCGGTTTCTACCTCGACATCCTGAAGGACCGGCTTTACACGACAGCGCCCGGTTCGCTCGCCCGCCGCTCGGCGCAGGGCGCGCTGTGGCACATCACGCAGACCCTGGTGCGCCTGATGGCGCCGATCATGCCTTTCACGGCGGAAGAGATCTGGACCGTGCTGGCCGAAGCAGGCAAGAACGGCCCGTATGCGGCAAACCTCGACAGCGTCATGCTGACCACGTGGAATGCGCTTCCGATGCAGGCCGATGAAGCTGCCCTGATGGAAAGCTGGGGGCGCATCCGCGCACTGCGTGCCCAATCGGCGCGCGTGCTCGAAACGCTGCGTGCCGAAGGCGGCATCGGCTCGTCGCTGCAGGCCGACGTCGAAGTGCGCGCCGCGGGTGCGACCTTCGACGATCTTGCGGCCCTCGGCGACGATCTGCGCTTCGTGCTCATCACCTCCGGGGCGACGCTGATCAAGGTCGAATCGGACGCGGAACAGGGCGTCAGCGCAGCGGCAAGCGCGCAAGTCAAGTGCGGACGCTGCTGGCACTATCGCGCCGATGTCGGCAGCAACCCCGAGCACCCCGAACTGTGCGGCCGTTGCGACAGCAATCTGCATGGCGAAGGTGAAATGCGCAGCCACGCCTGACCACGATGAATGCACGCCTTGCCGGCTGGTTGGCCATTGCCCTGGTGGTTGTGGGCGCGGACCAACTGACCAAATACCTGATCACCGGATGGTTGTCGTACGGCCAGAGCTGGTCGGTGACGTCCTACTTCGATCTGGTGTTGGTGTACAACCCGGGCGCCGCATTCAGCTTTCTGGCCGATCATTCCGGCTGGCAGCGCTGGTTTTTCATCGTATTGACGTCGGCGGTGTCCGTCTGGCTCATCGCATTGATGCGCCGCCATGTCACCCAGATCGTGCTGCCGCTGGGGCTGGCGTTGATCCTCGGTGGCGCCATCGGCAACCTGATCGACCGCGTGGTGCTGGGAGCGGTCGTTGATTTTCTGTATTTTCATGCCGGGAGCCATGGCTTTCCGGCGTTCAACGTGGCCGATTCGGCCATCACTGCGGGTGTCGTACTGATGCTGATCGATCAGTTCTGGCTGGTGTCGCGCGCCGCCCGTGCGGAGAAGCAAGCATGAGTGACAAGATCAAGCCGGACAGCCTGGTGACCCTGCACTACCGCATGGCCGTGCCGGAGAACGACAGGGCCGTGGTACGGGTCAGCACCTTCGATTCCCGGCCTGCGACCCTGCAACTGGGGCGCGGTGAATTGGCGCCGGCACTCGAAATCTGTCTGGTCGGCCTGGCGGTCGGCGATCGTGAGGTGTTCGAGCTGGAAGCCGGCGAGGTGTTCGGTGACCATACGGACGATCTGGTCGAGCGTTTTGCGCGTGCCGACCTGCCGGACGATGTCGAACTGGCGGTGAATTCCATCGTCGAATTCATGGGAGAGGACGGCAACAAGTTTCCCGGCCTGGTGAAAGAGGTGGATGAAAAGTCGGCGCTGATCGATTTCAACCATCCGCTGGCAGGGCGGGCCGTAAGCTTTGAGGTGCAGATCATCGGCGTCCTCTGACGGAGGGAACATGGAAATACTGCTGGCCAATCCGCGCGGCTTCTGTGCCGGCGTCGAGCGCGCAATAGCAATCGTCGAACGGGCACTTGAGCAGTACGGTGCCCCGATCTATGTGCGGCACGAAGTGGTGCACAACAAGTTTGTCGTCGACAGCCTGCGCGCCAAGGGTGCGATCTTCATCGATGACCTCGAACTGGTGCCCGAGGGCGCCACGCTCATCTTCAGCGCGCACGGTGTGCCACAGGCGGTGCGCCACGACGCGTCGGCGCGCGGCCTGCGCGGGTGCGACGCGACCTGCCCGCTGGTGACCAAGGTGCACGTCGAAGTGGCCAAGATGCGCGATGCCGGTCGCGAAATCGTCATGATCGGGCACAAGGGGCATCCGGAAGTCGAAGGGACGATGGGTCAGACGGATGGCGGCATGTATCTGGTCGAAACCGTTGCCGATGTCGCCTTGCTGAGCGTCAAGGACGCCGGCAAGCTTGCCTATGTCACGCAGACCACCTTGTCGGTGGACGACGCAGAAGTCATTGTCGAGGCGCTGCGGGCGCGCTTCCCCGACATCGTCGGCCCGAAGCGCGACGACATCTGCTACGCGACGCAGAACCGGCAGGATGCCGTCAAATTCATGGCGCCGCGCAGCGATCTGGTGCTGGTGGTGGGCTCACCGAACAGCTCAAATTCGAATCGCTTGCGCGAGGTGGCGCAACAATTCGGCGTGCCGGCCTATCTGATCGACAACGCGACGCAGATTGACCCGTCCTGGCTGGCCGGTCGCAAGCGCGTCGGCGTGACCGCCGGGGCGTCGGCACCGGAAGTGCTGGTCGATGAAGTCGTGGCACGGCTGCGCGAACTCGGCGCCGGCTCGGTGCGTATGCTCGAAGGCGCGCCGGAAAACGTCAACTTTCCGCTTCCGAGAGAACTGGTGCAGGGGTGACACACCCGTTGATTGGCGCAGACGGGCACGCTTACATATACTGGGAACCATGAAAACCACGTTGAACCGCGAACAAACGATAGATCTGCTGCGCAAGCACGGCGTCAATCTCACGCAGCCGCGGGTAGACATCGCCTGCGTACTGTTTTCCCGCATGGAGCATCTTTCGGCGGACCAGATCCTGGGGATGGTGAACGAAACCTCCTCGTCCGCTTCGAAGGCGACGGTCTACAACACGCTGAAGCTACTGCGTGATTCCGGATTGATCCGCGAGGTCATCGTCGATCCGACCAAGGTGTTCTTCGATCCGAACACCGATCCGCACCACCACCTCTATGACATCGTGACCGGCTGCCTGACCGACATTCCGCAGCACGTTCTGCGCGTTGACGGCATGCCGTCGCTGCCGCCGGGGATGGTCGCCGATGGCATGGATATCGTTGTCCGCATGCGACCGTCAGGCGCTGCCGTGTGACGGCAACGCCGATCCGTGCATTCTTCCCCGTTGCGTGCAGGTTCTCATTGATTTGAGTCGTGCCAACGGCTAACATGCGCGCTCTTTTTCGCCGCTGTAGCTCAGTTGGTAGAGCAGCGCATTCGTAATGCGAAGGTCGCCAGTTCGATTCCGGCCAGCGGCACCATAAGAAACAAACAGATAGGCCAACCTCTTGGGGTTGGTCTTTTTGTTGGGCTAGCGCGGGGCTAGCGCGACGCCTTGATTTTTCATCACTTGAGCGTGGAAGCGCTGACCGTTGATCAATTGCTTGGGGTTTCCGCTACCGCCCTGCGCCCGGAGATATCCCGCAAACTGCGCGACGCTCCACACGTAGTTAGACCGACAGACGTGCCTGTTCGCTGCGTCGAGCCACGGCGCCAATAAGTCCGAGTCCAATCAAAACCATGGCGTAGGTCTTTGGTTCAGGGACTGGATTAGCTGCAAGCAAAAAAGCGTGAATCTCACCCGTGAGACTGTTAGACGCATCACCAACAATCCAGCCATTGTTGTTTATCGCAAGAGCCCGATTCAAAACCCAGCCTTGCTCTTTGATCGAGTCATCGACAACGTCGTTTAGGTCTGTCATGACGCCATCATCCCAAATGAAGGCGTGTTGGACAAAATTGCCAGGTGTCCATCCATAACCCACTACTTGGCCGTGGTCGTTTATGTCGAAGCCTTCGCTATGATCGCCGCCCAAAAAACCCAGATAAATTGTTTCCGATCCAGTCCAGATCGTCGCGGGATTTCCAACACGACCGCCCGCTGTAACTCCGAAAGAGACGCCGACGACTTGGCCAAGGTTGTTTAGAGAACTGGCGTAGCCACTTTTTGAAAGAATCGCAATCTCGCTTCCGTCCCAAAACGTCACTTGGTATCCACTGCCGTCGGATTCACGGCCAACTATCTGCCCAGATTGATTGATGTCATAGGCTTCGCTCGACACGCCATCCGAAATGTTACCTATGCCACCTAATCGGCTTGGGACGCCGTCATTCCATATGGTTGCGCCGGAGTCCTGATATCCAACAATCTGGCCAGCGTCATTTATTGAGTTAGCAGCGCTTCCATACGAGCCAGCAGGGTTGAGGTCGGTAACGACGCCGCCGTTCCAGATAACGGCGTGGTTTGTTAAATCCCCTGGAACGTTCGCCCAGCCAACTACTTGCCCGGAATTGTTAATGGACGACGCCAGACTCTGCGTTCCGCCGAGTGTGCCAAGTTCGGTCATGGTTGAGTCGTTCCAGATGAACGCGGAATAGACGGATGAATTACCGCTAAAGGGCTTAGAGGCTAAACCTACAACCACGCCAGCATCGTTGATGTCTCTCGCATAGCTGTAGGTCCCGCCAAGAGTTCCAAGACGAGTGAACGTATAGGAAAGCGGGGCGGCGTCGGTTGCGCTGGGAGTGAAGCCAGATGCAAGAAGGGCTGATGCAATCAAACAGATGCGCGTACTCATGAGCTTCCTTAACCAGTCGTAATGCACTTTGACCTAGCTTGATCAAAGCAAATTACCACGCGTCGCATGCATCACGCTACGTGTGAGGACGGAGCCGGGAAGGTGAATTCGATCTGCTGTCAGCTGTGGGTGTGTCGTGGCTGCCCTATGCCCGCTTCAATAGGTCTGCCTGTTCGTTCAACAATCGACCTAACTCGCGCAGCTTTTCCCGCGCTCCGCCCATGTACCCATTACGCGCCGTCCGCGTCTTTCCTTCATCAGTTCGCGGTCCGGTCGATTGCTCCCACGGCTTCCATGTGCGGATCAGCGCCGCCTGCCGTGCCCGGCGCTCGGGTGTCCAGCCTTTGCCCATGTGGTGCCTCCAATAGTTCGGTTTGCTCGGTTTCGGTTTCGCGCGCGCGCGCGTTTCGTCGCTCGATTGGTCCGGTGCCGTTGTTCACCTGCTGCTGCCCGCCGTTGTTGATGTTGGCCTGCTTGGCGAACACGACGGGCGGGTTCTTCAATGTCGACAGCGTTTCGAGTGTCATCCGGCACTGGTTCTGCGCCTTCAACGCCATGCGCATGTAGGTTTCCCATTGCTTCAGATATTCCTGCTTCACGGTCCGGCGCGACAGATTCACAAAGATGGATTGCAGCGCGTGTGCCTGCCCTAGCAACATCCCTTCGGCCTCACTCATGTCGCCGGCCTTCATCTGCTCGATGCGATCCAGAAGCCGATCCGTCAGCGCGCCCATGTCCAGTTCGCCATAGGTCGGAGCGCCGAAGGCTTCCACAACCGCCGCAGCATTCACGCTAGGCCGTGTCGCAAACTTGGCGATAGCGTCCGCCTTCTCCCTGTCGGTCGCATCGGGAAACGTCGCAACAGCCGTGCGCTTGCCGGCCGGCTTGCGTGTGTTCTTGGTGGTCATGTGTTCCTCGCTTTCAGAATTGCCCGGTAGCAGCGCAGCGCGCCTGCTGGGTCGTTTAATGCTTCGGCTAAAGCATCTGCCCGGTCGTCGTCCGTTTCGCCGCCATAGACGGCTTCAATCAGCCCGCGCAGTTCCCGCGCTTCAGCTTCCGTCGCTACACGTCGCGGTCGCTCCGGGATCGGCTCCGCATCGATGGCGTGCGGGTAGCGTTCGAGTGCGTATGCACTGGTTGCTGGCGGACAGTAGGAAACTTCCAGCAGCTCGCCTTTGGCGAACTTCAAGCGCCAGCGAGTCGCGACTATCGGTTCCGTCTTGGCATCGTTCAGGGCTTCAATGATGTCCGCCTTGTGTTCGCGGATCACAGCAAGCCAGCGATTCACAGCGTCTGCCTCGCCAGTCGCCTTGATCGTTCCCGGCTTGCCCAGTTCAAGACATACCCCGTCCGCCCGTGCCTCTCGGATGATCGCCGCCGGGTTCATATCTCCACCTCGACCCCGTCCGATAGCGTCTGAAGGTGCTCAGATTCTTCGAAGGTGCTCACCTCTTTTTGTTGAGCATCTTCAGAATTCTTGAGCACCTTCGCGGATTCCTGCCAAGGCATACGCCATACCCAGCCGCCCTTCATGCCTTGCTTCACCGGTTCGATATGGAGCGCTTCTTTCGCCCTTCGAATCGTGGCCCAGGAATAACCCGCACCGTCAGCATCCGCCCTTATTGCCTTGGCCGGAATAGGTCCGTCTGCCAGCAGATCAGCAAGGAATCGCTTTGCATCAGCCAGTGTGCCGCCTTCGCTGTCGTCGCCTGTGGCGTCCGCCGTCGCTAGCAGTTCGCGCGCAGCACCTTCTACCGCGTCACCCCACAGGACAGACGATGCGAATACGCCCGGATGCGCATCCAGTTCCGCTTGGTGCAAGTCGTATTCGAAGCCGCCGTCATCCGGTCCGATGTTGGATTTAGCCCGGCAGAAAAGCCGCACGGTGCGGCCGTCCTCGCCTTCCGTCTGGTGCTTTGCCGCCACCATTACCACCCGTGCAAGCGCCCCGAATGCCAAGCTTCCGGTCAGCCTTTCCACGGGGTCGCGCCCTCCCGTCCCTTTGGAAAAGTGCGTGATTCCCAACAAGGCGCAGCGCATAGAGCTGGCCAGATCGACAAGCGGTTGCAAGCCTCGCCGCACCTCTGCGTTCTTGTGACTGTCACCGGCTATCGCGGATACCACCGGATCAACGATCAGCAGGCGCACGCCGCCGATGTCCGCCACCTTTCGCCGTAGCGCTTCCATGTCTCGGGCTGGGTCAAAGGATCGCCGCTCGTTGCCTTCCCGGATGTCGGCAATGAAATAGGCGCGGGACAGATCGGCGCCCGACAGTGCGAGTCGTGGAATCAGCGTGTCCGCCGGATCATCTTCGCCGCTCCAGATCAACACGTTTCCGGCAGTTGCCCGAGTCCCATCCGGCCAGCGCCCGCCAGTCGTCACCGTCGCAGCCAAGCCCATGGAGATCGTTGTCTTGCCGGTGCCCGGTGCGCCGCCTAATACATGCATCTTTCCCGCCGCTAGCCACCCGCCCCACAGCCATGAAATAGCCTCTGGCTTAAGGTCGGTCGCGCAGATCAAGCCGACCTCGCTGGGTTGCGCTTGCGCATCCATCGCATCCGCTATCCGTTTTGCCGCGACGTCATCAAGGAAGCTCGCGCCACGCTCGATTGCACCGTTAGCCATGCGTCAGCCCTCCCGCATCGAGTGCCGCCTGTATGCGCCCCACAGCCACCACAAGGCGCGCGCGGTCCGCATCGCTGAAGGGTTGCCCGGCCAGCAATGCCGCGCCCGCTGTCAGCACGACAAGGGCTTCAAATGCGATACAGCGAAGCACGTCAGCAGCCGGGAACGGGCGCCGCTCGCCCTTGATGGCGTGCGCCTCGTTGCTCAGTTTCTCGGGGAACAGATCGGACAGAGACAGCCCGACAGCCTGGACGACTTCATGCACCGTGCAACCAGCGAAGCATTTCAGCAGCGCGCGGCCGTCTTCCAACTCGCGTACGGACAGAGACGGCCCGCGGTCATCGTGTGCAGGACATCGCGCCACCCATCGCCCCGGCCCAGTGCGCCTTACCTTGTCCAGACGCGACAGCAAGGTCTCTGCGCTCATTTCGCACCGCCTTTCCGCGACCATCCGCGCTTCGGCGCTCGGGTACGGCTCTGCTTGCCCAGTGAGTGCCAGCCGATCAGCGGATCGGTATGATTCGGGGTGTCTTGTTTGGGGCTGTACTGCTTTGCGGTGCGGCTCTTTTTCTTGTCCACGTAGCCCCCTTACGCCGTAGCGCCGTTTTCGCGGGTGCGGCTTTCCAGCCACGCGAGCAGGTCAGTACGCCGGTAGCGGACTTTGCGGCCCACCTTCAGGAAGGGCAGGTTGTAACGCCCGGTAGAGCGCCAGACAGAGAGCGTGCCGGGTGACACGTCGAGCAGATCGGCAGCGGCTTTGTCGTCGAGCAGATCGGCGCCGCGCTTGAGCAGTGCTGCAAGGTTTTCAGTCGTCATCGTTCGCATCCATGTGTCCCGGCTAGGGTGCCGTATGGATGCGAACAGTGAAGAAAAGCGACATGACGAAACAGAGAAAGGGTTTAACCCTTAAGGGTTAAACGTTCCTGAAAGCCTTGCTGCGCAATCGTTTTAGGGTGTGCCTTTTATGATTCTGGTTTGCGCCCGTTGTGCGCCCACGACGGACGAATGAGCGATGCGGCGTATTTTGCTTTGCCCTTCGACATGCCGCGCTGTTCAAGCCACGCGGCTACCTCGGGGTTAATGTGTTGCGTACTTGGGTCGTCCCTGCAGGCGTTTTTCCAGTACGCATGTGCCGCTCGGATCATCAATACAAGGTCATCTGAAAAAAACGACAAGCCTTCCTTGTCTGGCTGTTCTACAGGCGGCGTCGCTGCCCCGTTGACTATCTCTTGAATGTCCTTGCGGCGAACAAAGACTCTGGATAACGAGATCGAAGCAAGGGGCCTTTCCTTTAGGTCCTCCAGCAGCCAGTACTCGTTTCCATCTAATGCGTCGAGCGGCCCGGCCCATGAAATCGGTCCGGTCTCTCCGGTTGCTTGAAGTCTTAGGACGCTCTCAAAACTGAGCGGTATGTACTCGATGATGCGTGTTGCCCCCAGGTGCCGGACAACATCGCCTTCATAGAAGGTGATCGTCTCCCGGAGTTCAGCCGACAAACCATATAACCAAATCCGTTTTTCCGCCGCCGCCTGCAGAAGTGTCCGCACGTCTGTGCTTAATGCCGTTGCAGCGGCATCAACGTGCATGAAAGTCGTTTCGATCACAGCGCCCCTTTCGCGCTCCCCTGTGAGGGTGCCGCGCCAGCCGGGCAAGGGTTCCCGGTGTTCCTCCCGGCGGAGTAGGCGCGGCGTGCTGCTCTTTTAGTCCGTAACGGTTCCGACAGACTGCGAATGCGCCGCGTCCTTGCTCTCCAAGACGCGCGGCGGCGGGAAGGCGTTACGCAAAGCGATGTATCTAACGTCGCCGTCCGTTGTGGTCACAACGGCTGTAAGGCCATCCAGCTTCCCGCCAAGCTCAAGTCCAAGTAGCCAGCGCAGCACAAGTGCCGGCGACTGGTTGATCATTTCCATGCGTATTCCTTCCGATGCTGGGGCACGCTTTGGCCCGCACTCGCCTGAAACCGTCAGGCAGCGGTCTTGCCATTCTTGATCGACACAACCTCTGCGCCATCCTTCAGCCCGGCCGCTTCCATCATGGCTGACGTGGCCGTATTCACCGACTGCCGCACCGGATCAAGGTCGAGTCGGGCATAGATCGCGGTCGCTTGGTGCGTCTTGTGGTTCAAGCTCTTGCCGATAATTGAAAGCGATGCGCCGGTCTTTGCCTGCCAGCTTCCAAGCGTGCGCCGCAGATCGTGAATGCGCAGGTCACGCATCGTGTAATCGTCCGGGTTGATCTTCGCGGCCTTGGCTTGTGCCTGATACGTGCGTTCGGCTTTCGTCAGGTTCTTCAACGCCAGTTCATCGGCAGCGGCCCGCTTTTCGTCGTCAAGTACGCCTGCGGCCTGTAGCGCGTCGAGTAGTCGAATGAAGCTTGCGGCGCGCTTGCATGTGTCCCATGCCTTCTTCGGTTCAACGAGGTGTCCAGTCTCGCCAGCGCCGGGAAACACGAACGGCGAATCGTTGCCGGCTTCTGCCCGCAATCTGAGCACCGCCAGTGCTTCAGGGGATAGGGTGACGTTCTGCGGCGTGCCGTTCTTGGTCTTGCCGATCCGCCACACAGCGCCGTCCATGTCGACGTCCTTCCATGCCATCGCCTGCACATTGGACCGACGCGCGCCGGTCAGCAGGGACAACAGGAAGTAATCGCGTTGCGACGACTGGGCGATTGCTCCGAAGAGCGCCGGCAGTTCGTCCGCTTGAACGAAGCGGTCGCGCTCGGCTGGCAGGTTCTTCTGAATCCGGCTTGCCGGGTTGGTCCCGCTGAATAGCTCTTGGTCGAGCATGAAAGTGAACACCGACGACACGATGGCGACAGCCCGGTCCGCTTGCGCTGCGCTTGTCTTGCTCGCCTTGCGATGGATTGCCTTCACGTCAGTCCGGGAAATCTCCGACAGCTTCTTGCCGGTAATCGGGGCAAGGTAAAGGCGCAGGACGTCCTGATAGTCGCGCTTTGTGTGCTCAGACAGCGGCGTGCCGTTGCGCTTGCGCTTGTGCGTCAGCAACTCGTCAAAGGCTTTTGCGAAGGTCAGTTCTTCACGGATGGCGCGCCGTGCTTTCGCTGGGTTGGCGCCGCTGGCGAATTCGCCCAATACCTTGCCGGCCTCGATCCGCGCCTTTTCGACCGTCATGTCGGTCAGGTCGCCAAGTTTCACCCACGCCATCGATGCGCCGGTCCGCTTCACCACATAGAAGGTGCGTGCGCCGGTGTGCGTGATGCGCACTGCCAGCTTCACAACCTCTGTGTCGTACAAGGTAGTGCGCTTGCCGACGTCGGGCAGGGGCGTTTCCAGAATCAACGTCTTGCTGAGTTTCTGCCTTGCCATCGTCGCACCTCAATCTGATCGGTCTAGCACCGGGCTAGCACGGGCTATCAAATTTCGGTGTTTTTCACGCTAGCCCGTTAAGGTCAGTATGGATGCAAATCCTTTATAGGTAAAGGAAAAGTAAGGTTCGTTAATGCGAGGGTTTTGTGGTACCTTCTAATTCGTAATGCGAAGGTCGCCAGTTCGATTCCGGCCAGCGGCACCAGTAGAATCAAACAGACAGGCCAGTTCCCCGGAACTGGCCTTTTTGTTTTGTGTTGCGCGAATGCGCGGTGCAGGCACTTCGGAATGCAAACAAGCCCACGCTTTCGATCTATCCAAAGAAAAGAGGTGATTGCGGCTTTCGGCCACAACCACCTCTTTTTTTTCTGTGATCGGGTGCGACCGGTGGGTCGCGGGATGCCATTCCGGCGTCAGGCGCTGACGCTGAGCTCTTCGCGGATCGTGGTGGAGCTGGAGATGGGCTGGTTGTTGCTGCGTACGGATGCCGTCACGTAGTGCATCGGCGCAATTTCATGACGGAACAGGTAGGACAGCACGCGACCGGGGTTCCAGGTGTCGGGAAGCGCGATCAGCACGGAATGCGCAGCATCGACATCGAGCGCGTTGTGCACCAGCCAGGCGCCGATCTGTTCGCGCAGCAGGAAGCGGGTTTTCAGCGGACTGGTCGCCAGCGTCATACCCGGCGTCTCGGCCAGGCGTATGGCGAGCGAACGAGCGAGCGGAATCCAGTCGGTTTCGACGCGTTGTCCGTGACATGCCGCAAGCGCAGGATGTTCTCGCTTGAGCACTTCACACAGCAGTGCAGCAAGCTCGCCAGCTGTCCAGTTGCGCAGACCTGCCGCCGCAACGGGCTGACCGTTGGCCCCGATTTCGGAGTGGCGCGACGCGTTGGCCGAAAACCTCGGCCACGCTGCATGTTCCCGCGCGGAGCGTGGGGCCGGATCGTCACGCTGTTGGCGCGATACCGACACTCCTTCGTTCAAAATTGCACCCATGGCATACCTTTTGAGTTGTTGGTTCGATGGTAATGCTGCGATGTGTCATTCTTCAGAACTTAGGTCACCCGGACTAAGGGTTAACCCGGTCTGCATCTTCAGTGCAAAAACCCTGTCTGTTCCCTTTGCTCGTTTGCAGGGTCTTCGGCTCAGCCGCGTGCAGACTGACTTTGCCGCGATGTTCAATCGCTGCGAACCCTTGTTCAAGGCAGCGTTCGAACGACTGCCCCTGCTGTTATCGACACGGAAGTTAACAAATGAAGAACTCTTTTTCGCGCGCCATCCACCTGCGTGACTACAGCGCGCCCGCCTGGTGGGTGGATACCATCGACCTTGACGTATCCATCGCCGACAACGGCGATACGACGGTTGGTGCTGTGATGCTTGTGCGGCGCAACGAAAATGCCCCCCGCGCCGATCTGGAACTCGATGGCGAGGCGCTGGAGCTGATCGATGTCCGCGTTGACGATGTCACGCTGGACAATCCGGTCAGTCGGCTGAAGGACGGCCGGCTCGTGCTGGCCCAACTGCCGGACAGTTGCCGGCTGACCACCCGGGTGCGCATCCGGCCCGACGTCAACACGACGCTGTCCGGTCTGTTCCGGTCGAAGGACGGCTACTTTACGCAGTGCGAGGCCGAAGGCTTCCGCCGCATCACTTTTTTCCCGGACCGTCCGGACGTGATGTCGCGCTACACGGTGACCCTGCATGCCAGCCGCGAGCGCTTTCCCGATCTGCTGGCCAACGGCAACCTCGAAGCCAGCGGCGACGAAGCGGGCGGCCGTCACTGGGCGCGCTGGGTCGATCCGTTTCCCAAGCCGTGCTACCTGTTCGCCATGGTCGCCGCGAAGCTCGATCGGCTGGACGACCGCTACACGACCGCCTCCGGGCGCGAGGTCGATCTGGCAATCTATGTCGAACCGGGCAAGCTCGACCAGTGCGATTTTGCGATGCATGCGCTGAAGAAGTCGATGCGCTGGGACGAGGAGCGTTTCGGCCTCGAACTGGATCTCGACCGCTACATGATCGTCGCCGTCGGTGACTTCAACATGGGCGCGATGGAAAACAAGGGCTTGAACATCTTCAACACGAAGTACGTGCTGGCGCGGCCCGACATCGCCACCGATCTCGATTACATGAATATCGACCGCGTGGTCGCGCACGAGTACTTCCACAACTGGACCGGCAACCGCGTGACCTGCCGCGACTGGTTCCAGCTGTCGCTGAAGGAAGGCCTGACCGTGTTCCGTGACCAGGAGTACGGCTCGGACATGTATTCGCGGGCCGTGCAGCGCATCCAGGAGGTGCGTGGCTTGCGTGCAGCGCAGTTTCCGGAGGACGCCGGCCCGATGGCGCACCCGGTGCGTCCGGCCAGTTACGAGGAAATCAATAATTTCTACACCGCCACGGTCTACGAAAAGGGTGCCGAGGTGGTGCGCATGATCCACACGCTGCTCGGCGAAGACGGTTTCCAGCGCGGCATGAAGCTGTATTTCGAGCGCCATGACGGACAGGCGGTCACCTGCGACGCCTTCGTGTCGGCCATGCAGGACGCGAGCGGCGTCGACCTGTCGCAATTCCGTCGCTGGTACGAGCAGGCCGGCACACCGACGCTGACGGCTGCCGCCGACATCGACGTCGCATCCGGCCGCTATCGCCTCACGCTGTCCCAGGACAATCCGCCCACCGCCTACGAGAAGCGTCTGGCGCAGGAAGGCATTTCACTTGAGCGAGGCCCGCTGCATATTCCGGTCGCCGTCGGCCTGCTGTCGCCGGATGGCCGCGAAATCCTGCCGACGACGGTGCTGTCCCTGACCGAAACGTCGCAGACCTTCGACTTCGACCTGTCGAGACATGGCCTGATGCAGCCACCGCTGCCGTCGCTGCTGCGCAACTTCTCGGCGCCGGTCACGCTGCGGTTCGACTGCCCGGACAGCGCGCTGGCAACGCTGATGGCGCACGACAGCGACGAATTCAATCGCTGGGAAGCGGGGCAGCGGCTGGCAACCAGGCTCATGCTCGCCGGCGTCGCGACCTTGCAGTCAGGTGGCGAACCGGAGGTGCCGGCGGTGTTCCTCGACGCCTTCACCGCCACCCTGAGCAAGGCGGAGCACGACCCGGCCCTCGCCGCCGAGGCGCTGGCGCTGCCGTCGGAAATCTGGCTCGGCGATCAGATGACGGTGATAGATCCGGATGCTGCGCACCGGGTACGCCGGCTGTTCCGCCGCACGCTGGCGCAGGCCTTGCGTCCGCAGTTCGAAGCGCTGCTCGAATCGCTCGCCGTGACCGGTCCCTACGGGCCGGACGCCGCGGCGATGGGTCGGCGTGCGCTACGCAATCTTGCGCTGGGCTATCTGATGGAACTGGACGATCCGGCGCTGCAGTTGCGCGCCCTCGTGCAATTCCGCGATGCCGACAACATGACCGACCAGTCAGCGGCGCTGACCCTGCTGGCACACAGCGAAACGCCGCTGCGCGAGGTTGCGCTCGCGGAGTTCTACGCGCGCTGGAAGCACGAAGCGCTGGTGGTGGACAAGTGGCTTGCGGTGCAGGCGACCTCGCCGGCAGTCGGCACGACGGCACGCGTGCGCGAACTGATGGCGCACGAGGCATTCGACCTGAAGAATCCGAACAAGGTGTACGCGCTGGTGCGCACTTTCTGCGCCGCCAATCCGCTGCATTTTCATGCGGCGGACGGCTCGGGCTACAGCTATGCAGCCGGCGTCATCCGCGAGCTCGACCCGGTGAACCCGCAGGTCGCCTCACGCGTGGCACGCGCCTTCGATCGCTGGCGCCGCTTCGACGACGGCCGCCAGACGCATGCCCGCGCCGCGCTGGAAAGCATCGCCGCACAACCCGGGCTGTCGCCGGATGTCGCCGAGGTCGTCAGCCGGGCTCTGGCCTGACGGCAGCTGCAAGGTGCAAGGCTCAAGAAACAAGGCAATTCCGGGCAGTGCTGGCGGCCCTCCGGGCCTTGCACCTTGGACCTTGATCCTCAATCCGTGGCAATCATCGCCTCGAAGGCGAGCGCCGCGGGGCTGAGTGGCCGACGTGGCAGGCGCAGTCGGTACAGCTGCCGACTCAACTGAACGTCGGGCAGGGTCAAGGTGGCGACCTTGCCGAGCGCGATCTGGTCGGCCGAACTGACCCGCGGCACCATCGAAACGCCGCCGCCGGCCGCCACGGTCTGGATGACGGCTTCCGTGCTGCCGGCTTCGATCAGCCGGGCGGGGCGGATGCCCAGATTGTCGAGCCAGCGATTCACGACTTCGCGCGTGCCCGAACCGGGTTCGCGCACCACCCATGTGGCCTGCGACAGCGCCTCGACCGTGACTTCGCCGGCCTTTGCCAGCGGGCCGTCGGGCGGTGCGACGATCAACAGCGCCTCCTCGCGCCACGGGCGTGATTCGATGCGCTCGTCATCGACCGGGCCTTCCACCAGCGCGATATCGACCTCGCAGGCGAGCAGGCTTTCGGCGATGGTTTGCGTGTTGGCGCTGGTCAGGCTCAGCGACACACCCGGATGGGCCTGCGCAAAGTCGGCCACGTAGCCGGGCAGCCAGTAGGCCGCCACAGTCATGCTGGCGCCGATGCGCAGGCGGCCCCGCTCGAGATCGGAATAGGCCTGCAGCGCTTCCAGCGCCTCGCGCTCCATCGCGAAAATGCCCACCGCGTATTCGAACAGCACCTGACCCGCTTCGGTCAGCGAGACGACGCGCGCGCCGCGTTCGATCAGCACCACGTCTAGCTGGTCTTCCAGCTCTCTCAGCGCCTTGGACACGGCAGGCTGGCTGACGCCCAGATGTTCGGCTGCGCGGGAAAAGCTGGTGTGCTCGCCGACAGCGTGGAAGATGCGCAGAAGGTGCAGGTTCATTGCGGGACAGTCGATGGACGAGCCCGCATTGTTTCACATCGCTGCACGTGAAAAGGCCCGCTTGACGCGGGCCTCGGAGGGGCGCTGCAGACCGGCGGCGGTTCAGCCGGCCATCTGCACCGGAATGTGACCGCGCTGGTTCACGATGCGGTTCTTGCCGTCGACGTACACCAGCTTCGGTTCGAAGCGGGCCAGTTCGACTTCGGTGTATTGCGCGAAACAGGCAATGATCAGCAGGTCCCCGGCTGCCGCCTTGCGGGCCGCCGCACCATTGACCGAAATGATGCCGGTGCCGCGTTCCGCGCTGATCGCATAGGTCGAGAAGCGCTCGCCGTTGGTCACGTTGTAGATATCGATCGCCTGATACTCGCGGATGTCAGCCGCATCGAGCAGGTTCTGATCGATCGCACACGAACCTTCGTAGTGCAGTTCGGAATGGGTGGTCGTGACACGGTGCAGCTTGGACTGAAGCATGGTGCGTTGCATGGGCGCTCCTTCGATATCGCGCTGTTTCAACCACTGCACGTACCGCAGCACGCACAACAGAGCGCTGCTGGAACACCACCGGCCCGATGTCCATGGACTCCGGAGCACATCGTGGCGACCTACACTTCCAGGTTGTCGATCAGGCGCGTCGACCCGAGCAGGGCGGCGGCCACGATCACCAGACTGGATTCGTGAGCGGACGGCGATTGTAGGTCGGCTTGTCGTCGCACTGCAACATATTGTGGAGACCAGCCACGGGCCTCAAGAAACGATGAGGCGTCATGCTCTATCCGGGCGAATTCCCGGTCTCCGGTCTGCAGTGCATCACGCGCCGACGACAGCGCTTCGTACAGCTGCACCGATTGCGCGCGCTCGGCTGCCGACAGATAACCGTTGCGCGACGACAGCGCAAGCCCGTCATCGGCGCGCAGCGTCTCACCGCCCACGATGGTGATCGGCAATGCCATCTGGCGCACCAGTTGGCGGATCACCATCAACTGCTGGTAATCCTTCTTGCCGAACACCGCCACCTGCGGCTGCACGATGTTGAACAGCTTGGCGACCACCGTGGCGACGCCAGTGAAGAAGCCCGGCCGGAACGCGCCTTCGAGCATGTCGGCCAGCACCGGGTCGGGCACGACGCGCAGCGTCTGCGGCTGCGGATACAGCTCGCCTTCGGACGGCGCGAACACGTGCGTCACGCCGGCTGCCTGCATGCGGGCGCAGTCGGCGTCCAGGGTGCGCGGGTAGCGATCGAAATCTTCGTGCGGGGCGAACTGCAGGCGATTGACGAACACGCTGGCCACGACGCTGTCTGCCAGCGTGCCGGCCTGCCGCATCAGCGAGGCGTGGCCCTCGTGCAGATTGCCCATCGTGGGCACGAAAGCAATGCGCGCGCCTTGCGTGCGCAGCGGGTCAAGCGCGGCGCGCAGGCCGTCGATCGTCGGGTGTATCTGCATGGCGGTCCGGCGTGGCGAGGAACAGTGCGAAAGGCGGTCTCGGCGGCGGTCTCAGTAGGCGTGCTCGGGGCCGGGGAAGCTGCGTTCCTTGACCGCGGCGATGTAGCGGCTGAGCGCATCCTGCACGTCGTCGGCACCCGGCATGAAGTTGCGCACGAAACGCGGGCGCCGGCCGGGGAACAGGCCGAGCACGTCATGCAGCACGAGCACCTGACCGTGGCAGTCCAGCCCGGCGCCGATGCCGATCGTTATGAAGCGGCGCGCGACCGTGACTTCCGTCGCCAGTCGCGCCGGCACCATTTCCATCACCAGCATCGAGGCGCCGGCTTCGTCAAGCAGCGCGGCGTCGGCCTTCAGTCGTTCGGCCGATTCGGTGGTCACGCCCTGCGCGCGATAGCCGCCGAGCTGATGCACCGACTGCGGCGTCAGGCCGAGGTGGGCGCATACCGGCACGCCGCGCTCGACCAGGAAGCGCACGGTGTCGACCAGGTGCGCGCCGCCTTCCAGCTTCACCATCTGTGCGCCTGCCGTCAGCAGCTTCACTGCGTTGCGCATCGCCTGTTCGCGGCTTTCCTGATAGCTGCCGAACGGCATGTCGCCGATCAGGAAGGCGCGGCCCTCGACATTGCGCAGTCCGCGTGCCACGCATGCCGTGTGATAAGCCATCTCGTCGATGGTGACCGGCAGCGTCGTGTCATGGCCCTGCAGCACATTGCCGAGCGAGTCGCCGACCAGCAGCACGTCGGCACCGACGGCGTCGCACACCGCTGCGAAGGTGGAGTCGTAGCAGGTCAGCATGGCGATCGGTTCGCCGGCGGTGCGCATGCGGGCGAGCGTATTCAGCGTGACCGGGCGGCGGGCCGGGTCGGTATCGCGGACATAGGTCATGTGGCGTATCCGAAAAATTCGCGGAAGGAGCGCATCTGGGTCAGTCGTTCGACCAGCAACGCAAAATCGTCGTCGTTGTCGACCGGATTGAGCTCCTCCGCATTGACGATGAACAGCGGACTCGCATCGTACTGGTAGAAGAAGCGCGCGTAACGCTCCACCACGCGAGCCAGGTAGCTTTCGCTGATGCGCCGCTCGGCGTCGATGCCGCGCCGGCGTACCCGTTCGGCCAGCGTGTCGGCGTCGGCCTGCAGGTAGATGACCAGATCCGGCGCCGGCGCCTGCAGCTTCAGCGCGGTGAAGATCTGCCGGTACAACGCGTACTCGTCATCGGTCAGGTTCATCGACGCGAACAGCGGGTCCTTGTCGATCAGGAAGTCGGCCACAAGCCGGCCGGAAAACAGGTCGTCCTGCGCCACCTCGCGCAGTTGTTCCATGCGCTGGAACAGAAAGAACAGCTGGGTCTGCAGCGCATAGCGCTCCATGTTCTGGTAGAAGCGGCCAAGGAAGGGGTTTTCTTCCGGCTTCTCGAACAGCGTCGGCGCCTGCAGGTGTTCGGCGAGGCGTCGGGCGAGTGAAGTCTTGCCGACGCCGATGGGCCCTTCGACGACGATGTAGCGTGCTTTGTCCAGCATCGGTGCGGTATTCCGGTCGGAAGGTCGGATCAGCGGAAAATGAAATACACCGCGCCCAGCATACACAGCGCGGCCCACAGGTAGTCAAGCTTGAATGGCTCGTGCATGTAGAAGATCGCGAACGGCACGAACACCGACAGCGTGATCACTTCCTGCATGATTTTCAGCTGGCCGAGCATCAGCTGGGTGTGGCCGATGCGATTGGCCGGTACCTGCAGCAGATACTCGAACAGCGCGATGCCCCATGAAAACAGCGCCGCAACCCACCAGGGCCGATGATTCAGGTCGCGCAGGTGGGCGTACCAGGCGAAGGTCATGAAGATGTTCGACAACCCCAGCAGACCGCCGGTCTGCAACCAGACAGGCAGTTGCGGCATCGTCATTCAGGCGCGACCTGGCTGTTGCCGTTCGGCTTGCGACGTACCCGACGACGTTTCTTGACCGCTTCTTCCGGCCGCAGCATGGCTTCGCGGGTCGGGCCGTCGGCGTCGGCAAATTCGGTCCACCAGTCGGCCAGTTCCTGCGGCACCTCGCCGGAGCCGGCGCGCAGCAGGAGAAAATCATAGGCGGCGCGATAGCGCGGCAGTTCGAGCAGGCGGAATGGCCGCTTGCCGGCGCGCGCGTCGAAGCGCGGCTGCAGCGACCAGATGTCCTTGATGTCGGTGGCGATGCGCCGCGTGATGGCGAGCTTTTCCGCCTGCTGGTCGAGCACCACGGTCATCGCGTCGAACATCGCCGGAATCGATGATTCGCCGGCGTCCTTGCGTTTTTCCCATTCGGCCAGCACCTCGTGCCACAGCAGGGTGGCGAACAGGAAGCCGGGTGAAATCGATTTGCCTTCGCGCACCCGCTCATCGGTGCGCTCCAGCGCCAGCATGACGAAGCGCTCGCCCATCGGCTGTTCAAGGATGACGTCGAGCAGCGGCAGCAGGCCGTGATGCAGGCCATCCTCGCGCAGTTGGCGCACACAGCGCACCGCGTGGCCGCTGGTGAGCAGCTTGAGCATTTCGTCGAAAAGGCGTGCCGGCGGTACGTTTTCGAGCAGGCTGGCCATCGAGCGTATCGGATCGCGTGCATCCGGGTCGATCACCAGCCCGAGCTTGGCCGCGAGGCGCACCGCGCGCAGCATGCGGATCGGGTCTTCGCGGTAGCGGCGTGGCGCTTCGCCGATCATGCGCAGCGTCTTCTGCTTGAGGTCGGCGACGCCGTGGTGGAAGTCGATGACGGTTTCGGTCGCCGGGTCGTAATACAGCGCATTCACCGTGAAGTCGCGCCGCGCGGCGTCTTCTTCCATGGTGCCGAACACGTTGTCGTGCAGGATGCGACCGTGCTCGTCAGTCACCGCTTCGGAATCGCCCCGGAAAGTGGTCACCTCGATCGTGTCGCGGCCGAACATGACATGCACGATCTTGAACCGGCGCCCGATCATGCGCGCCCGGCGGAACACCGCTGTCACCTGTTCCGGTGTCGCGCTGGTGGCGACGTCGAAGTCTTTCGGCACGATGCCGGCGATGAGGTCGCGTACCGCACCGCCCACCACATAAGCCTGATAGCCCTCGGCCTGCAGCCCGTCGCACACCCGGCGCGCGGCCGGCAGCAGTGCGTCGCGCGAAATTCCGTGCTGGGCAATCGGTATGCTGACCGGGCCTCTCGGCCGTGTCGCATTGAGGCGGGTGGGGTCTTCGGGGCGTCGGAATATCCGGCGCAGCAACTTTCGGATCATCAGTAGTGGGACTTTCTGGCGCGGCCCGGCGCCGGGCGCTTGGATAATCGACGCGCCATGTTAACGCAAGCCGGCGCGCGTCAGTCCGCCGTGTTGCATGTCGATCGACAGGCGCGCTACCATCCGCGCCGATGAACGCCACTCGATCCAATTTCCGCCTGACCCTGCTGATCGCGCTCTTCGCGGTCTGCGCGCAGGCACTGCTGCCGACGCTGATGCGCTGGCAGCAGTCGGTCGACCCGACCGCGATGACGGAAATCTGCACCGTGTTCGGTGTTCAGGCGCTGGCCGAGGATGGCACGCCGCAACCGGTCAAGCCGGGGCACTGTCCGTGGTGCGTGGCGCAGACCGCGTTCGTGCTGCCGATGCACACCTTCGACGCCGTGTTCGCCCGCCATGCGGAGTCCGAGCAGCCACCGGCGCAGCTCATACCTGATTTTCCCGCCTTCCCGCCGGTCCCGGCATCTCCACGCGCGCCGCCCCGGCACGCCTGATTCCCGCCTGATCTGCCGGTGACGCGCGGCCCTGCCGCCGCGCGCACTGTCTTCCGACCTTGTCGCGCCCCGGTTGCGCGGCCGCATCACGGAACACCTTCATGCAACAGACCTTCATGGCCGCTGCACGCCTGTGCGCTTTGTCGCCGTTCGTCTTCGCCGCCGGCAGTCTTGCGATCGCGGCTGACACCACGGCTCAGCTGCCGGAGCTGCACATCGAAGCCCAGCGCATTTTGTCCATGACGCTGGCCGACGTCGAAACTGCGCGCGCCGCGATGGCGCTGACGCCCGGCGGCGCCTCGGTGATCGACGCCGAATCGTTTCGCGACGCTCGCGTGTCGACCTTGCAGGACGCGCTCGGCTACAGCGCGGGCGTATTCGTGCAGCCGCGCTTCGGTTCGGAAGAATCGCGCCTGTCGATCCGCGGCTCGGGCCTGCAGCGCACCTTTCACCTGCGCGGCATCAAGCTGATGCAGGACGGTGTGCCGATCAACCAGGCCGATGGCGGCGGCGACTTCCAGGCGCTGGAGCCGCTCGCCACGCGCTACATCGAGGTGTGGCGCGGCGGCAATGCGCTGCAGTACGGCGCGAGCAGCCTGGGCGGTGCGATCAATTACGTATCGCCGACCGGTCACGACGCTCCCCGCCTGACCGTGCGCGCAGAAACCGGCGCCTTCGGCTACCTGCGCAGCCAGATCGCCACCGGCTTTGTCGCCGGCGACATCGATGGCTATCTCAGCGTGTCCAGCTTCAAGCAGGACGGCTTTCGCGACCATGCGCGGCAGGACACGCAACGCGTCGTCGGCAATATCGGGCTGCGCATCGCGCCTTCGCTGGAAACCCGCTTCTTCATGCAGGCCGCGAAAAGCGACTCCGAACTGCCGGGCAATCTGACGCGCGCGCAGCTGCAGGCCAATCCGCGCCAGGCCGCGCTGGCCAACATCACCGGCGACCAGAAGCGCGACATCGACCTGTGGCGCGTGTCGAACCGCACTGTGTGGCTGGTTGGTAACGGCCTGCGGGTCGAACTGTCTGCCTACTACGCCGACAAGGACCTGTTCCATCCGATCTTCCAGGTGCTCGACCAGCGCAGCAAGGATTTCGGCGCCGAACTTCGCGTGGTGTCCGAAGCGACGCTGGCCGGCCTGCCGCATCGGCTGGTTGCAGGCGTCGGCGCGGCGCGCGGCGACACCGACGACGATCGATACGTCAACGTCGCGGGCCGGCGCGGCGGCCGCACCAACAAGCTCGACACCACCGCGCGCAATATCGAAAGTTACGTCGAAAGCCAGCTCACTTTCGCGCCGGCCTGGACGGCGGTGGTCGGCACGCAATACACACATGCGCGCCGAAAGAGCCGCGACCTGTGTTTCGCTGGCGGACCGCTGACCTGTGCCGGCAGTGACGAAAGTTTCGCGCGCACCTTCGACGGCTGGAGTCCCAAGCTCGGCATGCGCCACGACGTGTCGCCGTCCATGCAGCTGTTCGCCAATGTGTCGCGCAGCTTCGAGCCGCCGTCATTCGGTGAGCTGACCGGCGGTGCGACGGTGATCGACTCGCTGCGCGCACAGCGTGCGACCACCTGGGAAGCGGGCAGCCGCGGCGACTTTGCATGGGGGCGTTACGACTTTGCGCTCTACCACGCGCGGGTGACCGACGAATTGCTGGCCTACACGCTCAATCTGGGCGGCGCACCGGTCAGCACCACGCTGAACGTGCCGAAGACGATCCATCGCGGCATCGAATTCGCGGCCGACGGCCGCTTCGGCGCCGGCTTCGAGTGGCGCCAGGCGCTGCTGTACAACGACTTCCGCTTCGACAACGACCCGCTGTTCGGTGACAACCGGTTGCCTGGTGTGCCGCGCACGCTGTTCCGCGGCGAACTGGGCTATCGCTTCCACGCCGCGCCCGGCGGCCCGCTGAAGATCGCAGCCAGCACCGAGTGGTCACCGCAGCGCTACGCGGTCGACATGGCCAATACCGAATTCGCCGACGACTACGCGCTGTTCGGCGTGCGCGTACAGCAGCAGGTCGGCAAGCAGTTCTCGTGGTTCATCGAGGGACGCAACCTGTCCGACCGCCGCTATGCCGCGACCACCAATGTCGTGCGCGATTTCAGTGCGCTGGCGGCCGGGGCTCGCAATGTTTATCTGCCGGGCGACGGCCGCGCCGTCTATGCCGGCATCGAATGGAAGATGTGACATGAATCGATACCTGAATTGCCTGGCCCTCGTGGCGCTCGGCCTGCCGGCCGTGGCGGCGGCCCATGTCGTGCTGGAGCAGCAGACGGCGCCTGCCGGCAGCTACTACAAGGGCACCTTCCGCGTCGGCCACGGCTGCGAAGGCTCGCCGACCACCGCCATCACGATACGTCTGCCCGAGCCGATGGCCAGCGTGAAACCCATGGTAAAGCCGGGCTGGACGGTCGCCGTACGGACCGAAAAGCTGGCGCAGCCGCTGATGCATCACGGCAAGCCGGTCGGCGAGGGGGTCGTCGAAGTCACGTGGACCGGTGGTCCGCTGGCCGACGCGCACTATGACGAATTCGCGCTGATGATGAAGCTGCCGGACGCGCCCGGACGGCGCTGGTTCAAGGTGCTGCAGCAGTGCGAGCGTGGCGCGAACGACTGGTCGCAGATCCCGGCCGAAGGCCAGGGCACGCGTGATGTGAAAATGCCGGCGGCGCTTCTTGACCTGCTGCCGGCGGAATCCCGGCCGCATCACTGAGCCGATGCACCGATACGCGCGCCCACCTCGCACTGCACGCCTGCTCAGGCTGGCGTGGGTGCTGCTGTGCGCGTTCGTTCTGCAGCTCGCCACGGAATCGCTCGGTGGCGCCATGCGCGTCGCCACGCCGTTCGACGAAATCTGCAGCGTATCGGCAGCCGGCACCGGACAGATCCGGGGCGGCACCGGCGATACGATGTCCCATGGCGAGCATTGTGCGCTGTGCGTTTCGGCCGGCGCTCTGTCTCCCCCACCGCTTCCATTTCCGCTCACCGCAGCCGGCCGGTCCGACGCATCGATCACGCGCGCCATCGATTCCGGGCACCGGATCGAATCCGGTGCGCACTGGCAGCCGCGCGCGCCACCCCTGTTCTCCTGATCCACCTGCCCTGTCGTCCGGCACCGACCTCCGGCTATCGCCGGAGGATCGATGTCGCGCGCTTCTGTGCGCTGAAGCCTGCATGGCTCAGCACACCTGCACGTATCAAGGAGAGCACCCACCATGAAGAACAGAATGATCGTGGCCGCAATCGCCGGCCTGTTTTCCGCTTCCGCCTTCGCCCATGTCAGCTACAGCACGCGTGACTTCCTCGCCAATGGCGTGCAGTCGGGCAACACCTGGACGCTTTCGAACCAGCGCGTCACGTCCGATTTCGGCTGGGCCGATGGGGCCGACGCCGACTGGGGCGACAGCCACCGCCTGCGCTGGGCGAAATTCACGCTGACCGAAACATCGGTCGTCACGCTGACGGTCAGCGCCGCGAGCTTCGACTACCTCAGCGGCGGCAACACGCTGACCGCCCTCGGTGACCTGATCCCGGGCTTTTCGCTGTACAGCGGACTGGCACCGGTAGCGGCCTTCGAAGGTGGCGACCATCCGGACTACCTCGCCAATCATCCGGGCTTCCTGCCCACACTCAACCCGAACTACCTCGGCGCCGGCATCACCGGAACGCGTGAAGGCGCCTTCAACGCCAGCGGCGATTTCTGGCTCGGCAACAAGCTGGCCGAAGTAGGGATGGCCGGCTGGGCGGCCGCTCGGCTGGGCTACATCGGACAGGCTGTGGATGGCGCAGGCGTCGACGTCAACGGTGACAAGGTGATCGACATCACCGGCGACGGCAGTGCAGACGGCACCGTCTCGGCCACCTTCACGCTGGCCGCCGGCCGCTACAGCCTGATCGTGGGCGGCGCGCGCTATGCCAGCCCGTACATCGACTTCGACGCCGGCACGGCGCAGCGCGGCTTTTCGGCAGCGCTGTCGGTCACCGCCGTGCCCGAGCCTGAAGGCTGGGCGCTGATGCTCGCCGGCCTCGGCCTGATCGGGCTGATCGCGCGCCGCCGTGTTGCGCTGCATTGAGTGGATTCGCGCCGCCGATTCCCGCAAGCGGGTCGGCGTGACCGATCCGCATCACATATTCAAACGAAAGGAATATCCATCATGAAAAATGCAATTACCCGCAGTGTCGCCGCCGCCGTTCTCTCCGCCGCCGCATTCGCGCCTTCGGCCGCGAGTGCGCACGCCAGTTTCGAAGACCATTCCGTCACGATCCAGTATGGTCTCGACCTCGGCCTCGGCGCGGGCTTCCAGGCGCTGCAGACCTTTGTGGTCAGCGTCAGCGATGCCGTCGAAATACCGAAGATCAGCCTCAATTCAGCCGGTACGTCGTCGTGGCGCGTGGACATCTTCGACAGCGGTCTGTCTTTCACCTACACCGGCAGCCTCGACTTCATGAACTTCGGTTCGCCCGAATTCATCGGTTTCCGCGTGTTCGACGCCGCCAACGTGCTGGAAGCGATCGAATCCGCATCGATCAGCAACACCGGCTACGTCAGCGGCCAGAGCGGCAACCTGATCGAGGGCTTCGAGCCGTCGCTGCATTTTTCGCATGACGAAAACAACCTCTGGCTGAACCTGAATGGGTCGATGTATCACCACGTCGCGATGCCCGGCATGGGCGATCCGTTCCGCAACCAGATCCGCGTCGCGGTGGCTTTCGAACATGAAGTGAGCCCCCCGCCGGTACCGGAACCCCAGACCTGGGCGCTGCTGCTGGGCGGTCTCGGCCTGACGGCTTTTGCGGCCCGCCGCGCGGCCCGACGCAGCTGATGAACAAGCCGCCCGCCGGTGCGCCTGTCGGCATGCCGGCGGGCGGCCCATATCGATGAAATCCAACCTTTCAATCCGGGCGCGCGGCCTGTGTCTTCTGCTGTGGTCGACTGCTGCCGCTTCGCAGACGGTCGCGCCGACGGTCAGCATCACGGCCCCGCGCAACCATGGCGCGCCCGACACAGTGGTCGACCTGCGTGACATGCGGCGTTCGCACAGCGATGCGTCGGAGCTGTTGCGCGACATCACCGGTTTCAACATCAGCCGGGTCGGCGGCACGGCCGGGAGCGCCTTCCTGCGCGGACTGGGCGGCGCGCGCCTGCCCATCGTGGTGAACGACGCCGTCGCCGATGCCGCCTGCAATCACGGCATGGACCCGGCGACCTCCTATCTGCAGCCCGACAGCTATGACGTGCTGACCGTGGTCAAGGGACCGAACACCGTGCAGTTCGGCCCGGCGCTGTCCGGTCAGATACGCGTGCAGCGCCTGCCGCCCGAGCCGGGGCAGGGCAGCCGGCTGAGGGCGGCGGTCGGCCGCAGCGGTTTCGACCGGCTTGATCTGTCGGCGGAATACAGCTGGTCGGGCGAGCAATTCTGGCTGCGGGCCGGTGCCGTACGCAACGATTCCGATGATTACCGCGATGGCGCGGGACGCCGCTTCCAGTCCTTCTACACACGGTATTCGACAACGCTTGCGGCGGGTGCGCGGCTAGGCCCGGACACCGACGTCGAAGTCGATATCGAAAATGGCGACGCGATCGCCGGTTTTCCGGCCTTCCACATGGACGGCACCCGCTTCAAGCGCTCGGTCTGGGGCGCGAAACTCACCCACCGCAGACCCGGCCGGACGTTGTCGGCGCTGGAGCTCTCGGTGCGCTGGCAGCACGTGAATCACCTGATGGACGATTACACCTATCGCCCGATCAAGCCGGTTGAACTGGTGCCCGGCTTTCTCGACCAGTTCCCGACGCTGCTGATGCGTCAGGACTACACCGGACGCACGGCCCGCCTGAGCGCTCGCTTCGACCTCGATGCAGTCACCGATGTGCTGGCCGGCGCCGATATGCGCGATGACGAGCATGAGGGCGCCAACTTCCGCACCACCCGCATCTGTTTCACCGGCACCGACAACTGTCCGCTGTCGACCGCGTCGCTGACCTCGTTCTACAGCCTCGATGCGCGCGCGCAGGGCGCGTTCGCCGAAATGACCCATCGGCGCGACACCGTCACGCTGCGTGCCGGCCTGCGCGTCGATCGTCTGCACACGCAGGCCGGAGAACTGCGCAACTTCCTCGGTACCCAGCGGTTGCCGGGCAGTGGCGAGGAACGCACCGAAACGCTGCGCTCCGGCTTTCTGCGGCTGCAGTGGCAGATCGATCCGTCGCTCGACAGCTTCATCGCCTTTGGTGTTGCACAGCGCGCAGCGTCGAATCTGGAGCGGGCAAGTTTTGCTGCCTTCCACATCGACGCCGAAACCAACCGCGAAATCAACGCCGGGCTTAACTGGCGCGCCGGCGACACGCACGTTGCCCTGAATGCCTTCCACAGCCGTATCGGCGATTTCATCCTCGCCGAGCAGGGCATCACCGCACGCAATGTAGAGGCTCGTCGTGTCGGTGTCGAGCTGGACGGGCGACTGCGCGTCGTCGGCGATCTGCACGCCGTGGGCTCGGTGGCATGGACGCGGGCCGACAACCTGACACAGGACGTTCCGCTCGCCCAGACCTCACCGGCGGAGATGCGGCTCGGACTCGAATACCTGCGCCCCGCGTTCAGCGTGAGCGGCGGTGTCCGGCTGGTGCAGCGGCAGGACCGTATCCATGCGGGATTCGGCAATGCGCTCGGTACCGACCTCGGCGAAACGCCGGGCTTTGCTACCGTGCGCCTGATGACGAGCTGGCAGGCAATGAAGGGCGTCGTGCTGAGCGCCGGCGTCGACAACCTGTTCGACCGCAACTACGCCGAACACATCAGCCGCACCGGCGGATTTCAGCCGGCCGGGCTGGTGCTGACCGAAAGGGTCAATGAACCGGGGCGGCTCGCATGGCTGCGCGCGCGCGTCGACTTCTGAGCGGTAAGCGGCACAGGGCTCGGCGCAGCTCGTCCGATCGACGAAAGACGTGCGAAATGCTTGCGACACGCGTGCGACGCGTTGCCCGACGCTCAGCGCTGAGCCGCGTGAAGAGGCCTGAAGGGCTTGGGCGCGCCGCTGGCACCGAGCACCTTGCCCGCGACCTCGCGGCCGTACATCGAATCGTCGGTATTGTGGAATTCGTGCCGCGTGCCCTGCACGTCGCCGGTGTAGCGCGGGTCCTGCGGTCGTTCGTGGCTGTTCATGTACAGCGCCACGTCCCATGCCTGCTGATCGGTCAGCGAATCGGGCAGTCCGAGCGGCATATTCGCCTTCACGAAGGCGGCGGCGTTGCTGATGCGCCCCATGCCGGCACCCCAGTTGAACGAATCCGGGCCCCACAGTGCGGGGAATACTGCATATCCATCCTGCGTGCGTTGCCCGGCGCCGTCGTCGCCGTGGCACAGCGCGCAGCTTTCGGTGTAGACCGTCTCGCCGCGGGCGAAGTCGGCCGTCTGTGCCGGCGGGGCCAGCGCCGGGTAACCGCGGCCCGGGATTTTCGGGTCGAGCGGCGCACCGGACGCGAGCCAGTACGCATAACTTTCCAGTGCCACCAGCTCCGGCGCACCGAGCGGCGGCGCGCGCCCGTTCATGCTGTATTCGAAACAGCCCTGCAGCCGCTGCTGGAAGGTGGTGACGCTTTTCGTCTTGCTGCGGTAGGCGGGATAACTGACGAAGGCGGCCCACATCGGTGACGAGTCGGCCAGCCGCCCCGCGTCGAGGTGGCAACTGACGCAGCGCAGGCTGTTGCCGACATAAGCGGGCGCCGCGCGCGGCGTATCGATGAAGATATCGCGGCCGCGGCGGATCACATCGCCGAAATCGCCGGTCGGCATTGTGCTTTCCGGCGGCGGCTGGAACGCCACGTGCGCGCCTGCAGTGCCGTCGGGCGAAGCGAGTTCGGTGCGCGGCGGATCACCCACCAGGTCATTCGCTGCGTTCGGCGTCAGTGGCTTCGCATCGAATTGAGCGGCCTCCGGCGCCGCCATCTTCTGTTCGCGATCCTGTGTGACCTGACCGTCGAACACGCCTGCTGCATAAAGGGCGACAGCGATCGCGATCAACGCCAGCGCGCCGCCGCCCAGGAGACGTTGGCGTGCAGTGCTCACCGACTGCCCCTGGCAGGCAGTTCGGCGTAGTAATCAGCAATGGCGCGCACCTCGTCGTCGGACAGCTTCCTTGCAACGACGGTCATCAGGCCCATCGGGCCGGGCGGTCGCGTACCGGCTTTCCATGCGGTCAGCTGTCCGGCGAGATAGGCCGCACTCTGACCCGCGAGAAGCGGGAAGTCCGGACCCACACCGCGCCCGCCCGGGCCGTGACAGTTCTCGCACGCGGGCAGCGTGTCGGCCCAGCGGCCGCGGGTAGCCAGGGTCGCGCCGACCGCCGCCGCTTCAGGACCGGAGGTGGATGCCGTTTTCGGGGTCGTCGGTCCGGGCGGTTCAGGCAGCGCGGCGTAGTACGCCGACACCGCGGCACGGTCGGTGTCGGACAGGGCCTGGGCGATCGGCATCATCACGGCGTTGACGCGCGTACCATCGGCGAAGGCATCCAGCTGGCGTTGCATGTAGGCCGCACCCAGACCCGCGAGGCGTGGAAAGCCCGCCTGCGCGATGCCCTCGCCGGCAGGGCCATGACAGGTCTGGCAGGCCGGGGCAGCCCCCGCGCCGGTAGTGGCGATCGCCGCGCCGTCGGCGTGGCAGCTGACGCTCAACGTCAGGCCAAAGGCCAATCCAAGTGCCTGCCATCCTCGAACGCCGAGCCGGTTTTCCCGGGCTACTGTCGGGTTCTCGGTGAGCGGCCTCGAGTGGTGCGAGCGAGCGGTTTTCATGAATGTCATCTCTGTGTGGTGTTGGCGCGTCCGTTGCGCCGCAAGGTTGCGCCGCCGCCGGGTCAGTTGCCCGATCCAGCTGGAAGCTGCGCGTGTCGATGCGGTTGCGAATGTGGAACGGCCTCACGCCTGGCAAGCGGTCGCAGCAGGAGCTGCATCACCTCTCCCTGTTGCCATGCGTCGGCTCCGGGCGAAATGGCGGGTGCCGGTATGCTTTGACGGTCCTGGCGCTTTTCCGCCGAACTGATTCGCATGCGCTTGTCCCGTTCCGCGACCATCGCTTCATCGATCTGTCGATCGGCCGTGAAGCCCATCATGAGCAAGGGATGACCAAGGGGCAGCGTCAGTTCCTGGTCCGTATGCCACGTGTGCCAGGTCCTTCCGTAGGTGCTGATCAGCTTTTCCATGAATTCGTACTCGGCCGTCTGCTGGATGCCGGGGGCAACGAGGTGGCCACTCTTCACCTCATGGACATGGCTGTGCCAGAGCTTCTTTTCCTCCGGGAGAAGTGCATCGAAAAGCTTCTTGCTGATGATGGTCTCCATGCCCATCAGTTTGGCGTCCGTGCCATTGCCATCAAAGATGACGCACTGATTGATGTCCTCATTCACCACCGAGCAGAAGTGGTGCGCTTCCATCTGCGCCTGCATGTCGCCGTTGTAGAAGTGAAATCCATCCATATAGAGATTCATTGCTTCGAGAGGCTCTTTGCCCTGCAGGAGCGAAGTTCCGGTTTCCAGAACCTGGGTCTTCAGCCTCGTTTCATCGCCAGGAGCGGTGACGTTCGATGGCGTGTTGTTGTCTCCGCATGCGGCCGACAGCGCACTCAGAGTCAGCGTGGCCAGTACGGTCAGCCACATCTGCACACCTGTGCCAGCTGTTTTGCCTACTTCACCGTCGGTCGTTGCGCTCTGCTGCACGCCATGTCGCCTGAACGGTTGCCAGAACGGAGACGACATTTTCCCGGCGCCACAAACCCTCGCCCGGTCATGCGGCAAGTAGCGGTGTTCGTCATGATTTTTCACTTTGAAAGGGCTCCCCGCAGAAGCGATGAAGTGCTCGTTCTTCCGATGCGAACGTAACTTCCTCCGATCGGACTTGACGCGTCTGTACGACATCGCGCTTAGGGAGTTCGATGACCTTCATCTGCCAACGAGCACACCGGTGCGGGGCCACCTAATGTGCGGCGCCGGACGGACGGGTGCCTTGCGGTTTCAGATGATCTGCAGCGCGCTGCCTGTCCTGCCCGCGTCCGGCGAGACGACGAGGAAACAGGGCGAAAAATACGCAACCGGTGCGCAGCGACGTGCGCAGCGCACTGACCGCGACCAGCTACCCATTTCGGAGGGCGTGCATGTTCTTTCAGCGTTTGAAAACCCCTGGGCTCGGACACAACGCCTACCTGCTGGGGTGCGGAGACGGGCTCGCCGTCGTCATCGACCCGCGCCGCGACGTGGACGACTATCTGCGGCTGGCCCGGGAAAACGACCTCTCCATTGCTTACGTTTTGGAAACGCATCGGCAGGAGGACTTCGAGTTCGGTTCGCGCACCCTGGCGCAGATGACCGGTGCACGAATTGTCGGCGGCCGCCATGCGTTGTTCGGTGAGACGGACGTGAAGCTCGCGGACGAGGAGGAACTCAAGGTGGGCACCACCCGGTTCATCGCGCTTGCGACACCCGGCCACACGCCGGAAAGCATGTCCTACGCGGTTTACGTCAAGGACGGCGGCGACAGATGCTGGGGTGTGTTCACCGGCGATGCGCTTTTTGTCGGTGACACCGGGCGCACCGATCTGCCCGATCCCGGGAGAACCGCCGACAACGCCGGCATCCTGTACGACGCCATCCACCGCAAGATCGAGCCGCTCGGTGAGCACGTGCTGCTGTTTCCGGCGCACGGCGCCGGTTCCGCGTGCGGCGGCAACATTTCGGAGCGCGACGACTCGACGCTGGGGATCGAAAAAGCGACGAACCCGGTGTTCCTCAAAAGCCGCCACGACTTCGTTGCGCACAAGCTGGCGGAAAAGATGGCACGCCCACCTTACTTTGTGCACATGGAAGACGTGAACCGGCTTCCGGGAAGGCCGCTCAAGTCGCCGTCCACCTTCCGGGTGCTGCAGCCGGTGGAGTTCCAGCAGCGGATGCACGAGGGCGTGGTCATCGATACCCGGTCACCGGAAGCCTTTTCAGCGGCACACATTCCCGGTGCCTACAACATCTGGCTCGACGGTTTGCCGGCGTTCGGCGGCTGGGTGGCCAACGAGAACACCCGTATCTTTCTGGTTGCGGACGGACTTGAGGCGATGGAACGCGCGGTGATGTCGCTCGCGCGCATCGGCATCGACTCGGTGGAGGGCGTGCTGGCCAAGGGGATCGAAGGCTGGCGCGACCAGGGTCTGCCCATCGAGTCCATCGCGACGACCAGTGCCGCTGAAACGGCCATCTGGATGCAGCTCGGTCGCGTTCAAGTCCTCGACGTGCGGGATGAGTACGAATGGAACGAGAAACATATTCCGGGCGCCATGCACCGCTATGTCGGGCATCTGGAGAGCGACCTTCCGCTGCTCCCCAGGGACAGCGAAATCGTCGTGCATTGCAACGTGGGGCACCGCTCGGGCGTGGCAGCGAGCATCCTCAAGCGCAATGGATTCACGCGCGTCCACAACATGCTCGGTGGCCTCAGCGCGTGGGAAAAGCTGGGTCTTCCGCTTGACGGGCCGGGCCAATCGAGAAAGGCAGACTGATCATGCAATCCGCATCGGGTGCATGGTCGCCCTACCTCGTCGGCACGTTGATCGGCCTGCTGTCGATGGCGACCTTCTACTTTTCCAACAAGCCGCTGAGTGTGTCGACCGCGTACGCCCGGCTGGCGGGCATGGTCGGTAATCTGTTTTCCAGGCGCCATACCGGGAACCTGAAGTCCTATCAGGACACCCCGCCGAAGATCGAATGGGGTGTGATGCTGGTGGTCGGGATGCCACTGGGCGCCTGGCTCGCTGCAGTCACCGGCGGCGAGATCACCGGTGTATGGGTGCCCGCCTTGTGGGAGCAGCATTTCGGTCCCGACGTCGCGCCCCGGCTCGGGGTGGCGCTGGTGGGCGGCATGATCCTCGGGTACGGGGCGCGGCTCGCGGGTGGCTGCACCAGCGGGCATGGCATCAGCGGCGCACTTCAGCTGTCGGTGGGTTCGTGGATTGCGCTGCCGTGCTTCTTCGTCGGCGCCGTCGCGACGGCCTATCTGCTGTATCGCTTCTGAGCGTCGAATGACGACTCCCGAGAACGTCCCGCCAGTGCTCATCATCCCGCTGCGCGCCGGGGAACAGCAAGACATGGAGGCGCCCGGCAAGCCGGATTCGGCGCGCCAGCTCGTGCTCGCGCTGGTATTCGGCATCGCTTTCGGCTTTCTGCTGCAGAAGGGCGGCGTGGCCAGATACGAGGTGCTGATGGGGCAGTTCTTCCTGACCGATTTCACCGTCATCAAGGTGATGCTGACGGCGATCATCGTCGGCATGCTGGGTATCTTTTCGCTGCGCGCGCTGGGTCTGGTCGAATTGCACGTGAAGCCCACGCACTACGCCGCAAACATTGTGGGCGGCCTGCTGTTCGGTGTCGGTCTCGGTCTGCTCGGTTACTGTCCGGGCACCGGCGTCGCCGCGTTGGGCCAGGGCAACTGCGACGCGATCGCCGGCATCATCGGCCTGATGGCCGGTAGCTATCTTTATGCCGAAACGTCGGGCTACGTCGCTTCGACGATCCAGAAAATCGGCAGCCGCGGGGAAATCACGCTACCCGAGTTGCTGGGGATACGGCTTTCGATATTCCTTGCTGCATTCGTGCCGGCACTCGTCCTGGCACTTTTCGCCCTGGCCCGGTTGGCGCCCTGAAGCGTCCGTTTCACCGCTTCGGCTGTCGTCCAAAAGGCGCTGGATCGAATTCGGGTCGAAGAACGCGCGGGTCACACTGCAACCACGCTGCCGCGCCGGTTGCCACCGAGGGCTTCTTCCGCCGATCCGCGTTCGTAGTGCCGTTGAAACCCACTGCCTTGTTGTGAAACCGGCTCCGATCCGGGATTGCGAACCCTGGAGCACCTCCATTCCGGTTGGCAAATGGGCGAATTGCAGTTGCTTTGGTCGGCAGATGTACGGACACCCAGACAACTGTTGACCTGACTGGCCTAGAGCCGCTATCGGCGCCTACCTGTGTTCGGTACCGCACAGTCATAAGTTCAGCTTATAGGGATATTTTAAAAGCGAAATCCGACGATTAATCGAGTCCTGCAAGATGCCACTCTGGGGGATCAGGAATTGTTTGCACTTAACTACGCGCACCGGAATCAACTGCTGGCATCCCTGCCCTACGAGGAGTTGCGGCTTCTACAGCCGCAGCTCGAACTGGTTGACCTGCCGTTGGGCAAAGTCATTCATGAGTCCGGCGTGCCACCGGAGTTCGCCTATTTTCCGACCAGCGCCATCGTGTCGCTGGTCTACACAACGGAAGGCGGCGCGTCGTCGGAAATCGCGATGGTGGGGCCTGAAGGTGCGGTGGGTATCTGCATATTCATGGGCGGTACGTCCATGCCCATCCGCGCCGAGGTGTGCAGCGCGGGCATGGGCTACCGGCTTCGCGCACATGCCGTCAAAGCGGCGTTTGAACGCTCCGATCGTGTCAAATACCTGATGCTTTGCTATACGCAAGCTCTCCTTACGCAGATCAGCCACACGGCAGTGTGCAATCGCCACCACTCGGTCGATCAGTTGTTCTGCCGCTGGCTTCTGCAAAGTCTGGACCGCCAGCACGGCAACGAGCTATTGATGACCCAGGAATTGATTGCCAACATGCTGGGCGTGCGCCGCGAGGGGGTGACCGAAGCGGCGCTCAGACTGCAGGCTGCCGGCATCATTCGCTACGCGCGCGGGCATATCTGGGTACTGGACCGTGCCGGTCTTGAGGCTCGCGCATGCGATTGTTATCGCGTGGTGAAGCGCGAATACGATCGTCTGCTGCCGGCCGTCAAAGCAGCCTGATCGTTTCGCGGTTCTTGTTCGCTGGCAGACGGCAGTAGCACATCGTGTGCATCAGAGTCATGCGGTCGCTGCCGGGCATCTTGTGCGACCCGCCGACGGCACAGGCCCGCCGGCCAGTGAAGGCAGCGGAAGCCGGGGTGCTTGTGCCAAAGCCCTTACGGTCTTGTGCGGTCAGGCCTTGCGCGATCAGCGTGGCCCGAAGATTGTGGCGAGGTCGGATTCCGGTGCGCCCTGACGCATCTGCACGCTCCCCTTCGCGTCCTTCCAGACCACCGCCGGGGTCGCTCCCAGGCCATAGGCCGCCATCAGCGCAGCGTTTGCATCAAGTTTGACGGCAAGCGCGGCCGGCACCACTGCCAGCGGTTTGAGGCTTTCATCGCCGAGCGGCTTCGGCCGCCCACTGGCCAACGTCTTGGCGGTTGATGCGACGTGCCCACGTTCGTACGCATCAAGCGCGGCGACCGGATTCCTGTCGCCGAGCAACGCGGCCGCCTTGGCGGCGCTGGTCGGGGTCAGGATGCCGACCATGATGTGCCGCAGCTGCACCTTGCCGGCATCGACCCACGGCCGGGCGTCGGCCCACAGCTTGTTGCAATAGGGGCAGTTGGGGTCGGTGAAGACGTAGACGGTGCGCGGCGCGTCTGCACGGCCATCGGCGATCCAGTGACTCTTCTCCAGTTGTTCCCAGACCGCGTCGGTCATCGGTTTGGCGAGCACCTTCTCCAGCCGCGCCGTGGTCAGGTTCGTGCCGGTGGCATCGAACAGTGTTCCGGCGATCACGTGCTTGCCGTCGGGCGTCACATACAAGGCGACCGGCTCGGTGCCCGCGTGGGCGGCGTAGGCAGTCAGTCCGCCCGGGCTCGGGAAGGTGCCGACGATGGTCAGGCCCTTCTTCTCGAGGGCCTGCAGCGCAGCGGGAAGCGCTGGCGCCGCAATAGCGAACGATGCGGCCGCCGATGCGAAGGCGATGATCAGTGCGCCCGTAGTCGAGCGCACGATGGCTGACGAACGGAGGCGTGGGCAGGAAGCGCTGTTGGCAGGGTTCATGGTGTCGTGGCTGGTTGGTTGGGGGGTGAGGCGGCGCGCAGGCTCGCCAGGCGTTGCGCAAGCGTGGCTTGGGACAACTCGCCGATGCGGGTGTCTGCAAGCACTCCTTGTGCGTTGAAGAACAGCGTGGTCGGCAACGCCCGGTGACCCAGCGCCGCGCCGGTGCGACGCTGCGGATCGACCAGCACGTTGCGCAGCGCCAGACTCTGGTGCTCGAGGAACGCGGTAATGGTGTGTGACGCTTCCCCCTGGTTCACGAAGACGATGTTCACGTCCGGATTGGCAGCCTGTGCTTCCTGCATCACCGGCATTTCGCGCTGACAGGGCGGGCACCAGGTTGCCCAGAGGTTGACCACCGTCGGCTTGCCGGAAAAGCCAGCCAGCGATACGGGGCGGCCCTCCAGCGAATTCAGTGTCAGGGGCGGCAGAGGCATCGACGACCAGGCCATCAGCAGGCTTGCGACGCCGCCGAGCAGCAGCACCGCGCCGGTCGCGGATCCCGCGGCGAGCACGGGCGTGCGCAGTCGGGCGTCGCGATGTGCGCGTTGCAGGCCGAACAGCAAGGCCACCACAACGCCGGCGGCCGGTTCCCAGCCGCCGTCGCGAATGTCCAGAATGCTCAGCGGTGCGCTGAAATACTGCTCGCGCCACTGCCAGACGAAGGCGAGGCGCGACGCGAGCAGGCCGACGAGCAGCATGCGCGTCAGTGTTGGCTCGGCTTCGGTGCCCGCGGTCCGCGCCACCCGCCGGCCGACGAACCCGCCAAAAGCAATGGCGACCAGGGTCAGCAGCACCGAAAATGGCAGCGACAAAGGGCCGATCTGCAAGGCCTGATTCATGACGGATTCTCCATGGCGAGCGCCGCTGGCTCAGGCTGCCGCTGCAGAAACTGGTCTCGTGTGAACTCACCGACCAGGCGTGCATCGCGCCGCTCGCGTCCGGCAGCATCGAACAGCATCACGGTCGGTGGACCGATCACCTGGTGGGCGTGCATCAGTGCCCGATGGCGCGCGTCGTTGGCAGTCACGTCGACACGCAGCATCAGCACGCCAGCCAGCGCGCGCTGCACGCGGCTATCGCCGAAAACTTCCTTTTCAATTGCCTTGCACGAGACGCACCAGTCGGCGTAGAAGTCGACGATGGCGGGTTGCCCCACGGCCCTCGCGGCCGCCAGCCTCGCCTGCAGTTCCGGTTCGCTGGCAACCGACACGAATTGCGGGCTCGCATCAAGCTGTGTTCTGCCCGTGGCCAAGGCTGTGGCGAAGGTGAGCGGACGAAGGGGATCCATCGCGCCGCCTGCCGCGCCGAGCACCATCGCGCTGCCCCAGAGCCCGATCACGAGCGCCAGCGTGCGGGCGGCGAGCCGCAGCGGCGACCCCTGGGCGGAGAAGGGTGCTGCGCGGCGCGAAGCCGCGTGAAGCAGTGTCACCGCCACCGAAAGAAGCCACGCACCCCACATCAGCAATGCGACCGGCGCAGGCACGACGCGTTCGAACATCCATACCGCAGTGCCGAGCAGCACGAAGCCGAGCGCGCCCTTCACACGATCCATCCACGGACCCGGCTTGGGCAGGAAGCGCGAGCCCAGCGTGCCGGCGATCACCAGCGGTAGGCCCATGCCCATGCCCAGTGCCGCGAGCAGCAGCGCGCCCTGGGCGACGTTTCCGCTCTGGGCGATGTAGAGCAGCGCACCGGCCAGCGGCGCCGTCATGCAAGGGCCGACCAGCAGTGCCGACAACACGCCCATGGCCGCTGCACCCGGCAGCGATCCGCCGCGCAGGCTCCGGCTTGTGCCGTCTAGCCTGTCGCGTAGCCCGGCCGGCAATTGCAGGGTGAACACACCGAACATGCCGAGCGCGAGCACGACGTAGACGCTGCCCAGCGCGGACATCGTCCAGGAGGTCTGCAGCATCGCCTGCAGATTTGCGCCCGCGAGCGCTGCTGCCACGCCCAGCGTCGAGTAGGTCAGCGCCATCGGCAGCACGAACGCCATCGACAGCGCGAACGCGCGCCGCGGCGGCGCCCGGCTGCCGACGACGATGCCGGACACGATGGGCAGCATCGGCAGTACGCAAGGCGTGAACGCGAGTGCGATGCCGAGCAGGAAGAACAGCGGCACGGTCCAGCCGAGCGAGCGCTGATCGAGCCACTGCAGCACTTCGGAATCGCTGCCGGCAAGACTGTTCCACAGGCCGGCAGATTCCGGTTGCAGCGGCTGAACCGTGGTGTCGGAAAGAGCGGTGCGGGCGGTGTCCGGCGCGACGCCGGTGACCTGAACCGTCTGCGTCTGCGGCGGATAGCACAGCCCGGCGTCAGCACAGCCCTGCCAGGTCACATCGAGTGCTGCGGCGCCACCGTGCGACACCCGCATCGTGACCGCGTCGTGATAGACCTCCATCACTCCGAAGTTGGGGTCGTCCTTGCGGATGCCGGGCGGGAGCTTGCGTTCCAGTTGGCTACCGGATGGAGATGCGGTCACCGCCATGCGGTCCCGGTACAAGTAATAGCCCGGCGCAATGGACCAGGTCAGTTGCACCTCGCCGGCGCCGGCTGGCGCGACCGCCAGGCGAAAGGCCTGCTCGGGCTGCAGGAACTCTTCGGCGGCGTGCGACGGCGCGGCGATGCCGCACAGCAGTACCAGTGCGGTGAGGGCAGCGCGCAAGCTGCTTCGAAGGCGATCGGAAAGTACGGGCATGGGCAGGTATCGAAGTGTGACGAGGCGTCACTGGAGGGCGATCCTTGAGCGCGGCGATTAAGGTGGCGTTAACGTCGGAGCAGGACTTCCTGGCGCCTCGCTGCTCGTGTTTCGCGCGCCCAGCCAGCACAATGAGGGCATGAAACCAATGGGTTCTTGGATTGCACGCTCCGCACGGGTGCTGCCGCTCGCCTGCCGCGATCGACAACGTGCGGCGCACCGGTTCGCCTTGCGGCCGCATCGGGCACGCGCTCGAAAGGCCGCTGCCGTGGCGCCTGCCACGTTCGAGGGTCAGCCATGCACGTCCTGCTGATCGAAGACGACCGCCTCGTCGCGAGCGGCATCGTGGCCGGATTGCGCCTGCTCGGCGTGATCGTGGATCACGTCGACACGGCCGCGAAGGCGCGTGCGGCGCTCGGTACGTCGCACTTTGATGTCTGTGTGCTCGATCTGGGTCTGCCCGACGAAGACGGCATGGCGATGCTGGCGCGCTGGCGCGCCCAGGGCCAGGCCATCCCGGTCCTCGTGCTGACCGCACGCGACGCGCTCGAACATCGTGTCGCCGGGCTGCGGGCCGGCGCAGACGATTACCTGCTCAAGCCCTTCGAACTCGACGAACTGGTGGCCCGGCTGCATGCGCTGGTGCGCCGCGCCAGCGGTCGCAGCAGTGACCTCATCGAGCACGGCAGCCTTGCTTTCAGTGCGTCCAGCGGTGAGGTGCGCCTGCAGGGTGCGCCGGTCGAGCTGTCGCGGCGCGAGTTGGCGCTGTTGCGCGCGCTGCTGCAGAACCCCGGTCGCATTCTGAGCCTGGAGCAACTCCAGTCCAGCCTGTATGGCTTCGAGACCGATGTGGAAAGTAATGCCGTGAATGTGCACATCCACCATCTGCGTCGCAAGCTCGGCCCCGCGATCGTCGAGACAGTGCGCGGCGTCGGCTACCGCCTTGGCGCTGCCGGTGCCGCATTCGAGGAGAAGCGATGACGCTGCGCCTGCGTCTGGTCGCCATCATCGGTTTTTCGCTGACGCTGCTATGGAGCGTCGTCGCGCTGTGGATGTTCATGGATGTGCGCGAGCAGCTGAGAAGCGCTCTGGACGAGCGACTGGCCGCCTCGGCGCGCATGGTGGCAGGTCTGGTCGCGCGCCTTCCGGCGGAGCACCTGCAGGTCAGCGGCCCGGCCGCATTGCCGCTCGATGTGATCGCGCGTGACGGACTCGCGTGCGAGGTGAGCCTGGTTCGCGGCGAGGTTGCGATCCAGCCGATCGCTCGTACCTCGACCAGCCCCGGGTTGGGGGCTGCCGTCCTGGGCTACAGCACCCCGGTCTATGGCGGAAGATCCTGGCGCACTTACGTGTTGCAGGTCGGTGAGGTACGCATTGCCACCGCCGACCGAGTGGATGCGCGCGAAGCCCTGCTGCGCGAGATTGCGCTTTCCGCGGCGGTGCCGTTTGCCATTGCGATGGCGGGCAGCCTGATGCTGCTGTGGATCGGTGTCGGGCGTGGCCTCGCGCCCATTGAGCGGGTGCGCACCGCGCTGCTGCACCGGCGTGCAGATGCCGACGCGCCGTTACCCGCCATCGACGCACCACCCGAATTGCAGCCGCTGATCGACACCATCGCACACTTGCTGGTGCGCGTGCAGGATGCCCTCGAACGCGAGCGGCGCTTCACCGACGACGCCGCACACGAACTGCGAACGCCGCTGACTGCCATCAAGACACATCTGCAGGTGTTGCGTCTGGCGTGCGGCGAATCCGGGTTGCACGGTGCAGCCGGCGAGGCGCTGGAGTATGCGCAGCAGGGCGTGACGCGGCTGCACCGCGCACTCGAACAACTGTTGTTGCTGGCGCGCCTCGAAGGTGCCGCGACGCCCGAGCCCTCGCCACGGGTCGATGCGTTGCATGCCGCTCGACAAGCGATCGACGATGCGTCAGCCGGCATGCCGCGCGTCGAGTTGCGAGCGGCTGCATCGGCAGCAATGCTCGCGGTACCCGAAGCGTTGCTGGTGTCGGCGTTGCGGAATCTGCTCGACAACGCCTTGCGCCATTCGCCCACCCCCGGCTCGGTGGTGCTGCGCATCGAACCGCAGGCAGCTCAAGTGTGCTTCTGCGTACTCGACGAAGGCCCGGGCATGACGGCTGAGGAAAGCGAGCAGGCGACGCAGCGCTTCTGGAGTCGCAACGGCGGCAGTGTCGACGGCGATGCCGGAAGTGGCCTGGGACTTTCGATCGTCGATGCTGTGGCGAGGCGCTACGGCGGCACCTTGCACCTGGCTCCGCGCCGGGGCAGGGGAATGGAAGCGCAACTGTGCTTTCCGACGGCGCTGAGCCAGGACGACGGATCCTGAAGCACTCGCGACCCAGCGCGCTGCCGTGCCGTCCGGCACGCATCGATTGAAGGCAGCGCACGACGCAGTGCAGCAGGCCATGGCCGCGCCCAGGCAGGAGCGCGCCGTTTTCCATTGCGAGACGGAACTGTGGCGCGCGCGATGTGGAAGATCCGGTGTCGATCGGGCGTACGCCCGGTGGTGTCCGCCGCGGCTGAAATCCGTTGCGGGCCCGCGATGCCTTGCGGGCCGAGCGCATTCGGGCAGCACGCGTCCGTCTTTGCGGCAGCAACATCATTCAAGATTCTTACGCAGCAGCGTGCGAGTACCGTGCAGTCGACCAGCGAATCCCGATCAGTTCGCCCACTATCAGGTTTACCTCACAAGCCCATCGAGCGCGTAAAGTGTTAAAAAACGTGAATTTCTGACAGGCGCTACGCTTCAGGGGGCCACATGGTCGAACCATCTCACCCGCGACAGAACAATCTGCTGGCGTGTTTGCCGGATGCCGATTGGCGACGCTGGGAAGCCGAACTCGAGTTTGTCGACCTGCCGCTCGGCAAGGTGCTCTACCAGTCTGGCGCGCAGCAGAATTTCGTGTACTTCCCCACCACCGCGATCGTCTCGCTGCTTTACATGCTGAACGACGGATCGTCGGCTGAGATCGCGGTGGTCGGCCTCGAAGGCCTGGTCGGCGTTTCCGTCTTCATGGGCGGTGGCTCCACCCCGAGCCACGCCGTGGTGCAAAGCGCAGGCGCGGGTTACCGGCTTCGGGCGAAAGCTTTCATGGACGAGTTCGAGATGTCCATCGCGGTATCACACCTGATGCTGCGCTACACGCAAGCGCTGATCACGCAGATGAGCCAGACCGCTGTGTGCAATCGCCACCATACGCTGGACAAGCAATTCGGCCGCTGGCTGTTGCTCAGCCTGGATCGCCTGCCGGGCAATGAAGTGGTGATGACGCAGGAACTGATTTCCAACATGCTGGGCGTGCGCCGCGAAGGTGTCACCGAAGCGGCGCTCAAACTGCAGTCTGCCGGCATCATTCACTACGTACGTGGCCACATCTGGGTGCTGGACCGCCCGGCTCTCGAGCATCGCGCCTGCGAGTGCTATTACGTGGTGAAGCGCGAATACGATCGCCTGTTGCCCGCCATCGAAGCGTCCTGATCTTTTTCGTTGTTTTTGTTCGCTGGCAGACGGTCGCAACTCGCCGTGTGGATCAAAGTGCGGCTGACGCTGTCGCGCACCGGGGAGCTCCCCGTCGGTTGATCGCATGACGGACCCCGATGGCCACTTCGCTCGCTACCTGTGGGCCGGCGCTCGCGAATGCATGCTCACGCGATCCGCTGCGGCTTGCGTCATGCGAACACCGGTGACGCACCCGGTAGTCGCTGCGAACATGGATCACTCCATGACCCACAACACGATTCCGGCGTTTGACACGACTGCAGAAGGACATTGATGGCCAAGCCCTGGCTGAAGAAGAACCCGATCATGAGCTTGTGGCTGAGCACTGCGAACCGTGTCGCCGGCACCTTGCGTGGTCAGGCGACGGCACAGGCCCGGCGACAGGTGAATGCGGCGGCGGCCAGGTTGCTTGCGCCGCCTGCGCTGAAGGCCAAACCCAGGCGCAAGCGCTGACGCGCCGGTCCACTGCGAGCCGATGCGTCACATGCCCCGCTGGATTCCCGCAGCCATTGTCGTGGCGAGCCTGAGCGGGATCGCCGGCTTGCTGATCGCAAATTTCGTGGGCGGTGAAACGAAGATCGAGCGCCGCATCGAGCGTCTTTACACGCTCGATGACCCCCGGTTCATGCAGGAGCTCGGTGTGCTCCTCGGGCCGCCCTTCGTGCAGGGAACGAAGGTGCGCGCGCTGCTGAATGGCGACGAGATATTTCCGCCGATGCTGGCGGCGATCCGTGGCGCCCGGGTATCCATCACTTTCGAGACTTATATCTACTGGTCGGGCGACATCGGCCGCGCGTTTGCCGACGCACTGGCCGAGCGTGCGCGCCGGGGTGTGAAGGTTCATGTGCTGCTCGACTGGGTCGGCAGCGCGAAGATGGACGACAGCCTGATAACCATGATGGAGCAGGCCGGCGTGCAGGTAAGGCGGTTTCATCCACCGCACTGGTCGCATCTCGGACGCCTGAACAACCGCACCCACCGCAAGCTGCTGGTCATCGACGGGGCCGTCGGCTATACCGGCGGCGTGGGCATCGCGCCGCAATGGACCGGCCGCGCGCAGGACCCCGAGCACTGGCGCGACACGCATTTCGAGGTGGAAGGTCCGGTGGTGGCGCAGATGCAGTCGGTCTTCATCGACAATTGGATCAAGGTCACCGGCGACGTCCTGCACGGGCCGGACTACTTCCCGGCGCTGGCGCCGGCGGGCCCGGCGTCGGCGCAGATGTTCAGCAGTTCCCCGAGCGGGGGCAGCGAAAGCATGCAGTTGATGTATCTGCTGGCCATTACTGCGGCATCGCGGTCGATCGATCTGTCAGCCGCGTACTTCGTGCCGGATGCGCTGACGCTGCAAGCCCTTACCGAGGCGTTGAAGCGTGGTGTCAGGCTGCGCATCGTGGTGCCCGGCGAGCACATCGACAGCGACACCGTGCGCAGCGCGTCGCGCGCCACCTGGGGGCCGCTGCTCAGAGCCGGCGCCACCATCGCCGAGTACGCACCGACGATGTACCACTGCAAGCTGATGATCGTCGATGGTCTGCTCACCTCGGTCGGTTCGACCAATTTCGACAACCGGTCGTTTCGCCTCAACGATGAAGCCACGCTCAACATCGTGGATCGCCCATTCGCCAATGCCCAGACCGCTGCGTTCGAAGCCGATCTCGCGCTGGCCCGCCCTGTGACCTATGCACAGTGGGAGGCCAGACCTGTGCGCGAGAGGGTGGGCGAGTGGCTGGCGTCGGTCATCGGCACCCAGCTCTGACCATGTGGGCAGTCGCACAGACGCTGTCGAGCGGCGGGCCAAACATGACTCACCCAGTCCCGGACATCCCGGGCGGATCGTCGGGGGAACACCATGAAGATGCCGCTCATGAAGGACGCACGTTCGACGACATCGAGCCCGAAATGTCACGGTAGCGGGCTTGCGGTGCGGAGTCATCCACGCTGTGCGGGGACAACGCCTGACGTACGGCGCGTGGAATCGGATCAATGGCACCGCCTGACAGTGCCCGCCCGCGCATGCTGCATTCGTTCGCTGCAGCTTATGCCCGCCGCCACTCGACCACGTCCCGGAACAGTCACGCAGCAATTGCCCGGCGGCACGCCGCACTGGGCTGCCCCATCCGATCATTGACCGCCAGAACGAGGTTGCATATGCCGAGAAGTTCGAAAACGAGGCGTCCCGTCGGGCGTCAGGAGGCCACCCCGCCACGGGTCGCCAGAACGCCAGCACCTGCCAGTGGCCTTGCATTGCCACACGAACGGGACGAGTCGCCCGATGCCATCGCCGTGGAACCTGATCCTGTGATGGTTCAGGCCAAGCGCGATATTGACGCCGGCATGGTCGATACCGACATGCACGCGGCGCCCGGCCTGGACGCCGAACTCCGCGCACGTCTGGTTCTGGCGTCGAAGGCACTGGTCTGGAAGAAATGATCGACGTGAGCGTCGTTGCCAGCCGTGCCCGCGACAGCGCGGGCTTTCAACCACATTTCAAGTGGTCAAATCAGGTTTTCAGGTTGAGTGGGCCGAATGCGACGCGGAGATCCTTCAAGGCAACCTGGCAGGGGCGCCTTCCGCCTGAGGCCCGACGCGCATGCGGATTTCAGCCGGCCAGACTGGTGCAGACCTAACCGTGAATCAGCCCGGGCGTCTGGCGCGGTTGCACGTCTGCCTCGACCTCCGACAGACAGTCAGCGCAGGGCTTCGAGCAATTCGGCTACGCGGTCGAACTCACTCGATTTGTCGAGGAAATGATGGGCGCCGAGCGCGAGACTGCGCGCGCGCATGGCAGGGGTGTTGCTGTTGGTGAGCACGACCGCGAGCATTTCAGGGTAATGGTGCTGCAGGTGCTGCAGCACACCGAAACCGCTACCTTCGCGCAGTTGCAGATCGACCACGGCAGCATCGAAGGTGTTGCTGTCGAGCGCCTCGATCGCTGCCGCTTCGGTGTCGACCTCGCCGCTCACGCTGATCCCTGCGCTGTCTTCAAGCAGGGCAACCAGATGTTTGCGTATGAGCGGCGAATCTTCGATCAGTAGCACCCGGATCGGGCGCTGCCGTGCGGCTTCGGAGGGAGAACGGGGCCATTCCACGGTGGCGTCCGGCGTCAGGGGGCGAAGCCCGGGAGCGCGAGTTTCGCACGAACGCTCCCGGTGAACTGTAGGTCGGGGCCGACAGACGGCGTCACTCGATCAATCCATTCTTGAGTGCGTAATAGGTCAGTTCGGCATTGCTCTTCAGGTTCAGCTTGGTCAGCAGACGGCTGCGGTAGGTGCTGACACTTTTCACGCTGATGAACAGTTCTTCGGCGATCTCGGTGACCGATTTGCCGGTGGCCAGTTTGTGCAGCACCTGGAATTCGCGCTCCGACAGTTGCTGGTGCGCCGGCGCGTCGTTGTCACCATTGAGCCGCTGCGTCAGAAGGTCGGCCACGACATCGCTGACATAGCGGCGGCCGCGCAGCACCGTGCGGATGGCGGTCAGGATGTCTTCCACGTCGGCGTCCTTGCGGATGTAGCCATTGGCACCGGCACGCAGCATGTTCAGCGCGTATTGTTCTTCCGCGTAGGCGCTGATGATGAGTACAGGCAGGTCGGCGCGGTGGGTGCGCAGCAGGCGCAGCGTATCCATGCCGTCGCGGTCGGGCATCGATATGTCGAGCAGCAGCAGATCGAAATCCTGCTGGCGCAGCAGTGTCAGCGTTTCCGCACTCGTCGCCGCTTCGGCGCAGACTTCGAGATCGGCTTCGCCATTGATGAGCTGGCGCAGGCCGTTGCGGACGATCTGGTGATCGTCCGCGAGCAGGATGCGTCGTTTGTTCATGATCGATTTCCTTCAGTGGGTGCCACGGGCCGCAGACGCTCAGCGTCTGAACAGCCCGAGTACGAAGGATGCCAGCGTCAGCGCCAGAAAGACGAAAAACAGTATTTTTGCTATACCCGCTGCACTGGCGGCGATACCACCGAAACCGAACAGGGCGGCAATGAGGGCAACGATGAAGAAGATAAGGGCATAGTGCAGCATGGCAGCCTCCTGGGTGAATGACTCACTTTTCTTATCCGACGCCCGCGTCGGAACTCATGGGTTAACGATAGGGCCTTGCCTTGTCGGCAGCTGTCGTCCGCCTCATCGACAGGGCGTCGGACATGTCTGACGTCGAGCGCCGTACGACACCCGGCGCGGAACGTCGTCGCGTCATCACCGAAGGTCTGTCGCGTGCGGCGCGCAGGGCCGAATCGGCCACCGGTGGTGCCGAGCGCCTGACTGACAGCGTACTGATGCGGCTGGCGCGCTTCCGCTGGGGTGCCTTGCTGGTCGTCGCGGTGGGCATCGCCTTCACGGTGATATCCGAAACCACCTTCCAGTCCATGCAGCGCGCGCGAGAGGAAATCGATGCCTCGCGCCTTTCGCTGGCAGCGCTGAATGATCTGGTGTTCGACAACGCGCAGGTCACGATGACTGAAGCCCGCTATATAGAAGAGCCCTCCGTCGCCCATCTGCAGCAGCACCTGATCGCGGCGCAGCGTTTGGCCAGCGCTGCGGACGAGGTGGTCGGCTGGGCGATGCGCCGCCAGATCGAGCCGGAACGCATCGCGCTGGTGCGCAGCGTTGGTATCGCAGAAGCCGAAGAGCTCAAGCGACTGCGGGCGCTGCCGGCGAGTGCGAGTCCGGTCGAGGTGATGGATGTGTTCCTGCCGCCGGTGGTCGCGCCGGAGCCGCTGCGCGAAGCGCTCGAACCGCTGGTGAAGACCGAACGCGCCTATCTGGAAGAGCAGATGGCGCTGCTGGGCGAGGAGATCGAACATCAGCGCAGCGTGGCCATCGCAGTCGTCGCGATCGGCGTGCTGCTGCTCATACTGCTGCTGCGCGCCTACTCGATGCGCAGTCAGGTCGAACTTGCCACGGCGAACCGGCTGCGCGAGGCGCGCGATGAGCTCGATGCGCTGGTGCGCGTACGCACCGAGGAACTGTCTGAACTGGCGAGCCATCTGCAGACCGAGGCCGAGCGGCAGAAGTCATCGCTGGCGCGTGAATTGCACGACGAGCTCGGCTCCATCCTTACGGCCAGCCGCATGGAAGCATCGATGCTGCTGCGCCGCGCGCGCAAGCAGGGCAGTCCGGACGTCGATTCGCTGGCCCGCGTGTGCGATATCCTGGAGCAGGGCGTTCAGATCAAGCGGCGCGTCATCGAAGGTCTGGTGCCGACCGTGCTGACGCATCTCGGGGTACTGCCTGCGCTCGAAGCGCTGGCCGACGAAACACGCGCGTCGGCGCCATTCGAACTGGTGCTGCGGCTACCGGATTCGCTCGAACTCGACCGCGACCGCGGGATCGCGATCTACCGCGTCGTGCAGGAAGCGCTGACCAATATCCGCAAGCACGCGCAGGCCAGCCGCGTGACAATCACGTTGTCGGTTGCAGACGGAAAGATCGCGCTGGAGATTGTCGACGACGGCGTTGGCATCGCCACCGGAGCACGCGGCAAGACCGGGTCGCATGGTCTGCTCGGCATGAAGTTCCGCGCCGATGCGCTGGGGGGGAGTTTCCACATCGGCCCCGCACCGGAGCGCGGCACGCGGCTTTCGCTCAGCCTGCCGCTGCCGGCAGGCGAATGACCACCGCAGCGATCAGGCAAGCACCATGTTGTCGCGGTGGATCAGCTCTTCGGTGTCGATATAGCCAAGCAGCGCCTCGATTTCCGACGAGGCGCGGCGCGCAATGCGGCGAGTTTCCGACGCCGAATAATTGATCAGCCCGCGTGCCAGCTCGTTGCCCTGGGCATCGCGGCACGCAACGACGGCACCGCGCTCGAACTGGCCCTGCACGTCGATCACACCCACCGGCAGCAGGCTTTTGCCCTGGCGCAATGCGCGTGCGGCGCCTTCGTCGAGCGTGACCGTGCCGACCATCTGCAGATGGTCGGCCAGCCACTGCTTGCGAGCGGCCAGCGGCGAACTGCCGGCCTTCAGATACGATCCCAGTGCTTCGCCGCGCACCAGCCGCAGCAGCACATCGGGCTCGCGGCCGCTGGCGATCACCGTATCGGCGCCGCTGCGCGCGGCGCGCCGTGCAGCGCGCACCTTGGTGATCATGCCGCCGCGCGAAATGCCGCTGCCTGCGCCACCGGCCATGGCCTCGAAACGCGCGTCGTCGGCATCGCCCTCGCTGATCAGCGTGGCGGCCGGATCCTTGCGCGGGTCGGCCGTGTACAGGCCGTTCTGGTCGGTCAGGATGATCAGGCAGTCGGCTTCGGTCAGATTGGCGACCAGCGCGCCCAGCGTGTCGTTGTCGCCGAACTTGATTTCCTCGTAGACGACGGTGTCGTTTTCGTTGATGACCGGAACCACGCCCAGTTCCATCAGCGTGGACAAGGTCGAGCGGGCGTTCAGGTAGCGTGTGCGGTCGGCCAGGTCTTCGTGCGTCAGCAGTACCTGCGCGCACACCAGACCGTAGGCGGAAAAGGCGCCTTCATAGGCCTGCGCCAGACCCATCTGGCCGACGGCGGCCGCGGCCTGCAACTCGTGCATCGCGTGCGGCCGTGTGGCCCAGCCCAGGCGCTGCATGCCGGCCGCGATGGCGCCGGACGATACCAGCAGCACCTCGCGGCCATCAGCGCGCAACGCGGCAATCTGGCGCGCCCATTCCTGCAGTGCGCCGAGGTCGAGTCCGGCGCCGTTGTTCGTGACCAGCGCGCTGCCGACCTTGACGATCAGCCGTTTCGCCCGCTCAAGTCGCGCTCTCATCGCCGCTCTCATCGCTGGATTCAGTGATTTCGCGATCGCGCACGTCAGGCTCCGGTTCGGGCGGCGGGCGGGTCGCTTCTACGTGGTCCATCACGGCGTAGCACAGGCCGTCGCAGCCGATGCGCGTCAGCGCCGAAATTGAGAAGACGCGTTCGGCGCCGAAGGCGTCCACGAAGGCTTTTACGCGCGCTGCACGTTCGTCTTCAGGTATCAGGTCGATTTTGTTCAGCACCAGCCAGCGCGGCTTCTGGTACAGCGCATCGTCGTAACGGCGCAGTTCCTCGACGATGGCGCGTGCGTCGTGCAGCGGGTCAGCCGCCTCGTCGAACGGGGCGATGTCGACCAGATGGAGCAGCAAGCGCGTGCGCTGCAGATGACGCAGGAACTGATGACCCAGACCGGCGCCCTCCGCGGCGCCTTCGATCAGGCCGGGAATGTCGGCCAGCACGAAACTGCGCGATTCGTCGACCCGCACCACGCCGAGGTTCGGTGCCAGCGTAGTGAATGGGTAATCGGCCACCTTCGGACGCGCCGCCGACACCGCGCGGATGAAGGTCGACTTGCCGGCGTTCGGCATGCCGAGCAGACCGACGTCTGCGAGAACCTTCAGCTCCAGCTTCAGTTCGCGGCGCTCGCCTTCCTCACCCGGTGTGGTCTGCTTCGGCGAGCGGTTGGTGCTCGACTTGAAATGCAGGTTGCCCAGACCGCCGCGCCCGCCCTTGGCGATCAGCGCACGTGCGCCGTCGCGGTCGAGGTCGGCGATGACTTCGCCGGTCGCCAGATCGGTGATCGTCGTGCCGACCGGCATGCGCAGCTCGCGGTCTTCGCCGCCGCGGCCGTAACAATCAGCCCCTCGCCCGTTCGCACCACTGTCGGCCTTGAACATGCGCGTGTAGCGGAAATCGATCAGCGTGTTCAGGTTGCGATCGGCGATGGCCCAGATGCTGCCGCCTCGACCACCGTCACCGCCGTCGGGCCCGCCGAACGGAATGAATTTTTCGCGCCGGAACGAGGCAGAGCCATTTCCACCGTCACCGGCGATGACTTCTATCTTCGCTTCGTCAAAGAACTTCATTTCGCTTCACACCTGACTGAATCAATGCTGGATACAACGAAAACGCCACCTCAGTGCCGTACTGTGCCGTACCGTGCCTTGCCGGCGCCACAAACAAAAAGCCCTGCCTCGGGGGCAGGGCCTCGGTTCCGTCGAGCCTGAATCAGGCTGCAGCCGGAACGATGGTCACCATGCGACGGCGGCTGGCGCCCTTGACGGAGAACTGTACGACGCCCTCGATCTTCGCGAACAGCGTGTGATCCTTGCCCATGCCGACATTGTCGCCCGGGTGGAATTCGGTACCGCGCTGACGCACGATGATGCTGCCTGCCGAAATCAGTTGACCGCCGTAGCTCTTGACGCCAAGACGCTTCGACTCTGAATCGCGACCGTTACGCGTACTGCCGCCGCCTTTTTTGTGTGCCATTTCATGCTCTCCTGAATACGCTCAGTGCGACCCGCGCACTGTAAACACTCTCAGCCGTTGATGGCTTCGATGCGCAGCTCGGTGTAATTCTGACGATGCCCCTGGTGCTTCTGGAAATGCTTGCGGCGGCGCATCTTGAAAATCGTCACCTTCTTGTGGCGCCCTTGTGTGAGCACCGTTGCACGAACGCTGGCACCGGCAACCAGGGGCGCACCGATCTTGACCGATTCGCCCTCGCCGACCATCAGAACCTGGTCGATCACGATTTCCGAGCCCACATCCGCAGGTATCTGTTCTACCTTGATTTTTTCGCCGCTGGCAACGCGATACTGCTTGCCACCGGTTTTTATGACCGCGTACATGTGTAACCCCAATAAGGTTTAAGGGAATCGATAAGTATATCCGAGCCCGGACGCCGAAGTCAAAGGGTGCTGAATGCGCGAACTTGACGGGCGGGCGTGCGCTGCTACCATCCGCGTTTTTCCGCGTCGGCCGTCTGCCTTGTCATCCCTGAACCGCTTCTACAGCCTGATCGCCGACGACATGAGCCAGCTTGATGTGGTCATTCGTGAGCGGCTGCATTCCGACGTTGTGCTCGTGCGTCAGGTGGCCGAGTACATCATCGGTGCGGGCGGAAAGCGCATGCGTCCGGCGCTGGTGCTGCTGACATCGGGCGCCTGTGGCTACACCGGCGCGCATCGGACCGAACTGGCAGCGGTCGTCGAGTTCATTCATACGGCAACGCTGCTGCATGATGATGTGGTCGACGAGTCGGAACTGCGACGCGGTGCCAAGACCGCCAACGCGCTGTTCGGCAATGCCGCTTCGGTGCTGGTTGGCGACTTCCTCTACTCGCGCGCCTTCCAGATGATGGTGGGCGTGGGCAGCATGCGGGTGCAGGCGGTGCTGGCCGAAGCCACCAATGTAATCGCCGAAGGCGAAGTGTTGCAGTTGCTCAACTGCCACGACGCCGACGTCGACGAACAGCGCTACCTGCAGGTGATCCGCTACAAGACGGCCAAGCTGTTCGAAGCGGCCAGCCGGCTGGGCGCGTTGCTGGCAGGCTCGACGCCCGACGTCGAAGAGCGTTTCGCGCGCTTTGGCATGCATCTCGGCACGGCGTTCCAGTTGGTCGACGACGTGCTCGATTACTCCGGCGACGAGCAATCCATCGGCAAGAATCTCGGCGACGATCTTGCGGAAGGCAAACCCACGCTGCCCTTGATCCACGTCATGAAGAACGGTACGCCGCCACAGGTCGCCGCGGTACGGCATGCGATCGAAGAGGGCGGACGCGACGACTGGGCCGCCGTGCTCGAAGCGGTTGTCGCGAGTGGTGCAATCGATGCGGCACGCAGTCACGCACGCGCCGAAGCGGCGCTGGCAAGCGCCGCGCTGCAGGGTTTGCCGTCCAACGAATACATGCAGAGTTTGTTCGATCTCGCGGCGTTTGCAGTTGAGCGCGAGTTCTAGCATAATGCGCGCCTCGTTGCCGCAGGGTGACGGAATAGCAGTGCTGCACGGGTTACCGGCCGTGCAGATCGGGGAATAGCTCAGCCTGGTAGAGCACTGCGTTCGGGACGCAGGGGCCGGAGGTTCGAATCCTCTTTCCCCGACCACAAATCCCGCGAAAAAGCCACCTCTCGAGGTGGCTTTTTTGTTTCTCTCACCGTTGATTCGACAACAGCGCCCTGAAGGCGAAGGGCCCTGACGAATCGCCGCGTCGATCACCGGATGTCCGTTCGCCCGCGGGGACTCGCGCAAATCGCGGCTGCGCCGTAAGCTTGCTGCACGGTTCAGGCGACGCAGTGGTTGCGCGTTGCCCTGGCATCCGCCGAACCCGACCTTTTCGCGTACCGATGACCCGAATCCTCTTTTTTGCACTGCTGGTGCTGGTTGCCTGGCTGTGGTTCTTCAAGAAGAAACGCAAACCCGATCCGGTCGAGCGCAAGCCCGAGACCAAGGTGATCGAGCAGATCGTCCAGTGCGCGCACTGTGGCCTGCGTTTGCCGGAAGGCGAGGCGCTGGCGGCTGGCGAGCGACATTACTGTTCCATCGAACACCGGGACGCGCATGCGGATGCGCACGACGACGGTCGCTGACGCGGCGGCGGGCGACGACGACAGTGTGAGTCTGTCGTCCCTGACGCCGCTGCGTTACTTCAGCCTCTACCGGCTGCTGATGACGACGGTGCTGCTGGCCATCGTGCTGGGTTTTGCGGGAGAGATCAGCTTCGGCCGCTACAACGAAGTGCTGTTCTCGCGCACGGCGCTCGCGTACTGGGCCTTCGCGCTGGTGACGATGCTCGGCGCCGATCGCGTGCTGCCGACATCAGGCGGTCGCCTCACACTCGGTGTGCTGGCCGACATCGTCTTTCTCACCTTGCTCACCTACGCCAGCGGCGGCGCGAGCAGCGGCCTGCCTTTCATGCATGTGGTCGTGCTGGCCTTCGCGGCGCTGGTCGGGCAAGGCCGGCTGGCGGTGTTCTACGCTGCGGTGGCCAGTCTCGCCATGCTGTTCGAGCAGTCGATACAGGCGATCACCACGGTCGATGACGCGACCACTTTTGTGCAGGTCGGCACCATCAGCATCGGCTTCTTCGCCACGGCGATTGCGGTGCGCCTGCTGGCGCGGCGCGTCATCGCCAACGAGTTGCTGGCGCGCGAGCGCGGGCGCGACCTGGCCGAGCAGGTGCGGGTGAACGAGCGCGTCATCCGCGACATGGAAGACGGCGTGCTGGTGGTCGATCCAGATGGTCGCGTGACGCAGGCCAATCCGCAGGCGCATCGCCTGCTCGACCCCACCATGCCGCGCCCGGTCACGCTGGCCGACTTCTCCCCCGCGCTCGCCGACCTGCTGTCAGGCATCGCGTCGGCCGACCGCGAACGCGTCATGGTGCTCGACCTGCCGGCGCGACCGGCAGCGGTGCGCGTGCGTTGCGTTCCGGCGGGCGGGCAGGGCGGTCACCTCGTGTTCATCGAAGATCTGGCGCGGCTGCGCGAACAGGCGCGCCAGATCAAGCTGGCCGCGCTCGGCCGGCTCACCGCCAGCATGGCGCATGAGATCCGCAATCCGCTGTCGGCCATCACGCAGGCGGCCGAATTGCTGCAGGAAGAGCGTCGCGCCGAGACGCAGGCCCGACTCACCCGCATCATCTGCGACAACAGCCAGCGGCTCGACCGGCTGGTCAGCGACGTACTCGAACTCGGCCGCCGCGACCGGGCCGAACCGGAACTGCTCGATCTCGCGACCTATGCGCGCAACTTCGTCGAAGAGTTGGCGATGCGCGATGCTTCGGTACGCAGCCGCGTGCGCATCGATGCGCCGGCCGCAGGCGCGATCTGGTTCGACCGCGGTCATCTGCATCAGGTGTTGTGGAATCTGGTGGTCAATGCGCTGCGCTACGCCAGTCAGGGGCAGGAATCGGTGCGCATCATCGTGCGCAGCGAAGAGGACGCAACGCTGATCGAGGTGCTCGACGACGGCCCGGGCATCGACATCACGGTGCACACCCATCTGTTCGAACCCTTTTTCACCACGCACAGCAAGGGCACCGGTCTCGGGCTCTACATCGCGCGCGAACTGTGCGAAGCCAACGGGGCGCGGCTGGACTTCGTGGATAATTCGCCCGGGGCGCACTTTCGCGTACGCGGCATGAACAGAAGCTGGGACGGTGCATGGAACGTCGGCGATCACAACGTGAGCTGAAGGTGTTGGTGGTCGACGACGAAGACGATCTGCGCGAGCTGATCGACATGTCGCTCGCCCGCATGGGCCTGCACGCTTCGCTGGCCGGCACCGTCGAACAGGCGCGCGACTTCCTCGCACGCGAGCAGTTCGCGTTGTGCCTGACCGACATGCGCCTGCCTGACGGTGAAGGCATGGATCTGGTGCGCTACATTGCCGAACACCACCGCGACCTGCCGGTGGCCGTGATCACCGCCTACGGCAGCATGGACAACGCGGTGGCTGCGCTGAAGGCGGGCGCCTTTGACTACCTCGCCAAGCCGGTGTCGATCGAACAGCTGCGCGCGCTGGTGCGCTCGGCGCTCGACCTGCCGGGTCGCAATGCGGCCTCGCCGGCACAGGGCGCCGACGCACTGGTGGGCGACGCACCGGCGCTGGTGCACGTGCGCGACATGATCACCAAGCTGGCGCGCAGCAGTGCGCCGGTCAACATCCAGGGCGAATCGGGCAGCGGCAAGGAGCGCGCTGCACGGCTCATCCACGAACTGGGTGCGCGCCGCGCCGGGCCGTTCATCGCCGTCAATTGCGGCGCCATTCCCGAAACCTTGGTCGAGTCGGAGTTTTTCGGCTATACCAAGGGCGCCTTCACGGGTGCGGATGCCGACCGGGAAGGCTATTTCCAGGCGGCAAAGGGCGGCACGCTGTTTCTCGACGAAGTCGGCGACCTGCCGCTGTCGATGCAGGTGAAGCTGCTGCGCGCCATCCAGGAAAAGTCGGTGCGCCGGGTCGGCGCGCGCAGCGAAGAGCCGACCGACATCCGGCTGATCAGCGCCACCCACCGCAACCTGAAGCAGATGGTTGACGACGGCCGCTTCCGGCAGGACCTGTTCTACCGCCTCAATGTGCTCGAACTGCGCATGCCCAGCCTGCGCGAATGCCGCGAATCCATTCCACAGCTCGCGCAGACCCTGCTCGAGCGCATCGCCGCCCCCGACAACGCGCACCCGGTACTGACGCGCGCCGCGATCGACGCGCTGTGCGCCTACCCCTTCCCCGGCAACGTGCGCGAGCTTGAGAACGTGCTCGAACGCGCCTACGCGCTGAGCGCCGACGCGCAGATTGACGCCGCCGACCTCGGCCTGATGCCGCCCGACGCCGATGCCCCCGCCGATCAGGCCGGCGAATTGCCGCTGCAGGACTACCTCGACCGCATGGAGCGCGCCGCCATCGAAGACGCGCTGCGCAAGACCCGCTACAACCGCACCGCCGCCGCCCGCCTGCTCGGCGTCACCTTCCGCTCGCTGCGCTACCGCCTGCAGCGGCTGGGCATCAACGAGTGAAGGTCGTATCTCGGGCGTCGCGGTGCGAATCGCCTGCGGGGCAGGCTCCTACGAAAGACCTCGCGCTTTTCGCAGGAGCCTGCCCCGCAGGCGATCCCGCGCGCCGAACACGTGTTGTCGCGTGATCAGCGTGGCGATCGCGGGCCGGGCCCGCCCCAGCGAGAAGCGTGGTGTTTTTCGTAGGAGCCTGCCCCGCAGGCGATCCGGCGCGTCGAACACGTGTTGTCGCGAAATCAGCGCGGCGATCACGGGCCGGGCCCGCCCCAGCGAAAAGCGTGATGTTTTTCGTAGGAGCCTGCCCCGCAGGCGATCCGGTGCGTCGAACAGGTGTTGTCGCGTGATCAGCGTGGCGATCGCGGGCCGGGCCCGCCCCAGCGAAAAGCGTGGTGTTTTTCGGAGGAGCCTGCCCCGCAGGCGATCCGGTGCGTCGAACACGTGTTGTCGCGTGATCAGCGCGGCGATCACGGGCGGGACCTGCCTTAGCGAAAAGCGTGATGTTTTTCGTAGGAGCCTGCCCCGCAGGCGATCCGGCGCGTCGAACACGTGTTGTCGCGAAATCAGCGCGGCGATCACGGGCGGGACCTGCCTTAGCGAAAAGCGTGATGTCTTTCGTAGGAGCCTGCCCCGCAGGCGATTCAGCTCGTCAAATTCGAGTTGCCGCGTGCTCAACGTGCGAGTTTCCAAAGGCACCTCCTCTTGACCCACCCCGATCACGTCATCGACGCCGACGGCTGGTGCGCGGCGGCGCGGCGCGTCGATTCTCCCAATCGCGATGCGCGGCCGGACGATGCGCCGGTGTCGCTCATCGTGCTGCACAGCATCAGCCTGCCGCCGGGCGATTTCGGCGGGCCGTGGATCGAAGATCTGTTCACCAACCGGCTCAATCCATCGGCTCACCCCTACTTCTTTGATATCTCAGCACTTCGGGTGTCGTCGCACTTCGTGGTGCGGCGCGACGGCGAGCTGCTGCAGTTTGTGTCCACCCTTGAGCGCGCCTGGCACGCGGGGGTATCGAGCTGGCAGGGGCGCAGCCGCTGCAACGATTTTTCGGTTGGCATCGAATTCGAAGGCTGCAACGTGCTGCCCTTCGAAGACGCCCAGTACGCGCGCGCCCGCGCGCTCATCGGGGCGCTGCGCAAGCGCCATCCGATTGCCGATGTCGTAGGCCACTCGGATGTGGCGCCCGGTCGGAAGACCGATCCGGGCGCCTGTTTCGACTGGTCGGCGGTCGGCATTCCGCGCCGCTGAAGCGTTTCCGGCGGATTCGCCGCGGGCGGAAAAAAGCGCTTGCGGTGTCCGGGTCGCATCACTACACTTAGTAGCTCAAACCGCTTGAACCACTATAGGTAGTGGTCGAAGAGCACACTTCCCCACCTCCAGATTCATTCCGCCGCAGCGTGGCTGCGGTTCTCCAGGGAGATGTACGCATGCAAATCACCGCCGAACACGGCAGCAACCGTTCACTGTCCGGTACGCCGGACCAGATCAGCCTCGAGTCGTCGGCCGCCACGCACAGTGCGCACACCGATTACAAGATCATCCGCAGGAACGGTGCCGTGGTGGCGTTCGAGCCAGCCAAGATTTCCATCGCCATGACCAAGGCCTTCCTGGCCGTGAATGGCGGGCAGGGCGCAGCCTCGGCGCGTGTGCGCGAACAGGTTGCCGCGCTGACCGATGCGGTCGTCGGCGCGCTTCTGCGTCGCCTGCCGCACGGCGGCACCTTCCATATCGAAGACATCCAGGACCAGGTCGAACTGGCGCTGATGCGTTCGGCGGAACACGATGTGGCCCGCGCCTATGTGCTCTATCGCGAAAAGCGTTCCGCCGAGCGCGCGCAGAAGCAGCAGGCGGTCGAAGCGTCGATCGAGCAGCCGGTGCTGCACGTGGTCGATGGCGACCGCCGCATGCCGCTCGACCGCGAAGCGCTGCGCACGCTGATCCAGGACAGTTGCGAAAATCTGGGCGACGTTGTGTCGGTGAATACCATTTTCGACGCCACGCTGACCAATCTGTACGACGGCGTGCCGGTCGACGAAGTGCGCAAGTCGGCCATCCTGGCCGCGCGCTCGCTGATCGAGAACGACCCCGCCTACGGCTACGTCACCGCCCGCCTGCTGCTGCACACCATCCGCGCCGAAGTGCTGGGCGAAGAAACGTCGCAGGGCGCGATGGCCACCGCCTACGCCGACTACTTCCCGCGCTACATCAAGCTGGGCATCGAAGCCGAACTGCTCGACCCGAAGCTGGCGCAGTTCGACCTCGCCAGGCTGGGCGCCGCGCTCGACCACCGCAACGACCTGCGCTTCAACTACCTCGGCCTGCAGACGCTGTACGACCGCTACTTCCTGCACATCCGCGACCGCCGCATCGAGCTGCCGCAGGTGTTCTTCATGCGCGTCGCCATGGGCCTCGCGATGAACGAAATCAACCGTGAAGCGCGCGCCATCGAGTTCTATCAACTGCTTGCCAGCTTCGACTTCATGAGCTCGACGCCGACGTTGTTCAACAGCGCCACGCTGCGGCCGCAACTGTCGTCGTGCTACCTCACGACGGTGGCCGACGACCTCGACGGCATTTTCGAGGCGATCAAGGAAAACGCGCTGCTGGCCAAGTTCGCCGGCGGTCTGGGCAACGACTGGACGCCGGTGCGCGCGCTGGGCTCGCACATCAAGGGCACCAACGGCAAGAGCCAGGGCGTCGTGCCCTTCCTGAAGGTGGTCAATGACACCGCCGTCGCGGTGAATCAGGGCGGCAAGCGCAAGGGCGCGGTGTGCGCCTATCTGGAAAGCTGGCACCTCGACATCGAGGAATTCCTCGAACTGCGCAAGAACACGGGCGACGACCGCCGCCGCACGCACGACATGAACACCGCGAACTGGATTCCCGACCTGTTCATGCGCCGCGTGATGGAAAACGCTGAATGGACGCTGTTCTCGCCGTCCGACTGCCCCGACCTGCACGACCTGTTCGGCCGCGCCTTCGAAGAGGCCTATACCCGCTACGAAGAGCGCGCCGCGCGGGGCGAAATCCGCGTGTTCAAGAAAATGCCGGCGGTGGCGCTGTGGCGCAAGATGCTGTCGATGCTTTTCGAAACCGGCCACCCCTGGATCACCTTCAAGGATCCGTGCAACCTGCGCTCGCCGCAGCAGCATGTCGGCGTGGTTCATTCCAGCAACCTGTGCACCGAGATCACGCTGAACACCTCCGACACCGAAATCGCCGTGTGCAACCTCGGCTCGGTGAATCTGGTCGCCCACCTGAAGGACGACGGCCAGGGCAACAAGGTGCTCGACCACGAAAAGCTGCGCAAGACCATCCGCACCGCGATGCGCATGCTCGACAACGTCATCGATATCAATTACTACTCGGTCGGCAAGGCGCGCAATTCCAACCTGAAGCATCGCCCGGTCGGCATGGGCCTGATGGGCTTCCAGGAAGCGCTGCACGAGCTGCGCACGCCGTACGCCTCCGACGACGCGGTTGAATTCGCCGACCGCTCGATGGAAGCCGTCGCCTACTACGCCTACTGGGCCTCGACCGAACTGGCCGAAGAGCGCGGCCGCTACGCCAGCTACAAGGGCAGCCTGTGGGACCGCGGCATCCTGCCGCACGACTCGCTCGACATCCTGGCCGAAGAGCGCGGCGGCTACCTCGAAGTCGACCGTTCGGTCACGATGGACTGGAGCGCACTGCGCAGCCGCATCGCCGATTACGGCATGCGCAATTCCAACTGCCTTGCCATTGCACCGACCGCGACCATTTCGAACATCATCGGCGTCGATGCCAGCATCGAGCCGACCTACCAGAACCTGTTCGTCAAATCGAACCTGTCGGGCGAATTCACCGTGGTGAACGAGCACCTGGTGCGCGACCTGAAGAAGATGGGTCTGTGGGACGAAGTGATGGTCGCCGACCTGAAGTATTTCGACGGCTCGCTGTCGCGCATCGACCGCATTCCGGCCGATCTGCGCAGCCTGTACGCCACCGCCTTCGAAGTCGAGCCGAAATGGCTGGTCGAAGCCGCGTCGCGGCGCCAGAAGTGGATCGACCAGGCGCAGAGCCTGAACATCTACATGGCCGGCGCCTCGGGCAAGAAGCTTGACGAAACCTACAAGCTGGCCTGGCTGCGCGGCCTCAAGACCACGTATTACCTGCGCGCCATGGGCGCCACACACGCCGAAAAGTCCACCGGCCGCGGCGGCGAACTGAATTCGGTCCCGAGCGAAGCCGAGCCGAAATTCTGCGCCATCGACGACCCCACCTGCGAAGCCTGCCAGTGACGCTGCGCCTGACCTCTCCCCTCTCCCGCATCAGCGGGAGAGGGGCCGGGGGTGAGGGCCGGGGGTGACTGAGAAAAAATTGCCGGCAACGTCCGCCCCGAATATCCGAATCAACCAGAAGCCGGTCGCTCCACGCACCGCCCACGGAGAGAACATCCATGCTGAGTTTTGAAGACGACCTGCCCGTGAAAACCCCGCAACCCGCCCTCGGCCTGCGCACCGCCACTACCGAAAATCCTCGTGTGGGCGCCGCGCCACGCCGCGACATGTATGCCGAGCCGCTGCCGATGACGGCCCCCATCGCCGAACTGCAGATCGCGCCGCGCGCCCCCGCACCGGCCCAGACCGAATCCACCCGCATGCGCCGCATCCGCGCCGAAGACAAGCGCGTCATCAACGGCGGCACCGACGTGAACCAGCTGGTGCCGTTCAAGTACAAGTGGGCGTGGGATAAATACCTGTCCGGCTGCGCCAACCACTGGATGCCGCAGGAAGTGAACATGCAGCGCGACATCGAGCTGTGGAAGACACCCAACGGCCTGACCGACGACGAGCGCCGCCTCATCAAGCGCAACCTCGGCTTCTTCGTCACCGCCGATTCGCTGGCCGCCAACAATATCGTGCTCGGCACCTACCGCCACATCACGGCGCCCGAGTGCCGCCAGTACCTGCTGCGCCAGGCGTTCGAGGAGGCCATCCACACGCACGCCTACCAGTACATCGTCGAATCGCTCGGCCTGGACGAAGGCGAAGTGTTCAACGCCTATCACGAAGTGCAGTCGATCCGCGACAAGGACGAATTCCTGATCCCGTTCATCGACGTGCTGACCAACCCGCTGTTCAAGACCGGCACGCCCGAAACCGACCAGCAACTGCTGAAAAGCCTGATCGTGTTCGCCTGCCTGATGGAAGGCCTGTTCTTCTACGTCGGCTTCGTGCAGATCCTCGCCCTCGGCCGTCAGAACAAGATGACGGGTGCGGCCGAGCAGTACCAGTACATCCTGCGCGACGAGTCCATGCACTGCAATTTCGGCATCGACCTGATCAACCAGATCAAGCTCGAAAACCCGCACCTCTGGACCATCGAATTCCGCGAAGAGCTCAAAACCCTGTTCCGCAAGGCCGTCGAGCTCGAATACCGCTACGCCGAAGACACCATGCCGCGCGGCGTGCTCGGCCTGAACTCAGCCATGTTCAAGGAATACCTCCGCTTCATCGCCAACCGCCGCGCCCAGCAGATCGGTCTCGACGTGCTCTACCCGGGGGCAGAAAACCCGTTCCCGTGGATGAGCGAAATGATCGATCTAAAGAAGGAGAGGAATTTCTTCGAGACCCGGGTGATTGAATATCAGACGGGTGGGGCGTTGAGTTGGGATTGATTGCAAAACATCGTAGATTCTCATTAGAGACGAGAGCAGTCTCACTAGAGACGATAACGTCTCATTAGAGACAATAATGAAAGACCTCAGGGCGCCTTCGGGCGCCCTTTTCCTTTTCTGGAGCGGATTTGCGGCATTTTTGACACGCGCTAGTACTGGGTCTTGGCAGGCCTGCACCGGCGAAAAGCGCATTTGCCATGACAGTTTTAGTAGTGTGCTGAGCCGAGAAAAGTCCGTAGATTCTCATTAGAGACGAGAGCAATCTCACTAGAGACGATAACGTCTCATTAGAGACGGTAACGCACACCTCAGGGCGCCTTCGGGCGCCCTTTTTCTTGTTCCCGCTGGATTGAAGAGCGCTCTCATGCGGGAAGGTGTTGCGTGCTCTCGGACCAGCACGACCTTGCTGTCTTTTAGCTGTCTCACTAGAGACAAGAAAAATATCTCATTAAAGACGAGAGTAGTGTGTCTCTGCCGCCCTGCACGGATTTGGGTTCTCGCCTACATGCCGCCATTGAAACCGGCTTTACCTCGGGCCGCTTAACGATTGAGACAGAAGTGGAGTCTCGTTAGAGACAAGAGTGGTGGGGAGTGAGGTCGTCCAGCGGGTAGAGATGAGGGATGACGCGCAGGGGCGCATGCGTCGCCCAGGTACGTGCATTTTGGGCTTCGCGTTCTTGGGGGTGAACGCGTGTTTGACGCTGGTAGGGCGTGTCGGGGAATCTGGAAAGTGACCGCCCGGTTCGCGGTGGAACTGTCAGGGGCGTGGAACTATGCGTTCAACCGCTTCGACACCCCCCTACGAATCGGCTGCACCTCGCCCGCGTTAGCCATCTGGAGCACGTCGTTCCGCCGGAACAGTACCACTCCGTGGATCTGGGTTTCCTTCTCAGGGGCTCGCGTGATCCTGCCGCTTCGTTCTGCATTCAGCAGGTATCGGCTATGCGTATTCAAGAGCGTGCCAGCCTGAGCTGCGCTCATGAATCGCTTCAGGTTCTCGTGAATTCTTGGAATGTCGCTTTGTTGGACGCGGAGCTCGCCTAACGGCGCCACGCACTCAATGAAGCCCGAGTCAATGAAGCGAACGACGAACTCTCGCTTCGTTAAGCCGACCTCTGACGATACGGATTCAATCGTTCGAAGTGAGGCCAACTCATCCTTCAATCGCTTGACGGCAGTTCTTCGGAAGTACTTTCGGTTGTCCGCTTCTCGATTGGGCGGAACTTCTGCAGGCAACTGCCCGGTACGTTGTAAGACTGCGATCTGTTGAGTGTTCATGGCGAGCTCGTCAGCCGCTTCGACGGCCGTCATCCAGACCGTTTGATCGTAGGTCACGCTGCCTGCCGGCTTGCGTCCTGCTCGGGTGGGGTAGTCCTTGAGCGCCTTAACGCGTTGGAGATCAACTTTGGCGATGTCCGAACGGCGAAAAACATTGACCAGGGCGCCATCTACCCTAGGACCGGATACCGGATGGACCCCCACAGCCGCAAGCTTGTCGGATAGTGAGGTTGCTCCGGTAGCCAACTGCGTTGCGAGGCTGCCCACGAACACATACTGTCTATCGAACGCCTCCACGTCGCTAGCGGCGAACATCATGGGTTGCCGAGCTTTCTCACCGGACGGGACGTGGCGGGAGAGCAGTCGGGTCTTTTCTATCCGTCGCACAGCTTCAGGGTAGGTACGGAGGCGCTCAGCCGTCTGTTGCAAGCCCATGAGCTTTTTATCCTTCGCTTGGCTCTCTGCAGTCCCAGACTCCTCCAAGTTGGCCCACGGTACGGCAACGCGGGCACTGCAAGGCAGAGCTCCCTGCACATCCTTAATCTTGATTGACCTCAAAGACGGCAGTCCTTGAGCAATGTTGAATCGATCGACGATTCGGGCGCCCGCATTCATTTCAGCCAACTCATCCGCATATGCCTGAGTGCGCGTTTGCTCGTCAGATCCGTGGCACTCTGAACGGCTGCTCTTCGCAAGCCTCGCCATCAAGGACGATATCTCGTGACTGCCATACCGATTTCTGATGATTGAACTGCGCTCGATGCGGTTCAGGATTTGAGCGGTGCTCAGACTAGTGAGTGTGTTGGGCGTGATGCCCAGGACAGCAGAAGCAGCTCTGCTGTCCAAAAGTAGCAACAGGTCTTCGTCCGCGACCCCCTCCGGGACTGTCCTTGCGCAAGAGATGTCGTAGTCACGGGAGAGGCGTTGGGCAAGATCTTCGGCTGCTTGCCTCGCTGGGGAGTGGATAGCAAGCAAACGAGCGAGCCAAACCCGGGGTAGTAGGTGCGGATAGCGCCTTTGTTGGTGCCGCGCGAATGCGCGGACTCCACGGTCGACGTCCGTAGCAAGAAGTGCTGCGTAGGCGAGCAGTTTCGAACGCTTTACGTAGTCGGGTTCCCGTTCGATCTCGAGAACGCGTACGAACGCCAGCAGGCGGGACACCCAGGCTTGGTCGCCATCCTCCATGGCTCGGTACAGCCTTCGCTCACCAAAGGCGAATGCTCTGGAGCCGGGATTGCTGGATATCCTGGCCTTGCAGCTGCACTGATCAATGCCGCGCTGCCCGGGCCCGTATAGAGATTCGCACTCAGGACACTTACGAATCAGTTTTTGGCCGTGCTTGGCGCAGTACTCGAAGAGCGCAACGCTGGTTTCCGCACGATAGTAGCCATCGGCTGCGCATCGAGGACAAACCGGCTGATAGAAGAACCGGATCAGATCCCCAGGAAATTCCGCATTCAGAATCCGGACCGGCTTGCGGGAAGATATGCTAGGCAGTTCCTGAAAGAAGCAGGCGAGCAGTCGCGCCTGAAGGCGTTCCGGATATAGCTCTACGATTTTTTTCGCGAAATGACCGCTCCGAAACAGAACAGATTGAGCGGGGCTCTTGATCAACCGGTAGATGAACTTGCTTGCCGAAGAGTATCCGTTCTCTTCCGTACAGCGGAGCACGACGCTAAGGGGCGATTCGCCAGGAATGGGCAGCGGCAGATAGTTCATCGGCGCTTTCTAGATAGTGCGAGGCTGTCTTCAGTCATGGTGAACGGGTTGAGGCCTTCCGGAACCAGCGCCCGAGCTATCTGGATGCGTTCGAAGGCTTGCTTGAAGTGCACACCGCTGATTTCTGCGCTCTTGCCACGAAGTGCGAGGTCGGCCGCTTCGACGAATAGATCCTTTGTGGCGCACATGTTGCCGGCAGTGGCTGCGTACATGCGCTGACCGAATTGGGGCGTCTTCAATTCAGCGCTTGGTTGCAACGAGCAATGGTCCTTTAGACGTTTCACAAAGAACACGAGAACCTTGAGGTAGTCGTTGTTCAAGCTGAACTCTGTAAGGGAGCATCTGCGTCGAAATCGCCGTTCGATCTGCTCATCCCCTTCCAGAAGTGGCAACAGGTCTTCCGTCCCGACCAAGATGATGGGCACCTTGGACTCGTTCATCAGATCCTTGACCCAGTTCCGCACGGTTGCGTGGGTTTTCTCCTTTTTCGGATCTACGAGGTGCTGGAATTCGTCAAGGATGTAGAAGCGCGTCTGACACGTCTTCAGGTTCTGAACGAGTCTCTCGGTCAGCTGCGTACGGTTCCCGGAAAGATCTGTCACCTGCAGGCGAATCAGCAGCTTCTGCGCCAAGTCCTTGATCGTCGCAACCCCCGGCACCGCTTGGTAGAACGCCGGAATCACCCGTCGGATGCCCTCGGGTTCCTCCTGTGTCTGGATACGGTGTTGCGCGAGCAAGTGGTTGCAAAGGGTTGTCTTGCCAGTGCCGGCGCGGCCACTTATGGCAAGCGATACCGGCTCGAGTCGGCCGTCATTGAAGCGGAGGACTTCGTTGAAAGCTTCGAGGCACTTCAGCACCTCATCGTGTTGATAGAACACGTCCCGAAAGGCCTCGAGACCGGTTGGCAGCATTTCCAGTTTCATGTTGGTCGTTCTCGATCAGAGGGACTTGAAGATGTCGCCTTCTTCGTCCCAAATATCCTCGACGGTGCTTTGGCCAGGCTTGCTCTCCTCAAAAGAGGGTAGCGTTGCTTCCAGAAGGTTAGTCTGTTCGGAGGGGAGTGCGCTCGCGTCCGGATCGGATGCGAGCTGGCCCTGGTCTCCCGCGGCGCGGAGACGACTTGCCATCTTTTCGTTCTGCATCCGAGCAAATCGCTTTCGGGCTTTCGTCGTCGAGAGATCGAGCTCGTCCCAAAGGCGCTTGCGCGCTTGGTTCAAAAGGATGGTGTTCGTTGCTTCCTTGCCCGCAGCCTTGAGCGCAGTGGTGGCCGCCTGGTGCTCAGTAAACGTGAGCCCCTTTTGGTAACGCGCATCTACGGGATCTGCGCGGACAAGCCGGGTGGAATCTTCAGGATCCACAACGAACACATGATCGAGATCGGTCTCGTCGTAGAGAACTGTCACTCGATCCTTCTCCGGATGCTGTGCGAGTCTTGCCGCCAGATCCGGCAGGGCGGGGCTTGTCCAACACAAATTGAAGAGCTGCACTCGCCCACCGGAAATGGCGCGCTCAACCGACTTGCGGCAAACCATGTCCAAGCCTTCGTCGCGATACCGTGTAGGCGTGTCGAGTTCAGTCGCCTTTTTCCACGCGACTGACGGCGGTATCCCGAGCTCGGAATGCAGGGAGTTGTGGTAGATCTGCTCGAGCCAGGCCGCGAATCGCTCGCGCAATTCCTCGAGTTGAATCCACGCGTTCTTGACGGCCCTGTAGTCACCTCGATCCTGTGGAGAGGAACGGGTCGTTCCATGCATGAGGTGAATGAACGTGGTGTTCATGGTGCGGAAGAACCGCTCCACATGAGGCTTTTCGTTGGGCTCCCGCGGGGAAACGATGCGGACAGAGGTACCAAATCGCTCTGCCACTTGGAACAGGCTGCTGTTTCTGAATTCGGGGCCGCCATCTACGATGAGCTCAATCGGAGCGCCGCCTGCGAGGCGCCCGTTCTCCGAAGAAAGGGCGTCTTTGTATGCGCGGAGGGTTTTTGCGGCGCAAGGCGGCACAAACGAGAGATCCCACCCCAGAACGCAGCGACTGAATATGTCGATAAGAACGGTCAATACAGGCCGACCTATCGGATCGCCGTTCTCGTCCACTACGATCAGATCCACGTAGTTGCTATCAGACTCGACGCGCTCCAGAACCATCGAAGGTGGATGGATACGCACGCCATGGCGGTGTTTGCGCTTCGCGTACTGCTTTCCGTGGCGATTCAAGTCAGCGTCGTAAGCGTCCAGGGTCGCGACCGTCCGGTAAAACGACGCGCGGGAGGGCGCGCGCAACTTATCCTCAGGGTTTCGCTTGAGATTCTCGCCTTCAATTTCCGCGCACAGCAGGTGATAGATCGCTTGTGCGCTTGGGCGTCGGTCATCGAGGAAGGTTGAACGGAGGATCGATTGGGTAAGCTCGATCACCGTGTGGTTCATGCGGGGCTTACGCTGTCGAGTCCGATGCTCTCGTGTGATGAGGGCCAACGGATTCTTCCCGGCTTCTCGATACTGACGAAGCCAGAACCGTACGCGGGAGATGGAGGGTGGTTTTTCCGACCGCTCCTCTGCGACCCTCTTGATCAGTAAGAGTCCAAGCTCGGTTGGCGCGCGTCCGAGAAGCTCACGTTCAAATGCCTGCACATAGGCGAGGCGGCGCTGATGTGTCGTCGCTTCTTTGTCTGTGAGGTTTGCGGCGTTACGGTAGAGATCTTGCCACTCTGCATGCTCGACAAGCGCTGTCATTCGTCCCCGTGCAGCGAGGTCCTGCCAGCGCAGCAATGGGATATCGCTTTGTCGTTTCGCGTTTACGCCGCGGATGGTGACGACCGCTTGGTCAATCCGCAGCACCTCGTACTCGAATCCCGAATAGAGATAGCGCTCGCCTACCTTGGGCGGCCTGAACTCTTGGTTCGCCAGCGCGCTCATCGTGGCCGTCTCCACACAAGCCAATTCGGACCAATTGGCTTCTCCAGTTCCACCTCTACCCACCCCTCAAGGAGACCCCGTCCGATGTGCCCGAGGTTGCTGGGCATCTGGGCTGCGATTTCCTTCAAAGTTGCTGGCGAGCCGTCTTTAGGCAATAGCGCCAAGAGATCGATGAGTCCTTCTCGGGATACCGTTCGGGCGCGGCCGTACAGATTTCTCAGAGTAGTGATGCGAGGTTCAATACGGATATGGCGCTCTGTCCGAAGCACGTACTCGAGATCCATACCGAGAAAGTGTTGCCGTGCAACTTCGATGCGTTGAGCCCGAAACGATTGAGAGGCTCGTGCGTGCGGCTTCACCTCAAGCAGGAAGGCGCGTCCCCCCGTCGGTTGAACTTCAAAGTCAGGCGTGTGATTGAACAGCCCGTGCTCGTCCTCAAGTCGAACGGTCAGCGGCTGTGACCTGTAGCTCTTGATTGCGGGGTCAAACTCAAGAAGCAGGCACATGTCTGCCTCGAGCCGGCCCTCTACAGGGATGACTCGTTGGTTCTTCTCCGACGGGAACTGGACGATGTGGACGCCGGGGCGCCCTCTGCCAATCTTCCGAGCAGGAGTCTTAGACGGCGGCTGCGGCGGGGCGGTGGTGAGGTTGCTGGAAGCAATCTGGTCGTGGCGCATCTTCCACATTACGGAACCCGATGTCCGACCTTGAGGACGCGGAGCAGTCGGTGGATCCGCCCCGTGCTGTGCTCCAAGCTAAAGTTGAGCGGCCAAAGCCCAGTGAGGTACCGCTTGAGCAACGCCACCTAGTTGGCGCACGGCAACCGTCCAACTATTGAGCTTTAGTTCAATTCGGGGGCGGTTCTTGCCATCAGGAGCGTAGCCAACTTGATGCCTGCACTTCCCCGACGGTGCATCATTGGATGTAAGCGTCTGCCCCACCTGCACCCGAGCGGGGGCAATGAGGGATTACCTGGCGCCTATATCCGCCGCACCCATATCCAAGCGACCGAAGCCGAAGCACTGGACGTGGCATTGAACGATCTAGCGGGCGCGCTGCACAGGCACATGAGCCGTCATGAACTATAGGAACCCCGGATAGAGCGCCACTTCCTCGAACTCTCGTGCGCAGAGTATTTAGAAGAGTACCGGCGTGGTGGTACAACATTAACCGGAATTGATTTATGCTAACGTAGAGCAGTAGGCCGAAGCGGTTTTAGGGGGGATAGAAATGAAGTTCAAGTTCTTGGTGCCGGTTGCTGGCCTTGTTGCAGCCATAGCGAATCAGTACGCGAGTGCTGCTATCGAGAACACGGAGCCTTCGAGTACCCCTGTCGCGGCCGGCCTGACTGACGCACCAACGACCCTTGCACTCACTCATGGTGGGGAGCAACTGGTTCGAGCTGGTGATGACAACTACTCTTTCATTCTTAAGCGGGCCGCTTCTGGCGAGATGATGGCTTGGCATCAATCACATGCGTCTCACGCGTCGCACAGCTCGCATAGTTCGCATCGATCGGGGTTCTAATTCTTGCCTTGGCAGTGATCTTTGGCTGGAGAGCGTGTGAAAAAATCACATAAGTTTCTCGTGCCCGTTGCTCTGTTAGCAAGTGGGATTCTCTCCGCTTACGCTAAGCAGGCGCCTAAGGGGACGGATCTGGCGGTGCCTTACGCCCCGTCCGTTGATAATCACGTCCTCAACCTGATTGGCACTACCGAGACCGTGGCTATCCACTCGGACGGGGAGGTTTTCGACTTTGTTCTGAAGCGGGCCGACACTGGTCAGATGATGGCCTACCATCGCTCGCATCGATCGCACTCCTCACATCGATCGCACTCCTCACATCGATCGGGCTACTAAAAGTGTTAGAGCGCGTGATCTCGTTTGATCCTGCCGCCTACAGCCTCGAAACGATTCAGAGGGCGGCATACCGCTACATTGACAAGTTCAGCATTGGATTCAATGTCAAAGAGGCCTCCATCGATTGCATTTTGCAGTTCGATAAAGAGGTCGATGACCTTGACGGAGTGATTCAGGACTTCCGTAAGGAGGTGCTGGACCAGCATCTTCGTGCCCGAATCGCAAAAGAAACAGAATCCATTCGCCACCTGATACTGGCCCACGCCTTTTCTCGCACCGGCTTGGTGTAAGACCCATGAGCAAGTTTTTACCGCCAGAGTCTTTTGCGGCTACTGGCGCCTACGACCTATTGCCCTTCAACTTTACGCGGCTTGAGGGTGACAGCTATTTAGCCACCAATATGGTCGGGGAGTCATTGATCGTAGATCGTAGTACGCTCGATGATCTCGTAAATAAGCGCCTTGCTCCTTCTCACCCAAGTTATACGGATGCTCGAGCGAAACACTTGATCGCTGAGAAAGGAGACAAAGCATCAGCTGAATTACTGGCGTTGAAGACACGCACCCGATATCAGCGACTTCAGAACTTCACGAATCTTCATATGTTCGTCACCACGCTAAGGTGCGATCATAGTTGTCAGTATTGTCAAGTCTCCCGGCAGTCAGAAGACAAAGGGGCTTTTGACATGACCCTGGAGATGGCCGATAAATCTCTGGATATGGTATTCCGATCTCCGTCGAAGGCGGTCAAGATCGAGTTCCAGGGTGGAGAGCCTCTGCTCAATTTCGATCTAATCCGCTATATCGTATCAAAGGCAAAGGTGCGAGCGGCGGCAGAGGGACGAGATCTTGAAATTGTGATTGCTACCACATTGTCGCTGGCAACCACCGAGATTCTCGAGTATTGCCGAGACAATCATATCCTGCTCTCGGTATCACTAGACGGTCCTAGCGATCTTCACAACAAAAACCGCCCCCGCCCCGGAAAAGATAGCTACCAACGGTTTGTCGCAAACCTACAAGCGGCTCGGGAAATCGTTGGGTATGATCGCGTGTCTGAACCGCCCCGGCTTTCGCGGAGGCCCGTTGGGTTAAGTCAGGCCGGCACGAGGTCGGCCTGACGGGTGAGTTGCTGATAGTAGTTCGCCTCTGCCTCGGCTGGCGGAATGTAGCCGATGGAGCTGAGCAGGCGATGGTG
>NZ_JAUYRO010000099.1 GCF_030696805.1 Methyloversatilis sp. | reverse complement strand
GGCATGGCGAGCCTGCCGCTGCTGATGTCGCCGGCGGCGTGGGCGCAGGCGATCCAGGCCGACGGCCGGACGCTGACGACGGTGAGCACGGCCGGCGCGGTGACCGACATCCGGACCGGCACGATTGCGGGCAATTCCGGTTTCAACTCGTTCAACACCTTCAGCGTCAATGCCGGGCACACGGCGAACCTGCACGTGCCCAGCGGCGCGGTGAATCTGGTGAACATCGTGCGCGATGCGCGCTCCGACATCCACGGCACGCTGAACGCGATCCGCGACGGGCGCATCGGCGGCAATGTGTTTTTTGCCAATCCGCACGGTTTTCTGGTGGGTGCCGGCGGCATCGTGAATGTCGGCTCTTTGTCGATGAGCACGCCGAGCCGGGGCTTTGTCGATCGTTTCTTCGTCAATGGTCAGCCGGACGCAGGCTCCGTGGGGCAACTGCTCAATGGCACGGCGCCGCTGTCGAGTGCTGCGATCCGCATCGACGGCCTGATCCACGCGGCAGACGGCGTGACGCTGGCAGCCGGCACTGTGAGCGTGGCCGGAGCGGTGCTGACGGGCGCGCGCTTCGAGGGGCGTGCGCCGGACTTCACCGACATCGTGAATGCGCAGGGTGTGAGCGCGGGCAGCCGGCTGGTCGAGCGGGCGGGGCGCATCTACATTGCGGCCGACGAGGACATCGAAATTGCCGGCACGCTGGATGCGCGCGGCGGCGGCGCCGACGGCGGCGAGATCGAACTGAAGGCCGGGCGCGACATCCTGGTCGACATCGACGCGATGGTGACGGCGGCGGGTGACGGCGCGGATTCGGACGGCGGCCGCGTGTATTCGATGGCCGAGCGCAGTGCGCTCATCCGCAGTGGTGCGGTGATGGACGCGAGTGCCGGGGCGAGCGGCGACGGCGGTTTCGTCGAATTCTCGGCGAAGGACACGGTGGAACTGGCCGGCGGCCAGTTTCTGGCCGATGGCCGCAACGGCGGTGCCGCGGGCCTGGTGCTGATCGATCCGCTGAACATCGTGCTCAGCGCGAATCTGCTGCGCGGTGCCGGCGGCTACACCGGCGTGCCGGTCGGGCTGGACAACGGCGTCACGGTGACGGCTGCCGACCTGCTGCTGCAGGCGACCAACAGGATCACGGTGAACGAAAACGTGACGGTATCCAGCCGCCGCGTCGCCGGAACCGACGCGGCGAGCCATGCCACCGGCGCTTCGGTCGGGCCGTCCGGCGACATCACCTTCGAAGCGAAGCACATCGACCTGAAGTCCGGCAGCAAGGTGCTGGCGCACGCCGACGGCGATTTCGCCCCTTTCGGTGGCGACATACAACTGCTGGCCACGGACAACCAGTCGACGCCGGTGCTCGGATCGGTCGACGATTCCATGGCTTCCATCACGGTCACCAACGCCACCATCAAGGGGCGCGACGTCACGCTGAAGGCCGACGCGAACGACAAGTGGGTGTGGACGGGCGAGGAATACACCGACGCGCTGCTGGGCTTTCTCGACGATCTGTCGCTGGTGGTCGATGCCACCGTGTCGGTTGCACACGCCACGGTCGCCGTCGATGGCGGCGCGCGGATCGAAGCGAGCGGTGATCTGAAGATCGAATCGGTGGCGGTGACGGATGCGTCGATGCGGGTGGTCGGGTCCGTGCTCGGCATCGGTTATGGCGAAACCGACGCGCTGGCCACGGTGGACATCAGGCGCGCGACGCTGTCGTCCGGCGGTGCGATGACGCTGCGCTCGCAGGCCGACAGCACGCTGCTGGTGAAGGTCGATACGATCAACACCGGCCACTACAACAACATGCTGTCGACTGCCAGCGAGTACGCCAACTTCGCCTTCGCCGTCGGCATCGCGAACCAGCGGTCCGAGACGACCGTCGGCAGCGCGGCGGTGATCGAGAAGGCTGCATCGCTCGACGTCGAGGCGACCGGTGCCAAGTCGATCGAGGTGTCGGCCACCGGCAGTTCGTTCAGGGACGGCATGGCGTCGTCCGGCATCGCGGTGTTGGTGAACACCACCACGATGACCGCCTCGCTGGGCGGCACGGTGACCGACGCCGGCCGGGTCAGCGTGAGCGCCTCGTTGGCTGACGACGCACAGACCTCGGTCGGTGCGTCGGCCGGCACCGCCGGCGATCCGAATCCGGAAGAAGGTTTCAGCAACGCCCGACCGATCGATGTGGCGCTGTTCGAGAAATTGACCGCCTTCGTCGCCGACGTGCCGAACAAGGACGCACGCGCCGGATCGAGCGGCAACTTCGGCCTGTCGGCGTCCTTCGCCTGGGTCGACAATGCCAACACGGTGAAGGCCGAAATCGCCGGCGGCGCCAATGTGACGTCGCGCGGGCGGGTCGACGTGTTCGCGGCCGCCGAGGAGTCGCTGTCGTTCGAAACGTCGGCCGCGGTCGACGAGCGCTCGCTGGAAGCCCCTGATCCGGACAATCCGCTGCCGCCCGAGGAACAGAAAAAGAAGACGGACGAAAAGAAGAAGATCGCGATTTCCGGATCGATCGCAGTGATCGATGTGGCGCATCGCACCGATGCGCTGATCGGCGATGGCGCGACGGTGAACGCAGGCGATGCCATCACCGTGGCAGCGGAGACAAAACTGACGCCGTTCTGGACGCAGTGGGTCGACGCCTACGACACCCTCGACACGATGGACTGGGCCGACCCCGACGCGTGGACGAATCTGGGCAGCAATCTGTTCGACCTGATCGGCCAGCCCATCAATGCGACCTCGTGGGTGCAGAGTGGTGTCGAGAGCGAAAGACTGTCCTTCGCCGGCGCGGTCGATTATTTCACCCTCGACAGCCAGGCCAACGCGAAGATCGGTTCGGCGCAGATCAACGCAGGCACTGCGCCGCTGTCGGCATCGCAGGACGTCATTGTTTCCGCGCATGCCTCGCACGGGCTGCTCAATCTGGCGGGGGTGCCGGAAATCGATCTGACTACCCTGCCGGAAGGCGGGGCGGGCAGCGCCACGGCCGGCTTTGGCGGCACTTACCATCACCTGACGCTCACCGGTGGATCCGACGCGACCATCGCGCGCGGTGCCACCGTGCGCGCCGACGGACTGGCCCTGCTGGCCGAAACCGATTTCGACCAGGTGACCATTGCCGAAGCGGCGGGCAAGGCCGGCAAGGTATCGGTCCAGGGCGCGTTTTCGCTGATCGACAGTGACCTGCACACGATTGCGCAGATCGCGTCGGGGACCACCGTCAGCGCGCGCGATGTCGTGCTGCAGGCGATCGACGACAGCCTGTCGATCAACGTCGCCGGTGGCGTGGCGCGGTCCGGCAGCATAGGGATCGGCTTTTCCGTCGCGATCAATGACCTCGAACGCAATACGAGCGCATTGATCGGCAACCGGCCCGATGAAACCGGGTCGGGCGGCGCGCTGACGGCTGCCGGAAACGTCTTTCTGAAGGCGGTCACGGGTGCGACGCAAGGTGCCTTCGCCGTGGCGGGCTCGCTGCCCGGCGGCGGCGATGAAAGCACGGATGGCAAGCCCGGCGGCGACGGCGCGAAAACCAATCTCAAGGACAAGGGTGAACAGGGAAAATCCGGCATCGGCATTTCGGCCGCCGTGTCGATCAATCTGGTCAATGACACGACCAGCACGACCGTGGCCGATCTGGCAAGCTTATCAGTGGCCGGTACGGCGGCTTCCACGCTGGACATCAACACCGATGCCGACGGCGTGACCGACCTGACGGTTTCGCTGACGCACGGGCTGAACGCCGGCGCGCGCAACGACGCGCTGGCGCTGGCCGGTGCCGGTGCGCTGACCATCGCCACCGACAAGAGCGCGGGCCTGGGCGGCGCTTTCACCTGGAACCAGCTGGAAAAGATCACGCAGGCCACCATCGCCCGTACGGCGCTGACGCTCGGGGGGTCGGGCAATGTAGTGCTCGACGCCTGGAACGGCGGTCCGATGTGGTCGGTGTCGGCCGGCGTGGCCGGTGGCCAGAAGGTCGGCGTGGCGGGTTCGGTCGCCTACAGCAATGTGGACAACGACACGCGGGTGTCCATCAGCGGTGCGGACGTGGATACCGCGGGGTCGGTTACGCTGATTTCCTCCGACACCTCCGACATCCGCAGCGTAGCCGGCGCGGCCAGCTATGGCGGCAAGGCGGGCTTCGGTGCCGCGGTGGCGATTTCCACCGTGGATTCCGACACCGTTGCCGAACTGGTTGGCGACGATCAGGATGCCGGCGACGAGGTGGTGCGCGGCGCCAGCGGCATTTCGGTGAGTGCGACCAGCGACAACGACATCGTGTCGGTCGCCGCCGCACTGAGCGCGTCGCGGGGCGTGTCGCTCAGCGGTGCGGTCACCGTCAACACGATCACCAACGAAACGCGGTCATCGGCCGACGGGATGGTGCTGAAGTCGGGTGGTGCGATCGCGCTGTCGGCAAGCGACCTGTCGGCGATCGAGTCGCTCGCCGGTGCAGTCGGTTTTTCGCTCAGCACGGCGGGCATCGGTCTGGCCGTCGCGTACAACGAAATCGGCAACACGACGCGGGCCGCACTCGAGGACTCTTCGGTCGAGGACCAGACCGGCGAGACCGTGGATTCGCTTGCACTGACGGCGACCAACACATCGACCATCCGGTCGGCGTCCGTCGCCGGCGGCCTGGCGTCGACCTTCGGCGGTGCCGGCTCGGCCTCGACCAACTTCAGTGATCAGACCACGACGACCGCCGAAATCGTCGATTCCGATGTCGATGCAGCCCAGGCCCGCGTGACGGTCACGGCGGCCGACACCTCACTCATCGAATCGCTGGCCGGCGGCGTCGGTCTGGGCCTGTCTGCCGGATTCGGCGCTGCTGTCGCGGTGAACGACATCGGCAACGTGACGCTCGCCCGGGTATCGGGCAAGAAGACGGCCGCTGGTCTGGACGTGGCGGGTGTCGTCATCAGCGCCGATTCGCTGGCCACCATCAAGACGGCCTCGGTGGGCGTCGGTGCCGGTGTCAAGGTCGGCGTCGGGGGCTCGGTCGCGGTGAACCTGATCAGTTCCGACACGCGTGCGCTGATCGAGAACGGCGCGGTGATCGAGGCGCGCGATGACGTCGCCGTGCTCGCCGAAGCCGATGACCGGATTTCGGTGCTGGCCGGTGCGGCCGGCATCGGCCTGGCGGCGGCCGGCGTGGGCGCATCGGTGACCGTGAACGAAATCACCGGCACCACCGAAGCCGCGATCCGCAGCAGCGAGGTCGCGGCGCGCGCGAAGCAGGGAACGGGCGTGAGCGTGAACAACGGCGAAGTGGCCGGCGCGAACCTGCGCGCCAGCATCGACGAAATGAACACCGCAGGCGGCGGCTATTCGTCCACCAATCCGTTCGTCGCGCCGGACCTGACCGCCGCGCGCGGCAAGGAAGCGGTGCGCGGCATCGCCGTCAATGCACTGGCCACGCATCACACCAGCACTGCAGTCGCCAACGTGGCCGGCGGGCTGTACGCGGGCGTTGCACTGACCGCAAGCGCGAGCGTGATCGGTGGCGAAACGCTGGCCACGGTGAGCGATTCGGTGCTGAACGGTGGCGACAACAGCGACGCATCGGCGCAGCAGTCGGTCAGCATCCGGGCCGCGGACCATGCCTACGGCAACACCTTCATCGGCTCGATCGCCATCGGTGCGGCGGGTATCGGTGCGTCGGCCGACGTCAATGTGTTCCAGCGCAACACCCTCGCCAGCGTCACCGGCGGCGCCAATCGTCGCGCCGACATCCATGCCAGGGGGAATGCCGACATCGATGCATTGTCGGCGCAGGGTATGGCCTCGGTGGTGGTTGGCGCATCGGGTGGTGTGGTCGCCGTGGTCGGCAGCGGCTCGGTGGCGAAATTCACCAGCACCACGGATGCGCTCGCGCAGCAGGCGGATTTCGAAGTCGGCTCGATCGACGTCACGTCGCAGCACTTTTCGACCTTCCTCGTGGCCGGTGGCGGACTGGCGGTGGGCGGCGTAGCCGGCGCCGGCACGTTTGCCGTCGGCCTCGATGACAGCACCACGCGCGCGCGCCTCGAGGACACGACGGTCGACGCCGACGGGGCGGTGACTGTCAGCGCAGACAACGCCACCGAAATGCGCACCTGGGCGGTCGGCGGTGCAGGCGGCGGCTTCGCCGGCGTGGCCGGTGCAGTGGCGGTCGGCATCATTGGCAGCACGACGCAAGCTTCGGTGATCGACAGCCGCATCGGCCGCACCGACGATCGCGCCGCAAGCCTGCTCGTCAGTGCCAGCGATACCGTCGTGACCGAAAGCCGGGCCGGTGCGGCGGCACTCGGCGGCATGGCTGGCGTGGGCGCGGGCGCTTCGGTGACCAAGGTGGATAACACCACGTCGGCGACCATCCAGGACAGCGATGTTTACGTCGGTGGCGACATCGATGTCACGTCGACGGCCGAACGCAAACTGTCGAATCTGGCAGCCGCGGCGGCCGCGGGCGGGACGCTCGGCATCGGGGGCTCGGCGGCGGTCACGCTGCTCAATGCAACGATGAACGCGAACGCCGCCGGCGAACTGGACAACACGGACGGCGACAACGAGGGCACCCTCAGTTCGGCGCAGGCCTTTTCCAGCCGCGACCTGCTGTCTACCGACGAAGACGACGGCAACGTCCGCACGGCAGACAGCTTTTCCTCGAGCGACATCGAGCGCGTCAATGCGGCGGGCAAGGTCGCGACGAAGGACCAGATCAGCGCGGCGCCGGTGGGCAGCACGCTGGCCACCGTGATCGATACCGACGGCAGCCGCGACACGCTGGTCGCGGGCGGCAATATCCGCATCGGTGCATCGGAAAAGGACCGCATCGAAGTCGCCGCCGGCGGCATCGCGCTGGGCGGTCTGGCCGGCGTCGGTGCGTCGGTCGGCGTGCTCGACGTGCGCCACAACGTCGGCGCGACCACGGTCGGCGCCATTTCACTGCAGGCCGACACCGGCGACATCGAACTGACCGCCGACGCGGGCGAACTGCCGGACATCGACCCACTGGTCCAGGCCGAGCCGGCGCTGCAGGTCGACAGCTTCCAGGCGGCGGGCGGTCTGGTCGGTGTCGGGGCCGCGGTCGCGACGGCCGACGTCAACAACACGGTGCGTGCAGCGCTGGGCGCAGGGACGCAGGCAACCGTGAGCAGCGCGTCGGGCGACGTGCGCGTGACCGCCGGTGACACGCTGGATGTCCGCTCCAGAGCCGAAGGCTATGCGGTCGGCGTGGTGGCGGCCGGCATCGTCATCGCGCGCGCCGACAAGACCGGCAGCGCGAGCGCGCAGATCGGCGGCCTCGACACGGCCACGGCGCGGACCGCCGCAACCGGCGTCACGCTGGCGGGCGGGCTGCTTGATGTGCGGGCGACGCGCGAAGACGCGGTGTCTGCCGAATCGAAAGCCGGTGCCGGCGGCGTGGCGGCGGGCTCCGGCTCCGAGTCGCGTGCCGGTGCGCTGGGAACGGCCCATGCCGCCGTCGCCGACCGGGTGACGATAGCCGGCGCCGGTTCGGCCGTGTCGGTCACCGCCAACAGTACGCCGCAGGTCAGCGCGGTGGCGCGTGGTTACAACGGCTCGCTCGCGGTGTCGATCGGCGTGTCGCTGGCCGAAGCCTCGGCGTCGACGCAGTCCTTCGCAACGGTGGGCCGCTACAACAGCATCACGGCCGGCGCGCTGTCGCTGAATGCGGCGACGCTGCTGCCGAATGTTGGCACCAGCGTCGGCAACAGCGCCTATTCGTACGCCAACGCGACCGGAGGTTCGCTGCTGGTCAGCGCCAACGGCAGTGATTCCCGCGCCCTTGGCAACGCGCTGGTCAACGCCACGATGGGTACGGGCAATGAACTCGACATCACCGACAGCACATCGCTGACGGCGTCGAATCTGACGCGCCAGACGGCCGTCACCAGCGGCGTCACCCTTGGCGGGCTGCTTGCGCTCGGGGGCAACGAGGCGTACGCAGTCGCCGGCTCGGTCACGCTCGCATCCATCGACAACGGCAACACCGGCACGGTCGGCGACGCGCTCAGCGTGGTCGCGACCGGTCACGACGAAACGTCGGCCGATGCCGCAGCCGGCTCGGGCGGCATCATCGCGGGGGCGGCCGCGCTGGCGTCCACGCGAAATCTGTCCGATACGCAGGCGCTGCTCGGTGGCGGCACGGCCAGCGCTGCGCTGGTGACGGACACCGGCGGGCGCATGGAAGTCAGCGCCGACCACACGGCGACCTTCAATGCCCGCGTCGATTCGCTGTCTGCCGGCGTGGTCGGTGCCAGCGGCGCACAGGCGCGCAACGACATCGATGCGAAAGTGGTCGCCGGCATCCGCGCCGGTGCGCACCTGAACACCTGGGATCTGGATGTGCATGCGCTGAACCAGTCGCGCAAGCCCTGGCTCGCCGCATTCAACGTCGTCGCGGGTGCCGGTGGGCTGGCAGGCGGCGCGGCCGGCTCCGGCGAAACGCGGGTGGACAACATCACGCGGGTCGAGGTCGGCGACAACGCCCGCGTGCGCGTGCTTGGCGATCCGGACGACGCGGGGCGCAGCAACTTCAACGCGGTATCCGACGTACAGCTGCGCGACCGCGCCAAGCTGGAAGCCGGCGGCGCGATCAGTGCGGCCGATGCCGAATCCATCATCGAAGTGAATATCAACCCGCTGACCACTGCAGCCGGTGATGTCGGACGCACCGAAGCCCGCATCGGCAGCAATGTGGTGATCGATACCGTGGGCGACTTCAATCTCGCGACGCGGGAAAACGTCGATGTCGAGGCGCGTGCCAGTTCCAAGACCTGGGGTCTGGCGGCCTACGCCGACGGTTATTCGAAATCGGACATCCACAGCAGGTCGACGACCTCGATCGGCGCCGGATCCGATATTCGTGCGGACGGCTTCATCAACCTGGGCGCCGGGCGCGATGCGGGTGGCGTGCGCAACCGGTTCTCGTCGGTCGCCTACACGGACCTCTACAACAATTCGCTGATTCCGATTCCCGGTCTGGACTGGGGCGCAGATGGCCTGCTCACCCAGACCAGCCGCATCGTCGTGGACGGAAGCCTGCGCAGCGTGAAGGACGTGAACCTGATCGCCGACAAGGGCTTCGGCCATCTGATCGATGGCCACGGGGTCGCGCGCGATCTTTACAGTCAGGCGGCGAGCGCCCTTGCCAGCGGCATCAGCAACCTGTTCGGCGGCGGCGACGTATCGATCGAGCAGAACAGCGGACGCAGCGTCGAACAGTCGCAGGCCGGTGCGACGGTGAATGGCTTCATCGACGCCGGTATCCACAATCAGCGCTGGGTGAACATCAGCGAGTCGGATCCGGGTGGCGGCGCGATGCCGGTGACGCTCAGCTCGGATGTGCCGCGCGATGGCCAGGAGGCCAAATGCCAGATTCCCGGCACCGCAGGGTGCGTCTATGACACGTATTCGAAGCAGTACTGGATCACGCGTTCCGACGGCCTCGACATGCCGGTCGCGCAGATCGAAAACCTGCAGGACAACCTGCAGACGCGCATCGATTCGCTGAAGAACATCCGCGGCCAGTATCAGGGCGTGACCAGCAGCGGCGCCGACGCCAGCAGCCCGGAGACGGTGGCAGCGCTCACCGCCGAAATCAACTTCCTCGAGCAGCAGCTTGCCGACCTGTTCCCGGCGGGCGGCGCGACGGCATCGGTGTCCGACGCGGCCTTCATCATCCTGCCCGAAATGAGCGCGCGCGGCGGCAACATCAATGTGATGGGCGACTACCTGGCCGGCAGCGGTCAGCTGATTGCGCGCGGTGACGCGAAGATCCAGATCATCAACAACAGTTCGGCCTTTCTGCGCACCGATGCACTGACGATTCCCGAAGATGCGACCGGGCGACTGGTGCTGAACAGCGTGGCCATCCTGAACACGCCGGGCACCAGCCCCACGACGGCCGACATCAACGCCGAGCTGAATGCCCGCAACAAGGGCGGTGCGGCCGGTTTCGGCAACGTCGATATCGCGCCGGATTCGGCCGTGCCACTGATCGAGGTCAGGAACACCTACATTCCCCTCGACGCGGACACCCGCGCGCCGGACATCGAGGTGGTCGGCGACATCAGCAATCTGAACGGCACCGTCACGCTGCAGAGCGAACGCGGCAGCGTGCTGGTGCAGCCGAAGGATCCGTCGAATCCGCTGACGGCCCCCAATATCCAGGCGGCAACGATCAACATCACGGCCGGGCGTGATTTCGTGTTCAGCTCGCCGGACGCCTTCTATCACACGGCAGGTGGCGCACGCGACTTGTGGGGCGGCACGCGTCTGGCCGGAAACAGCGGTGGTACGGCCAACAATTTCGAGGATGGCAACCTGTTCAGCGGCCGGGTTGCCGATGAACGTATCGGCAACGGTGGCCCGACCATCGCCGGCAACAACATCTTCATCAGCGCCCGCTACCTCAACATCAACGGCCTGCTGCAGAGCGGCGTTCCCGATCGTTCGATCACGATCGACGCCGATGCGCGAGTCAATCTGAATATCGGCTCGTACAAGACCGCCACCACGCTTGCGCAGGCGAAGACGAATTACGACGCGCTGGTGGCAGGTGGCATGAAGCCGGCGGACCCGCGCTTTCGGATCACCGGCACCGACGGCAACATCGTCGCCTTCTTCAATGCGGAGCTGAACCGTATCGAACTGGAGCCGGTAAAGGTCGAAGGCGGCAAGCTCGAACTGCTGGGAGAAATCCTGAACACCGGCGGTGGCCGCATCGCCGCCATGGATGGCTACGGCCGCTTCGATATCGACAACCTCACCGGCTACGATATTGTCATCACCGGGCTGGACACCGGCAATGACATCGAAGGCCGCGTGCGCATCACCGACTACCTGCGCCGCTGGGACCCGGTCGCCAACGGCGGTCTCGGCGCCATCGTCAGCAGCCCGGTGCAGTCGAGCACGCAGACAACCGCCTACTACAACAGCCTGACGCCGGTCACCCGCATCGTCACGCGGCTCGGTGCAAACGTGCAGACGTCGGATGTCATCGTGACGACGCAAAGCACGCCGGCGGGCGACCAGCTGGTCGAGCGTCAAGTCAAGGCCTATGCGGATCTCACCGACACGCGCAGCACCGGTTACGCGCCGGTCGAGGACCAGACCTATACCTGGGTGACGGGCCAGCGCAGCACCACCAATACGCATGCGATCTACCAGAAGGAAACCAAGTTCTGGTTCTTCCCGGGCAGCTGGTCGCTGGCGGATCGGACGTACTACGTCGAATACCCCGACGCGACACCGCTGTCCGAGGGCGAATACACGCGGATCGATCCGACCCTGGGTGATGATGCCTATCGCTACCAGCGCCGCGATGTCACGACGTCCTTCCGGCAGTGGTCGACGGAACGGTCAAAGTGCTCATGGTTCTTCTGCATCTGGAAGTGGCACACCTACGAGGTCTGGAGCGATTTCGGCACCAAGCGCTACAACACGCACACGGTCAAGGCCGACCATCTCATCCCGATCAGTTTCATCGGCCACGACACCGGCGGCATCGACATCGTCAGTCGCGGCGACATCATCCTCGCCGGCAGTCTGATCAATCGTACCGGCCTGATTTCGCTCGATGCGACCGCTGGCAACGGGCTGCCGGGCGGTGCCATCGCTTCGGAAAGTGCGCGCGGCACCGTCACGACGGAAAGCCTGACGATGCGCGCGGCGGCCGGCATCGGCAGCGCGATGGCACCCTTGTCGCTCAACCTGCCCGGAAACGGCAGCATCGATGCCGTAAGTGTGGCCGGCGACGTCGGTCTGCTGGCGGTATCGGGTGACATGCGTGTGGCGCAGGCGATCACCGGCGCCGACGGCCGCGTGTTCCTGCAGGCCGATGGTGACATCGTGTCGGCCGGGGCAGGCGACGCCGTGCGCGTGCGGGGCGGTGGTGTCGAACTGGTGTCGCTGAACGGGCGCATCGGCAGCACCACGCAGGCGCTTGTCGTGCAGACGCAGGCTACGCTTCAGGGAGGCCTCGATGTCACGGCGCTGGGCGACATCCATGTTCTGCAGCCGGACGGCGACCTGCAACTGGACAAGGTCGAGTCGCTGAGCGGTGACGTGACGCTGACGGCCGGCAACGGCCGCATCGTCGACGGCAACCGCAACGAGACGCGCGATACGCGTGCCGAAGCCGAGCTGGATGCAGTCTGGAAGAACCTGCGTCTGCGCGACTCGGACGGCGCGGCCGACAGCCTGGCCGATGCGCTCAAGGCGCACCGCGCAGGCATCGATCGCGAGTACCGCGAGTACTGGTCGCTGCGAAACGTTCAGCTGATCGAAGACCCCGCCAATGCGGACAGCTACGTCTACCGCGCCGACGTCTACAACTCGGCGGCGGCGCCGCAGCGACTGCGTGACCTGCATGAGAAGCTGGGTGACCTGGGCGTGACGCTGGCCGCCGGATCGGTGCCCGACTATGACGCCAACTTCCGCTATGTCGGATCGGTCGACACGGACCGGACGCTGGCGGGTATGTCCAACGGCACGCATGTATGGACCGACAACCAGGTGCGCTACGGTGTCAGTGCGGCGATCTACAACAAGTCGGTGTCGGACACCGAAACCCGCATCGAACAGCCCAATGTGGTCGGCCGTCACATCGTGCTGAATGCTGCCGGCACGGCAGGGGGCGTCGGACGTGACGAGGGGCAATTCACGGTCAGCATTGCTGCGCTGGCGACGCTCAGCCCCGACGAGCGGCGTGCACTCGCAGCGGCCGAAGCCGATGATGTGGCGGTGGACACGGTTGCGAAGACGGCTACTGTGCTCAAGCGCGATGACGTCGATGTGGCGACGACTGCGAACGGCAGCGTGACGGTCAATGCACGCGGCCATGTCTTCCTCGGGGCCGATGACTACGAGTTCAACGGTACGGCGCTGCCGGGTGACATCAATCTGGTGTCGCTCGACGCGAGTGGCGGCGGCACCGATTACAGCAAGACGATACGACTCAAGGTGTCGGGCGGCATCATCGATGCCGGCGTCGGCGCAGTGCCCAATCTGCGTGGCGGCGATACGATACTCGAAGCCAGTCATGGCAGCATCGGCAGTGCGGCGCGGCCGATCAGTCTCGATCTGGGCGCAGTCGCGACGCTCACGGCGCGTGCGGCGGGCGGCATCTGGCTGAATGAATTGAGCGGACCGATGCGCGTGGCCGAAATGTTTGCCCGCGCAGGTGGCATTCATCTGAGCAGCGCCGGCAGCATTCTGGATGCCCGTGGCACGCAGCGTATCGTGGCGCTGCAGACCGGGGAGGGTGACATCGACCTGCGTTCGTTTGCGGGCAGCATCGGTGCGCCGGGCGAAGCGCTGGCCGTTGCGCCGGGCAATGGCCATGCGGTCAACGCGGAGGCGGCGGCAGACGTGCATCTGTCGGGCATCACCGCGGCCGATCCCGATTTCTCGCCCGATGTCGAATTGGGCGATGTGACGGCGGGTGGTGACGCGTCGGTCACGGCACTCGGCACGGTCAGCGGCGGCAGCGTCCGTGCCGTGCGCGGCAATCTGGATCTGCGCGCCGGCCACAGCGTGACCGTGCTGGAAGCCACAGCGGATGCAGGCAACGCAAATGTGTTCGCCGAACAGGACATCCTGATGGATGCGGTGACCGCCGGCCAGGGCGTGCGACTGGAAACGGTCAGCGGGCGGGTCAGCGTGAAGCGGCTGAGCGGCGACACCATCGACATCATCACTGACGGCGACATCGAGTCCGGCACGCTGAAGGTGGATTCGCAACTGTCGATCGGCGTCGGTTCGATAACCGCGAGGATCGTCCAGACCGGAACGAGCGGTCCGCTGCTGATGAACGTGACGGGCCCGCGCGGCGGCATGGCGCGCTGGGTCGATCTGACGTTTGACAGTCCGATCGGCACGCGCTTCGAGCGGCTGTATTCGCAGGACGCGCGGATCGAGACGGAACGTGGCTGG
>NZ_JAUYRO010000083.1 GCF_030696805.1 Methyloversatilis sp. | reverse complement strand
AGGGCGAGCGAGGGCATCAGCACTCGCGGGATGCAGAGAGCCCTGTTCAGTCAGACGCGATGAGCGCATCAGCGCCGGAACATGTCAAACGTCCCCCTCTCCCCCCGGGAGAGGGCCGGGGTGAGGGCGAGCGAGGGCATCAGCACTCGCTCGACATTCGGGCATTCAACTTCCACGACGTGATGCAGTGGCCGGCGTCGACGTTGCGCGCGATGATGGACGCACTGCAGTTGCCGCCGCCGCTCGATACCGCGACCGAAGAGCTGCTGGCGGAAATCCGCACGCGGCTGGGTTATCTGTGCACCGTGGGTCTGGGCTACCTGAACCTCGATCGCCAGTCGCGCACACTGTCCGGCGGCGAAGTGCAGCGCATCAACCTCACGACGGCACTCGGCACCTCGCTGGTGAATACCCTGTTCGTGCTCGACGAGCCGTCGATCGGTCTGCACCCGCGTGACATGGAACGCGTGATCGGCGTGATGCGGCGCCTGAAGGACGCCGGCAATACGCTGGTCGTGGTCGAGCACGACCCGCAGATCATGCGCCATGCCGACCGCCTGCTGGACATCGGCCCGGGCGCCGGCAGCCGGGGCGGCGAGGTGGTGTTCGACGGCCCGCCGGCCGGCATCGCGACCGCCGACACGCTCACCGCCGACTACCTTGCCGGGCGTCGCACGGTCGATGCCGCGCTGGCCACCCGGCGTGCGGTGAAGAAGACCGGTCCGAAACTGCGGCTGGTGGGGGCCCGCGCGCACAACCTGAAACGGATCGACATCGCGATTCCGCTCGGCCATCTGGTCGCCGTGACCGGCGTGTCCGGTTCGGGCAAATCCACGCTGATCCAGGATGTGCTGTATCCGGTGCTGCTGAAGCACTTCGGCCGGCCGACCGAAAGCGCGGGCGAGCACGACGCGCTCGCAGGCGTCGAGCAGATCGCAGACGTCGTGATGGTTGACCAGTCCGCCATCGGCAAGAGCGCGCGCTCAAATCCGGTCACGCACGTCGGCGCCTTCGACCCGATGCGCGAACTGTTCGCACTGCAGGCCGAGGCGAAGCAGCGCGGCTACACCGCCGGCACCTTCTCTTTCAACGCCGGCAAGGGCCGCTGCGCGACCTGCGGCGGCACAGGATTCGAACACGTCGAAATGCAGTTCCTGTCCGACGTGTATCTGCGCTGCGCCGACTGCAACGGCACGCGCTACCGCGCCGAAGTGCGTGAAATCACGCTCGATGGGCGCAGCATTTCGGACCTGCTGGCGATGACGGTGCGTGATGCGCTGGACTGGCTGCGCGACCTCGCCGACCTTGAACCCAAACTCCGTCGATACGCGGACAGCGCGATGGCCGGCCTGCAAGCGCTGGTCGATGTCGGCCTGGATTACGTGACACTGGGCCAGCCGGTGCCGACCCTGTCCGGCGGCGAAGCGCAGCGGCTCAAGCTGGCCGGTTTCCTCGCCGAAGCGGCCACGAAGAAGAAGAACCAGGCCACCGGCAGCAAGCTGTTCCTGCTCGACGAACCCACCACCGGTCTGCATTTCGACGACATCGCACGCCTGCTTGGCGCCTTTTCGAAACTGCTGGATGCCGGCCACACGGTACTGGTGATCGAACACAATCTTGACGTGATCGCCGCCGCCGACTGGCTGATCGACCTCGGCCCGGAAGCGGGCGAGGACGGCGGCCAGCTCGTGTTCGAAGGCACGCCAGCGCAGATCGTGACCTGCGCAGCCTCGCACACGGGGCGGGCGCTGGCAGCGTACCGTCTGACGGAGGTCTTTGCCCCTCACGCCGACCCCCTCCCCGTGATCGGGGAGAGGGAGAGCAGCGGGGAGCCGGGCGAGGGTTTGCTCCCTCTCCCGCATCAGCGGGAGAGGGTCGGGGTGAGGGAAGAAAGGGCCTCCTTCGGCCAGACCCCCAGCCTGCGCGCCCGTGCCGCGCACTCGATCGTCGTGCACCGCGCGCGCGAGCACAATCTGAAGAATATCGAGGTCGACATCCCGCGCGACCGCTTCACGGTGGTGACCGGCGTATCCGGGTCGGGCAAATCGACGCTGGCGTTCGACATCGTGTTCGGCGAAGGCCAGCGTCGCTATCTTGAGTCGCTCAACGCGTACGCGCGCCAGTTCGTGCAGCCGGAAAGCAAGCCGGATGTCGACGGCGTGTTCGGCATTCCGCCGGCCGTGGCGATCGCCCAGCGCACCAGCCGCGGCGGCCGCAAGAGCACCGTGGCGACGCAGACCGAGATCTACCACTTCCTCCGGCTGTTGTATGTGAAGCTGGGCGTGCAGCACTGCCCCGACTGCGGCTGTGCGATCGCACCGCAGACCGAGGACGCGATGGTGGCGCGCATCCTGCGCGAGCGCCGAGGCCAGCACATCGGCCTGCTGGCGCCGCTGGTGATCGGCCGCAAGGGCTACTACACCGAACTGGCGCGCTGGGCGAAGTCGCACGGCCACACCCATCTGCGCGTGGACGGCGAATTCCTGCCGACCTCGCCCTGGCCGCGGCTGGATCGCTTCAAGGAACACACGATAGAGCTGCCAATCCGCGATTTCGTGGTCAGCGAGCGCGACGAAAAGACGCTGCGCGACGCGGTGCGACAGTCGCTCGAACACGGCAAGGGTGTGCTGCACCTGCTCGCGCCACTGGACCGGCTGGGCCAGCCGGACGCGCCGGCCCCGACGGTCGAGGTGTATTCGACCCAGCGCGCCTGCCCGAGCTGCGGCACCGGTTTTGCCGAGCTCGACCCGCGGCTTTTTTCGTTCAACTCGAAGCATGGCTGGTGTCCGAAATGTATGGGCACCGGTCTGCAGCTGACCGGTTTTGACGGCGATCAGACCGGCGAAGAAGCGACCTGGAACGAGTGGCAGCAGGACGAGCCTGAAGCCTGCCCGGCCTGCGAAGGCGAACGGCTCAATCCGGTGGCGCGCCATGTGAAGCTGTTCGGCCAGTCGATCGCACAGCTCACGGCGCAGCCGGTCAGCACGCTGTCGGCGGCGATCGGCAGCTGGTCACTGGCGGGACGCGATGCCGACATCGCCCGCGACGTCGTGAGCGAGCTGGGCAGCCGGCTGCACTTTCTGAGCGAAGTCGGACTCGGCTACCTGTCGCTGGATCGCGCCGCGCCCACGCTATCCGGTGGCGAGGCACAGCGCATACGGCTGGCCGCCCAACTGGGCTCGAACCTGCGCGGCGTGTGCTACGTACTCGATGAACCGACCATCGGCCTGCACCCGCGCGACAACCAGGTGCTGCTCGATACGCTGGTGAAGCTGCGCGACAAGGGCAATACGCTGCTGGTGGTCGAGCACGACGAAGACACCATCCTGCGCGCCGACCACGTGATCGACCTCGGCCCCGGCGCCGGCCGGCTGGGCGGAGAAGTGATCGCTCAAGGCCACGCGTCGGTGCTGGCGCAGCAGCCGAAGTCGATCACCGGCCAGTATCTGGCGCGCCCGCTGCCGCACAGTTTCGTGCCGCGGCGCCCGGTCGATGACGACACGCCGTCGCTCTGGGTGCGTGCGGCGACGCTGCACAACCTCAAGGGTATGGACGTCCGCGTGCCGCTCGGCCGGCTGGTCGTGATGACCGGTGTGTCGGGTTCCGGCAAGTCGTCACTGGCGCGCGACGTGCTGCGCGACAACGTGGCGGCCAAACTGGCGGGCCACGACGGCCATTTCATCGGCTGCGCAGACATCGAAGGCTGGGGTGCGCTCGGCCGCGTGATCGAGGTCGACCAGACGCCGATCGGCAAGACGCCGCGCTCCTGCCCGGCGACCTATATCGGCTTCTGGGACGGCATCCGCAAGATCTACGCCGAAACGCAGGACGCACGCGAACGCGGCTTCACCGCAGCACGCTTTTCGTTCAACACCGGCCCAGGCCGGTGCACGCTCTGTGAAGGCCAGGGACTGAGGCAGATCGAAATGTCCTTCCTGCCCGATGTGCGGGTGCCGTGCGAAGCCTGCGGCGGCGCGCGCTTCAACAGCGAAACGCGCGCCGTCATGTGGCGCGGCAAGTCGATTTCCGATGTGCTGGCGATGAGTGTGGACGAAGCGGTGGATTTCTTTGCCGCGCACCGCACGCTGTCGGCAACGCTCAGACTGATGCAGGAGGTGGGACTCGGCTATCTGACGCTGGGTCAGCACAGCCCGACACTGTCCGGCGGTGAGGCACAGCGCATGAAACTGGTGACCGAACTGGCCAAGTCACCAGCCAGTGCTGAAAACTCGAACGACCCGGCGAACGCCCGACGCGGCCGCGGCAATCCGCACACGCTTTATGTGCTGGACGAACCGACGACCGGACTGCACATGGCCGACATCGCAAAGCTGATCGGGGTACTGCACCGGCTGGTTGATGCCGGGCACAGTGTGGTGGTGATCGAGCACGATCTCGATCTGATGGCCGAAGCCGACTGGATCATCGACCTTGGGCCGGAAGGCGGCGGCGGCGGCGGTCAGGTCGTGACCGCCGGCTCACCGGAGGCGCTGGTCGCGCAGGCGGCGCAAGTGACTGATTCGCACACCGCCCACGCGCTGGCCCGGTTCAGCGTCAGACGGCAGCGCTGAAAGTCTTGCGACGACGCGCGGCAAACAGCGCACCGAATCCCAGCGCGGCCAGCGCCAGAGTGCCCGGTTCCGGAACACCCTGCGCGGGCTGCGGCAGGCGGGGCGGAAGCATGTCGAACACCACCAGATCCTGATGGGTGCTGCTCGTCCATACGTTGAAGCCGTAAAGCGACTCGGCAGGCAATGCATCGAGCCAGGTTTGTGCGAGCACCATGGCGTCGTTGGCATTGGAGGCCTTGAAGCTGCCGCCACCTACATTGAGCGTGCCGCTGGTTTCGTTGGTGATTTCCCAGATCGCAAGCTGGAAGGCGGCGGCGTGGGTGACACTGCTCAGTGCATCGGCGTAGGCCAACGTCGCCAGCTGACCGAGCTGATCGAAGCGAGTGGTCTGGACGCCGAAGAAGGCTTCACCGGTGACCTGCGAAAAGTTGGTCACGGTGGCGCCGATCTGCGTGCGCTGGAAGATGTCGATGCACCACGACGCGAAAGTGTTGCTGCCACTTTCCATTGTCGCGAAGGCGCCGGCATACACCCGCGAATCGACGGCCGGTACGGTATTGGAGATGCGCACCACAGCTGCCGGACCCGGCGAGGCCCAGCCGGTGACCAGAATGGGTTCGGCCTGTGCAGGCAGCGCTGCCATCAGCGCGAGGGCCAGCGACGTACGAAGGGTGTTGATGAGCGGTTGTTTCATGAAGGCCTCTGATCCGTAATCTGCATGGACCGAGAGTACGGACTTCGCGCATGAAGCAATGAGCGACAAATTCAACACTTGTCGTCGATACACACTTTGGCGCAAAGGTGTCGACGTGTTGCGGAATGCAGCGTCAGAGAACGCTGCACGGCTATCTCATCCTGTCCTACAGCCTGCGGCGAGCAACCGGAACAGACTGCCGGCCAACGCCTGCACACCGTGCCGCGCGCCACGGTTACGAATCGAAGCGGGCGATTAACAAACGCCGGCCAGCCCGCAAGACGGCACGATCGTTAACAGGATTCGATCACAACAGGACCTGCACACCATGAAGACATTATTGCTGGCTGCTGCATTCGCTGTCTCGGCCTCATCTGCCCTGGCGGCCGATGTCGGTGTTTCGGTCACGATCGGACAGCCCGGCTTTTACGGTCATATCGATATCGGCGACTACCCGAGACCGCGCCTGATCTATGCCGAACCGAGAATCATCGTGCGCGGGCCGACGATTGTGCCGCCTGTATACATGCACGTGCCGCCCGGTCACGCGAAAAACTGGCGCAAGCATTGCGGCCGCTACGATGCCTGCGGCCGGCCGGTGTATTTCGTGCAGGACAGCTGGTACAACACGGTGTATGTGCCGCGCTACCAGGAGCGGGAACGCAGTCGCGGCAAGGATGGGCGCCACGACGACCGGCGCGGGGATCGCCACGACCATGATGACGACCGCCGCGGCGGCAAGCCCGACAAGGGCTCGAACGGCCACGGTAAAGGGAACGGTCGCGGCAACTGATTGCTGCTTCGCATCAGCAGTTGATGGAATACATCAGCCGCGTTGATACAGGGATTTTTTCCCGTTTCTTACGGGATAATTTCCCATTTTCTCCACCTTTCCGGGAATTCCTCCCGGCCTTGGGTAGACTTCGGTTGTCGCAGCGCAACATGCTGGCCGGCTTTACCCATCCTCCAGGAGACATCCATGAAACTGACTGCTCTAGCCGTCACCCTGCTGGCATTTGCCGGCATCACCCAGGCTGCTGACATGCCGAAAACCACTGCCGGTTTCGAAAAATGCATGAAGTCGGCCCTGAAGGCCAAGGACGGCACCATCGTCAAGGTCGAGCTGAAGAAGGAAGAAGGCGAAGGCCATGTCTACGAGTTCGATATCGAAACTGCCGATGGCAAGGCTTGGGACGTTGAATGCAGTGGCAAGACCGGCAAGGTCGTCGAAATCGAAGAGGAAGTGACCAAGGACCACCCGAAGTTCTCCGGCGCCAAGGTAACCGAAGCGCAAGCACGCGAAATTGCGCTGAAGAAGGTGCCGGGCGAGATTGTCGAAGTCGAGTATGAAATCGAGCCGGACGGCAAGGCGTCGTACGAATTCGACATCAAGTCCGCCGACGGCAAGGAAGTGAAACTGGAAGTCGATACCGAGAGCGGCGCCATCGTGTCGCAGGCGGTCGAAGTCTGGCAGATCGGCAAGGAGTAATTCGGCAGTGGCGGACCGGCGCTCGCCGGCCGTCGCACCGACAGGCCGCTGGCCGCGTCAGCCCCGCTGGCGCGGCCAGCGGCACCACAGGTCGGCGACGTGCGCCACGCCTGACAGCGCGACGAAAAGCGCGACCCACAGCCACGATGCGTCGGTCAGTGCCGAGCGCAGCGCCAGCATCAGACACAGCCCGGCCGCGAGATTGGGCAGCAGCTTGCCACCCGACAGGCCCTTCCCGGTGCGGCGATGCCAGGCAGCGAACGCGAGCCACTCGATCAGCACGAGCACCACGATCAGATCGATCAATCGTCCATCGGACATCCACTCAGCCATTTTTCCTCCGCTGCTGTGCCGGCCGCGCACGTTATCATTTCCGGATGCATGGAGCTCTTGTCACCGCCGGTCTCGCAGCGCGACTTCGTACGGATACCGCACAACTGCATCGGATTGCCGAACGCAGCGGCCTGATGGCCCGGTTGTTGCAGGGTCGCATCGAGACGCGCGCCTACTGCAGCCTTCTGCGCAGCCTTCACCTTCTGTACGACGCACTCGAAAGCGGGCTGGCACGGCACGCCCGACGACCGGACATCGCGCCGCTGTGCCTGCCTGAATTGCCGCGCACCGCGGCGCTGCACGACGACCTGTGCGCGTTGCATGGCAGCAGTTGGTCGGACGACATCCTGCCCAGCTTGGCGGCGGTCGAATACGCGGCCCATCTGAAGGCGCTGTCGACCGACCAGCCGGCGCTGCTCGCCGCGCATTCCTATGTGCGTCATCTGGGTGACCTGCACGGCGGTCAGGTGCTAGGGCGTGTGGTGTCCGGTGCACTGCATCTACAGGATGACCGTGGCACACGCTTTTACGCGTTCCACGGCGAGTTGGGGAGTCTGATCCGTCGTTACCGCGACGGGCTCGACGCACTGCCGCAGGACTCGGCGCGCATCGATGCGCTGGTGGCGGAGGCGCAATCGGGATTTCGGCGGCACATCGCGATGTTCGATGAACTGGCTGCGGCGCAGCCCGGCTGACTTTCACCGTTCGCCAAACGCGGTCAGTGCTCCCGAGTGAAGGCGCGCAACTTGCCGTACAGCGCGGCGGCGCGGGTAGCGGACGCTTCCAGTTCCTCGATGAGCGTCGCCACCGGCATCGAAGCAGCCGTGTCGGTCAGCTCCATGGCAGCCACACTGGCATTGGCAAGAATGGCGCCCACCACCTCGTCCGGCTCGCGCCGCAGCGGCATGGACGGATCGCGCCCGATGCCGGCACGGCCGGCTTCGCTGAGTGACTGTTCGAGATGCCGCCGTGCGGCTTCCGTGCGCTTGGTGTCGGTCAGGTCGGTGAAGATGATGATGTAGCCCAGGACCGATCCACCGGCGCCGGGAATCGCGTCTGCCCTGACCCCCAGCGCCACGGTCTGGCCGGCGCCGGCGCGCAGTTGCCATTCGCCACGCCAGGCGTCGCGCTCGCGGATGAGGTTGCCGACGACTTCGCGCACCTGGGCCGGTACGACAAACAGGGCGCACATTTCGTCGAGTGTGCGTACACGAGGCGGCGAGGTATTGAACAGTGCCGCGAAAGCCACGCTCTGGAACAGCACGCGCCCCTGAGCGTTTGCGACCAGCACCGGCTCATCCGACGTTTCGACGGCTCCGCGGAATTGATCGAGCTGGTGCTGCGCGATCAACAGGCTCACGGCCTGCGTCTGCAGGATGACGTCGCGCAGCGTGGTACCGATGGCGCGCGCCAGCGCCAGATCAGCGCGGCTCCAGGACGCACCCGTGCCACGCACGATCTCCGACCAGGCGGCAAAGGAACGCCGTGGCGAAAGCGTGAGCGGATCGTTGTCGACGAAGGGTTTGGCAGGATCTCCCGCCCAGACGATCGTGGCCGACTGTTCGCGCCGGAACCACATCAGGAAATCCTGCCCGGACGACGACAGTTCGATCGCGAGCACCCCGCATACCACCGGTGTCAGGGATGCCAGCGGCGGATACACGCGAGCGATCGACGCACAGCTGAACAGCGACTGCCGCATTTCGCCGGCAACCCAGCGCGACAGTGCACGCAACTCGGCGGTCGACGGCACGTCACCCACAGTCAGCAATTCACCTTCATGGAACAGTGCGGCGCCGCTTGCATCGAGCGGCTGCAGCAAGGTGCGCGGGTTGCGAACCAGCGCGAGGCGCCAGTCGCCTTCGGTCGAAGTGGCTTCGATCAAGCGCAGTTCAAGGCTGCGCACCAGCACATCGACCTGAGTGCGCACGTAATTTTCGATCGCGGCGATCCGGGTGGACACCACCTCGGCCAGCAGATCGACCGCCGCACGCTGTGCATAGCGGATGTGCCGTGGCGAGTAGTGATGACAGGCGATCAGCCCCCACAGCTTGCCCTCGCGCACGAGCGAAACCACGAGGGTGGCGGTCACGCCCATGTTCCGCAGATACTGGATGTGCAGCGGCGACATGCTGCGCAGATGGCAGCTCGACATGTCGAGCTCTTCGCCAGTGTCCGGCGCGCAGCGCGGCAGTACGGCCGCAGGGTTGTAGCCCGCATCGACGAGTACCCGCACCCGGTTGCGGACATACAGCTCGCGCGCGCGCTGCGGAATATCGGTCGCCGGGTAGCGATGTCCGAGCAGGGATTCAAGTTTTGCCTCGCGCGCCTCGGCGACGATCTCGCCGTGGCCCTCGTCGTCGAAGCGGTACACCATCACACGGTCGTAGCCGGTCAGGTCGCGGACTGACTGAACCACGGCGTCGGACAGCGCAGCAATGCTGAGCGCCTCGCTGAAGCGCCGCACTGACGCCGCAAGCAAAGCCTGCGCTTCCTCGTCGATCGATTCAGTATCGGACTCGGCGGATTCCAGTTCGACGATCACCGTGTCGGACTGGCCGAGATGGGCCATGCCTTCGAACACACTCCAAGCATTCGTCCCGGCTCCGCCGATGTCGCAGTGAAAGGCGGTCAGTTCATCCGTAACGAGCGTGTCCGCGAGTTCGGCAACACGCCGGGCAAGCGAGCCGCCCAGCACATCGAGCGAACAGCCCAGCAGCTGGTCATGGGCCACACCCAGCCAGAGCGCGACGTTGTCGCTCGCCTGTACGATGACGCCATCCGTGCGGCGGACGACCAGCAGCACACCGTGCGGCTGGATCGATCCGGCCAGGTGGATGAGTTCACGTTCGCAATTGGTCAGGTCTGCCTGACCGAAAGCAGGGCTGAATGTCGGATCGTTCAACACTGATCTCCCGCCACCGCGGGCTGAGCGGTGTTCAGTGCACGCTGCCCGGGTGCGGCGCACCCGGACCACGCGGCTGCACCGCGCGAATGATGAAACCGATACTGTTCGAATCTCCGTTATGGATCAATACGGCCGACAGTTCAATATCCGTGGCCATGCCCTTCTCGTCCCACAGACGCGCGCCCATGCGTTTTACGCCTGAGCGGCACACACTGGCGAGAAGATTCGTGAATCCACCGCCGTCACGTTCCAGCCAATCACCGAGGGAACGGCTCTGGACGCCCTTTTCAGCCGAAATCTTGACCAGTTCGGCAAACGCGGCGTTCATGCTCAGCAACATGCCCTGTTCGTTGGTGAACACGATGGCGTCAGGGGTGAGGCGCATCAGTTCGGGCAGCAACGGGTCGTCAGGCGCAATGAGCGACGAGCTGCCATCGGGTGTGGCGCGCAGCAGCAAGAGGCTCTGTCCTTCGCCACGCAGCGGCGATACCCATACGTGGATGGCGCCGCCAAGCCCCGACAACGTGATGTGAGCCTCGCCCGGGCGGCCTGAAACACGCACCGTGCCCAGCAGTTCTTCCAGCGTTCCGAGTGAAGCCGGTGCGACACCATCCGTGGCCTGACGTCCCGGCATGTCCTGCACCGAGCAGCCGAACATGCGTGCTGCGGCGCGGTTGGCGTCGATCACGTGCAAGGTATCGGCGTCGATGATGAGCACTGCATCCGTCGCAATCTGGAACAGCAAGCGATAGCGGGTTTCCGCCTGGCGCATGCGCCAGTAGTCGCGTTCCATCGATTGCTGCGCGTCGACCAGACGTTGCTGCATGACGGACACGGCGCGCAGGTCACGTCCGGCGACCAGAAGCGGGCCGGATTGACCGAGCCGCACCGCCGTATACGCAACCGGAATGTCGGCGCCGGCAGCGGAGGGATGATTGATGTGACGTGTGCGCGATACGCCTGCCACATTGGCTTCGCGCAACAGTTCCTCGACCTTGCGACGGGTGTCGCGCGTCACCGTATCCACCAGCTGGCGGCCCAGCCACTCGCTGGCAGTCGCGCTGACAGGTTCTGCACCACCCAGCGCGACGCTGCGGATGAAGCCCTTGTCGTCGAGCACGAGTGCAATGTCACTGGTGACCGACACCAGCATGTCGGCCAGTTCGGGGGCGACCTCCGAAAACGCGCTCAGATCGCCCGGGTCGTTCGGTAGCTTGTTCATGATACGGAACCGGATGAACGCAGTCGCAAAGCACAGCGTGCGAACCTGCATGAATTGCAAAACCCGGCGCCTACCGGGGGGCACGGCATGTCACATGGACGGGGCGCAAAAGTCTGCACAGGAGCACCCTCGCACTGCATCAGCATTCTCCGCACGCGGCGCGCGTCATTGCGCAGCCTCGCCAGCGGCCTGATGTCATGTCCGACAAGACGGTGCTCCTTACTTCTTCACACCACATCCCCGCATGCTACGGTAACTCATCAAAAAATACATGTCAGCGTGTATGAACGATCGAAAACATCGATATTGATCCGGTCAATTTGCCTCGAACGGCGCATTCAGCTCGACCACCGCGAGGTTGAGCAATGCCGCGAATGCCACCCACGCGAGGTAAGGCAACAAAAGGCTGGCCGCCGTACGTGATGACGCGCGCAGATGAAGCGCCAGCCAGGCCACCGACAGCCAGAGCAGGCCGACTTCATAGAGCGCCCAGTCAGGCCGCTTGAAATGAAAGAACAGCGCACTCCACAACACGTTGAGCCCGCCATTGAGCGCAAACAAGGAAATCATCCGGCGCCGCGCGCTGGCATCGGGCGCATGCACCCATCCCAACACACCGGCCATTGCGGCAAGTCCGAAAATCAGCGTCCAGGCCGGGCCGAACAACCAGGCTGGCGGCTGCCAGGCCGGCTTGTGCAACGCTTCGTACCAAGGGCTCAGATCGGTCGCAGCAGCACCCAGACCGGCCACCAGCATCGCCGCCACAGCGGCCGCAACAACCGGCTGCCAACGCGGGGCGGCGATCGTGTTCACGGCGATACGATGCCGCACAAGTGAGCCAGATCCTTGAAGAAGATGCGCGCATGCGCCATCGGCTTCGCCTTGACCAGCTTCTTGTGCATGTAGGCCTGCCACGTCAGGTGCTGCACATCCGGATCACGGCAGATGCTGACGAAGCGTTCGCGCCGCTTGTCGCTGGCGTACCAGAAGCGCTGCATGATGCCGAGAATCATGAACACCCGGCCGTGCGCCTTCATGAAGCGCTTGCGGGCCGTTGCCAGCGCGCGCGCATCACCCGTTTCGAGAAAGCTGCCGACGGCATCGGCGGCCAGCCGGCCACCGGTCATCGCGTAATACAGCCCCTCGCCGGAGGCCGGCGCCACGACGCCCGCCGCATCGCCGGCGAGCACGACATCGCGGCCGTTGTCCCACTTGCGCAGCGGCTTCATCGGAATCGGCGCGCCTTCGCGGCGGATGGTTTCGGCACCGGTAAGGCCGGCCGCCTCGCGCAGCGCGGTGGTGCCCTGACGGATCGAAAAACCCTTGGTCGCCGTGCCGGTGCCTATGCTGGTTGTGTCGCCGTGCGGGAAAACCCAGCCGTAGAAATCGGGTGACAGGACGCCCTGGTAATACACGTCGCAACGGCTGCCGTCGAAGTCCTGCTTCGGCGAACGGACGATTTCGTGATACGCATATACGCATTGAACCTCGTCGGCACCGGGCACGCACTGGCGACCGACCGCCGACAAGGCGCCGTCTGCGCCGATGATGGCTCGGGCGCGCACACCCACCGTTCCGCCTTCCGCTTCATGGCTGCGGAAATGAACGATGGCCCGGCCGTCGTCATCGCGTTCGACCCGGTCGAAGGTGCCCGTGCGGCGATGCGCACCCGCCAGACTGGCGCGGCAGCGCAGGTATTCGTCGAACTGCTCTCGATCGACCATGCCGACGAAGCCTCCCTCGATCGGCATGTCGGCTTTGCGGCCGGACGGTGAAATCATCCGCGCCGAACGCGCTTTAGCGACCAGTTGCTCGTCGGGAATCGCGAATTCCTCGATCAGACGCGGCGGAATCGCCCCGCCACAGGGTTTGATGCGCCCGGCGCGATCGAGCAGCAGCACCGTGTGACCCAGACGGGCCAGATCCGTTGCTGCGGTCGACCCTGCGGGTCCGCCGCCCACCACCACCACATCGAAACTTTCCATGCTTGCCATGACTAAGCCTTCCCTTCGATACCGGACATGAATGGCGGATCTGCCAACAGCGGATCACGCGCCGCACGCCTGACCGGCGCACCGGCGATGCGCAGCGCCATGACGGCAGACACGACGAACAGCACGCCTTCGCAGGCAAATACCAGCGCGTAGGCAAAACCCGGAGATTCAATGAACGCGCGCGTGACGTCGATCGCCACCGTGCCGGCAAAACCGCCGAGGCCGAATGCGATCGCCTGCGCAGCCCCCCACAAACCCATCCGCACGCCTTCGCGTCCGGCACCGCCGGCACCGGCCAGACTCATCATTGATGCGATGGCCGCGACGGCAAAGGCGCCATTGGCCACACCGAGAACGAATACCGTTTCGCGCAGCGGCCAGTCGCCACTCATGAAACCGCCGGCCGCCAGACCGAACAGGGCAAGCGCGGAGGCAATGCAGCCTCCGACCGTCCATACCTTCAACGATCCGATCTGCCGACCGCCGAATACGCTGCCCATCAGGGCGACCAGCAGCATGCCGGCGAACACGCCGCCATGCTGCAATCCGGCGAGCTGGGTGGATTCACCGGGCGTGTAGCCGAAGACCGTGCCGGCGAACGGCTCGAGTATCAGATCCTGCGCGCTGTAGGCGAGCATCGATACGAATACGAATATTGTAAAAAGACGCGCTTGCGACTCGCCCCAGACCTGGGCGAGCGCAGCGCGAAATGGGGTTCGGGACGGTGCACCGGTCTGGTTGGGTGACACAACATCGGTGGCAGCGCGAGGCGCCGTCGGACGGCCTTCGACACCGCGCACTGCAAGCAGCGCAACGACGAAGGCGATCAGCGAAGTGGCTGCTACGACCTGAACCAGTCGCTGCGTGGTGAAGGGATCCAGCAGTTTTCCGGTGACGCCGGCTGTCAAGGCAAAGCCGAGGATCATCATCATCCACACCACGGTTGCCGCGGCGGCTCGACGGGTCGGGTCGACCCGCTTGGCGAGCAGCACCAGCAGCGAGGTGCCGGCGCAGCCGACGCCGGCACCGATCAGCAGGAAGGCAAACACTGCCAGCGCGATGCCGGCGACCTGATCGGTCGCCATCCAGGCGGTCGCTACGGCGGCCAGTGTGCCCCCGGAAGCGAGCACCGCCATGCCACCGATGATCCACGGTGTGCGCCGACCGCCGACGTCGGACCCATGCCCCATGCGCGGACGCAGCATCTGCACCATGTAGTGCAACGCGACCAGCACACCGGGCAGCATCGCCGGCAAGGCCAGCTCGACCACCATGACGCGGTTCAACGTCGACGTGGTCAGCACCACGATGGCGCCGAGCGCCGTCTGGACCAGACCGAGACGAAAGATGCCGAGCCAGCCGAGTTGGGTCATGTCAGATCTCCGCCACCGCACGCAGCGCAAACGCGCTGACAAGCATGCCGGCGACGTAAAGCGTGATGCCGGTTCCGTTGTACCAGGGGGCGAGTTCGCGCGGACTGTCGAGCAGGCGCACCATCAACATCACTTGCAGCGCTAGCAGCAGGCCGACCACCATCGCATGGCCCATGGCGCCCCAATGTGAAAGCAGGGCGACGACGAACAGCTGTGGCACCACCATGACCAGACACGCAACGCGTCCGGCATTCACCACACCAAGCTTGACCGGCAGCGAGCCGATGCCCATGCGGGTATCACCCTCGACCGACTTGAAATCATTCAGCGTCATGATGCCGTGCGCACCCGCGCTGTACAGACCGGCGAGCAGCAGGCTGCGCATGTCCGGCATGGCGCCGCCAGCCATCACGGCTGCACCGGTGACCCAGGCCAGTCCTTCGTAACAAATGGCGCACGCGGTATTGCCCCACCAGCCGTTCTGTTTCAGACGGAATGGCGGTGCGCTGTAGGCCCAGGCCAGCAGCAGGCCGATCACCGCAGCACCGAAACCCCATACGCCCAGTGTTGCGGCGACCATCAGCGACAGTACGGTCCAGCCGATGGCGATGTATAGACCCCAATAGCCGGGCATGCGACCGGACGGTATGGGGCGATTGGGTTCGTTGATCGCATCGACGTGGCGGTCGAACCAGTCGTTGACCGCCTGACTGGTGGCGCAGACCAGCGGCCCGGCGAGCAGAATGCCGACCACGACGACCTGCCAGCGTTCGGAAGCGGGCAACCCGGATGCAACGACACCACAACCGAAAGCCCACATCGGCGGAAACCAGGTGATGGGCTTGAGGAATTCGGCGACTACGGAAAGGGATGGGCGACTCATGCAGTAACAGTAGGCTGGACGCTTGAATGCGTCAAGTCAAACTTACACTGCAGTGTCAGCCCAGATTGACTCAGGGGTTTTTGAGGTCAAACCCCTGGCCGGGCTGCCGCGCACGCCCCACCAAGGTGCATGCCTTGTCGAGACGGCGGGTCTCGACAAGGCATGCACCGCGGCAAGAGGGTGGGCAGGCTGCGAACAAGAAGTACGCGAGCCCGCTGAGCCACATCACGCACCGGATCTTCCGGCTTGAGCGCACGTCAGCCGCCGTGTGTCCGACTTGATCCAGACGCAGCAGGCCTGGCGAGCGGTCCGCCAGTGCCAACAGACGCTAATCTTCAGTTTCGATGTCTTCGTGCTCGGCGTTGAGATCGCCGATGCTGTAGCGGCGCAGTTTCACGTACAGACTTTGCCGGCTCAGACCGAGCATTTCGGCTGCCGATGCTCGATTGTCATGCGTCAGTTCGAGGGCTGCCTCGATGCACAGCTTCTCGATCAGGTCGGTGGATTCACGCACCAGTTCCTTCAGCGACACGCGGCCGACCAGCCCGGTCAGTTGTTCGACCGACCTGGGCAGTTCGCGGCCCATTCGCGGATCGGCCTCGATGCGCCGACTGATGCCACGCACCGTGAAGCCGAGACATGGCGTTTCGCCATGCGGTACCGACACAGCCGAGATTTCGACTTCGACATCCGAACCATGTTCGCCGCGAACCAGGGTGGAAAACAGTCTGACCGATCCGTGCTGGCGGAGGTTGACCATCAACACCTTGAAATCGACGCCGGGGCGACCCAGCCAGCGTTCGAGCGGCTCGCCGCGCGCCTGCTCGACCGAAGCGAGCTGGGAAAGATCGAGAAACGCGTGATTGGCCGTCAGGATGCGGCCCGAATCATCCGTCAGGACAAATCCGTCCGGCACGTTCTCCATCACGTCAAGCAAGGCCTGATGAAGTCCCGAGGTCGTGTGTTCGACGGCACGTTGCGAAAGGCGCACGAGGAAAAGCGCGGCGTTGTCCTGTCTCACCAGCGAAGCTGCAACCTGCAGCTCGCGTCCATCGTCGGCCAGTCGCACGCGAACGTCGTCGGCACGCCCTGCCGCCCTGACACTGGCCAGAAGATCCTGCGCCGACTGCATGCCTGCTTCGTCGAATCCTTCCGGGAAGGTACGCCCGACCAGTCCCTTGGGTGACGGGCCGAGCAGGCGGAGCGCGGCCGGATTGGCTTCCATGACGCGCTGACTGCCGGCCTCGACGATGAGCACCGCTTCCGATGTCATCTGGAACAGCAGGCGATAGCGGGTTTCAAGTTGCCGTAGCTTGGCGTAGTCACGCTCGATCGACTGCTGCGCGTCAACCAGCCGCTGCTGCAGCGACGACAGGGAGCGCAGATCGCGGCCGAACGCGACAACCCGGCCTTCGTGCCCGACCTTGATGGCCGAATAAAGCACCGGCATGTCGATGCCGCCGGACACCGGATGATTCACGTGCCGCCACTTCTGGGCGGCCTCGGCCGAAGCATCGATGAGCAGGGCTTCGACCTTGGCGCGGCTTTCGACCGTCACGATATCGGTCCAGCGTCTGCCGACCCAGCCCTCGTAACCATCGGGTACGAGTTCATCGTTGCCGAAGGCTACATCGCGGATGATGCCCTGCTTGTCCACCACCAGCGCCAGATCCGACGCGGCGGCGATGAGTTTTGCTGTGGAGTTGGCATCGACGCCTCCAAACGATAGGAGGGGCGATTCAAACGGCTTCACGTTGGCAGCCCCCCACTTCGCGTCGATTCTCGAAAACTCACTGCGCTCCTGCTCCGATCCCAATCGATCACCTCGTCAAACCAGTTCAGCCCTGCGTACATCGCAGTGGCACCAAGGCGTCAGCGCGCCGCACAGCGTCTTTTGCATCACTTGCGGTCGCGTCCGCACCCACCAGTGCCACCCACTCAGGGTGTTCGACAAAGATGGGGCCTCCCACCATCACGATGAGGTCGCGATTGCGGGACGCCAGACGCACGGCTTCAATCAGCCGCTTCAAAGGTTCGATGCGTGCTTCGCTACCGACCGAAAAACCCAGCACATCGAACCACTCATTCTGCGCCGCCAGCACCAGGTCGAGGCTGCGACCGGATGCTTCGGCACAGACCTCCCAGCCACTGTTGCGGAAAAACTCACCGACCATCAACAGGCCCAGCGTGTGCTGATCCCCCGGCGCCGCAGACAGTAGCACCCTGCGGCCATTCGGCGCGAACGGGGCATCCGAGCGGAAGCTCGGCCCCAACTCATGCACCACCTGCTGGATCCGCCAGAGACCCAGCGTGACCTGCGTGAAATCGCACAGGTCCGCTTCCCACAATTCCCCGAGTCGCCGTGCGGCCGGCGCCAGCAACTCAAGAAAAATCGTGTCAGGCGACGCGCCGCGCGCGCGCACCGCCTCCACCCACGTGCGCGCGACGCGCGCGTCCTGCGCGAGAACCAGATTCGCGAACTCGACCACTTCCGGTGAAGACGGTGCCCGGACTTCACAGGCGACCTGCGGTGCCGACGGATCAGCGCCACCGTGCGCGAGCATGAGGCGCGGAATGATTTCGGCTTCGATGGTACGGGCGAGATCACCCATCCAGTCGTCCACCGGAAAAACCAGCTCCCCGCCGTTGTGATTCCCGGACTGCGGATGGCTTCGCTGAAGCGCGTCCGTGTCGGACCAGTATTCTCCTGTCGTGCGCGCCTTGCCGGCGTCTTCCTGCGCTCTTCCGGCCATCTCTCGTCCTTTGGTGTTTGTGTGTGCCGGCTCCGACTCAGGCTTCCCGCGGCACTGCTGGGAAGCAAGGAACGGCCGTGCTTTTTATAACTTCGTACAGCGCTTACCCCAGCGCGCAGCCCATGAAGGCACCAATCACAAGAGCAACCAGCTTATAGAGATAGTTCGCGGCAAGGGCAACTGTCAAGTTTACTTGTCAGTATCGAGAGCCATCATTGCTTTGCGGCGACCATTCACCTCGCGTTATGACAAATTAGCTGCAGCGCTCTTCGCGTGTCAACCATGATGTACGTCAATTTATATTGACACTCCGTCTCCAGACGTCTAGATTTTCAGTCAAAGAAGAAAGACCAAGGAGACGTCACCAATGCACCCGCAGCAGGCCAGACCGCAGCCTCCGCTTTACACGGCAGAAGAACGCCGCCGTCGCGATGCATCACCGTGGACCCTGCTTCAGGGTGTGCTCGCACCCGTGCAGTTCCTCGCCTTTCTGATCAGTCTGGTGCTGGTGGTGCGTTTCCTGATGACCGGCGAGGGGTTGCAGGCCGCCTCGGTGTCCGTGGTGATCAAGACGGTGCTGCTGTACACGATCATGATCACCGGATCGATCTGGGAAAAAGAGGTGTTCGGCGTCTGGTTGTTCGCCCGCCCGTTTTTCTGGGAAGACGTTTTCAGCTTCGCCGTCCTGGCGTTGCACACCTGGTACCTGATCGCGCTGGCAACCGACAACCTCAGCGCGAATGGCCTGATGTGGCTCGCCCTCGCCGCCTATTTCACTTACGTCATCAACGCCGGCCAGTTCATCCTGAAACTGCGTGCCGCGCGTCTGCAGCAGTCGGCCACCACGGCCTTCGGCGACGAACAGCTGGTGCCGTGCAAATGAGCAACCTCCAGGACATTCCGGTCGTAATCACTCAGCGCACCGGCGGCGACCTGCCGGTGCTGCGCGAACGCGGTCAGCGCGAGGTGTTCTGCGGGCTGACCGGCATCGTATGGCTGCACCGCAAATTGCAGGACGCCTTCTTCCTCGTCGTCGGTTCGCGCACCTGTGCGCATCTGGTGCAATCGGCCGCCGGCGTGATGATTTTCGCCGAACCCCGCTTCGGTACGGCCATCCTGACCGACCGGGACCTCGCCGGCATCGCCGACGCCAACGACGAACTCGACCGGGTGTGCATTTCGCTGCTGGAACGCCGGCCGGAAATCAAGGCGCTGTTCCTGGTCGGCTCCTGCCCGTCGGAAGTCATCAAGCTTGATCTCGCCCGCGCGGCGGAACGGCTGAACGAACGGCTGTTGCCGCAGGTGCGGGTGCTCAGCTATTCGGGTTCCGGCATCGAAACGACCTTCACGCAGGGCGAAGACAACGCATTGAAGGCCTTCGTGCCGATCATGCCGCAGACCGATGCCCGCCAGTTGCTGGTCGTCGGTTGCCTGCCGGACGTGGTGGAAGACCAGTTCCGCCGCCAGTTCGAACAACTGGGCATCGGTCCGGTGAATTTCTTCCCGGGCCGCCGCGCCGAAGATGTGCCGTCGATCGGCCCGAATACCCATTTGCTGCTGGCTCAGCCGTTCAACGGCGAAACCGTTCGCGCGCTCACTGCGCGCGGCGCCACCGTACTGGCTGCGCCCTACCCGTTCGGCGTCGAAGGCACGACGGCCTGGCTGCGCGCAGCCGCCCGCGCCTGGCAGACGCCCGAAGCACAGTTCGATGCCGTCACCGCGCCGCTGATCAAGCGCGCACGCGCTGCGCTCGAACGTTACCGCCCGCAGCTGGCCGGCAAACGCCTGTTCATGCTGCCCGATTCCCAACTCGAAATTCCGCTCGCGCGCTTCCTGAATCGCGAAATGGGCATGGAACTGGTGGAGGTCGGCACGCCTTACCTCGACCGCCAGATGGTCAGCGAGGAACTGGCCTTGCTGCCGCCGGACGTCGTGCTCAGCGAAGGTCAGCATCTGGAACGCCAGCTCGACCGCGTGCGCGCCGCGCGCCCCGACCTGACGGTGTGCGGCCTGGGCCTTGCCAATCCGCTGGAAGCGGAAGGCCTGGCCACCAAATGGTCGATCGAACTGGTGTTCTCGCCGATCCACGGCTACGACCAGGCCGCCGATCTTGCCGAACTGTTTGTACGCCCGCTCGCTCGCCGCGAACGGCTGGCGGTCTGAGGAGCAACTGATGCAACTGACCTTGTGGACCTACGAAGGACCGCCTCACGTGGGCGCCATGCGGATTGCCACCTCAATGCGCGACGTGCATTACGTGCTGCACGCCCCGCAGGGCGACACCTACGCAGACCTGTTGTTCACCATGATCGAACGTCAGGACCGCCGCCCGCCGGTGACTTACACCACCTTCCAGGCGCGTGACCTGGGCGGCAGTACCGCGGATCTGGTCAAGACCGCCGTTGCCGAAGCGTACGAACGTTTCAAACCCAAGGCACTGCTGGTCGGCGAGTCCTGTACTGCCGAACTGATCCAGGATCAGTCGGGCTCTCTGGCCTGCGGCATGAACCTGCCGATCCCGGTCATCCCGCTCGAACTGCCGTCCTATTCGAAGAAGGAAAACTGGGGTGCCGCCGAAACCTTCTATCACGTCGTGCGCGCACTGCTCGCCGATCAGGTGCCGCCGCCGGGCACACCGCACCCGGTGCGCGCCGAAGGTCGCCGCCCGCGCGCCAACCTTCTCGGCCCGACGGTGCTTGGCTTCCGCTGCCGCGACGACGTGCAGGAAATCCGCCGGCTGCTCGACCTGCTGGACATCGACGTCCATGTGATTGCGCCGCTCGGTGCCTCGCCGGACGACATCCGTCGCCTGCCTGAGGCCGACTTCAACATCGACCTTTACCCCGAAGTGTCACGCACGACGGCATCCTGGCTGCAACGCAATTTCGGCATGCCTTCCACCCGTGTCATTCCGATGGGCGTCGGCGCCACGCGCGACTTCATCGCCGAGGTCGCACAACTGGCCGGAATCGATGCATCGGCCGTACTGGCTTCGGAACAGCCGGGTGTCGCAGGTTTTTCGTCGTCGCTGTCACGCATGCCCTGGTATGCCCGCTCGGTCGATTCGACCTACCTGACGGGCAAGCGGGTGTTCATCTTCGGTGATGCGACACACGCCATCGCGGCCGCGCGCATCGCCAAGGAGGAAATGGGTTTCACCGTTGTCGGCCTGGGCACCTACAGCCGCGAATTCGCGCGCGATGTGCGCGATGCCGCCAAGCTCTACGGTGTCGAGGCGCTGATCAGCGACGACTACCTCGAAGTGGAACAGGCCATCGGCGCTGCGGCACCGGAACTGGTGCTCGGCACCCAGATGGAGCGCCATATCGCCAAACGCCTCGGCGTGGCGTGTGCGGTGATTTCGATCCCGATCCACGTGCAGGACGTACCGGCGCGCTACAGCCCGGTGTACGGTTTCGAAGGCGCGAACGTCATTTTCGATACCTGGGTCCATCCGCTTGTGATGGGCCTTGAAGAGCATCTGCTGCAGATGTTCCGCGACGACTTTGAATTCCATGATGACGCCGCCGCGTCCCATCTTCCGGCCGTCGCCCGCGATGCACGGCACGCTGCCGCATCTGATGCCGTCGCTGCCGTCGAACCGGTTGCGGCCGCCGTCGAAATCCCTGAACCCGTCATCGCCGCGTCGGGCGAACCGACCTGGAGCGAAGACGGCGAACGCGAGCTGAAAAAGATTCCGTTCTTCGTGCGAGGCAAGGCCAAACGCAATACCGAAGCCTTCGCGCGCGAACACGGCCTGGCAACGATCACGGTGGAGACGCTCTACGATGCCAAAGCTCACTATGGACGCTGAATCCGTGTCCGCCGAATCCGTGCTCGCCGCACGTCACGACAGGGTGATCGAAGCATGACCTCCATCGGACTTCCATCGATGCTGAGAAAACGCGCAGTCGATACGAGTACTGCTTCGGCGGTCACCCATCAGCCCATCAGCATCGTGATCGTCACGATGGACACCCATCTGGCGAGCGCGGTCGAACGCGCCCGGCCGCGTCTGTCGCGCGAATTTCCGGGGCTGACCGTCAGCCTGCACGCCGCGTCGGAATACGCCGGCAACGAATCGGCGATCGCCCGCGTCAAGGCAGACATCGCCAGCGCACACATCATCGTCTGCGGCATGCTGTTTCTCGAAGACCACTTCCTGCCCATCCTCGATGACCTGCGCGCGCGCCGCGACAACTGCGACGCAATGATCTGCATGGCCTCCGCGAGCGAAGTCGTGAAGCTGACCCGCCTCGGCCAGTTCGACATGGACAAGCCGGCCAGCGGCCCGATGGCGCTGCTCAAGCGCCTGCGCGGCAACAAGAGCAAGACCGCCACCGGCGGCGCGGCCCAGATGAAGACGCTGCGCCGCATCCCGCAGATGCTGCGCTTCATTCCCGGCACCGCACAGGACGTGCGCGCCTACTTCGTCACGCTGCAGTACTGGCTCGGCGGCTCGGACGAGAACGTGCTGAACCTGCTGCGTCACGTCGTCGACCGCGGGGCCGATGGCCCGCGCAAGGGGCTGCGCGGCCAGATCAAGGTGCAGCCGCCGATCGAATATCCGGAAGTCGGGGTCTATCACCCCCGCATGCCGGGTCGCTTTGCTTACGAAGCGTCCGCGCTGCCCGACCCGATCGGCCGCGAACTGCGCGGCACAGTCGGCGTGCTCGTCCTGCGTTCCTACCTGCTGTCGGGCAATGCCGGTCACTACGACGGTGTGATCGCCGCGCTCGAAGCGCGCGACCTGCGCGTGGTACCCGCCTTCGCCGCCGGGCTCGATTCGCGCCCGGCCATCGACCAGTTTTTCCTGAAGGACGGCCACAGCATCGTCGACGCGGTGGTATCGCTGACCGGCTTTTCACTGGTCGGAGGGCCTGCCTACAACGACGCCAAGGCGGCCGAGGAAATTCTGGCGCAGCTCGACGTGCCGTACGTCGCGGCACACCCGGTCGAGTTCCAGACACTTGATCAGTGGGGCGAGTCGGAGCGCGGCCTGCTGCCGGTTGAAAGCACCATCATGGTCGCCATCCCGGAGCTCGATGGCGCAACCAGCCCGATGGTGTTCGGCGGCCGCCCGGGTGCGCCCGGCGTCACCTGCACCGGTTGCCACCACGCCTGCACCTTCACTGCATCGGACAACAAGCAGGACATGCACAGCTGCCCCGAACGCGCGCAAACACTGGCCGCGCGGGTCGACAAGCTGGTCGCCCTCAAGCGCAGCGAACGCGCCCACCGCAAGGTCGCCATCGTCATTTTCAACTTCCCGCCGAATGCGGGCAGTGTCGGCACCGCAGCCTATCTGTCGGTGTTCGAATCGCTGCTCCACACGCTGACTGGAATGAAGCAGCAGGGTTACGACGTGGATCTGCCGGACAGCGTCGATGCACTGCGTGACAGCGTGCTGTTCGGCAATGCGTCGAAATACGGCGCCGATGCGAACGTGCATACGCTCATCAGCGCCGAAGATCACGTGCGGCGCGAACCCTGGCTGAAGGAGATCGAGGCACAGTGGGGCCCGGCGCCCGGCAAGCAGCTGAGCAACGGCAGTTCCATCCTGGTGCTGGGCAGGCAGTTCGGCAACATCCTGATCGCCGTGCAGCCCGCTTTCGGTTACGAAGGTGACCCGATGCGGCTGCTGTTCGAAAAGGGCCTGTCGCCGACGCACGCTTTCTCGGCGTTCTACCGCTACCTGCGCGAAGACTTCAAGGCGCACGCCGTGCTGCATTTCGGCACCCACGGCGCGCTCGAATTCATGCCAGGCAAGCAGAGCGGCATGGGTGGCAATTGCTGGCCGGACCGCCTGATCGGCGACATGCCGAACGTCTATCTTTACGCTTCCAACAATCCGTCGGAAGGCGCGATCGCCAAACGCCGCTGTGGCGCCACGCTGATCAGCTACCTCACGCCGCCGATCGCCCAGGCCGGGCTGTACAAGGGCCTGAACGAACTGAAGATGTCCATCGAGCGCTGGCGCACGATGGAACCCGCATCGCCGGAACGCGGTGACCTCGCTGTCGTGCTGCAGGCGCAGGCTGCTGCGCTCGACCTCGCCGCGGCCGAGCCGCTGTGGGACAGCTCGCTCACCGGCGATACCGACACGCGCGTGCTCAAGCTGGCAGAACAGATGCTGGAACTCGAATACACGCTCATCCCGCACGGGCTTCACGTGGCAGGGCGCGCGCCGTCGGAAGCGGAACGCGTCGACATGCTGCTGTCGATGGCCGATGCCTCGCACGGACAGCAGCTGGAACGCGCTTCGATCGAAGCACTGGTGGCCGGACTGAGCATCGACCGGGTACTCAAGCTGTCCGGCCTGCCGCGCGACGACAGCACGGTCGAGCTGTTCAACGAACTGGTCGACATCAACGGCAAGCTGGCCGAAGACACCGAAGTGGCCGCGATGCTGCAGGCGCTCGACGGACGCTACATCCGTCCCGCACCGGGCGGCGACATCCTGCGCACGCCGGCGGTGCTGCCGACCGGCCGCAACATCCACGGCTTCGACCCGTTCCGCATTCCGAGTGCGTTTGCGGTGAAGGACGGTGCTGCGCAGGCGCAGCGCCTGCTCGACCGCTACACCGAAGACGGCTTTCCGCTGCCCGAATCGATCGCCATGGTCATGTGGGGCAGCGACAACCTGAAGAACGAGGGCGCACCGATCGCCCAGGCGCTCGCCCTGATGGGCGCGCTGCCGCGTTTCGACAGCTACGGCCGCATCGCCGGTGCCACGCTGATGCCGCTGCAAGAGCTGGGCCGCCCGCGCGTCGATGTGGTGATCACGCTGTCCGGCATCTTCCGCGACCTGATGCCTCTGCAGATCAAGCTGCTGGCCGAAGCGGCATGGCTGGCCGCCGCCGCCGACGAACCGCTGGAGATGAACTGGATCCGCCGGCACGCGCTGGCCTATCAGCAGGAACACGGCTGCACGCTGGAGATCGCTGCGCTGCGCGTCTATGGCAATGCCGAAGGCGCCTACGGCTCGAACGTGAACAACCTGGTGGAAAGCAGCCGCTGGTCGGACGAAGACGAAATCGCCGAAACCTACACGCGCCGCAAAGGCTTCGCCTACGGTCGCACCGGCCGCGCGTCGCAGCAGACCGCGTTGCTGCAGAGCGCGCTCGCCAACGTGCAGCTGACCTACCAGAACCTCGACTCGGTCGAACTCGGTGTCACCACGGTCGATAACTACTTCGACACGCTGGGCGGCATCACGCAGGCCGTCAAGGTGGCGCGCAACGGCCATACGCCGCCGGTCTACATCGGCGACCAGACCAAGGGCGACGGCGCCGTGCGCTCGCTGCAGGAACAGGTCGCACTGGAAACGCGCACCCGCATGCTCAACCCGAAGTGGTACGAGGGCATGCTCGCGCACGGCTACGAAGGCGTGCGCCAGATCGAAACCCACATTACCAACACCATGGGCTGGTCGGCCACGACGGGTCAGGTTGCGCCGTGGGTCTATCAGCAGCTGACACAGACCTTCGTGCTCGACGACGGCATGCGCAACCGGCTCGCCAGCCTGAATCCGACGGCTGCGGCCAAGCTCGCGAATCGGCTGATCGAAGCGCACGACCGCGACTACTGGCAACCGGACCCGGCCATGCTGGCCAAACTGCGCGCAGCCGGCGAAGAACTGGAAGACCGCCTGGAGGGTGTATTCCAGCCCGCCGGCGCATGAAAACCCATACACCCACGTCCGCCCGTGCGGACACACCCGAGGTCTCAGAGTGAACACAGTCACCACCACCCACGTCCCGCTGTCAGCGCTGAAAACGCGCAACTCGGGCTCGTCACGCAATGACGGAGAGGGCAGCGTGCAGGTCCACCTTGACCCCTCGCTGAAGCTCGGTACCGCGAAGGTTTTCGCGGTGTATGGCAAGGGCGGCATCGGCAAGAGCACGACCTCGTCCAATCTGTCGGTCGCCTTTTCCAAGCTCGGCAAGCGCGTGCTGCAGATCGGCTGCGACCCGAAACACGACTCGACCTTCACATTGACCAAGTGTCTGGTTCCGACAGTGATCGACATTCTCGAAACGGTCGACTTCCATTCGGAAGAACTGCGCACAGAAGATTTCGTATTCCCCGGCTACAACGGCGTCATGTGTGTCGAGGCAGGCGGCCCGCCGGCCGGCACCGGCTGCGGCGGCTATGTGGTCGGCCAGACGGTCAAGCTGCTGAAGGAACATCACCTGCTCGAAGACACCGACGTGGTCATCTTCGACGTGCTGGGCGACGTGGTGTGCGGCGGTTTTGCTGCCCCGCTGCAGCACGCCGATCGCGCACTCATCGTCACGGCGAACGACTTCGATTCCATCTTCGCGATGAACCGCATCGTGGCTGCCATCCAGGCCAAATCGAAGAACTACAAGGTGCGTCTCGGCGGCGTCATTGCGAACCGAAGCGCAGCCACCGACCAGATCGACCGCTTCAACGAACGGGTCGGCCTGAAAACCATGGCGCAGTTCCGCGACCTCGACGTGATCCGCCGCAGTCGCCTGAAGAAATCGACGCTGTTCGAGATGGATGACAGTCCGGAAGTGCTTGAGGTGCAGCAGGAGTACATGCGGCTGGCCGCCTCGCTGTGGGCCGGCACTGATCCGCTGATCGCCGAGCCGATGAAGGACCGCGACATTTTCGACCTGCTCGGTTTTGACTGAGTTTTCGAACGGGACCGATGACACCATGAACAGCTCATACATAGATCGGCGCAGCCAGATCCAGACCTATTTCGATCGCACCGCGGTCGACGCCTGGAAGCGCCTGACCTCCGACGCACCGGTCGGCCGCGTGCGCGCCACGGTGCGCGCCGGACGTGACCGCATGCGCGCCACATTGCTCGACTGGCTACCGCAGGACCTGCGTGGCCGCAAAGTGCTGGACGCCGGCTGCGGTACCGGCGCACTGGCGGTCGAGGCGGCACGGCGCGGCGCCCATGTGGTGGCCATCGACCTGTCGCCCACGCTGGTGCAGCTGGCGCGCGAACGCATGCCGGAAGACCTGAACGGCGGCAAGATCGACTTCCGTTCCGGCGACATGCTCGATCCCGCGCTGGGCTGGTTCGACCACGTGGTCGCAATGGATTCGCTGATCCACTACCAGGCGGGTGACGCGGTGCGCGTGCTGTCCGGGCTTGCAGCGCGCACGGAACATTCGATCCAGTTCACGTTTCCCCCGAGCACGCATGCACTCGAAGCGATGCGCTTCATCGGCAAGTTCTTCCCGCGCGGTGATCGCGCGCCCTCGATCGAACCGGTACGCGAAACACTGCTGCACCGGCTGATCGGCGAAGAACCGGCGCTCGACTGCATGACGGTCGGCCGATCGCAGCATGTGTCGAGCGGTTTCTACAAATCGAAGGCACTGGAGCTTTGCCGCAGATGAAGACGCTGTCCGCCCGCTCGCTCAACGACCGCGCTGCAAAGCTGTGGACCGGTGTGGGCACGCGCTTTTTGCCGTTCGCCGATGTGGCGACGGCAGAGTTGCCGCTCGGGCGTCTGCTGCGTCTGTCGCTGTTCCAGGTGTCGGTCGGCATGGCGACCGTGCTGCTGATCGGCACGCTGAACCGCGTGATGATCGTCGAGATGGGCATGGCGGCCTGGCTGGTCGCGCTGATGGTGGCGCTGCCGCTGCTGTTCTCACCGTTCCGCGCGCTGATCGGCTACCGCTCGGACACGCACCGTTCGGTGCTGGGCTGGAAGCGCGTCCCATACATCTGGATGGGTTCGCTGATCCAGTTCGGCGGCCTGGCCATCATGCCGTTCTCGCTCATCCTGCTGTCCGGCGACACCCAGGGTCCGGCTTGGATCGGGCAGGCCGGCGCCGCACTGGCCTTCCTGATGGTCGGTGCCGGCATGCAGACCGCGCAGACCGCAGGGCTTGCACTGGCCACCGACCTCGCTGCGCCGGCCAACCGGCCGCGTGTGGTGGCCATGATGTACCTGATGCTGCTGGTCGGCATGGTGGTCAGCGGCATTGTGTTCGGTCTGTTGCTGGCCGACTTCACGCAGATGAAACTGATCCAGGTGGTACAGGGCTCGGCCATGCTCACGATGGTGCTCAATGTCATCGCGCTGTGGAAGCAGGAGCCGCGCGGCATGCGCACGACGGCGCAGCAGGCGCCGCGGCTGCCGTTCCGCGAGGTATGGCGCAGCTTTTCGCAGCACGCCCGTGCCACACGCTACCTGTGCGCGGTAGGTCTGGGCAGCGCGGCCTTCAGCATGCAGGACATCATTCTCGAACCGTACGGCGGCGAAATCCTCGGCATGGGCGTCGGCGCCACCACGTCGCTGACCGCCCTGATGGCGCTGGGCGCGATCGCCGCCTTTGCACTGGCCGCGCGCGTGCTGGCGCGCGGCTTCGACTCCTACCGGCTGGCGGCGCTTGGCGCGCTGACCGGCATCATCGCCTTTTCGGCCGTCGTGTTCGCCGAACCGCTGCATTCGGTTCCGCTGTTCCGCATCGGCGTGGCACTGATCGGCTTCGGCGGTGGACTGTTCTCGGTCGGCACGCTGACGGCCGCCATGGGACTGGAAAGTGGCGGGCTGAACGGCCTCGCACTTGGCGCCTGGGGCGCGGTGCATGCCACCTGCACCGGTCTGGCGATTGCACTGGGCGGCGCGCTCCGCGACGTCGTATCGGGACTGGCCACGTCGGGCGCACTGGGTTCGGCGCTGAGCAGTCCCGCAATCGGGTACAGCTTCGTTTATCACTGCGAGATTTACATGTTGTTCGCTAGCCTGATCGCGATCGGCCCTCTGGTCCGCTCTGCGCATCAATCCTCCACACCAAGCAGCACGAAGTTCGGACTGGCCGAGTTTCCCGGCTGATCGTCATTCCAAGAAGGAGAGCAAAATGGGTACTGGTGCCATCACTGCATACATCGACGTCGCGCAGATCACGCTCTACGTTTTCTGGGTCTTTTTCGCCGGCCTGATCTACTACCTGCACCAGGAAAGCAAGCGGGAAGGCTACCCGCTCGAATCCGATCGATCGGGCAGCATCAAGGTCCAGGGCTTCCCGGCCATTCCGGATCCGAAGACCTACAAGCTGCAGGATGGCCGTACCGTGACGGCTCCGAATTTCGCTGTGTCACCGCAGACGCTGAAGGCTGTGCCAAGCGCCAGGTTCCCGGGTGCGCCGCTGAATCCGACCGGCAATCCGATGCTCGATGGGGTCGGGCCGGGTGCGTATGCAGATCGTGCCGACATCCCTGACGTGACCTACGACGGTCGCCTGCGCATCGTGCCGCTGCGCGCGGATACCGCCTACGGCGTGGCGCACCAGGACGCCGATCCGCGCGGCCTCCCGGTGGTCGGTGCCGACGGCAAGGTGGGTGGTGTGGTGCGCGACCTGTGGGTCGACCGCTCGGAAGCGATGTTCCGCTACCTCGAACTCGACGTACCGGTCGGGGGCGGCACGCGCCGCGTGATGCTGCCGATCAACTTCAGTCGCATCGGTGCCCGCCAGGTCAAGGTGGCGTCCATCCTCGGCCACCATTTCTCGAGCGTGCCCGGCCTCGCATCGCCTGACCAGATCACCTTCCTCGAGGAAGAAAAGGTCATGGCCTATTACGGTGGCGGCACGTTGTACGCCGAACCCGGCCGCAAGGAGCCCCTGCTGTGAGCACGCTCAAAGCCGTGCCCAATACCGGGCACGAACACGAGTTCGAACCGCAGCTCGGGCTGCCGGAACGACTGCCGCAGGATGAACGCGTGCTGTGGCAGGGCGCACCGGACTGGAAGCGCATGGCACGCGAGCGCTTCCATCTGCCGGCGCTTACCGGCTACTTCGCCGCCATCCTGATCCTGCGCGCCGGTTTCGTCATGTCCGGCGAGGGCAGCATCGGCGATGCGGCGATGGCCATCGTCATGCTGCTGCCGCTGGTGGTGTTCGCCCTCGGCTCGCTGGCCTTGCTGGCCTGGCTGTCGGCGCGCACCACGGTCTATACGATCACCGACAAGCGCGTCGTCATGCGCGTGGGAATCGTATTGAGCCTCACGTTCAACCTGCCGCTGCGGCGCATCGAATCGGCCGGGCTCAAGCTGCACAAGGACGGTCACGGCAACATTCCGCTGACGCTGGGCGGCACCGAACGCATCGCCGTGCTGCACCTGTGGCCGCATGCCCGCCCGTGGCGCGTGACGAAGCCGGAGCCCATGCTGTGCTGCGTGCCGGACGCTGCTCATGTGGCGCAGGTTCTGCAGAGCGCATGGACGGCCGCTGCCGGCGAAGCCGCTGCATCGGCGGCATTGGCGGCAACGCCCCTGCGTGCCGCCGGCAGCGAAAGTCCGCAGCCCGCCCGCAGCCTGAACGGCGGCACCCCGCAACTCGCGATCGACTGAGGTCAGGACCATGGAAGCCCAAGTTGTCTCGCATCACCCGCTGTCGCGCGGCCCGCTCATTGCCATCGGCGCCATGCTGCTGGTCGTGCTGCTGGCAGTCACCACGGTCAGGCTGTCGGGCGTGAACATCAGCGTGCCCGACGCCGCCGCCGTGGCAACACGCGATCTGCGCTTCGAAGACAGGGCCGACGGCAGCATCGCCGTTATCGATGCGCGAAGCGGCGCCGAGATCGAATCCATCGTCGGAGAACAGGGCTTCATCCGCGGCACGCTGCGCGGGCTCGCGCGCGAACGCAAGCGCCAGGGCATCGGCGCCGATGTGGCCTTCCAGCTGATCGGGCGCGCCGACGGCCGGCTGACCCTGATCGATCCCGCCACCAGCCGACGCGTAGACCTCGATTCGTTCGGCCCGACCAATGCCGGCGCCTTCGTCAAGCTGCTCGACGTTGCGCGCTCGCCCGAAATGCACGCCTCAGGAGCACCGCAATGACTACCGCCACCCACACCGCCGCTGCGGCTGCCGTATCCGAGGAATCGACCGCCAAGGCGCGCGTGAGCACCATGCTCAGCCCGCGCTTCTACACCACCGATTTCGAGGCGATGGACCGCATCGACGTCAGCGCCGTGCGCGCGGAATGGGACGTGATGATGGCCGAGTACGAAGGCGACAACAATCACGACCACTTCCAGCGCACGGAAGACTTCGGCGAGCAGATCAGGCAACTGCCGCCGGAACTGCACCAGGAGTTCATGGACTTCCTGATCAGCTCGATCACGTCGGAGTTCTCCGGCTGCGTGCTGTACAACGAAATCAAGAAGAACGTCGAAAATCCGGACATCAAGGAATTGATGTCCTACATGGCGCGCGATGAAGCCCGGCACGCCAACTTCCTGAACATGTCGCTGAAGGACTACGGTCTGGGCGTCGATCTGGGCGGCCTGAAGCGCACGAAGAAGTACACCTACTTCAAGCCGAAATACATCTTCTACGCAACCTACCTGTCGGAGAAGATCGGCTACGCCCGCTACATCACGATTTACCGTCAGCTGGAACGGCACCCGGAGCTGCGCTTCCATCCGATATTCCGGTGGTTCGAGCGCTGGTGCAATGACGAATTCCGCCACGGCGAGTCGTTTGCGCTGATCATGCGCGCCAACCCGCACCTGCTGCGCGGCGGCAACCTCCTCTGGGTCAGGTTCTTCCTGCTCGCCGTGTACGCCACGATGTACGTGCGCGATCACATGCGTCCGCAACTGCATCAGGCCATGGGTCTGGATGCCGACAACTACGATTACGAAGTTTTCCGCATCACCTCGGAAATTTCCAAGCAGGTCTTCCCGCTCACGCTGGACACCGACAGCGCCGTGTTCCGCGCCGGCTTCGAGCGCCTGTTCGCGCTGGCCCAGGCGAACGAACGCGCCAAGGCGCAGGGCGGCTTAATCGGACTGGTCAAGCGCGGCGCTTGCGCAGTGGCGGCTTTCGGCACCTTTGCCCGGCTCTACCTGCATCCGGTGAAGCGCAACGACATTCCCCAGTCCGTGCGCATGCAACCGGCCTGGTGATGTCGATGAGCGACTGGATGACACCGGCGCTGTTTGCACTCGGCCTGTGGTGGTTTGCCACCGGCGCCATCCTTTATCTGGACGGTCTGCCGCGGCACACCTTCCGCCAGAGTCTGCTGGCGGCCAGCCTGCTGATGGTGGCTGCGCTGTTTGCGCTGAATCACAGCGCAGCCGACACGTCGGTCGCGATGACGTACTGCAGCTTCACCAGTGCGCTGATCGTTTGGGGCTGGCTGGAAATGACCTTCCTGATGGGTTTCATCACCGGCCCGCGCAAGCACGGCTGCCCGGACGGCTGCGGCGGGCCGGCACATTTCTGGCACGCCACGGAAGCCATCATCCATCATGAACTGTCGATTCTGGTCGCCGCCATCGTCATCACCGCCATCACCTGGGGCGACCCGAACCAGACCGGTACGTGGACCTTCATGCTGCTGTGGGGGATGCGGCTCAGCGCCAAACTGAACCTGCATTTCGGCGTGCGCAATTTCAGCGAGGAATTCCTGCCGCCGCACCTGACCTATCTGAAGAGCTTCTTCCGGCGCCGGCGCATGAACCTGCTGTTTCCGTTCTCGGTGACCACCGGAACCATCGTGACCGTGCTGCTGATCCAGCAGATAGGCGCGGCCGGCAACAGCGAGGCGACAACCGTGTGCTTCACGCTGCTGGCCACGATGTCAGGCCTCGCGGTGATCGAGCACTGGTTCATGGTGCTGCCGCTGCCCTTCAATGCGCTGTGGAAGTGGGGCCTGAAGTCACGCGAACTGAAAGCCGCTCCGGCCTTGAAGCCGGGTCATCAATGTTCGACGGCCGTGCACACGCACCGCATCGCCACCATCGACGCCGCCAAACCCTGATCTGCAACAAGGCACCCGTTCGGGCACAGCTCGAACGGGTGCCTTGTCGATGTCTCACTACTCGACCTTCGCCTTGCCCAGCAGCGTCGTGACGTGTTCCTGCACAGCCTGCTGCTGCAGGTGCTGGACCATGCGCTCCTTCACCTGTTCGAGCGGCGGCGGGCCCTTCTTGCGCACGTCATCGAGCAGGATGACGTGAAAGCCGAACTGCGTCTTCACCGGTTCAGTCGTGTACTTGCCCTTTTCCAGCTTGGTCATCGCCTCGCTGAACTCCTTGACGTAGGTCGCCGCATCCGCCCAGCCGAGATCGCCGCCCCGTTCCTGGCTGCCGGTGTCCTTCGAGTACACAACCAGCGCACTGAACTCGATGCCGCTGTTCAGGTTGTCGATGATGGATTTCGCCGCGCCCTCCTGGTCAACCAGGATGTGCCGCGCCTTGTATTCCGTGCCGGTGCCCATCTTGGCCGCTGCGCGGTCATATTCCGCCGTGATCTGTGCGTCGGTGATCGGGTGCTCCTTCGACCAGCCGTCGAGGTAGGCGTTGATCACCATTTCGTCGCGTGCGTACTCGATGCGCTGCAGCAGCGCGGGATCCTTGTCCACCTTGCCTTCGCGCGCCGCCTGCAGCAGCACCTCGCGACGCACCAGGTGATCGCGCACGCGCGAGCGCAGATCCGGGCTGTCGAGCGCCCCCTGGGCCACCTGTTCCTTGATGAATACATTGCCAAGTTCCGACGGGATCGGCACGCCGTTGACCCTGGCAACCTTGTCGGTGAACGCTGGGGTCGTCGCGGCCGCTTCCTGCGCCGAAGCGGGGAGTGCTGTGCCGATCGCGATCGCGGCGGCCAGACAGCTCAAAGTGTGGTTCATCGATGGATCCTTCTGTTTTCAGGTATGGGCTCTGGCCGCAGCGCTGCGGGCACTGGCGAAGCCATGGATTGGCGGGATCACGGGACGCAGCGGTTGCAACCCGGCGATGCGCTTCGGAAACGGATTCTCTCAGGTTCGTGGTCAGCCGCGAACCCCTGCAGCGATGTCCGCGGCGAAGTGCGCAGACTGCTGCCGCGCAGCAGCTCACTTGAAGCAAACGTGCGACAGCACTGCGTGAACGGCTCAGGGCCCCGAAGGGCCCCAAGTGTACTGCCAGGGTCGGGATCCGCCCCCGCAAACGCCGTCTGGCACGGCGGGGGTGATGCAGGAGCGGCCGGACGATCTGTGCCAATCGCCGGCACGCGGCCGGCGATCGAACTTACGGCTTTTCGGCTTCAGCCGGCATTTCGGCAGCTGGCTCGGCCGGCGCCTCGGGTGCGGCTGCAGCCGGCATCGCTGCCAGCGCGCCCGCTGCACTGAGCGCCATGTAGTCCTTGAGCATCGGCGCACCGTACAGCGGCTTGTAGGCCCCTTGGTGGCAGGTTGCACAATTCACCTTGGCCACATCACCCAAGGCGCCGAGGCGATGGACCGGGAAGGTCTGCGTCAGCGGTTCCATATAGGTGTTGTTCAGGTCACGCGACATCCGGATGCCGTGCCAGGCGGTCACGCGCTGCGGCGTGCTGGTTTCCCACGACGAGAAAGCACGCGTGTTGTGGCAGTAGGTGCAATTCACGCCGAGACCATCCGACATGTGCATCATCAGCGCGTAGGTGTCCTCTGTCGCCTGGATCGATCCCACCCGTACATTCGGCAACGCGGTCGTCGCATTCACGGCGATCGTGTTGGCCTTGCTCAGATACGGGGTGAAAGGATCGTAGGGCAACGATGCATAGGCCACCGACTCGGCCGGCGTGTTCTGCCCGCCCTTGCTGCCGACCATGCGCGTTGCGTGCTTCTGCGGCTCAGGTGCGAACCACACATTGGCCGGTACCGGCATGCCGCGGTGGCAGGTGTAGCAGGTGACGCCGGTATCCGCTACGTGCGTCTTGTAGTCGCTGTTGATGGTCTGCGTCATCTGGATCATGCGCCTCGCCACGACCTTGGTGTAGAGCGAATCATCGGCCAGATTCTGCAGGTTGTGGCAGTAACCGCAACCCTGCTCCGGCGAAACCCACTGCGTCATGGCAACCATGATGCGGGTGAATTCCGCCACGCTGACGTCGCCCAGCACCTTGACGTTCTGATACACCTCGGACGCCTTCTGCCCTTCCTGCGGCGCGACGGGAAGCGCCGCCGGTACGGCATGGATTCCTGCCTGCTCGGCGACAATGCGCGGGTTGGCGACCTTGACCATCGCGGTGCCGCGGAAGCCGTGCTGCTCGGTGGTGATCGGCGGCCTTTCGCATGCCGACACCAGAACGCCGGCCGCCAGCAACAGTGCGATGCGTATCGCTGTATAGGACTTCATCATTGTTGCGCTCCTTGCAGCATTGCGGGATCGACAACAGTGCCGAATACCGCCGGGTACATCGGTGCGACGTGGTGCTTGACCGCCCACAGATACCAGTTGTCGACCACGGTGCCGGTGAGCAGGATGCCGATGCCGCCGGTCAGCGGGCACAGCACTGCGAACCACCACGCCCAGCGGTGAATGGATTCCATCGACGCGTTGAAGCCCATCGTCCAGCGCCAGAACAGTGCTGCACGTTCCGATGCCGTACCACGATCGACGATCTGTTCGATTTCGCGTTCGCCACCGAAGCGGCTGACCGCAAGGATGGTTGCACCGTGCATGGCGAACAGCAGCGCCGATCCGTACAGGAAGGCGATCGACAGCATGTGGAACGGGTTGTAGAACAGATTGCCGTAGCGGATCGAGAACGCGGCCGTCCAGTCCAGATGCGGGAAGATGCCGAATGGAACTGCCTCCGACCAGGAACCCATCAGCAGCGGACGGATGAAGCCGAGCACGAGGTAGAGCCAGATCGCCGCGGCGAATGCCCAGGCCACGTGGGTGCCCATGCCGAGCGCCTTGGCGCGGCGGTACATGCGCAGCCACCACAGCATGATCGACAATGTCAGGAAGAAGCCGGCCATCAGCCACCAGCCACCCTGATTGAGCGGCGGCAACTTCAATCCATATTCCGGCGGCGGCGGTTCGAGCCCCAGCCAGAAAAGCTGCCGCACGAATTCGATCGGACTCCAGTTCACCGACGCCAGCATGTTGAGGCCGATGATTTCGAACGCGACCAGGAAGCAGATGATCGATGCTATTCCCAGCCAGCCCAGATAGATCGGGCCGATCTGTGCATCGCCCAGCCTGCCGAACAGATGCACGTCTGTGGGTTTGCCCATCCGCTCACGGTCGTCGCGACCGATCGAGACGCCCGGGAAGGCGGGTCCATGCACCTGGACCTGGGTGAAAATATTCTGGTATTCCGCCATGACTCTACCCTCTCTTTCTTCTGTTAGCGCCACACGGGGAGGTTGAGCCACCAGCTCCACCATTCGGGCCAGCCGCGCGTCCAGAACGGGCCGCTGATGATGATGCACACGGCACTCCAGAAGACCGCCGACAGCGCAAGGAACAGCCCGAGACGGTGCACACCGAGCGTGCCGATCGAGTAGCCGATCGCATCGCGGAAGAAAGTGTTTTCATGATCCGGCGTCTTGACCACTTCGCCCTTGGCAGGGTTGGTCGAGGACAGGATGAGCGCGCCGTGCAGCGACAGTGCGAGGGTGGTGGCAAAGAAGAAGCTCACCGCCAGCATGTGCGCCGGGTTGTAATGGAAGTGCAGATACTGGTAACCGGTATTCGAAACCCAGTCCAGGTGACTCATGATGCCGTAAGGGAATCCGTGGCCCCACGCACCCATCAGGATGGGCCGGAACACGACCAGGGTCACGTAAGCCAGAATCGCGAAACCGAATGCCACCGGAACGTGATAACCGATGCCAAGCTTGCGACATATTTCAACTTCTCGCAGCGCCCAGGACACAAAGGCACCGATTGCACACACCGTGATCAACTGCCAGAGCCCGCCTTCCATCAGCGGAGCCATGCCCAGCCCGTAACTCAGGTCAGGCGGCGCAACGTTGATCTGCCACAGATTCCAGGTCGGCCCCTGCGAGGCACTCCAGACGATGAGCAGCGTTCCCACGAGGGAAAAGAACATCGTGGTGACGCCGAAGAATCCTACATAGAAGGGGCCTACCCAGAAATCGAACAGGTCTCCGCCTATCAGCGTGCCACCGCGGACGCGGTACTTTCTTTCAAAACTGAGCATGGACATGCCAACCCCCTTTTGGGAAGCCTTCGGGCTCCCACTTTTCAAACTTGGCTTCGCAACAAGCGAGGCCGGGCAGGCCCGGTCCTCGCCAGACTTGCGCCTTCCTCTTTACTGCACCTGATTCAGTGCAACCGGTGCCGGCATCGCGACACTCGCCGCAGCCATCGGCTTCTTGCTCGGTCCTTCGATCCAGTTGAAGCGATCGGTACTGAGAAGAATGAAATGAATCACGATCGCGAGCACAAACAGAAAGACGGCCAGAGCCACCAGTGATCTGCGCGGATCGAACAACATCCATATACGCCACATATTTATGCTCCTATGCCTGATAGATGTAAGGGATGACTGAGTACGTCGCTGCCCGGACGCCTTCAATCAGTGACGCATAACCTTCCGAACCCGGCAGCCACGGACGCCAGTTCCAGACTAGGATGTGTGCAACGATTGCGACGACGAGAAACACGATGAAACTCGTCATGAAAATGGCGTGGAATTCACGCGCTTCGGAAGCTGTCAATCCTGACAGGGATCCGCTATTGGCATCAGCCATAACATTTACCTCCTGATGGGCCTTTCGGCCGTATTACCACCGCGCAAATCCCGCGCGGCAGGGACTTTCGAGGCAGGCTGCACCCCGGAAGATCGTGTTCCGGTCAGACCGGACGCATCTTTCGATTTCGGTTACTGCGCCTTGTCGGCCGGCCGGACTCATGTCGGCTCGAGCGCAAGGCGCGCATTCATTACCCGTTCCGCCGTGATGCGTGCTTCATCGGCGCGGCGGGCGTCTTCTTCCGCCCGGTCACGCAGGCGTTTGGCTGCCGAAATGCGGACCAGAAAGGGTTTTTCATTCACGTACTGATCGAGCAGGCGCTGCGCCTCGTCATCCCACGGACGCGTATCGGCGCGCGTGATGCGCGCGGGCGTCGGGTCGACCCGGTCCATGTCGGTGGCCAGCGGCAGGATGTGGAACAGTGCGTCGAACAGCGCGTTGCACACTTCCTGCACCACATACGTCGCACCGGCGTAGCCCATGAAGGGCGTGCCCGTGTGGCGGCGGATGATGGCGCCCGGAAAGGACGACGGGATATAGCTCGCACGTGCGCCGCATTCGGCCATGTACATGCGCTCGTTGTAGCTGCCGAACATCACCAGCGGGGTCTTCTCGCGCACCAGACGGCGCACGTCGTCGTTGTCGGTCTTCTGGCCAGGGCAGCGCGACACCGCGAAGTTGCACGGCAGACCCATGTCTTCTTCGAGGAAGTGGCGCAGACCACGTGCGTAGGTTTCGTTGGCGACCACCGCAAAGCTGGCGGTGCCGAAGAAATCCTGCGTGACCGAGCGCCACAGGTCCCAGATCGGCTTGATCGTGGTGTGCTTTTCGCGCTCGATGAACGGTTCCGGATCGACACCGGTCAGTTCGCCCAGTTTGCGCAGGAAAAGCGTCGTGCTGTGCAGGCCGATCGGCGCCTGCAGGTAGGGACGTTCCAGTGTTTCGCACAGCAGCCGCCCGAACTCGCGGTACATGCAGACATTGACGTCGGCATTGACCAGCTTCGGTATGTCGGCCAGGTGGCTCCCGAGCGGGAACACCATATTGATTTCGCAGCCGATGCCTTCGACCAGGCGGCGTATTTCGGCCAGATCGCTCGGCGTATTGAAGGTGCCGTAGATCGGCCCGATGATGTTCACCCGCGGCTTGTCGCCTTCGGCGCGCGCCTTGCGCTCCGGAATCTTCTTTGTGCCGTACTGCGTCCAGAGCCAGTTGATGGCGCGGTTCGCGCACTGCCACTGGTCCTCATCGATGGTGCGCGGCAGGAAGCGCTGGATGTTCGTGCCTTCGGGGGTCACGCCGCCGCCGATCATTTCGGCGATCGAACCGGTCACCACCACGGCGGGCATGTCGGGATCGAGCACTGCGTGAGCGCGCTTCATCGCCCCTTCAGTGCCTTCGCGCCCGAGCTGCTCTTCGGCCAGTCCGGTCACCACGATGGGCAGTTCATGCGGCGGCAGGCCGTCGGTGTAGTGCAGCACCGAGGTGACCGGCAGGTTTTCGCAACCGACCGGACCATCGATGACCACCTGCAGTCCCTTGACGGCGGTAAACACATACACCGCACCCCAGTAGCCGCCTGCGCGATCGTGATCGAGGACCAACATCAGATGGCCTCCTCTACGCTGCGCGCCTTGGCCAGCTTGGCCATTTTCGCCTTGTAGGCGGTGCGGAACTCGGGATGGTCCTTCGGCGATTCCTGCCACACACCGGCGGTATGCCCGGTGCCCACGCCTTCGAAGAAGTCACTCATGGTGTCGAAACGCGCTTTGTTGCCGATGGCGCTGTTGACCACCGTCGCCAGCGAGCCGGCACCGGCCGGTCCCATCAGCGGGCGGGCGGAAATCAGGTTCGTGAAGTACAGACCCGGAATGCGGGCCTCCTTCGCCGCCTGGACGATGGGCGTCGTGCCGATCGCGAGGTCGGGCTTGAATTCGTGCATCGCCGCCAGATCCTGTTCCAGCGACGCGCGGTACTGAACATGCACGCCGTGCGCGTTCAACCAGTCGAGGTCGGCCGCGCTGTGCACCGTCTGCGGGCAGGCCGTGCCGACGTAGCGCAGATCGGCGCCGCTTTCGACCAGCAGGCGGGCGACCAGCAGTTCGGACCCTTCGTAGCCGCTCAGCGTGATGCGGCCCTTGATCGGATTGGCCGACAGCGCGCCCCGGATGGCCGGCAGGAAGCGGTTTCTGGCCGCATCGATCTGCGCCTGTCCGACATTGCATGCGTTGCCGATGGCCTGCAGCCAGGCGTCAGTGCCGTCGTGCCCGACCGGCGCCGAGCCGACAATGGCGCGCCCTGCGGTTTCGAATTCACGGAAACTCGCGGTGTAGAAAGGGTGGATACCCGCCACCACGGCGCAATCGAGGGCGGCATACAGCTCGCGCCACTCACGCGTCGGGACCACCGGACCAGCCGCCAGGCCAAGGGGTTCCAGCATTGCACCGATGCCGACCGGATCCACCGGAAACATTTCGCCCACCAGGGCGACCGTGGGCTTGTCGCTGATGCCGTTGCGCGGCGCCTGCACCGGACCCTGCTCCGCTTCGGTGCGTGCGTAACGCAGCATCGCACCGGCCAGTACGTCTTTCGCTTCAGCGTGCGTCGGCACGCCGAAACCCGGCACGTCGATGCCGATGATGCGTACGCCGTTGATGTCCTTGGGCAACAGCTGCAGCGGCACGCCACTGGCCGTCGGCACGCACAGGTTGATGATCACCACTGCGTCGTACAGCGCCGGGTCCGCCAGCTTGAACACCGCTTCGCGGATGTCTTCGAACAGCTTGCCGGTCACCAGCGATTCACTGTTGAACGGCACGTAACCGACGCTGCGACGCGCACCGTAGAAATGCGACGTGAAGGTCAATCCATATACGCAGCAGGCGGAACCCGACAGTACTGTCGCGGTGCGGCGCATGCGCAGACCAACGCGCAGCGAACCGAACGCCGGACACATCGACTGCGGCTGATCGTGCGGACCTTTCGGATAATCCAGTGCGTACTGATCCAGCACGCCGCTCTTGCCGGCGGCGCGGGCTGCACCTTCCAGCTGATCGCGACCGGCATGGCAACCCAGACCATCGCTTTTCAGCGCGTCGGCGTTGATGACCTTGATGTCGGATATGTTGGACATGGTGACCACCTCAAACGGTGTCGTACACCACTTCGAGCGTGGGCTTGATCACTTCATCCTTGCCCAGCATGTCGGCCACGGTGGCCGGCGTCATGACATAGTCGCGTCCGGTGACATCGGCAGCGAACAGGCCCAGCAGGCCGTCCTGCGTCATCGGTTTCGGCCGTACCGGCGGCGCTTCGGCCACATTCATCGCCAGTTCCTCGAACAGCGGCGCCCACTGCGAGCCGGGCCGGCCGATGATTTCGTAGCTGGCGCTCTTGCGGCGGATGTCGTCGTTGGCGGGAATCGTGGCCAGCACCGGAATGCCGGCCGCTTCGGCGAACTGCGCGGCTTCGCCCGTTCCGTCGTCGCGGTTGATCACCACGCCGGCCACGCCGACGTTGCCACCGAGCTTGCGGAAGTATTCGACCGCACTGCACACGTTGTTGGCGACATACAGACTTTGCAGGTCGTTGCTGGCCACGACGATGACCTTCTGGCACATGTCGCGGGCGATCGGCAGACCGAAGCCGCCGCACACCACGTCGCCCAGGAAGTCGAGCAGCACGTAGTCGAACCCCCAGTCGTGGAAGCCGAGCTTTTCGAGCGTTTCGAAGCCGTGGATGATGCCGCGACCGCCGCAGCCGCGACCGACTTCCGGCCCGCCCAGCTCCATCGCGAACACGCCGTCGCGGATGAAGCAGACGTCGCCGATCTTCACGTCCTCACCGGCGAGCTTTTTCCTGCTGCTGGTTTCGATGATGGTCGGGCAGGCCTTGCCGCCGAACAGCAGGCTGGTGGTGTCGCTCTTGGGATCGCAGCCGATCAGCAATACCTTCTTGCCCTGTTGCGCCATCATGTAACTCAGGTTGGCCAGCGTGAAACTCTTGCCGATGCCGCCCTTGCCGTAGATCGCGATGATCTGCGTCGTCTTGGTCGCTTCACCGGTCGGGACCGGATCCGGATCGATCGCGGCTTCGGCACGCAGCACCTTGTTCAGGTCGAACTTGATCGGCGAGGTGCCGGACGATGTTCCGCAGGCGTCGCTCATGACAGGGATCTCCAGTCGAGAATCATTTTCAGGCAGGCCGGGTCCGAGAACGCCGTGCGGTAAGCCGCATCCGCATCGGTCGCACTCTGCCGGTGGGTAATCAGACCTTCGAGCGACAGCCGCCCGGCGGCTGCCATGTCGCGCACCGTCACCAGATCGCTTTCCTGCCACTGCGCGGCGATGCGCAGGCGGGCTTCACGCATGAAGGCCGGCGGGAAGTTGAACGACAGTGCGTCTTCGTAAAAACCGGCCAGCACAATCTCTCCGTGCGGGACCAGCCGGGCAATGAGTGCGTCAAGCAGGCTGCCGTCGCCGCTGACATCGCAGATGCAGCGGTAATTGCGGCGCTCGTCGGTTGCGGGGTCGATGACGCGATAGCCTTGGGCGCCATCGGCGCGCGCCGGGTTGCGTTCCCACACGATCGGATCGCCTCCGGCGGCAACGGTCAGCCGGGCGATCATGCGACCGAGCACGCCGTGACCGATGATCAGGTCAGGCAGGTGATCGCCGTCGGCGATGGCGTGCTGTCCAGTCGCTGCAAGGGCCAGCAAAATGCCGCGTTCGCCGAAACTGTCGTCGAGCGTGACGGTGCGGGCAGCCGGCACCACGAGGCGGGATGCCGCTCCGCCGAACAGACCGCGCACTTCGCCGAAGCAGCGTGCACCCGGCACGAATACGTGATCACCCACATTCAGACCGGAGGCGGCGCCGGCGGCACTGACGCGCCCCACCGACTCGTAGCCCGGCACCAGCGGATAACCCATGCCGGGGAACGGCGGCATGCGGCCGGACCACAGCAGGCGCTCGGTGCCGGTACTGATGCCGCTCCACTCGACGTCGACCACGACATCGGCATCGCCTGCCGGTGTCAGTTCGAGCTGGCTCAGCTCCAACTGCTCCGGCTGCTTCAGTACTACGGCAATACTGTTCATCGCGCCTCCGCGTTGAGGACCCCGTCGTTCATGTGTCGCGACGGCTTGTCACCTTGAGTGTCATTCTAGGCTTACTCTGATTAGTGTCAACTAATCATTACATTTATGTCTGTAAATGTTTCGGACGCGCGACCAGCACGCACGTCTGCACCGGAATACGGGTCGGAATCAGGCCAATCTGGCAGAAGCCGGCGGCGCGCAGCATTTCGGTCAGGCGGGCTTCGGAGCGCGGACGACCGCGGCCCATCGCCATCAAATAGAAGCCGAAATAGGCATCGCCCACCGGTTCGGCACCGCGCACCCCGGACATCTGCTCAGCAATGAGCAGCACGCCGTCATCAGGCAGCGCACGGTGGATGGCCCGCAGCAGCGCCATGACGTCTTCGTCGTCGTGGTCGTGAAGCACGCGCACCAGCGATACCAGGTCGGCGCCGGTCGGCAGCTCGCCCGACTGGAAGGAGCCGCCGAACGCCGTGGCTCGCGCGGCAAGACCAGCCGCGTCGAAACGCATGCGGGCGCGTTCGGCGACCGCTGGCAGATCGAACAACTGAAGCTTCAGGTCGGGCGCGCGTTGTGCGGCGGCGGCGAGGAAGCTGCCGTCGCCGCCGCCGACGTCGAGCAGGCAGCGATGCATGCCGACCGGGTAGGCATCAAGCACCTCGGCCGCCACCATAGGCTGCGAGGCCGCCATCAGCGCGGTGTAGTCGCGGATGCGATCGCCTTCCAGTTCCGACGCCTGTTCGTTGCCGGCATACGGCCAGTACTGCGACAGCGCGGTGCGCTGCGACAGGCCGCGCAGCAGCGCCAGCGGATCTTCGAAATCACGATAGATGCGACCGTGGTGTTCAACCATCGCCGCGATGCCCGGGTTGGCGACCATCGCCGTGCCCAGCATGCCCAGCCCGTAACGGCCGCCGGAGCGACGGGCCACCAGGCGTAACGCGACTGCGGCGTCCAGCAGGCGGGTTGCCGCTTCGTCCGACATGCCGATGCGCGTTGCGATCGGATGTGCAGCCATCGGCCCGCCGGCCAGCAGCCGGAACAGGTCGACCCGCACGCAGGCCAGCAATATCTGCGAATAGACGAAGCCGCCGCACAGATCGAACAGCGCACGTGCCTCGCGCCGGGCTTTCCAGCGGGTCAGCGGAAACGCGGACGCCCAGTGATGAAAGCGCGGGCTGCTGAGCAGGCGATCGGCCGCGTCGCGCAGCCGGTCGGCGAGACCGGGCTTGCGGTCGCTGTCGAAAGCCGAAGACTCCATGCTGAAAGGGGTACTCATGTTGTCTGTGCGCGCCGGCCTGAAGCGGGAAGACCCGGCTTCAGAGGACGCTGTCGGCGAGTTCGCGCGGAATCAGCCGCGAAGCTTCCATCGCGATGACCGCACGCAGACCGTCGGCGCCCGAACACACCGGCACTGAATCGATGGCTTCGGCCACCAGCAGGTTGAGGCGGCGGATGGCGCCATGCAGGCCGAGTTCGCGCACCGCGCTCGGACGTCCAAGCGCCACGTCGCGACCGACCGGCTTGCCGATCTTCGTTGCATCGGACGCCGCATCGAGAATGTCGTCGGCGACCTGGAACGCTTCACCCATGCAGTCACCCAGCGCACGCCAGGGGCCGGGATCGGCGCCGGCAGCCGCCGCACCGGCCATCGTGGCCGACGCAAACAGCGAACCGGTCTTGGCCTGCTGGTATTCGCGCAGATTGACGTCCGACTCGCATTCCCACGCCTGACCCGCCACGATGCCCGACGGCACGCCGACACCACGGCCGATGATGGACAGCAGCGGCACCAGGCGGTATGGCGCATTCGCACCCCCACGCGCCAGCGTCTGGAAAGCGAGCACGATCAGCGCATCGCCGGCCAGCACTGCAATGCGTTCGCCGTAGGCACTATGTACGGAAGGCTTGCCGCGGCGCGTCGGCGCATCATCGAAACAGGGCAGATCGTCATGCACCAGTGAGGCGCAGTGCAGCAGTTCGATGGCGGCAGCGGCATGGTCTGCTACCGAAGTATCGTCTTCACCGCAGGCGCAGGCGGCGGCGAGACACAGACGCGGACGGATGCGCGCACCACCGGGGAACACGGCATAGCGGATGGCGGACGCCAGCAGCGGAGGACAGGTCGGACCGTCGGCATGCGACAGTGCGGCCTCCAGCGATTGTTCGACTGCAGCACTCAGGGCCCGCTCGATACGCTTCATGCCGTCCATGTCCGTCTCCTGTTGTTGTCGTCGCGACTGTCAAGCTTGCTTGTCGCGTAGTAGTGTCATGTAATGTAGACATTACACACAGCAACGTCAATCACGATTTACAGGAGCTTCCGTGAGCGCGCATGACAAGGTTGGAAACGGGCGGGATGCGGAGGGCTGCCGGTGCGCAACAGGCGCGTGCGCCTGCGGCACATCGGCCAGGCAATGAACGCGCGCGACTTCTCGGCCCGCGTCCCGCCCGGTGGCTACCAGTGGTGGTATGTGGATGCGATGAGCGACGACGGCCGCTACGGCCTGACCATCATTGCCTTCATCGGCAGCGTGTTTTCACCCTATTACGCCGCCGCACGACGACGCGCCCCGGGTGCGGCCGATCCGCAGGATTTCTGTTCGGTCAATGTCGCGCTGTACGGCGAATGCCGCCGCTGGGCGATGACCGAGCGCGGCGTCGGCGGACTGCGCCGTTCGGCCAATGAACTGGCCATCGGCCCGAGCCGCCTGCACTGGAACGGCGACGAGCTGGTGATCGACCTGGACGAAATCACGACACCGATGCCGCAGCGCCTGCGCGGACAGGTACGCGTGCAGTCGCCGGTGCTGTCGCGCAACGCCTTCGCGCTCGATGCCGAAGGGCGCCACCTGTGGTCGCCGATCGCGCCCTGCGCGCGGGTCAGCGTGCAGCTCGACGCGCCTGCATTGCACTGGCAGGGCGACGGCTACCTCGACAGCAACGCCGGGGAAACGTCGCTTGAGGAAGCCTTCATTCGCTGGCACTGGTCGCGCGCAAGCCTGCACGGCGGCGACACGGCGGTGCTCTATGACGTGACGCGGCGCGATGCGTCGAGCGCGTCACTGGCACTGCGCTTCGATGCCGACGGCGGCTTCAGCAGCTTCGACCCGCCGCCCGAGCAGGCGCTGCCGACCACGATGTGGCGCGTCGGCCGTGCCACGCGCAGCGAGCACGCATCGCCGCAGGCTCAAACGCTGGAAGACACACCGTTCTACGCCCGATCGATGGTACGTACGCAACTGCTCGGCGAGTCCGTCGGCAGCATGCATGAAAGCCTGGACCTCGACCGCTTCCGCAGCCGCTGGGTGCAGACCCTGCTGCCCTTCCGCATGCCGCGCCGCAGCGGTACGCGGGCGCGCGCAGCGCTGTAAGCTCAGTGCGCAGCGTCGTTGTCCTCGGCCGCCGCTGCGGCCCGCGCGCGGTCCTCCCTGATCTGGCGTCGCACCGATACCAGTTGATACACGGCGAATCCAAGCACGCCGCCGATTATCAGGACCGCTTCGATCAGTTTCAACATCGTGGAACTCATGCCCCACCCTCCTTCGGCCATTCATTCTCGGCACCTCTTCCGGTGATGCTGACCCCGCTCCCCGGCGCAGGTTCTGACGCCACACCGTCATGAAGGCGCTTGACTGGACACGCGACGGCAGCGACTGGCCCAACCGAGCATCCAGCCGCTTCGTCGAGGCGGGCGGATTGCGCTGGCATGTCCAGGTGGCTGGCGACGGGCCGGTGCTGCTGCTGCTGCACGGCACGGGCGCCGCCACCCATTCGTGGCGCGCGCTGCTGCCCGAACTGGCGACACGCTACACGGTCGTCGCGCCCGACCTGCCCGGTCACGGTTTCAGCAGCACGCCAGCGCCTCACCGACTGACCCTGCAGGGCATTGCGCGTGCGCTGGGTGGCCTGCTGGCGGCGTTGCAGGCAGAACCGCAGGTGGTCGCCGGGCATTCAGCGGGTGCGGCCATCATGCTGCGCATGAGTATCGACGGGCTGCTGCCGGCGCGCACGCTGGTCAGCCTCAATGGCGCCATGCTGCCGCTGCCCGGTCTGGCCGGACTGCTGTTCCCGCCGGCGGCACGACTGCTGTCCGCCCTGCCCTTCGCGCCGCAGGCCTTCGCCTGGCGTGCCACGCAGCGCGATGCGGTCGATCGACTGATCCGCAGCACCGGTTCGGCGCTCGACCCGGCCGGCGTGGCGCTCTATCACAAACTGGTCAGCACGCCCGCCCATGTCGCCGGGGCACTGGCCATGATGGCGAACTGGGATGTATCGCCGCTGGTGCGCGATCTGCCTTTGCTGCGCGCACCGCTGACGCTGGTGGTCGGCAACGGTGACGAAACCGTGTCGCCGGACGAATCGCGCCGGGTGCACCGCATGGTGCCGGGCTCGCGACTGGTGGAACTGGAAAGTCTGGGGCATCTGGCGCACGAAGAAGCGCCCGCGCTCACCGCGCGGCACATTTTCGCGGCGGACGGATGCCGCGGCACGGCGCACCGCTGAACGAATTCAGCCAGTCGTGCCCTGGGTGCTGCGGTCGCGTTCTTCGCGCTCGAGCCGCTCGAACAGGTCAATCAGCCACTCGATGCGCTGCTGCGGCGTGCGGCGCGGAATGCCGGTCAGCGCCGACATGTCGACGGTGGGCGCCGCCGCGACCGCGTCGGCCAGTGCCGACACTTCGTCGAGCACGTGGTAATGCGCCGCGCCGGTCAGGCTTGGCGCGCCGCTCAGCGCTTCGGCCAGCAGCACGCTCTTGCGCCAGTGCGACACGATGCTGCGCGACGTCACGGAATCGTAGCCCCGGCGTTCGACCCCGCGGCCGATTTCGGCATAGACGCTGCGCGCCGCGCGAATGCCCGGGCGGCAGCCAGAGGGCAGCTTTTCGATGCCGGGCGCGGCACGCGCATAGAGCAGGTCGGCACACTGCAGCAGGCGGCGCACCACCTGCGCGAGCCGGTCGTCGAACACCGGTTCGGCCAGCCAGCCAGCTGGGTCGAGCCCGGCTTCGACCAGCCAGTCGTGCGGCAGGTAGAGTCGGCCACGCCGGGCGTCTTCGCCGACGTCGCGCGCGATGTTGGTGAGCTGCATCGCCAGGCCCAGATCGCAGGCGCGCGCCGCGATTTCACGATCGCGCACCCCCATCAGCAACGCCATCATCGCGCCCACCGTGCCGGCCACGCGGGCGCAGTATTCGAACAGTTCGGACTGCGTCATGTACTGCCGGCCGCGCGCGTCCCACTCGAAACCTTCGATCAGCGCCAGCAGCAGCGATGCCGGAATGTTGAAGCGGGCCACCACGCGCGCCAGCGTGCGGTCGGCCGGTTCCGGATGCGGATGCCCGGCGCAGGCCTGCTCGACCCGCCAGCGCAGGTGCGCGACAGCGTTTGCGTCTGCCTGGCTGTCATCGACCAGGTCGTCGGCGATGCGGCAGAAGGCATACAGCGAACAGGCCGGCTCGCGCACGGCGCGCGGCAGCAGCAACGAAGCCGCAAAAAAGGATTTCGAGCCTTTGCGCAGCAATCTGCGACAGGCCCGCATGTCCTGTGCGTGCGTCGGCTCAGCCATGCAGATCACGCTGCGGCGCAGTGCGACGGACCTGCAATGCCGCAGCACCGGCGGCGTGCGATGAGCGCGGTGCGCAACGACGAAGCGCGTTCGATACAGCGATTCCTGACAGGGCGGAAGGAGGCAGCATTGTGGACCGAGTATAGATTTGTCAATTTCGATTGACAATAAATTTCTCGAAAGATTGACACTCGTCAGCCCATACGCCCGCGTGCCGGTGTAGCCCTGACGCCGACTCAGCCGATCGCGCGGACGATCTTCGAAATGCTGACCGCGTCGGCCGCCGACAGCGGCATGTACATCGCCGCCATGTCGGCCGCCAGCTCGCGGGCGGCCGGCTGCGGCCGCGGCGACGTGTCGATGAACAGCGCCCGGAAGGCGCTCGCACGGACCCGGCGCGCAGCCGAGCGCGCATCCTCTCCGGCCCGGGCGCGGCCGCCTCCGCCGTCACGCGCCACATTGGCACGGCCGTCGGTCAGCAGCACCAGCGTCGGCGTGTCGCCCCGGCGCTGCACCGCATCGGCCAGCAGCCAGCCGGCATCGATGCCGGCGGCCAGCGGCGTGCCACCGCCGCCGGGCAGGCCGGCCAGACTGCGCTTGGCGCGCACCAGCGAACGGGTCGGCGACAGCAGCACTTCGGCGCCGGTGCCGCGAAAGGCGATCAACGCCACGCGGTCGCGCCGCACATAGCAGTCGGCCAGCAGCAGTTCGACCGCACCCTTGGCTTCGGCCAGCCGGTTCAGCGCCGAAGAGCCGGAGGCGTCGACCAGGAAGATGGTCGTGGTTTCCGAGCGCTGCGCGAAGCGGGTGATGCGGAAGTCGTCCGGCCGCACATCGATCAGGCAGTTCGACGGCGTACCGGCGCGCGCGGCGCGACGCAACGGCTGCCAGGGCGCGGCCGCGCGCAGCGTTTCTATCAGGTTCAGTCTTGCGCCATTGCCCGGCGTGCCGCGGCGGATGCCGGCCGGCCGGCCGCGCGTGC
>NZ_JAUYRO010000090.1 GCF_030696805.1 Methyloversatilis sp. | reverse complement strand
CCAGCCACGTTCCGTCTCGATCCGCGCGTCCTGCGAATACAGCCGCTCGAAGCGCGTGCCGATCGGACTGTCAAACGTCAGATCGACCCAGCGCGCCATGCCGCCGCGCGGGCCCGTCACGTTCATCAGCAGCGGACCGCTGGTGCCGGTGTGGACGACCCTGGCCGTGATTGATTCGGTGCTGAAGCTCATCCTCGATCTCACACTGAGCGTACCCAGATCGATGTCGCCCTTGCCGGAAATGTCCAGCGTATCGCCGGTCAGCCGCTTCACGCTGACGCGGCCGTTGATCGCCTCGAGCTTCACGCCCTGCCCTGCGGTGACGGCATCCATGATGATGTCCTGTTCGGCGATCACCGTCGCGTTGCCGGCTTGCGCCGTAGCCTCGAGCACGGTCACGCTGTTGCCGGACAACAGGTCAAGATTGCCGCGGGCCGTGTAAGCACTGTTGCCGCTGATCGTGCCGCCGGCCTTGATCGACAGGTCGCCATCGGTTTCGATGGTGCCGATCGCGACATCGTCCTTCTCGTCGATCTGCAGGCCGCCCGCGGTCGATATCGCATCGATCATTGCGATGTCGGTTTCGAGTGCATCCGCCAGCGGCAGCGGCGCGCCGTTGTTCCAGGTCGCGCTGCCGATGCCGTCGGTCGCTTCGAGCACAACGCCGGCGCCCGGCGTGGCGGCCACGAGATCGTATGCCCCAAGGTCGCCGCCGTCGTAAATGCCGCCACCGGCAGCGATGCGCAGCGCCTGCGCCGTTGCGTTGGTCGTCGCCTCGATGCGGCCGACCACGACATCGCCCGTGGTGGCGATGTCGATGCGACCGTCGCGGGCACGCAGCGTCGCCCCGTCGGCCATGATGTAGCGCGCGGCCGACAGGTCGATGTTGCCGACCGCCGCCACGTCATTCGCCGACTGCATCACGTCACCGGCGGCATCGAGCAACAGCTTGCCGCCCGCATCAATGGTCCCGATACTCAGATTGCCGGGCGAGCGCAGCGTGACGTCGCCGGCGCTGGACAGCGCGCTGCGTACGTCGAGCGCGCCATCGACGGCGCGCACGTGGATGCCATCGGCGGCTTCCAGTTCGACCCAGCCGTCGGGCGTAGCGCCCAGATCCAGCGCGTCCAGTTCGCTGCTGCCGGCGCCACCGATGGTGGTACCTGCGAACAGGCTGAGGTAGCGCGCCTGGATGTCGCGCTGCAGATCGGACGACACTTCGAGCAGCGCGCCCGCCGAGCGGATGCGGGCCAGGCCCGGTGTGTAGATCTGGTCGATGCGCAGGTCGCCGACCAGACTGGACAGGAACAGATCGCCGCCGGCGCGCGCGGTCACAGTGGCGTTGTTAGCCACCTGCACGATCAGGGCCAGCGTGTCCTGACCGAGATTGCCGCTACCGGCTTCCAGCGTCACGTTGCGCGACTGCACCGCCGCCTGCCCGGTCGTCGCAGCGCTCAGCAGCGCGCCGGCCGTCTTCAGCCGCACGTCAGCCGGGGTCGAGATCGACACCACCCGCACATCCTCTTCCGAGCCGAGGTAGATGCTGTCGGTCGCCGTTGCAGTGATCGTGCCGTTGTTCTGCGCGGTGAAATCGACGTCGTCCTTGCGCAGGATGGTGATGGTCTTCGCATCGGTGTCGATGCGCACGTCGGCACGCTCGGCAGCGATCAACGAGAGCTGCTCATCTTCCGTCCACGCCGTGGGGTTGGTGCCGATCACCAGCGCAGCGCTTTCCTTGCCGATGCCGCGTGCGGCGATCAGCTGGATGTTCTCGCCGATCACATTGGCCTCTTCGATCAGGACTTCCGTGTCCGAAGTGTCCTTGAACAGGCCGGCTGCGATGCGGTTGGTGACTTCGGCTTCGGTCCAGGTGCCGCCGTCGCTCAGCGCACTGGCGCGCGCGGCGTCCTGCGTGGCAACGTTGTAGCTGAAACTCTTGTTGAAGCTGCCGGCATCACCGGTACCGAATTCCGTTGCCGCCTGGTGGAAGAAGGTGGTGCGCTGGTTCTGGTAGGCGGCGATTTCGGCGTCGCCCCAGCCATTGGCGGTACGCAGTGCCTGAGCGGTCTGCGCATCGAGGACGAAGGTGTAGCCGGCGTCATAGGCGACGGCGGTGAAGCCGGTCGATACGCCGCTGGGGTCGAAGTTTTCCTTCAAGCCACGCATCTGCCAGTACTGCAGGTAATCCTGCTTCTTCTGATCGTTGTAGGCCTTCAGCGTCTTGTCGATGCTCAGGTCAGCGCCCGCCGATGCCGTCAGCCGCGCACGCTGTGCCACCTGCAGCAGTTGGGCGCGTGTTTCCACATCGACCTGCTGTGCTTCATTGACGTCGACGATCGAGCCATTGACCGACTCGAGTCGCACGTCTCCACCATTGGCAAACACCGAAAGCAATCTCATGTCGCCGTTGGTTTCGGTCAGCCCGGTGTCGCCTGCAGCACTCGTCTGTATCCACCCGTTCGGCGACCGGACATCGATCTCCAGCGGATCGGCGATGCTGCCTATGCCCGCATTTTCCGATGTGAGCCGCACGAAACCGCCCGCCACGTTGTTGGCCGTACCGTTGGCGTCGACCAGATTGGCGTCCGCCTTCAGGTCGACCAGGCTGCCATTGCCGCCGGTGACATTGACGAGGCGCAGGTCGCCCTTGGTTTCCCACAGGGCGACACCGCCGGTGGCGGTCGCGGTCAGGGCACCCGTGCCCTGAAGGTCGAGCTTGATGTGGTTGCTGCCGGCCGTGGCAGGGCCGCCGATCGAACCGTTGGTCGCCGTCATCGTCAGGTTGCCGGCCACGATCTGGGCGACGTCACCCGCCACGATGCTGGTGCCGGACAGCGACGTGTTTCCAGAGAGATTGCGCACAGCGCCCTGCAGTGCCAGCGCGCCGTTGCTGCTGACGTTCAGCAGACCGGTGTCGTGACCGATGAACTGGATGTTGATCGCCTTCGATGCGTTCAGGCTGTGAACATAGTAGTTGCGCTCGGTCCACTCCCATTCCTTGCGCGACACATACGTTTTCGAGACGCACAGGTCACCGGCGCAGTCGGAACCGTAGCTGTCGACGACCCACAGCGAGTCAACACCCCTGGTCGCGACACCGCTTCGCGTCTTGGTGAAGTCCATGATGTAGTCGGCGGTGCGGTTGTCCTGCGCGAGCCAGTCGCCGCTGATACGTTCGGTCCGCGTGGTCGTCGTGTCACCGCCCGACCGGCCCCCCGGATCCCTGGACAGCGCGTCCAGAAATGCGGCATCGAACAGCAGGCTCTTCGAATAGGTTTCCCACTTGTAGACGTCGTACGTTTCAGCATTGATCCACTTGAAGCGGCGCTCGCCGCGCGGGTTGTAGGACGCGAGCCGGCCGGATGCATCGCCAGACACTGTGACGGTCGGGCTGAGACGATCGGATGAAGCATTTGTCCGCGTGTAGGTGACCTGTCCGTTCAGGCGGGTGATCACCGTCTCCAGCGGCTTGCCATTGAGCTTGGTGCTGGTATCGATGATCTTGATCGTGCCGGCCGCGGCCGATCCGGTATCGAGCCTGTTGAGCGCCAGACTGGCACCCGAGGTGTTGCTGACTTCGATCCGCCCATAGCCGTCGCGCACCTTCAACTGACCGTTGCCGGTACTGAAGATGTCGCCATAAAACTGCATGTAGCCGCCCTCGACCTGGATCGAGCCCAGTTCAAGGGTGTTGCTGGCGCTGTCCCAGCGCACCTTGGGCCTGAACACATCGGCCAGCGTGCTGCCGGCCGACGGCAGTGCCAGCGCGACCCAGCCGCCATTCGCCGCCTTCGCCTGATTGAGCACGGTCGAATTGATCGTCAGGTTGTAGTCGGTGAGCCCGCTCTGGATCAGCCCGTTGATGTTCAGCTTCTCGCCGCTGATGAACACGTTGTTGCCGGCGATGGTGCTGCCTTCGGAGGTCAGCCCGGCGTTGGCGACCGAATACGCCTTGTAGTTGCTGAACCAGGGGGTAGTGGAAAAAGCACCGTTGGCGACGCCGAATTCCGATTTCGCGATCGCCTCGTACTGCTGCTGGTAGCCATTGACGAAATTGCCTGCACTGTTGATGTAGCCGGCGACGACGTCGTACAGCGAAGGGTCGCCCGCGAGGTGGCTGAAGCCGAGCGAGAAGGTCTTGATGAAATCGCCCTTGGTTGCGATATCAATGGTCTGGGCGACGACGTTCGACGCCACGAGCACGGAACCGGTGCTTTCGATCTTGACGATGCCGCGCGCGTTGGACAGATCGCCATCGACATGGACTTCCGGCTTCAGCGCATTCAGGTTGACCGGATCTTCAAAGGTGTTCTTCAGCAGGATCTTCGGGTCGGGCGAATTGGTGCGATCGACCACGTTGCCGGCGGCGAAACCAGCCACCTGACCGTACTGGTTGCGGGCATTGATTTCGGCCGTTGAACTGACCCGCACGCCGTTGAGCGTGACCAGACCACCGGCCTCGCCGGGGATGCACAGCGCCGCCACACAATCGAGCGCCGCAACACCCGGCTTGATGCGCAGGAACTGGTTGCCGTTGTTGATCACTTCGATGATCGAATCGCCCGGTGCGATCAACTCCGCTGACGAGGCGCCCTTGAGCCAGTCACCGGTGATGCTGATGTTGCCCGTGTAGGCGGCGGCGGGGTTTACATCGACGAAATTCACGGTCGCCCCGACACCCAGCTGTGTCTGACGCGCCTGCAGTATCTGGATGTCGTTCAGGAAACCGTTGGCGACATCCGGATTGTCATTGACGTACTCGTTGTAGAGCAGTTGCAGCGCGTCGATCCGGCTCTGGATTTCCCGCTGCAGCGACACGTTGTTGCGGCGGCTGAAGCTCATGTTCTCGGACTGGCGCACCACCTGGCCGTTGGCACCGAATTCCAGATACTGGTGATGACGGGTGCCGGCGAACACGGTGCCATTGACGTCGACGCCGGAGCGCGAGTCGGTGAATTGCGAACCACCCTTGATGTCGAGGCTGAGGTCGTCGTCGAAAATCCTGCCCAGCGCTTCGAGCGCCTCACGGTACAGGTCGGTGCCGCTGCCGTAGCCGCGCGTCGTGTGGCTGCCTTCGCCCGCCTTCAGATCGATGTCCTTGACCGAGGCGACGGCGGCGCGTGCGATCTGCTGCTCACGGATGCCGGTGATGCCGGTCAGGTCTGCGCTGTAGGCGGCGATGTTGATGCGGTTGTCCTGGCGGATTTCGCCGTGTGCATCCGGCACGCTGTTGATCGGAATGACCGTCTTGTTCCACAGCCGGGTTTCGGCATCGGCAACCAGGTTGTTGTTGTGCCCGGCCAGCAGGCGGATGTTTTCTTCCGATTCGAGCCTCGCACCGTTCAGGTGGATGTCATTGCTGGTGATCAGGCGCGACAGCGACTCGCCGGACGGCGCACCGGCCAGTCCGTAGGTCTTGCTCTGCGCTTCGGTATCGACCACCGCTTCGGTACGCGCATCGAGCACGATGTCGCCGTCGCTCTGCAGCAGCGTTCCGGCGCCGACCGTGATGTCGGCGTCGTTGCGGTTGGCCAGTATGAAGGATTCCGTGTGCGCAATCGCGATCGCCCCGCCGGTGTCGAGCAGCACCGCGTCGTACACGTCGATGTCGTTCTTCGCGCCGATCCGTATCGCACCGGCGTTCAGGCCGGTGACATTGCTGCCGATGAACGCGTTGCTGCCGATCAGTACATCGGTGTCGTTATGGATGGTCGATACACTGGCGCCCGACGCACCCGACAGGATGCCGCCCGAGGCCGCCTGCACCGTCCAGCCTGCGCCGGCCGAACCCTTGATGACGCGGGTTTCGGCATCGATGTCGACCGTCTGCGCGTTCTCGATGCGGGTGCCGTTCAGCAGTTCAACCCTGGTCGTGTTGTCCACCGTATTGCTGACCCACGCGCCGGAGTAGCCGGCTACCGACGCCGACGTGCTGTCGGCGGTACCCTGGAAGTCGGTGGTGTGCTTGGCGTCGATATCGATCGTGGCCGCGCGCAGCGTGCCGGCGACCCGGGTAGTGGTGACTGCGTCGGCGTCGTTGACCACGCTGGCAGCCAGCAACGTACCGAGGCCGCCGGCACCGGACGTGGCTCCGGCGTCCAGCTCATCACTGCTTTCGCTGCGAATGACAATGCTGCCGGCGTTGATCGCGCCGGCGCCGATCAGCGCTTCAGTCGTGCTGTCGACCGTCGTTTCCGCACTGTTGCCACCGGCCGCAATGAAGCCGATCGCGATGCCGCTCACGTCGCTGAGCCCGCTTACGCGCGACTTGGAAAGCAGGTTGAACGCCCCGTTGCCCAGCTTGATGTCGTGGCCTGTGCCCATCTGTACGCGCGTGGCCGACTCCACCGTCGCAATGGCTTCGGTGGCCGTTGCGCCGAGCAGCAGACCACCGCCGGCGGCCAGTGCATCGGCCGACGCGGTGCGCCGCCCGGCGCGTGGCAGTGTTTCCGCTTTCAGGCTGAGACTGCCCGCCGTGACATCGAAGCCGGTGCCGATGGTCACCAGCGAATCGGTATCCACCGTGGCTTCGGCCAGCGACACGCCGATCGACAGGCCAGCCGACACGGCGATACCCACGGTGACCGCTTCGGCCACCGGGTCGCTGTCGGCACGGATCTGCGTCAGGCCGCCGACCGTCGTCACCTTCACGTTGTTGCCGACGGTCGCTTTTGCGGCAGACACGTCGCTCACCTTGGCGTCCGCGCCAGCACCGGCCACGATGCCCCCGGCCGCCGCAATCACCTCACCCTTTGAAGTGGTGCGGGACTGGCCATACACGTCTAGCGAGCGCGCCGTGATGTCGGCGTCCTGAAGCAGTCGTGCTTCGGCCGAACTGGTTTCATCGACGTAGGCAATGGCGGCACCGATGCCCACGACACCCACGGCGGCAGCGCCCCCTTCGGCATCGAGGTTGTGATCGACCTTTGCGTTGACCGTCACGCTGCCGGCATTCGCCGTGACCCTGCCGCCGAGGCTGGCGGTGGCGGTCGAGGATTTTTCGTGCCAGGCGAAGCTGGCGGCCAGTCCGGCCAGACCCGCGCCGCCGGCATAGGTGCGCAGCTTCGACACGTCGGGCTGATCGCCGGTCGCCCGGACCACGATGTTGCCGCCGGAGGTGGTCGTGCCGGCCAGGCTGGCCAGCGTACGGTCTTCGACCATCGAAATCGCGATGCCACCGCCCAGTGACACGCCGCCCGAAATGGCCGCGCCGACCGCCGTGGCATCGGTGTCGCTGCGCGTGTGCGCCAGCACTTCGATGTTGCCGCCGGCGTTCAGCGTGGCGCCGCCGGCCACCGTTGCGGCGGCCGAGGTGTTTGCCGGTGTCGCGTTGAAATCGGACGATGCATTGATGCCGGCACGCGCCGTGTTGGCCCGCGCGGCAGACTGATCGGCAGCATCGGTATCACTGTCGATCTGGTTGCCGGTGGCGCTGCGCGACGCCAGTTCGGTCGCCTTGCTGACCGATCCGGTGGTGTTGTCGCTGGCGTCGCCATCCGGCCGGGTGCCGATGGAAATGACCGATACCGCTCCGGCGATGCCGGCACTCAGACCGCCTGCCGCCGCGACAGTGGTCGAATCGACATCGCGCACACTGTCGGCCGTCACGGAAATGCTGCCGTCCGCCGTGATCTGCGCGCCGGTGGCGACGGTGGCCGAAGCGCCGCTGCGCACCAGTACGACATCGACCGCGGCACCGACACCGGCGCCGCCGATGCCCACACCCAGACTGCCGAGACCACTGTCGACCCGGATCAGGTCATCAGCGTCGATCACCACGTTCTGCGCAGCGCCGCCGAAGGTGGCGTCCGAATTGATGAGCACCCCGGTGCCGACCTGTGCATCGGTGGTGCCCTTGGCCAGCACCACGTTGATCGTGCCGGCCACGCCGGCGCCGCCGGCGGCGGCGGCGGTGGCGGCCAGCACTTCCTGATCGAAATCGGAATCGGCCCGGATGGTCGTGACGCCATCGGCATCGAGCCGGCTGGTGCCGCTGACCCGGGCCAGCGTGGCCTGTTCGACGACCGTCACGACGGCCGTGATGCCGACCCCCGCTACACCGCTGACCGCGAGCGCACCGGCATCGATGTCGACTTCGGTGTCCGACGTGGCTTCGACCTTGATCGAGCCCTGTGACTCGAGATCGGCGTTGTTGACCAGCGCCTGCGTGGTGCCATCGACCAGCAGCACGCCGATGGTGCCCGCCAGACCGGCGTAGGTGCCGCCACCGACGGCGACGATGGCCTGTTCAAACTTGCTGGTCGAACCGGCATCGACGGTCACGGCCCTGTTTGCCTTCAGCGTGGCGTTGTCTGCCCGGGCTGTCGTGACGTGCGACACCACCGCCGTGTCAGCCGCTCCGCCGATGCCCGCATCGCCGCCAATCGCCGCGCCGCCCGTGGCGGAGCCGATCTGGTCGTGGTGATAGGCGGCGACGCGCGCTTCCTGATCGCTGCTGCCCAGGCTGGCGTTGAGCGTGGCCCCGTTGGTGACCTGGGCCGTCGTGCTGCCCCCCATCATCGCGATGCCGACCGTCGCTGCCACACCGGCATTGCCGCCACCGGCTGCACTGAGCGCGATGTTCTCGACCATCGCGGTGGATGACGCCACCACGCTGACGCCCTTCACGGTGTCCTTCTGCTGACGACCGGACAGGGGCTGCTGCGACGGCAGCTTGCTGCTGTCGTAGGCACGCAGCGCACCATTGTCGACAAGTTCGCCCGAGCCGCCACCGAGCGCGGTCACCGAAGTGTTGGCACCGGTCACTTCTGCCGTCGTCGTCGACTGGATGTCGTTGAAGGCGATGCCGCCGGCTGCGCCGATGCTGCCGCCGAACGCCACGCTGCCGGCGCGCGACTTGATGAAGTCATCCGCTTCCGCCGTCACCACCGCGTTGCCGGTCGCATTGACGATCGCACCGTCGTCGATGCGCGCGGTCGTGCCGCCGCCGGCGTTGTTCAGTGCGATCGAGCCGGCGAAGCCGGCGGTACCCGCCGCCGAGCCGGCAATCGCCCACACGTCGAGCGTGCCCTGACGCTCCGCATCGACGCGCACATTGGCGCCATCGGCACTGCCGCCCGACAGTTCGGCACGCACTTCGCCACCGATCGAGTTGTACGACCCGGCAGCGCCAACCGCTGCGGTGCCGGCACCGCTCGCCGCGCCGGAAATCGACAGGATTTCAGATTCGTCGCGCGCCTTGATCGTGATGTCGCCGCTGGCATCGAGGTCGGAGCCCGACGCGTGGGCCACGGTGCTGTTGCTGATCGTGTTGATGCCCAGCGAACCGGTCACGGCCACCTTGGCCGAGCCGCCGCCGCCTGCGGCGATCGCCTCGATCTCTGCGTTCTCGGTGGCTTCGAGGCGGATGCTCTTGCCATCGACATCCGAGTTGGTCACCAGTGCTTCGGTGGTGTTGTCAATCACGTTGTAGGCCACGCCGACGCCGACAGCCGCACCACCCAGCGACAGCGCCGCGCTGCCGGCGATAGACAGCATGCCGGAGGTGTCGCGCGCCGTTACGATGACGGCATTGTTGTCCGCCTGTGCCTTAGATCCGACGATGCTGGCGCTGACCGTGTTGTCCGTTTCGACCGACGAGAACGATCCGGATACCGCAACCTTGTCCGCCACGCCGCCGGCCACTGCCGTGGCATCGATCCGCGTGTCGGCGCTCGCATCGACCTTCAGTTCGCCGTTCGTCGTGCGCACGTCGGCACCGCCGGCGATGGTCGCCTTCACCGTGTTGCCGACCTCGCTCCAGGCGACCGATGCGCCGATGCCCGCATTGCCGCTGGTCGCACCGATGGCGCCGGCCAGCGCGAAGATTTCCGAGTCGTCCTTCGCCAGCACGGCGATGCCGCTGGCGGCGTCCATGCCGAGCGCGGTCTTCTTGCCGCGGACGCGTGCCTCGGTCGTATTGGTGATGGTGTTGACCGCCACGGCGCCGGAACCGGCCAGCGGCCCCTTGCTCAGACCGAGCGAGGCCGAAATGGTGTCGATGTCGTTGTCGGTCTGAGCGTCAAGAGTGATGCTGCCGCCGGCCTGCAGATCGGAGTCATCGACATACACGAGGGTGTCGTTGTCGAGCTTGTTCCAGGCAAACGACAGGCCGATGCCGGCCTTGCCGCCGAAGGCGATGGCGCCTGCCACCGACTGGATGCCGGAGAAATCGCTCGCCCCGATGAACGCGTTGGTCACGCCGCTCAGCGACGAACGCGCGACATAGGCATGCGTGGTGTTGCTGATTTCGTTGACCGACACCGAACCGGCCACGCCCGCCTTGCCCTTGGCACCGGCCAGCGTGGCTGACAGGGTCTTGATGTTGCCATCGACGTCGGCGTCGAGCGTCAGCGTGCCGTTCTGGGTCACGATCGCGTCGGCGATGTAGGCGCTGGTGGTGCCGGCAAGCGTGTTCTGCGCGTACGAGCCGGCAATGCTGTTGCCGTCCTGCTGGGTCGATATGGTCACCGCGCCGGACAGCGCATTGATGTCCAGCGTGTTGTCTGCGGTGACCGACACATTGTCGGCCTGCTGGATCTCGACGCCGCTGGAAATGTAGGCCAGCGTGTCGGCTTCGATGTCATTGACCGACGCGTCGCCCGATACGGCGATGCCGAACTTGCCCTTGCCGGCGCCGGAGCCCGACGAACCGGAGCCGGCCGAACCGCCACTCGACGAACCCGATCCGGCGACGGCAGCACTGCCGCCGCCATCCTGGGTTTCGCCTGCATCGGCCGGCACATCGGTTTGCGACTTGCTGTTGGTGGCCACTGCGCCGGCCAGCGAATAGGCACCGATTTCGGTGTCTGCCGTGGCATTCAACGTGAGGTCGTCGCCCACCTTGATGAGGCCGGTGGCCGGCGTCAGATCGAGGAGGGGGTCGCGGTTGCCGATGAAGGCGCGCACGTCGGCGTCCAGCGTGTTGAGCGACACCGACAGACCGATGCCCACCGGACCCTTGGTGACGACGATGCCGCCAGCCACCGAAATCGTCCGGATTTCGCTGTCCGCCTCGATGGTCAGGTTCTTGCCCGCATCGACCTTTGCCTTGTCGTCGATGTAGGCGATCGTGTCGGTGCGCACCGTATTCATCGACAGTGCGCCCTGGATGCCGACCTGATCGGAACTGCCGCCCGCCTCGGTCACGGTGACCATCTGGTTGTTGCTTTCGGCCTTGACCTCGACATCCTGCTCGGCGCGCACGTCGGCACCATCGCGGATGCCCGCCACCGCCTCGCCGCTGATGCTCAGCACATTGGCTGAACCGCCGATCGCCGCCTTGCCGCCGCTGCTGCCGAGGAATTTCTTCGACAGGATGCCGACGGCGTTGACGGTGTTGATGTCGTTCTTCGCATGGACGTCGACCGACTGCGCACTGAGGTCCAGTGTCGGATCGACTGCTTTGTCATACCGAGTATTGACCTTTGCGCCCTCGCCGACCCACGCATTGGAATTGTTTTCCAGCGTGAACACGGTCACCGCCGCCGCCAGGCCGACACCGCTCTTGCCGCTGGCCGAATTCAGTGCGAACGTGGTCAGCACCAGGTCGAGCAGATTGCCCTGCAGGTGATTCAGGATGACGGCCGGCGAGCTCCAGTCGATCTGCCAGGGGTACGGAATGTGGGTCTGCGCATCGACCCGGATTGCACCGCGGGCGTCCACCTCGGCCAGGTCGCCGATCCAGGCATCGCTGTTGTTCTCGAAATTCGCGATCACCACCGAGCCGCCGATGGCGGTGCCGGTCGAGGTGGCCTTGGCGTCGGCACTCGCACTCGGGCGGTCATTGATCAGGGACACCACATCGATCTTGCCCTGCGCCTTCACGCTCGCACCGGCCGCAATGCTGGCGCTGGCGTTGTTTTCCGAGTCGGTGTAGGACACGGCACCGGCGGCATTGAACTTGCCCTCCTTGATGCCCGGGAACATGAAGTCGGTGATCTTGCTGGCCGTGCCGGAACTCACCAAGCCAGTGGCACCGAGTATCGAATTGCCGACATTGCGCTGGATGCCAGCGGTGAAATTCGTCATCTTCGCCGACAGCGTGTTCGGGTTGCCCAGCGTCGCCGCTTCGGCAGCGCTGCTGTTCTTGGCGATGTCGGTTTTCGCGTCCACCTTGACGTCGCCGTTGGTGGTCGTGACGTCGCCACCCAATGTGGCCGTGGTGTTCGTGGTCGAGGTGGTCACCGCGACGGATATGCCCAGACCGCTGCCACCGGTGTTCGACGCGATCGCGCCAGCCGAAATGTCGGCCTTGGTGTTCGCTTCGACCGCGACCGACCCGGCCGTGGTCGTCGTGTCGTCGCCGACGACGGCGCTGGTGGTGGCGTTGTTGGACGCACGCACGAAGGTCGCATCGATCGGCTTGTTGGTCGAATTGACGCTGGCGGTCACGTTCAGCTCGGTGTCGGTCACGGCCTTGACCGATGTCGCGTTGCCGCTGATCAGCTTCGTCGTGCCTTGAACCTTGGTCTCGGCGATCGCCGTGGATTCACCCCATGCCACCGAGAAGACGATCAGCCCGGCAAACGTGGGCTTGGCGGCCGACGTGGCGGACGAGGACAACGTCAGCGTGTCGGTCGCCGTCAGTTCGGTCGCGCCATTGACGGTGACGCGCGCGGTCGATTCCGAAAGCGATACCAGCGGGATGCTGGAAAAATCGAACAGCTGATCGTTCAGCAGTTGCACCTCGCCGCTGTCTTCGGCCGGCAGCCAGCTCTGGTCGGCCAGCCGCAGCGCATTGCCCAGCACGTTGAAAGTGAGCGAGGTGTCCGACGTCGCCGCGACATCGATCTTGCGACCGCTGATTTCGCTGGCGACCCCGTTATGGTCGCCGATGGTCACATCGGCCGTGGCGATCTTCTCGAAGCCGGCACGCGCGCCGGCATGCGCCTTGATCGTCACGTCACCGCTGCCGCTGATGCGCGAACCCTTGATTTCGGTCAGCGCGGTGGCGTCGGTCGTGATGGCAAGGTATTCGCCGCCGGGTCCGTCGGAAATGTCGTCCATTTCCGTGTCAAGAAACGTCTGCGCCTGCGACAGCGTCATATTCGGCGCGGTTTCCAGCAACTGGACGATCTGCGAGGTATCCGCCAGCGCCGACAGCTTGATGTTGCCGCCACGTATCGTCGCGCCTTCGACCTTGATGCTCGCGGCAGCCGAGCGCACCGCACCGATTGCATTGATGTCGCTCGCCAGCAGGCTGACATCGCCGGCGGCGAAGCTGCCGGTCGAATGGGCAAGCACCTTGCTGCCCGACTTCAGTTCGATTTCGCGCGCCTCGAAGGTGATGCTGCCGGAATCGCCGATAGACGCACCATCCACGTGATCGCTGGCGACCAGGCGGCTGGACACGAGGATGTTCTCGTTGACCGTGATCTTCCGGGTCGCCTGCAGCAGCAGGTTGGCCCCGGACACGGTAACCCCGCTGTCCGCGCCCGCCGGCACGCCGGTGTAGCCGCCGGCACCGCGCAGCAGATTCGCGCTGAGCACGATGTTCAGCGGATCGATCAGCACCAGGCCCGCTGCGCCGCCCGCCCTCCCGTCAGCCAGAAACTGACCGCCGGCCAGTTCCACCGTGTCCTTCGCCGAGAATTCGACGAAACCGCCGTCGCCGCTCGCCCCGGCACTCGCGTCCATCACCGCACCACTGCGGATGACCGCACTGCGCTCGGCCATCGAATACACGCGGCCGCCGTCCGAATCCGCGCCGTCACCCGCCGCCGTCACCATCGCGTCGATGTCGACCAGGATGTCGCGCCCGGCCTTCAGTTCGATC
>NZ_JAUYRO010000047.1 GCF_030696805.1 Methyloversatilis sp. | reverse complement strand
TTCACTTTTGAGTAGCCCCGTCACGCCCATGCCCTGCGGGTGTTCGTCAGGCGTATCGACCACCGTGCGCGCGCCATCGCGGCGCAGGATATGGACTTGCTCGCGCTTGAGACTGCCCACCATCATCGGGTCGTGGGTGGTGATGAGAATTTGCGATTGCCCTGCGGAGGTATCAAAGGCAGCACTAGAAAACGCGCCGCCGAAGGCACCGGCATGGATATCGCCCAATACGCCTTCGATATCGTCGAAGTAGCGCAGCTTCCAGATCGGGTTCAGGTGGGTGTCCGGCTCGTCGAGCAGGAACAGGCAGTGGTCTTCGCGGGTGATACGCATCAGGCCCAGCACGGTGAGCATCTGCAACTCGCCTTCGGAGAGTTGAGTAAAACTCACCTTGCCGCCGTGCTCGTCGCGCTTCTTGACGGTGATGCGCACTTCATCGATCAGGTCGCCGATATAAGCACCCTCGGCGTAGCGGAAAAAGCTGTCGGTGCCGCCGACCAGCTCGCCGAGTTGCTTGAGCTTGTCCTGGCTGGGCACGAACAGGTAGAGCTGCTTCTGTTTCTCGCTGCGACCACGGAAGTCGATCTGCCTGGTGGCTTCCTGCTCAATCGGCGCCCAGGCCACTTGCCAGAGCTTGTCGAGGAATTCGCTGACCACATTGCCACGCGCATACCAGAAGCGCGGGTCGCCCTCGTTCAGCTCCTGCTCGTCGAACTTGCCGCTACGGCGCTTTTCGCGCAGGCGGTGCGGCTCCTTCAGCACAAACAAAGCCGACTCCAGCGATTCGATGTGCAGGTTCTTGAGCACCTTCTGAAACACCGGGTCGTCGGACAGCAGACAGGCCAGCAGCACCAACTGGCTATGGCCACCACGGCAATAGAACAGGCGGCGCAGACGGTCGTCGCCAAGCTGCGCAAGCCGCCCTCGATTACGAGCTTCGGCTCTTTCCAAAACTTGTGCTTTTTGCTCTTCAAATGGCTTGAGCTCTAGCTGAATTCTGCGAAGTTCAACAAGCTCCTCACCGTCGAGATCTTTTTCTTGCTTCCCTTCGAATTTACGCAGCTCTTGCTCCAGGTCCAAAAACCTTGCCGATTCGGTGAAAGCACTTAGCGTTGCACCTGACAAAACCTCATGCGTGGTGATTTCCTGGCGCAGGTTGAAGCGGCGCTGGTGCTCCTGGAACAAGGCTTCGATGCGCTCGTTACGGCCCGAGTAATAGGCAAAGATGTGGGCGGGCAGCAGCTCGCGGTTTCTCAGCAGATGGCCTTGCGACTCGGCCTTGCCGTCCACCCAGACATAGGGGCGCTTCTGCTTGGCGGTATCCGCCTCGATGCGCACAGCGTGGCCGCGAATGCTGTATTCCAGCGTGTAATCGAACGCCGCTTCGCGGTCCAGATCCACATCGCGAAAGATGGTGATCAGCGCTTCGATCAGGTTGGACTTGCCGGTGCCGTTCTGGCCGATCAGCGCGTGGCTGCGGATGGGTTTGGGCTGCGCATCCGCCGGCGCGCCCACAGCGGGCGGCAAGTGCGTATCGAAGGTGATGTCGAGATCGCGCAAATTGCGGAAGGCCGGGATGCGGATGCGCTGCAGCTGCATATCAGGCGCTCACCGCGTCGGCTGGCTTTTCGCGCATTTCGGCGGGAGCCGGTTCCAGAATCCAGCCGTGAGCCACCTCGGTTTTGAGCTGCGCGTAAAAAGCCTCGATTTCGCCGCCGAAGCGCCGCCACAAATCCTTGGCGCTCATCTCACCGTTGTGTCGGGCCAGAATCGTGGCCAATGGTGCCTGGACTTTGATGTCGGGTGCGGCGCCCAAGCGCAGCGATGCAATCAATTCGGTTTGCGGGGCTTTCATGGGTTCCTCTTCTTGTCCGATGGCGATGCCGGTGAGGCTCGAAACAGCTGAGATAGCGTGACGACAAGCCACCTCTTTAGCATGGCGCAATTGCGACTCCATAGAGTCGCATAAGCGCATCAACTCAGCGACGCGCTTTACGATGCGGTGCTGCTCCTGTATCGGCGGGAGTGGTATCAATACGGAACCGATATGATTTTGATTGACCGTTTTTTGCCCAGCAGTCGTGACGAACTTGCCTGAAATTTGCTGACGAATGAACGGGCTCTGAGACGCAACCCAAACATATTCGACATCAATCAATTCATTCACAAAACGCAAGCGGATGAAATGATCGCAATAGGCGACACCGCCAGCATTCACCAGAATAAAGCTCCCAACCAAATCCGCACTGCCATTTACCCGCGTTATCAGTATGTCGCCGTCTTCAAGAAGGTATTTATCTCGCTCGCTTTCGGTTAGCAGGATGTCTCGCGGCTCCGTTAACGAAATCTGGTTTTTAAGAATATCGGCCAGTCGCAAAACCGTGGTGGCGATTCCAGTGTTCCCGTGTCGCTTAGATATTCCATTTTGAAAATCAGGCGCTAACTCACCGAGGCGCGTCCAAATCCAGCCATTCGGAAGACTGAACGGAATGTCGTTTTCTTGTAGGGGTTGAAATGGCTTCGGGCGGCCTAGATTCTTATCTGCAACTAGCCTTTTCTCGACAGCTTTTATGTCTTCAAAAGTTTTGATTGCGTTAGTGTCATCTTCTGATTGCTCGGTGAGAAATCCATGCACTGCCAAATCAAGAACCAGACTCCGCAAGTCCGCCACATCCTCAGGCGCATGAAACAGCCGCCCGAAGTTGTTGGACAGGCGTGCCCAGGTGGTTTGCAGCTCGTGCGGGCTGGTGGCGCTGGCGACGGCTTGCAGGGTGGATAGTCTTAGGTTGTTTTGCAGTTTGCGGCGGGACTGCTGCTGCGCTTCCAGCTTGTCGCACAAGGCCATCAGCTCATCGACTTTGGCGACGATGCGGG
>NZ_JAUYRO010000037.1 GCF_030696805.1 Methyloversatilis sp. | reverse complement strand
CGATCGAGCAGCGATGGTCGATGATCAGCGTGCGTATCGCGGCGAGGCCGCCGCTCCCACAGCCAGAACTCCCGCCGCGGCACTCAGGCCGACGTGAGCTTCAGTCCGAGGATGCCGGCGACGATCAGTGCAACGCAGGCCAGACGCGCCGCATTGGCCGGATCGCCGAACAGCACGATGCCCAGGATGACGGTGCCGACTGCGCCGATGCCGGTCCATACCGCATAGGCGGTGCCGACCGGCAGCGTTCGCATGGCGAGTCCGAGCAGCACCACGCTGATCAGCATGGCGGCCGCCGTGCCGACCGACGGCCACAACTTGCTGAATCCATCGGTGTATTTCAGACCGATCGCCCAGGCGACCTCGAACAGACCCGCGATGAAAAGGATGACCCACGCCATGATGAATGCTCCGGACATCCGGGGCCGTCCCCGGAAGAAAGAAGGCGACCGGGTCGTCCCGGCGCCAAGTTGCATGGAATGAATAATGGTTTCATTCAATGCGCGGGTCAAGCCCGGCGGTGCCATGCCTTGCTGCACGGGGATTTGCTGCAGAGCGTGCTGAACTCAGCGTCTTTCCAGCCAGACCGGCGCGCCTGATTTGAACCGGCCTTCGAGCCGGGTCGGCGACACCCGGGTCAGCTGCAGCCGCAGGTCCTTGCACAGCGGCAAGGCCTGGCTCGCCTTGACCCACAGCGACAGCGCGCCGTCTGAATCGCCTTCGATGAGCACCGCAAAGGCGCGGTTGAAGCACGGATTCTGCCGGCCGGCGCTGCCCTTGGGCTTGCCGGTCCAGGTCGCGCCGCTTTCCGTCACGACAAATTCCGCTTCGCGGTCGATGCCTTCGTCGGTCTTGTAGTCGCCTGTCCAGCGGCCGGTCAACGACGTGTCGTCGGCGACCGAGGGGGAGCCGAGCAGGGCGCCCAGCATGGCGGAGAGCAGCAGGCGGGTCATGGTCATGGTCAGGGTCCGATTCGAGTACCGGCGGCGACTGCACGGGCGCTGGTCAGCCACGCGCCAGCGCCTCGCTCAGCTGATGCACGGCCATCGCGTAGAAGCTCGATTTGTTGTAGCGGGTGATTACATAGAAATTCCTGAAGCCCAGCCAGTATTCGGTCGGCGCATCCGGTGTGATCAGATCGACCACGGCCGCCGGCTTCGAAATCAGCTCACGGCCGAGCGGGCGGATGCCGCTGGCCAGCAGTCGATCGGTATCGAGTACCGGCTCGATGCCGGATTCAATCAGCGGCGCAACCGTGCTGCTGTCGACCAGGATGCGCTGCACCACCGGCTCGCCCGGCTCCCAGCCGTGTTCCTTCAGGTAGGCGGCAACGCTGCCGATGGCGTCGATCGGGCTGCCGATCAGGTCCACGCGGCCGTCATTGTCGAAATCAACCGCATAACGACGCCAGCTGCTGGGAAGGAATTGAGGGTAACCGAGTGCGCCGGCATAGGAGCCGCGATAGCTGGCCACATCGCGGTTCTGGTCGCGCGCCAGCAGGAACAGCTCGCCCAGTTCGCGCCGGAACAGTTCGGCGCGCGGCGGGTAATCGAACGCCAGCGTGGCCAGCGCGCCGATGACCGGGAAGTTGCCGGTGTGGCGGCCATAGATCGTTTCGACGCCGATGATCGCGGTGACCACGTGTGGCGGCACGCCGTACTGCTGTTCGGCGCGCGCCAGCGTTGTGGCGTATTCGTCCATGAAGGCGCGGCCTTCACGGATGCGCAGCGGCTCGACGAAGCGGCCGCGGTAGCGCTGCCACGAGCGCACGCCGGGCTTCGTCGGCGGGCGGATCAGTTCGATCACCTTCGGTTGCGGCTGCACCGGTTCGAACTGCGTCAGCAGCCAGCCCGGGTCGAAGCCATGCGCGCCGGCCAGTTCGGCGCAGAAGGCGCGCACGTCTTCGCGGCTGGCAAAGCCGGCTGTGCCCGGGGTCTGCGCCGGCAAACGGCTGGAGGCGATCAGTGCCACGCTGCCGAGCATGAAAGAGCGCCGTGAAAAGGCGTCTGAAGTGAAGCGTGAGGTCATGGGCGGGGTGGAGTGCGTTGGCGGCGCAGCGCGCGGGCGCAGGCCTTGAGTTCGCGGGTCGCAGCGGCGGGCGGGACCGCGCCATAGCGGGCGTCGGCATAAAGTCTACACGCCTGAGAAAGCACGGGTGCCAGATCGGGGCGCAGCCGGCCGATCCGTGCCGCGTAGTCGAGCGGCCCTTCCCATGCTTCGCGGCCCAGGCCGGCCGGGCGCAATGCGCGGTCGACCCCGCTCCACGCGCGCGCCAGCGCATCGGCCGACACGCTGCGGCGCATTGCCCACAATGTCAGCGCGGTGGCAAACAGCGCGCACAGCGACGCCAGCCAGATCGTCATCAGCCGCCAGTCGGGCTGCGACATGCCGAGCCGGCTCAGCAGTTCGCGCTGTTTCTGCTGGTCGTACGACAACACCCACTGGTTCCACGCATTGTTGGCGGCCTCCCACTGGTGGCGCAGCGAGCGCAGCCAGCCCAGATCGACGCGCGCCACGAAGGGGACGGGTTCGCCGGCCGGCAGGTCGGCCAGACCGCGTTCGATGCGCGACGGCAGGATGGCGGCGGTTGGATCGACGCGCCGCCATCCTTCGCCCTTGAGCCACACCTCGGCCCACGCGTGGGCGTCGGACTGGCGCACCACGACGTAGTCGTCGACCTCGTTGCGTTCGCCGCCCTGATATCCGGTCACGACGCGCGCCGGCAGCCCGGCGGCGCGCATCAGGAACACGAAGGCGCCGGCGTAGTGCTCGCAGAAGCCGCGCCGGGTGTCGAACAGGAAGGCGTCTATGCCGTCGTCACCGAGCAGCGGCGGCGTCAGCGTGTAGACGAAGGCTTCGCGCCGGAACAGCCGCAGGCCGGCCTCCACGGTGTCGGCCGGTGAGTCGGCGCGCAGCGTCTGCGCCAGTTGCCGGGCGCGCGGATTGCCGTCGCGCGGCAGCTGGCGGGCCGCGTCGAGATGACCGCTCCATTCCTCGATGCCCGGTCGCGCACCGAGCACCGATTCGAAGCGGTCGCGCCGCCGGGTGCGCACGCCATCGCGACCGAACAACTGCCAGTCGTCGCTCACCCGCACGCCGGCCGGCAGTGTGGTGACGGTTTCGAGTGCGAACAGCCAGTTCCGGTTGTGCGGCTCGAGTGTGACTTCATAGCCCAGCGGACGCCCGGGTACCGTGTGTGGCACGCCATCGCCGATGCGCTGCGCGCTGCTGCCCTGCCGCCAGGTGCGGCCGTCGAAGGCGCTCAGTACCGGGCCGCGCCAGTACAGATCGCGTGCCGGCGGCGCATCGCCTTCGAAGCGCACGCGAAAGGCAATGGCGCCGGACAGGCTCAGCTGCGAAATCGAGCCCGGCGACATGGAGTCGGACAGCCCCGACGTGCCGCTGTAGGCGTCGAGCGGCAGGCCCCACAGCGGGCCGGGCACACGCGGGAACAGTACGAACAGCACCAGCATGAAGGGCAGCGCCTGCGCCATCATCCATGCGGCATGGCGCAGCAGTGCGCGCGGCGCGGCCGGCGGGCCGGTGAGTGCGATCAACGCCGCCGTGATGACGGTCATCGACACGCCGAGCGCGGCCGCCATGGCCGGTGTCTGCGAATACAGAAAGGCGGTCAGCAACATGAAATAGCCGAGCAGCACGACGGTGTGGCCGTCGCGCGTGCTGCGCAATTCGTGCAGCTTGAGCACCAGCATCAGCGTCAGCAGCGCCACGCCGGGTTCGCGGCCGAACAGGCGGCCGAAGGTGAGCGACACGCCGGCGCAGCAGGCGATCACCACCAGCAGCTTGACCAGACCGCTGGCGCCCGGCCAGCCCAGCTTCCACTGCGCCAGCCGCCACGTGAACAGCAGGGCCGCGACCGCGATGAGCCAGCCCGGCAGGTGCGAGCCGTGCGGCACCAGCGCGCAGGCGGCGACTGCCATCAGCCAGGCGATGCGCGACTGATCAAGGGGTTCAGCCGCCACCCTGGGCGCGGTCGTGCGGCGCCACTTCATGTTGGCAGCCCGTGCAGTGCGAGCGCGCGCAGCGCGCGCGCTCGGTGTGCCGGTCCGCTGGACGGCGCGATGCGCGTGCCCGGCAACGCCAGCCCGTAATGCAGTCCGGCGGCGTCGGCGTCGATCACCCAGCCGGTCAGCCGCGACAGCTGCTGTTCGAGCGACAGCGTAGCGGGCAGCTGGGCGAGGTCCAGCCACAGGTCGCCGCCGTCGCTGCCTTCGAACTGTTTGGTCAGCAGCGGCGCATCCGGCGTGCGAGCCGAGGTTTTCCACGCCACGTGGCGCGGCGAATCGGCAGCGCGGTGGTCGCGCAGGCTGGCAAATTCCTCGCTGCCGTCGCCGCGCGGCCGCAGGCCCGCCTCACCGGCCGCCGTGGCCGGCAGCGGCGGTCGGTCGATTTCCGGTCGTGGCAGCACCAGACAGCGCTGGGCCGGCTTCGCGTACGACCAGGCGCGGATCAGGCCCAGCGGGTAGCGGGTGTTCAGCGTGACGCGCGCCGGCGACAGCCAGCCGCGCCGTGTCGTCGGCACGTGCAGCAACACGGCCCGACTCTGCTTTGGCTCAAGATCTATCGTGACCGGATCGGCACCGGCCATGGTCAGCTGCAGCGCCGGCCGCGGCCGGCTGGCATCGTTGTCCAGCCACAGCGGGAAGCCTGCATGCTGGCCGGCGAACACCGGCTCCGGCACGGTTTCGCGAAGCTTCAGCGCGTACAGGTTGCGAAAGGCGTGCAGCAGCGCGACCTGACCCAGGCCAGCCAGCATGAATACCAGTGCGAAGCCCAGGCTCAGCGTGTAGTTGATCGCGGTCAGCAGCATGGCAAGCAGCGCACAGCCGAAGGCCAGACCCGGCCCGGTCGGCAGCACGAAAATGCGGCGACGATCAAGGGTCAGCGGCAGCGCGGGCGAGCCGCCCAATGTGGCCAGCCAGCGGCGGATCGCTTCCCGCATCAGACCGGCAGCGCAACCGCCTGCAGCAGATGGCGGGCGGCATCGTCGTGACTGGCCGGCTGCTCGAGCATCGGCAGCCGGTGCAGCGCGACCGCCGGCATCACCGCCTGCACGTCTTCCGGCAGCACGTGGTTGCGTGCATCGAGCAGCGCGCGGGCGCGCGCCGCGGCCAGCAGCGCCAGCCCGGCACGCGGACTCAGACCGAGCCGGTAGGCGCCGCCGGTACGCGTGTAGGCGATCAGCGCCTGAACGTAATCGATCAGCGCATCGCTGACATGAATGCCTTCGGCCCGCGTGCGCCAGGCGGTCAGCGTCGCGGCGTCGGCCACCGGCGCCAGGTCGGCCAGCAGGCTGCGCCGGTCGCGGCCGGTCAGCAGTGCGCGTTCGGCCGCCGGATCGGGATAGCCCATGGTGATGCGCATCATGAAGCGGTCGAGCTGCGATTCAGGCAGCGGATAGGTGCCGATCTGGCTGGCCGGGTTCTGCGTGGCGATCACAAAGAAGGGTTCGGGCAGCGGGCGCGTTTCGCCTTCGACGCTGACCTGGTGTTCTTCCATCGCCTCGAGCAGCGCACTCTGCGTGCGCGGCGTGGCGCGGTTCACCTCGTCGGCAAGCAGCACCTGGGTGAATACCGGGCCGGGGTGGAAGCGGAAGGCGCCGGTTTCGCGTTCGAACACCGACACGCCGAGAATGTCCGCCGGCAAGAGGTCGCTGGTAAATTGCACGCGGCGGAAATCGAGCCCGAGCAGGCGCGCCATCACGTGGGCGAGGGTGGTCTTGCCGGTGCCGGGCACATCCTCGATCAGCAGGTGACCGCCCGCAATCAGGCAGGTCAGCGCCAGCTCGAGCCGGCTGCGCTTGCCGAGAATGAGGGTGGACGCGGCATCGACAACGGCACGGGGATCGGACATGGCTTGAGGTGGGTTAAGGTGTGGCGGGATAATGCAGGGCACGATTCAATTCACGCGGTGTGACACGGCACGCAGAGGCAGGGTTGCATTGCACACTGCAAAAATGGAGGAGGCGCGGTGACCACCGCATACATTACACATCCCGAGTGCGCGCTGCATGACATGGGCTCGCACCATCCCGAATGCCCGGATCGGCTGTGCGCGATTCAGGACCGTCTTATCGCCAGCGGACTCGACGTGTGCCTGGCGCACCACGATGCGCCGCTGGCCGGCGTCGAAGCCCTCGAGCGCGCGCATTCGGCCGCCCATGTCCGGCAGGTGTTCGATCAGGCACCCGCCAGCGGCATCGTGCACCTCGATCCGGACACCGCCATGTGCCCCGGCACGCTGCGTGCCGCGCTGCGTGCCGCCGGCGCCGGCGTCCACGCCACCGACCTGGTACTGTCGGGGCAGGCCAGCAACGCTTTCTGCGCCGTGCGCCCGCCCGGCCACCATGCCGAATTCGGCCGCGCGATGGGCTTCTGCTTCTTCAACAACATTGCCGTCGCCGCCCGCCATGCGCTTGAAGTGCACGGACTGGAGCGGGTCGCCATCATCGATTTCGACGTGCATCACGGCAACGGCACCGAAAACATCGTCGCCGGCGACGAACGCATGTTGATGGTAAGCATCTTCCAGCACCCGTTCTATCCCTACTCGGGCGACAAACCTCTCGCCGGCAATCTGTGCAACGTGCCGCTGCCCGCCGGCACCCGCGGCGAGGCCTTCCGCGAGGCGGTCAGTACGCGCTGGCTGCCGCGGCTGCAGGAATTCGCCCCGCAGATGTTGTTCATTTCGGCTGGCTTCGACGCGCACTACGAAGACGACATGGCTTCGCTTGGCCTGGTCGAGGCGGATTACGCGTGGGTGACCACGCAACTGCTGAAGTTCGCGCAGGTGCACTGCCAAGGCCGTGTCGTATCGATGCTCGAGGGGGGCTACGCGCTGTCGGCACTGGGCCGCAGCGTGACCGAGCACGTGAGGGCACTGGCCGAACTGTAGTCACGACCCAGATGTTGGGCATCGCCTGCGGCTCACCCCAGCCTACGGGCGGGCAAACCCGGGACTTGCACAATCCCGGCAGCGGATCGCGATCGCCTGCGGCTCACCCCAACCTACGGGCTGGCAACGCAAAAGTAACCCCCATCCGTAGGTTGGGGTGAGCCGCAGGCGATGCCCAACACCCTCGCGCCACGACCAGAGACGCCGCAGCGGGTCCCCCACCCCCGGCATCGCAAAAGAAATCGCCCTCCGTAGGTTGGGGTGAGCCGCAGGCGATGCCCAACAAGCCCGCGCCCTGAAGTCGCTCCCCGCCCCTGACCCGTCAGGCGGTGATGCGGAAGCGTTTCACCGCGCCAAGTACGTCTTCGGCGAGTTTTTCGATGCCCACGGCCGATTCGGCGACGCGTGAGGCGGCGGCGCTGTTGTGCTCCACCATGTCGGCCACGGTTTCGACGGCGCGCGATATTTCGGTGCTGGCGCGGCCCTGTTCGCCGAGCGAGGCCGAAATGTCGGCGATGCGCCGCACCACCTGGCCGGCATCGGTGGTGATCATCGTGATCGCCTGCTGCGCGTCGCCGGCCAGCCGGACGCCGGCTTCGACCTTGGCCGCCGCTTCGCGCATGGTGCCGACCGAAGCCGCGGTGCCCTGCTGGATACGCGCCACCACTGCGCCGATGCGGCCGGTCGCTTCGCGCGTGCATACCGACAGCTTGCGCACCGCGTCGGCCACCACGGCGAAGCCGCGGCCATGTTCGCCAGCGCGCGCCGCCTCGATTGCCGCGTTCAGCGACAGCAGGTTGGTCTGGTCGGCCAGCGCGTTGATCACCTTGGCGATGTCGGCCACGCTGGCCGAATGCGCCGCCAGCGCCTCGACCACGGACGAAGATTGCGTGACATGGCCGGCGATCGCCCGCATTTCCGCCGACGCTTCGTGGATCACCCCGGCACCGTGCTGCGCACTGGCGCCCGCCTGCCCGGAGAAGGCATTGGCGGCGCCGACGTTGTGACGGATTTCTTCCAGCCCGGTGTGCATCCGCTGCACCGAGGCGGCGATCGACGTCGATGCCTCGGCCTGCCGCCGCGCGCCTTCGCGACTCTGCGCCGCGGCGTCCGACAGCTGGTGTGCGCGCTGGCGCAGGGTTTGCGCATCGCGCGTGAGCGCGCCGACCAGATCGCCCAGGCCGCCGCGCATGTGCTCGACGGCGCCGAGCAGGCGGCCGATCTCGTCGCGCCGCGGCGAGTGCAGTGCCCGCGTCAGGTCGCCGCAGGCCACGGCGTCGATCGCCAACACCGCCTCGCCCAGTGGCCGCGACACTTCGCGACGGAACATCCACGCCATCATCGCCACCAGCAGCAGGCCGCTCACCGTCAGGCCGCACAGTACCTGCCAGATGAGGCGCGTCGTGCCGGCGTTCAGTTCGTCGGTGTGGCCGGCGGCGATCAGCACCTGCGACGAGTCGTCGAGGCGCCGATAGCGTGCGATCACCGCGCGGCCGTCGGCGCCGCGATAGTGAAGTTCGCCGTCGGCCGATTGCAGCGCCTGGCGCAAGCTGCCGCGCAGCGCTTCGTCGCCCACCTCGTCCAGCGTGTGGCCCTGCCATGCCGGGTGCAGCGCGACGCGCACCGGCCCGCCGCCGCCGGTATCGAGCAGCGCCAGGTAGCCGCTGTCGCCGATGCGGTGCCGGCCCAGCTGTGCGCGCGTCTGCGCGGTGGCTTGCGCGCTGCCCGCCGCTGACAACGCGGTGGCCGCGAGTGAGAGCCGGGCATCGAGCAGCTGCGGGATGTCGTGCCCGCCGGCGCGCTGCACGCTCCACAGCAGCCATGAGGTGTTGCTGACCGAAATTGCGCCCAGCGAAACGAACAGTACAGCCAGCAGGCGCGCCGACAGACTGGTGGAAAGCGGGTTGCGCATCGTTGTCTCCTCTTTTGTTGTGCGTGCAGCCGGACGCCATGGCGGTGCCGGTAGCTTCATATCGGAGTCGATGTGCGGCGCTTGATAATCAATTCTTATTAAATGTTTTTACTGCGCGAAGCGCTTGACTTATGAGTGCGTCGGCCAGCGCTGTTACAGACTGACGCACCGCGCGTGTTGGGCTTGCCGCTGCGCTCCGGTAGAATGCTGCGTTTCCTGCTGAAGCTGCTTCACTCATGATTACCGGATCGCTCGTCGCCATCGTCACGCCCATGCATGAAGATGGCAGTCTGGATTACCCGCGACTGCGCGGCCTGATCGACTTCCACATTGCAGAGGGCACCGACGGCATCGTGATTGTCGGCACCAGCGGCGAGTCGCCGACGGTGGATGTCGACGAACACTGCGAACTGATCCACGCCACCGTCGAGCAGGCTGCCGGCCGTATTCCGGTGATCGCCGGTACCGGTGCCAATTCGACCGCCGAGGCAATCGAACTTGCGCAGCGCGCGAAGGCAATGGGTGTGGATGCCTGCCTGACAGTCGTGCCCTACTACAACAAGCCGACGCAGGAAGGGTTGTACCGCCACTTCCGCGCCCAGGCCGAAGCGGTCGATGTGCCGTTCATCCTGTACAACGTGCCCGGTCGCACCGTGGCCGATCTGGCGAACGACACGACGCTGCGGTTGGCCGAAATCCCGAATATCGTCGGCATCAAGGACGCCACCGGCAACCTTGACCGCGGGGTCGAATTGATCAATCGCGCGCCGAAGGATTTTGCGCTGTACAGCGGTGATGACGCCTCGACCTGCGCCTTCATCCTGATGGGCGGTCACGGCTGCATTTCGGTCACCGCCAACGTGGCGCCGCGCCTGATGCACGAAATGAACGCCGCAGCCCTTGCGGCCGACGCCGTGAAGGCGCGCGCACTCAACGCGAAGCTCACCGGTCTGCATCGCCAGCTGTTCTGCGAAGCCAATCCGATCCCGGTGAAGTGGGCCGTACAACAACTCGGGCTGATCGGCCCGTCGCTTCGCCTTCCGCTGACCGAACTGGCACCGCAATTCCACCAGCAGGTTCGCGCCGCGATGCAGCAGGCCGGCGTGCTGAACTGAGGCTTTACCGATGATTCCCATGAAGTCTGGTGCCTTGCGCACCGTGCTGGTCCTCGTGCTGGCCGCCTTTGCGGCTTCGTGCTCGATGATCAGCGAATACACCGAATCGACCAAGGTCGATTACAAGGCGGCCGCGAAGAAACGCGGCCCGCGGCTTGACCTGCCGCCCGACCTCACGCTACCGGCCACCAGTGATCGCTACGCAGTGCCGGATTCCGCCGGCCGCGACGTGGCTACGCTGTCCGCCTACAACGCTGACCGTGCGGGGCCCGCGGCGCAGGCGCAGCAGCAGGGTGGTGCCGTGCTGCCGCAGGTCGACAAGATGCGTATCGAGCGCTCGGGCAATCAGCGCTGGCTGGTCGTGGCCGGGAGTCCGGAACAGATGTGGCCGCAGGTAAAGGAGTTCTGGCAGGAAACCGGTTTCCTGATCGACATCGAACAGCCCGAAGCGGGCGTCATGGAAACCGACTGGAACGAAAACCGCGCCAAGCTTCCGAATGACATCATCCGCAACACCATCGGCCGGGTGTTCGACAACCTGTACTCGACGCCGGAGCGCGACAAGTACCGCACCCGTCTCGAACCGGGCGCGGAACCGGGTACCACCGAAATCTACGTCAGCCATCGCGGCGTGATGGAGGTGTACATCAACGAACGTGGCGACAGCACCGTGTGGCAACCGCGTCCGGCCGACCCGGAACTGGAAGCCGAAATGCTGCGCCGGTTGATGGTGCGTCTGGGTGCCGACAACGAACGGGCCAAGACGCTGGTGGCGGCGCCCCCGGTGGCCGAGCGCGCGCAGCTGGTGACGGCCGACAAGGGCGGCACGCTGCAGATCTACGAAGGTTTTGACCGCGCCTGGCGCCGCGTTGGCCTCGCGCTCGACCGCGTCGGCTTTACCGTCGAGGACCGCGACCGTTCGCAGGGCGTGTATTTCGTGCGCTACGTCGATCCGGAAGTCGATGCCACCGCCGGCGAGGGCAAGAAGGGCGTGCTGTCCAAACTGCTCTTCTTCATGCCGGACGACAAACCGAACCCGAAAGCCGGTCAGAACCAGTACCGCATCCACGTCAAGGGTGAGGGCAAGCAGAGCAACGTACAGGTCCTGACGCCGGAAGGCGGCGTGGACGACAGCAAGACCGCCAAACGCATCCTGTCGCTGCTGCACGAACAGCTCAAGTAGGCAGCGGGCTTCGGCGCGTCAGCCAGCAAACCGGCGCTGCGCCAGGGATATCCGGGTGCGGGACTGGCCTCCAGGGGCAGCCCTGTGGGAGCAGCTCCCACAACCGCTCCCCACGGTTCACCTGCCGCCGGGCATTGTCGCGGGATGTGGATCGTCGATGGGTGGGATTCAGCCCGACATCCGCGCGCTTTCATGCAGCAGATCAAGTCCTGATGCGGCGTCGGCCAGGCTGACCACCTCGCCGATCACCACGATGGCGGGACTGCCCAGACCTGCGGCGGAAACTGCTGTCGCCAGCGTGGAGAGGGTCGCCACTACGCTGCGCTGATTCCCGCGCGTGCCGTTCTGGATGGCGCAGGCCGGCGTGTCAGCCGGCAGCCCACCATCGATCAGCGCCCGCGTGATGACGTCCAGCGTGCGCATACCCATGTAGATGACCAGTGTCGTTCCGCAGCGCGCCAGCGCCGGCCAATCCGCTTCGCGTCCGGGTTGGCCGTCGGCCCGTGCGTGGCCGGTCACGAAGGTGACGCCGCAGGCGAGGTCGCGATGCGTCACCGGTACGCCGAGCGAAGCCGGTACCGCGATACCGGCAGACAGGCCGTTGACCACCTCGCAGGAGACGCCGGCGCGCGCCATGGCCTGCATCTCCTCGCCGCCGCGGCCGAACACGAAGGGGTCACCGCCCTTGACCCGGCCGACCGTCAACCCGGCCCGCGCACAGCGCCGCATCAAGCGTTCGATGAAGGCCTGCGGCGTGCTGCGGCAGCCACCACGCTTGCCGACACGCACGATGCGCGCGACCGGCCGCGCATGCGCGAGCACTGCCCGATCGACCAGATCATCGACCAGCAGCACGTCGCACAGCCCAAGCACGCGCACTGCCTTGAGCGTGAGCAACTCCGGGTCGCCCGGCCCGGCGCCAATCAGATAGATCTTGCCGGCCGCGCGCGGGAAAATATCAGGGTGTTTGTTCATGTGCTGATACAAGCAAACGCGGGGCCATGTTGGTCGGGGCGGGCGCTGCGGCGCACAGCGTGCGCGCCGCCACGTCCAGGGTTGGCGGATGCACCACGGCTGTGCGTGCAGTGCTACATTCCGGGGCGGAAAAAAGAGGCGTAGGCATGCAATTCGACGACGACATCGAGCAAGGTGGGCGACCTGCAGGCAGACCGCGCGGAGACGCGAAGGAACGGATTTTCGAAGCGGCGGAAAAGCTGTTCACGGAGCAGGGATATGCCGCGACGTCCATGCGCATGATTGCGCATGCTGCCAGCGTGCCGCTTGCGTCCATCAATTACCACTTCAACTCCAAGCGCGACCTGATGGAAGCCATCTATCGGCGCGTGCTCGGTGCCGACGGCCGGCGCTCGGACTATCTCGACAAGCTCGAGCGCGAAGCGGGCGGCGCGCCGCTGACAGTGCCGCAGATCGTGCAGACCTTCATCGAATCCATCCTGCGCCTGTCGCGCAAGGACACGGTTTCGGGTGCGGTATTCAAGCAGCTGATCGGTCGCGCCTATTTCGAGCCCGGTGACGACTGCATTCCGCCCGAATACGTGCAGATCATGGACCGCTACCGCGTTGCGCTGCTGCGCGCGCTGCCCGATGTACCTGAAGACGAGGTGGCCAGGCGCATGTACTTCTTCGTCGGCATCGTGGCCTACGTGATGGCCGGCCGTGACGTGATGCAGCTGCTCGGTCACTGCGCACCTGCCACGCCGAATGACCCCGAATCACTGTTGCGCTCGCTGCTGCCCTTCATCGTCGGCGGCATGCAGGCACCCGCACCGGGCGTCTGAGTCCAGCGGGTCACGACATACGATCACGCTGCCGCCTCGCCATGACTCATCAGAACGAAGCGGGCCGGCCGTCGGTAGTCAGGCATGCGTGGATCGATGCCCAGGCGTTCGCCTCGACCGTTGCACCACCCTTCATTCCATCTCTGGCGTCAGCGTCTGGGGTGGTCTCCCCCCGGTGACCGGGACAGGGTCCCATTCTCCCTGTCTGATCGCGAGCTTCCCGTTCGTCGTGACCGGAATGAATATTTTTTTCATCCGGTGATTTAAACATACAAGGATGTATGTTTATAATTCGGGCCATAACAGGGCTGTCGCTTGCATGGCCCGACACTTTTACGCGGCACCGTCGCGTCAGCTTCCGGGATGGATCATGAATAAAGCGATGGATGTCGTTCAGCGCGTGGGCGTGCTGTCCGTGACGGTGCTTGCGCTCGCGCTGGGGGCGTGCGGTAGGGAAGAGGGCAAGCCGGCCAGTGGCGGCATGCCGCCGCCGGCAGTCAAGGTTGTCGAGGTGGCGCCGCGTGAAGTGCCGGTCCGTTTCGAGTACGTCGGCCAGGTGGCCGGCTCACGCGAAATCGAGGTGCGGGCGCGCGTGACCGGCATCGTCGAGAAGCGACTGTACGAAGAAGGCCAGCGCATCAAGGAAGGGCAGGTGATGTACCGGCTCGACGCTGCGCCCTACCGCGCCCGGGTCGCCGCCGCCGAAGCCCAGCTCGATCAGGCGAAGGCGCAACTGGCCCAGGCTGACCGTGAATTCGCACGGATCAAGCCGCTGGCCGATGCGGAAGCGGCCAGCCGCAGGGAATCGGACGACGCGCTGTCGCAGCGCGACCTGGCGCGTGCCGCCGTCAAGTCGGCCGAAGCGCAGGTACAAACCGCGCGCATCGATCTGGGCTACACCGACGTGCGTGCGCCGCTGGGCGGTCTGGCCGGCCGTGCGCTGAAGGTCGAAGGCAGTCTGGCCGTCGCCGGCTCCGACAGCCTGATGACCACGCTGGCCCAGATCGATCCGGCCTATGTCAATTTCGGCGTCGGCGAGGCGGAATACCTGCGCACCCGCGACGAAATCGCGCGCGGTCTGCTGCGTCTCGACAACGCGGGCTTCGTCGTGAAGATCCGCACCTCCGACGGCGTGGAATTCCCGCGCACCGGCCGGCTCGGTTTCGAGGACTACAAGGCCGACACCAGCACCGGCGCCTTTGCGCTGCGCGCCACGTTCGAAAACCGCGACGGCAAACTGTCTCCCGGCCAGTTCGTGCGCGTTGCGCTGTCCGGCGCCACGCGCCCCGATGCGCTGGCGGTGCCGCAGCGTGCGGTGCTCGACAGCCCGAACGGCAAGTTCGTCTATGTCATCGCGGAAGCCGACGGCAAGCTGCTCGCGCAGCCGCGTCCGGTCAAGCTGGGTGAATGGGCGCAACTCGACGGTGAGCTGGAAAATGCGTGGGTGATCCGCGAAGGTCTGCAGCCGGGCGAACGCATCATCGTCGACGGCATGGCGCGCATTTTCGTACCCGGTTCGCCGGTGCAGATCGACAACGGTCAGGCGCCGGCAGCAGCAGCCCCCGCCGCGCCGCAATAAGGAGCGCGCACATGTTTTCGCGCTTCTTCATCGACCGGCCGATCTTCGCCTTCGTCATTTCCATCCTGCTGGTGCTGGCCGGTCTGGCCGCGATGCGGGCTCTTCCGATTGCACAGTACCCGGAGATCGCGCCGCCGGTGGTCACCGTGCGGGCCATCTACCCGGGTGCGTCGGCCGAAACCATTGCGCAGACGGTTGCCGCACCGCTGGAAAACGTCATCACCGGCGTCGAAGGCATGATGTACATGCAGTCCACCTCGACCTCGAACGGCGTGGTGGAAATCCAGGTCACCTTCGAAATCGGTGCCGATCCGGACAAGGCGGCGGTGAACGTGAACAACCGGGTCAAGCAGGCCGATGCCCGGCTGCCGGAAGAGGTGCGCCGGCAGGGCGTGACGGTGGAGAAGGGCTCGTCTGCCTTCCTGCTGGTGCTGGCGTTCTATTCGCCGGACGACAAGTATGACGACCTGTACACGTCGAACTACGTAACGCTGAATGTGCTGGACAACATCAAGAAGATCCCCGGCACGACCAATGTGCAGATCTTCGGCGCCAAGGACTATGCGATGCGTATCTGGGTGCGCCCGGACCGCATGACCCAGCTCGGCGTCACGGTGACCGAAATCGCCGCCGCGCTGCGCGAGCAGAACGCCCAGTTCGCCGCCGGCAAGATCGGCCAGTCGCCGACCGGCGGCGGCCAGGACATGGTGTACACAATCACCACCAAGGGCCGGCTGTCCACGGTTGAGGAGTTCGAGGACATCATCCTGCGTTCGAACGCTGACGGCTCGAAGCTACGCCTGCGCGATGTCGCACGGATCGAACTCGGTTCGAAGGACAACGATTTCAACGGTACCTACAACGGCAAGGCTGCGGTTCTGATGGGTGTATTCCTGCAGCCGGGCGCCAATGCGCTCGACGTTGCCAAGGTGACCAAGGCGGCCATCACCGAAATGGCCGAGCGCTTCCCGCAGGGCATGACCTACGCCATTCCTTACGACACGACGCGCTTCGTCGAGGTGTCGATCACCGAAGTCGTGAAGACGCTGGGCGAGGCGATGATCCTGGTGTTCGTCGTCGTGTTCGTGTTCCTGCAGAACTGGCGCGCCACGCTGATTCCACTGCTGGCAGTGCCGGTGTCGCTGCTCGGCACCTTCGCCGGCCTGCACCTGCTCGGCTATTCCATCAACACGCTGACTCTGTTCGGCATGGTGCTGGCCATTGGCATCGTGGTGGACGACGCCATCGTGGTGCTGGAGAACGTCGAACGCATCATGCACGAGCAGCAGATGGTGGCGCGCGACGCGGCCATCCAGGCGATGCAGGAAGTGACCGGGCCGGTGGTGGCCATCGTGCTGGTGCTGACCGCGGTATTCGTGCCGATCGCCTTCCTGGGCGGCCTGACCGGCGAGTTGTACCGGCAGTTCGCGGTGACCATTTCGATCGCCGTCGTGCTGTCCGGCATCGTCGCGCTAACGATGACCCCGGCGCTGTGCGTGGCGCTGCTGAAGAACGAACACAAGAACCAGGCGCGCATCTTCCTGTGGTTCAACGACTGGTTCACCCGCGTGACGCACCGCTACACCGGCGCCGTCACGTGGATGATCAAGCGCTCGGCGGTCGGCGTGCTGCTGTTCGCCGGCATGGTCGCCATCACCATCGGGCTGTGGACCAAGACGCCCGGCTCGCTGGTGCCGGACGAAGACCAGGGCTACTTCATTGTCGCCGTGTTCCTGCCCGATGGCGCGACGCTGGAGCGCACCGACAAGGTGGTGGCCGAGGTGATGAAGGCCGTCCAGTCGAATGACGCGAACGAGCATGTGATGGCGTTCTCGGGCATGGACTTCATCGGCGGCGGCTTCAAGAACAGTGCGGCGACCATTTTCGTCAGCCAGAAGCACTGGAACGAACGCAAGATGAGTACCCAGCAGCTGGTCGGCGAGGTGTTCGCCAAGACGGGCGGCATCAAGGAGGCGCTGGTGCTGGCCTTCAATCCGCCCGCCATCTTCGGTCTGGGCAATACCGGCGGTTTCGAGTTCTATCTGCAGAACCGCGGCGACGGCGGCACGAAAAGACTGGTCGAGAACATGAACGCACTGATCGGCTCGTCACACCAGACGCCGGTGCTGGCCGGCGGGCTGCAGACGCTGTGGCGGCCCAATGCGCCGCAGCTCTTTGTCGACGTCGACCGCGAACGCGCCAAGGCGCTGGGCATTCCGCTGACCGAAGCGTTCAACACGCTGGCCGGCACATTGGGCACCTTCTACGTAAATGACTTCAACAAGTTCGGCCGCGTGTGGCAGGTGTTGATGTCGGCCGAAAGCCAGTACCGTCGTTCGCCGGAAGATATCGGCCGGCTGTACGTGAAGAACACCGCCGGCGACATGGTGCCGGTATCTGCCTTCGCCAAGGTCGAATACAGTTCGGGCCCGGATACGGTGAATCGCTACAACAACCTGCCTGCGGTGCGGCTGATGGGTCAGGCGGCACCCGGCTATTCGTCCGGTCAGGCGATCGCCGAGGTCGAACGGCTGGCGCGTTCGCTGCCGGGCGACACCAGCTTCGAATGGACCGGCGCCGCCTTCCAGGAAAAGCGCGTGTCGAGCGCGGCATCAATCGCGCTCATCATGGCCGCGGTGATGGTGTTCCTCATCCTGGCCGCGCTGTACGAGAAGTGGTCGCTGCCGTTTTCCGTGCTGCTGGCCATGCCGTTCGGAATATTCGGCGCGCTGACCGCGGTGTGGCTGCGCGACATGACCAATGACGTGTATTTCCAGATCGGTCTGGTGACGCTGCTCGGCCTGTCGGCCAAGAACGCCATCCTGATCGTCGAATACGCGGTGCTCAAGCATCAGGAAGGCTACGCGGTGGCCGCGGCGGCGATCGAGGCGGCGCGCCTGCGCCTGCGCCCCATCATCATGACCTCGCTCGCCTTCATCCTCGGCGTGCTGCCGCTGGCCATTTCGACCGGCGCCGGCGCGGGTGCGCGGGTGTCCGTCGGCACCGGCGTCATCGGCGGCATGATTGCGGCCACCTTTCTCGCGATCTTCTTCGTGCCGCTGTTCTACAAGATCATCGTCGACCGCCGGCTGGCCACCCCGCCGGAAGAAGTCGAACCCCCGAAGCCGGAGAATCCCTATGCGCCTCATTGATCCCGCACGTCGCGGCGCGCTGGGCGCGCTGCTCGCGGCGAGCCTGCTGTCCGCCTGCTCGCTGATGCCGAAACCGGCGCCCGAACTGGACCTGCCGTCGGTCAGCGCCACGACGCCGGTCGAGCTCGACCGCTGGTGGGAAAGCTTCCGCGATCCGGTGCTCGACGGCCTGATCGCCGAAGCGCTGGCGCGCAATGACGACATGGTGATTGCCGCCCAGCGCGTGCAGGCCTCCCAGGCCACGCTCGATCTGGTGCGCATCAACCGCCTGCCCGATGCGAACCTGTCGCTGTCCGGCTCGCGCCAGCAGTTCAGCACCGAGCGGCCGATTCCGAACCGGCCGCGCCAGTACAACACGGTCATCGGCGGCTTCAATGCCTCGTACGAACTCGATCTGTTCGGTCGCCTGTCTGGTCAGCGCGACGTCGCGCGTCAGCAGCTCGCTTCCAGTCGCTATGCACTGGAAGCGCTGCGTGCGTCGATCAGCGCCCAGGTGGCGCGTGCCTACTTCAATCTGCGCGCACTTGATGCCGACGAAGCGCTGCTGACGCAGACGCTGACCACGCGCGAATCGGCGCTGGGGCTGCGCGACAAGCAGTTTGCCGGTGGTGCGATCAGCCGCTATGACCTGGAATTGGCGCGCTCCGAACGGGCCGGTGTCGCCGCGTCGCTGGCGACCACGCGCAGTGCGCGCGAACAGGCTGAAACCGCGCTGTCGGTGCTGCTCGGCCGCTCGCCGCGCGAACTGGTCGAACGGATGCCGGATCGCGGTCTCGCGCTGTCCACGCTCGCCGTGCAGCCGGAGATCCCGTCCGGACTGACGTCCGATCTGTTGGCCCGCCGCGCCGACGTGCGCGCAGCTGAAGCCAATCTCGCAGCCGCCAGCCTGAGCGTCGAAGTGGCACGCACGCAGTGGATGCCGACCATTTCGCTGACCGCCGCACTGGGCGGCGAAAGCGCCACGCTGGGCAATCTGCTGTCGGCGTCAGCCCGCACCTGGAGTGTCGGCGCTGCGATCGCGCAGCCGCTGGTCGGCCTGCTCAGCACGCGTGCGCTGGTCGCGCAGTCGGAAGCCGAGCGCGCGCAGATCGCGCAGACCTACCAGCAGGCAGCGCGTCAGGCCTACGCCGATGCGCTCGGCGCGCTGTCCGCTGCACGCGGCGCCCGCGAAGCGATGGAGGAAACGGTGAAGCTGTCCGACGCCACGCGCGGTGCGCGCGATCTGGCCGAGTTGTCATTCAACGCCGGCAACGCCAGCCGCATCGTGCTGCTTGATGCCGAACGCGAGCGGCTGTCGGCCGAACGCCAGCTGATCGCCAGCCGCCTCGACCGGGTCACCGCGCTGGTCAATACCTATCAGGCACTCGGTGGCGGCTGGAGCGGCCGCATCGAAACCGGTGGCCCGGCCGAGACACTGGAAAACACACCGACCGCCGCGCGCTGAAAACGGCCCCTGTTGGAACAGCTCCCACGGGAACAGCGCCCGCGGCGGCGCTTCCAGCCGATCGGGCGGATTCGCGGCTCACGCCCTCTGCATTACCCGCGCAGGTGTGCCCACCGTTGCATCCACGGCCGCCAGAAATTCCTGCCCCCAGCGATGCACGTCGTTGTACTGCACGATGGCCAGCAGTTCGCGCAGCCGCGATTCGGCTTCGGCGCGGTGCATGTTCAGCGCGTAGTAGCACTTTTCGCGCAGGTCGTTGATGTCGTGCGGATTGGTCAGTACGGCGCCGTGCAGTTCGGCTGCGGCGCCGGCGAATTCGGACAGCACCAGCACGCCGCCGCCCTGCATCAGGCCCTGCACCGCGACAAATTCCTTGGCGACCAGATTGAGGCCGTCGCGCAGCGGTGTGATCCACATGACATCGGCCACCGCGTAATAGGCGATCAGTTCCTCGAACGGAATTGCGCGGAAGAAGAACTGCACCGGCGTCCAGCCCACTCGCGAATAGCGGCCGTTGATGCGCCCGACCGCCTGCTCGATCTGCGTCTGCAGCGAGCGGTAGATGGTCATTTCGCTCGCCGCCGGCACGCATACGGCGATCAGCGTGACCTTCTGGCGCATTTCCGGATAGCGCTCGAGCAACTGTTCGAAGGCGAGCAGCTTTTCCAGCGTGCCCTTCGTGTAGTCCAGCCGCTCGACCGACAAGATGGCCCGGCGGCCATCCAGTTCATGGCGCAGGCTGTCCATGCGCCGGGCGGTCGCCGGGTCGGCCATGAGGGCGCCGACACGCTGCACGTCCAGTCCGACCGGATGGGCGCCGATGCCGATGCGCCGGCCATGCACCTCGATCGCCGTCGTCATTTCGTCAAGTCCGACCGCACAGCCATAGGTCAGGAAGCGCGGTGCGCAGTTGCGCGATTCGAGCACTTTCAGCGGAGCCACGCCGCGTGCCACGTCGACGAAGTTCTCGGCCTGGCGCGGAATGTGGAAACCGATGTAATCGCATTGCAGCAGGCTGCCGATGATGTCGCGCCGCCACGGCATCACGTTGAACACGTCGGCCGACGGAAAGTAGGTGTGGTGGAAGAAGGCAATCTTCAGGTCGGGCCGCATTTCGCGCAGCGCCGCCGGCACCATCCACAGGTTGTAGTCGTGCAGCCACACCGTGGCACCCGGCGCCGCCTCGGCCGCGCTGCGTTCGGCGAACAGCCGGTTCACCTTGAGGAACACCTGCCAGTGGTCCTCGCGGAACTGCGCGCGCTCCCAGAAGGTGTGCAGCGTCGGCCAGAACGCTTCCTTCGAAAAGCGCTTGTAGAAGATGTCGACGTCGTTCTTGTCCAGCGCGACGCGGGCACAGGTCAGATTCGGATAGCGCTGGCGATCGACCGTCGTGTGCACCTCGAAATCGGTCGATCCGGCATTGGTTGTCGACCAGGCCACCCATGAGCCCCGCTGACCTTCAGCGAAGAAGCTCAGTAGCGTCGGAATGATGCCGTTGGGCGAAGTCGGGCGGCGCTGCTTGACGATGCCGTCTTCGATGAACTCCTCGTACGGCAGCCGGTGATAGACGATGACGAGCTCGGCGTCGCCGCCGTCGGTAACCGGGCTGACCGGATCGAAGCGCATCATGCGGAAGCTGCGCAGCGCGTCGATGATGCCGCCGCAGCCGATGCGCGAAGCATGCAGGATGCGCGAGCGGTCCATGGTCGCCGCCAGCAGTGCCGGTTCCGACTCCCCGACGCACACGCCGCGGAAACCTTGTTCGAACATCGACAGATCATTCAGCGTGTCGCCGGCGACCAGTACATGCTCGGGGTCGATGCCAAGATGGCGCACCAGCTTGCGCAGCGTGCTGCCCTTGTTCACGCCGGGCGGCAGGATGTCGAGGTAGCGGTCGGCCGAATACAGCACGTCGCAGCCCAGCGCCGCCGCCGCGGCGTGGATGTCGCCGGTCACCGCGTCGCCCTCGCAGAAGTAGGAACAGCGTCGTTGCTGCGGGACTTCCTGCCGCTGCAGCCGATCGAAGCCGGCCAGCGCCTCGGTCACTGCAAGTTCGCCCGGCCATACGACGTCGATCGCCGACTGCAGCGGCTGCACCGCCTGCCGTGTGGCGCCGTCGACGACGGTCGCGCCGACGTCGGCGATGATGTAATGCGGCACCGGGATCGTCGGGTCGGACAGGATCGGCAGTACGGCTTCGAGGCCGCGTCCGGTCACGAACACGAGTGTCACTTCGGGGTCGGCTGCAATGCGCTGGTACAGGCGCAGGCGCGCTTCGGGGTCGCCGGCGAGGAAGGTGCCGTCCAGATCGGTGGCGAGGAGCATGGTGAAGTCCTTTCGGGGCAGGTTGCGGGTTCGGGTCAGCGGGTCTCCGGGCTGGGTCGCGTGGATGGAAGGTCGTTCGGGTGCGCGCCGTCGACCATGTCAAAGGCGGTCGATGCGGTGCGCACCATGGGCTGGAAGCGGGTCTGATGAGCGACGTCGGGCGTCAGCCGGCGCAGCAGCGATGAGGCGGCGATCGCCAGGGCACCCTGGGTCGCCGCAAACCACAGCGGCAGCGCCGCGCCGCCGGCCAGCGCCATGGCGAAACCGGCGAGCAGCGGGCCGGCGGCGGCACCGGCGCCGTGTATCAGCAACAGGCTGCTGCTGCCCGACAGCACTTCGTGCGGCTGCAGGCGGTCGATCATGCGGGCCACGGCCATCGGATACAGCGCGAAAGCGAATCCGCCGTAGATGAAGCCGGCCAGGCTGATCGCCAGCGTGCCGCGGCTGGCGACTGCCATCAGTACGATGGCGCACATGGTGGCGCCGAACGACACGAAGGCGATCGCGCGCCCGCGGTCGATGCGGTCGGACAGCAGACCGATAGGCCACTGGAACAGCGCACCCCCGAGGATGGTGGCGGTCATGAAGGCCGCAATGCCCTGATGCCCGATGCCGTGGCCGTCGGCCCACACCGCGCCCAGGCCCCAGAAGGCGCCCATCGCGAGGCCTGACGCAAACGCCGCAGAGAGCGCGATCGGCGCCTTGGCATACAGGCTTTTCAGGTCGACCGAAGCATTCCGGTCGAGTACGGGCTGAACCAGCCGGGTCGCCGCCACCGGCATCACGGCTGCCGACACCAGCAGCGCCGCCAGGCCGAACAAAACGTGGCCGCTGGCTGGCCCCAGATGCAGCAATTGCTGCGACAGCGCCAGTGCGCCCAGATTCACGCCCATGTAAACCGAGAACACACGGGCGCGCTGTGCCGGTGCCGCCTGGCTGTTCAGCCAGCTTTCGACGATGGTGTACAGCCCGACCATGGAAATACCGGTCAGCAGGCGGACCAGCGCCCACACCCACGGCACGACCAGCAACTCATGCAGCAGCACGGCGCAGGCCACCGCTGACGTGAAGAAGGCGAACGCACGTACATGCCCGACACGGCGGATCATGCGCGGCGCGACATGGGTACCGATCAGGAAGCCGGCGAAAAACATCGACCCGAGCAGACCCATGAAGGGACTGCCGAAGCCTTCGATGCCGCCGCGCACGGCGAGCAGGGTGGTCAGCAGGCCGCTGCCCAACAGCAGCAGGGCAACGCCGGACAGCAGTGCCGCAAGGGGCAGCAGATGGACAAGCAAGGCTTCGCTCTCCCGAAAGACGGAGTGGAAGCGACCTGACGCAGGGTGTGAAACCGGACAGCGGGACAGGGTGTCCCGCGGAAAAACGCAGGGCCGCGCGGTGGAACTGCTGGCTGAGCCTGTAAACGACCCGAACAGTTTACCAGACGCAATGTTGATGCCTGCGGAACCCCGCGTACCGGGTGCCGCTCAACACCGCGTCGCGTCGCGTCGCGTCATCCGGCCCGGTCGTGCGACGCGGTGACGACCGCACATCGTCGTTCACAGTCCATTCACAAGTCCGCCCGGCGCGCCGCGACGTGATTAACATGCGCAGCCGACAATGGCACTGGCAATGAACGCAGGTTGCACCGCTGCGTGCGCTGACCGCCATGCCACTGATTTCACTTTGACCGATATTCCATGACGACGACGCCCCCCGTTATTCGCAAGCCACGCTGGCCCTGGATAGTGATGCTGCTGGTACTGGCCGGTCTGACGGCTGGCTGGTTTCTCGCGCGGGAGCGCACCGGCGCATCGGCCGAAGGTGGCGCACCGCCAGGCGCCCGCCCCGCCGGTGCGACATCCGGCGCACCCGGCGCACCAGGGCGCCGCTTCGGTGGCGAAGCACGGGTCGGTACCGCACTGGCCACCTTGGCGGATCTGCCGGTCACGGTCAGCGCGCTGGGAACGGTAACGCCGATCGAAAGTGTCGTGGTGCGCAGCCGGGTTGAAGGCGAACTGCGCTCACTGCATTTCACCGAAGGCCAGCGGGTGAAGAAGGGTGATCTTCTGGCACTGATCGATCCACGTGCCTTCGAGGTCGAACTGGCGCAGACGCAGGCGGCGAAGCTGCGCAATCAGGCGCTGCTGACCAACGCGCGCGAAGACCTGCACCGTTATGAAACGCTGCTCAAGCAGGATTCGATCGCGACCCAGCAGGTGACCAATCAGCAGGCGCTGGTGCGCGAGTACGAAGCGGCGATCAAGGCAGACGACGCGAGCGTCGCGGCCGCGCAGCTGTCGCTGAGCTATGCCCGCATCACGGCGCCGATCAGCGGCCGGGTCGGTTTGCGCCAGGCGACACCGGGCAACATGGTGCGCGCGTCGGATACCGAAGGTCTGCTGACCATCACGCAGGAGGCGCCGATTTCGGTCGTCTTCTCGCTGCCGGCGCCGGAACTGCCTGCCGTGCGCGCGGCCATCGCTCAGCGCGGCAGTCTGGCGGTGGAAGCGTGGGACCGGGAAAACCGCATCGTGCTGACTACCGGCACGCTGCGCATCCTGGACAATCAGATCGACGTCGCCACCGGCACCGTCAAGGCCAAGGCGATGTTCGAAAACCGGAATGACGTGCTGTTTCCGAACCAGTTCGTCAATGTGCGGGTGCGCGTCGATACAGTGGCCAGTGCCGTCGTGGTGCCGGTGACTGCGATACAGCGCAACGCCAGCGGCACCTTCGTGTATGTCGTCGGTGACGATCTGGCGGTGGCGATGCGGCCGGTGAAGACCGGCACGCTGGCCGGCGAAATGCAGCAGGTGACCGAAGGCGTGCAGCCCGGTGAGCGCGTCGTGACCGATGGCGTAGACCGCCTGCGCGAAGGCGACAAGGTGAAGATCGACGATGCGCCGGCGGCAGGTGCCCGCAACGGCAAGCCGGACGGAGCGCAGCCGGGGCGTCGCGACGCTGCGCCGGCGCGCTGACCGGCCACACCCATGAATCCGTCCAGACTGTTCATCCTGCGTCCGGTGGCGACTTCGCTGCTGATGATCGCGCTGCTGGTGACCGGTTTCATCGCCTACCGGCTGCTGCCGGTGTCGGCGCTGCCGCAGGTCGACTACCCGACGATGCAGGTGGTCACTTTCTACCCGGGTGCCAGCCCGGAGCTCACCACTTCGTTGATCACTTCGCCGCTGGAACGCCAGTTCGGCCAGATGCCGGGGCTGGTGCAGATGAATTCGGTCAGTTCGGCCGGCGCGTCGGTGGTCACGCTGCGCTTCGGTCTGAACATTTCGCTCGATACGGCACAGCAGGAGGTGCAGGCGGCGATCAATGCTGCGGCAACGCTGCTGCCGCAGGAGTTGCCGGCGCCGCCGGTCTACAGCAAGGTCAATCCGGCCGATGCGCCGGTCATGACGCTGGCCATCAGTTCCAATGCGCTGCCGCTGCATCTGCTGGAAGAGGCGGTCAGCACGCGGCTGGCGCAGAAGATTTCGCAGCAGTCGGGCGTCGGTCTGGTAAGCATTTCCGGCGGCCAGCGGCGCGCCGTTCGCGTACGGGTCAATCCGTCGGCGGTGGCGTCCTACGGGCTCAGCCTCGAACAGCTGCGCGCGGCCGTCGTCAGCACCAGTTCCAGCCAGGCCAAGGGCAGTTTCGACGGGCCGACCCGCGCCACGACGCTGGACGCCAACGACCAGCTGCGTTCCGCCGCCGAATACCGGAAAAGCGTCATCGCGTGGAAGAACGGCGCACCGATCCGGCTCGAGGACGTGGCCGAAGTGGTCGATGGTCCGGAAAACCGGCTGCTGGCCGCGTGGGCGAACCAGACGCCGTCGCTCATCCTGAACATCCAGCGCCAGCCGGGCGCCAACGTGATCGACGTGGTGTCGCGCATCCAGGCGCTGCTGCCCGAACTGCAGGCCTCGCTGCCCGACGCGGTCGATGTGGCCGTGCTGACCGACCGCACTGAATCGATCCGCACCTCGGTACGCGACGTGCAGATCGAACTGGTGATGGCCGTCGCGCTGGTCGTGCTGGTCATCTTCCTGTTCCTGCGCAATGTCCGCGCAACAGTCATTCCGGCGGTGGCCGTGCCGCTGTCGCTGATCGGCACCTTCGCCGTCATGTACATGGCCGGCTTTTCGGTGAACAACCTGACGCTGATGGCACTCACCATCGCGGCCGGCTTCGTGGTCGATGACGCCATCGTGATGACCGAAAACATCGCGCGCCACCTTGAACAGGGCAAGACGCCGATGCAGGCGGCGCTCGACGGCGCGAAGCAGATCGGCTTCACGATCATTTCGCTGACCGTGTCGCTGGTGGCGGTGCTGATTCCGCTGCTGTTCATGCAGGACGTGGTCGGCCGGCTGTTCCGCGAATTCGCGCTCACGCTGACCATCGCCATCCTGCTGTCGGCAGTGGTGTCGCTGACGCTGACGCCGATGATGGCAGCGCGCCTGCTGAAGGCGGAACCGGCGCATGAAGCCGATGAGGGCTGGTACGCCCGCCTGCTCGCCGGCTATGCGCGCACGCTGCGCTGGGTGCTCGAGCACCAGACGCTGACGCTGGTCGTCACCGTCGCCACCTTCGTGCTGACCGCGCTGCTCTACCTCGCCGTGCCCAAGGGCTTCTTTCCGGTGCAGGACACCGGGCTGATCCAGGGTATTTCGGAAGCCGAACCGACGGTGTCGTTCGCCGCGATGAGCGAGCGCCAGCAGGCGCTGGCCGAGGTGTTGCTGCGCGACCCGGACGTGGAGAACATCAGTTCCTTCATTGGCGTCGACGGCCAGAATCCGACGCTGAACACCGGCCGCATGCAGATCCGGCTGAAAGCCCTGGCTGACCGCGATGCCCGTGCGCCCGAAATCGCCCGCCGTCTCGAAGAGATGGCGCGCGAAGTGCCCGGCATCACGCTGCATCTGCAACCGGTGCAGGACCTGACGATCGAAGATCGGGTCAGTCGCGCTCAGTACCCCTTCGTCGTGCAGGCCACGAATCAGGACGACCTGCTCGAGTGGGTGCCCAGGCTCGTCGCAGCGCTGCAGCAGTCGGACAAGCTGTCCGCCGTCTCCACCGATCTGACGACCGGCGGTCTGCAGGCCTATGTGAATATCGACCGCGACGCCGCCGCCCGGGTCGGCGTGACCGTGGCCGACATCGATGCCGCGCTGTACAACGCCTTCGGCCAGCGCCTCATTTCGACCATCTTCACGCAGTCCAGCCAGTACCGCGTGGTGCTGGAAGTCCAGCCGCAGTTCCAGCAGGGGCCGGAAGCGATTTCGCAGATCCACGTGATGTCGTCCGCCGGCGAGCAGATTCCGCTGGGCAGTCTGGTGCGCATCGAAGAGCGGCCAGCCCGCCTGTCGATCGGCCGGCAGGGCCAGTTTCCGGCTGCCACGGTGTCGTTCAACCTGCCCGATGGGGTGTCGCTGGGCGAAGCGGTCGATGCCATCGACGACACGCGCCACGCGCTCGCCATGCCTGCCACATTGACCGTGACCTACGAAGGTTCGGCCGAAGCCTTCCGCGCCTCGCTGAGCGACACGCTGTGGCTCATTCTCGCCGCGGTGGCGGCCATGTACATCGTGCTGGGCGTGCTGTACGAAAGTTTCATCCATCCGCTGACCATCCTGAGCACGCTGCCGTCGGCGGCGATCGGCGCACTGCTGGCGCTGCTCGGCACCGGCCACGCGCTCGACATGATTGCGGTGATCGGCATCATCCTGCTGATCGGCATCGTCAAGAAGAACGCGATCATGATGATCGACTTCGCGCTCGACGCCGAACGCACGCAGGGCATGGCGCCGCGCGACGCGATCTACCAGGCCTGCCTGCTGCGCCTGCGCCCCATCCTGATGACCACGATGGCGGCACTGCTCGGCGCATTGCCGCTGATGCTGGGCGGTGGCATGGGGTCGGAACTGCGCCACCCGCTGGGACTGACGATGGTCGGCGGGCTGCTGGTGAGCCAGGTGCTGACGCTGTACACCACACCGGTCATCTATCTTGCATTCGGCCGGCTGTTCGCGGCGCGCGCGCCCGCGGCCCGGGAGCATCGGACGTGAGCGGCTGGGCCTGGTCGGTCTACCGGCCGGTTGCCACCACGCTGCTGACCGCAGCCATCGCGTTGTCCGGCGCACTGGCGTTCGTGCTGTTGCCGGTGGCCGCACTCCCGCAGGTCGACTTCCCGACCATATCGGTCAGTGCGTCGCTGCCCGGCGCCAGCCCGGAAGTGATGGCGGCGACCGTGGCCACACCGCTGGAACGCACCATGGGGCGCATCGCCGGCGTCACCGAAATGACGTCGAGCAGTTCGCAGGGCAATACCCGGGTGACGCTGCAGTTCGAGCTGGAGCGCGACGTCGAGGGCGCGGCGCGCGACGTGCAGGCGGCGATCAATGCCGCGCGCGCCAGCCTGCCGACCAGCCTCCCGTCCAACCCGAGCTATCGCAAGGTGAATCCGGCCGACGCGCCGATCATGATTCTCGCGCTGACCTCGGACACGGTGCCGATTCCGCGCCTGTACGACATCGCCTCGACCGTGCTGGCGCAGAAGATGGCGCAGATTCCGGGTATCGGCGAAGTCACCGTAGGGGGCGGGTCGCCGCCGGCGGTGCGTGTGCAGGTGAATCCGGACGCGCTGCACCAGCACGGCCTGACGCTGGAAGACGTGCGCACGCGGATCAGCGAAAGCAATGTCTATCGCCCCAAGGGTTTCGTCGAATCGGGCGACCGCTACTGGCAGATCGACGCCAATGACCAGGTGCGCCGCGCGGCCGACTACGTGCCGCTGATCCTGCGTCACACCTCGGGCGCCACGTTGCGCCTGGGCGATGTCGCGATGGTGACCGAATCGGTGCAGGACGTGCGCAACCTCGGTCTGACCAATGGCAAGCCGACGGTGCTGCTGGTGGTGACCAAGCGCCCGGGCAGCAACGTGATCGAAACCGTCGAACGGGTGCACGCGCTGCTGCCGGAACTGGCGGCCAGCCTCCCGGCCTCGGCGAAGCTCGAAGTGGTGTCGGACAGCTCGGTCACCATACGCAGCGCGCTGCACGAGGTGGAGATCGCGCTGGCCATCGCGGTCGGCATGGTCATCCTGGTGGTGTTCCTGTTCCTGCGCAATGCCCGCGCGACGCTGATCCCGGCCATCGTCGTGCCGGTGTCGCTGGCCGGCAGCCTGGCGGTGATGTACCTGCTGGGCTTCAGCCTGAACAACCTGTCGCTGATGGCGTTGACGATTGCCACCGGCTTCGTGGTCGACGATGCGGTGGTGGTGATCGAGAACATCGCGCGCCACATCGAGCGTGGCATGAAGCCCTTCGAAGCGGCGGTCAAGGGCGTGCGCGAGGTCGGCTTCACGGTGGTGGCGATCAGCCTGTCGCTGGTGGCGGTATTCATCCCCATCCTGCTGATGGGCGGCATCGTCGGCCGGCTGTTCCGCGAATTCGCGCTGACGCTGTCGGTCGCCGTACTGGTGTCCATGGTGGTGTCGTTGACGGCGGCGCCAATGCTGGCCGCGCGCCTGCTGCGCCATCAGCCGGTCGAGCAGGAAGCACGCTGGCAGCGCGCATTGGCGCGCGTGTTCGACGACATCCAGCTTGCCTACTCGCATAGTCTCGACTGGGCGTTGCGCCACACGCGCATCGTCATGCTCATCTTTGCAGGCGCCGTCGCGCTCAACCTCTGGCTGTTTGTCATCGTGCCCAAGGGTTTTTTTCCGAACCAGGACACCGGCCGCCTGTTCGGCAGCCTGCGCGGAGACCAGACCACGTCCTTCCAGGTGATGACGAAGAAGATGGAACAGGCAGTCGAGGTGGTGCGCGCCGATCCGGCGGTGGCCAATGTCAGCGCCTTCACAGGTGGCGGACGCGGTGGCGGGGCGAACAACGCCAGTTTCTTCGTCAATCTGAAGCCGCTGTCGGAGCGCAATGCAACGGCGGATCAGGTGATCGGCCGGCTGCGCGGCAAGCTGGGGCGCATCGAAGGCGTGTCGCTGTTTCTGGTGGCGGCGCAGGACCTGCGCATCGGCGGCCTGCGCTCGTCGTCGCAATACCAGTTCACGCTGACCGCCGACAGCCTCAGCGTGCTGCGCGAATGGGAGCCGAAGGTGCGCTTTGCGATGCGCGACCTGCCGCAACTGGTTGATGTATCGACCGACCAGGAAGACCGCGCCTCGCAAACCATGCTGATGTATGACCGCGATACGCTGGCGCGGCTGGGCATCACGCCGGGTGGCGTGAATCAGGTGCTCAACGACGCGTTCGCGCAGCGCCAGATCAGTACGCTGTATGAGCCTCTGAATCAGTACAAGGTGGTGCTGGAGGTCGATCCGGCGCGCGCGCAGGACATTTCGGCGCTCGACGCGGTGCGCGTCGCGGGCGCCGACGGCCAGCTGGTGCCGCTGGACAGTTTTGCCCGCGTGACCCAGGGCACCATGCCGCTGTCGATCTCGCATCTGGGCGGCAAGGTGTCGACCACCATTTCATTCGGCACCGCCGAGGGCGTGACGCTGGCGCAGGGCATGGAAAGCATCCGTATCGCCATGCGGGAGATCGGCGTGCCGGCCAGCGTCAATGCCGGCTTCCAGGGCTCGGCGCGCGCCTTCCAGGATTCGCTGTCGAACCAGCCACTGCTGGTACTGGGCGCCATCATTGCGGTTTATCTGGTGCTCGGCATCCTGTACGAAAGCCTGATTCATCCGCTGACCATCCTGAGCACGCTGCCATCGGCCGGCATCGGCGCCATCCTCGCACTGATGGCGTTCAACATCGAGTTCGGTCTGATTGCCATCATCGGCCTGCTGCTGCTTATCGGCGTCGTCATGAAGAACGCCATCATGATGATCGACTTCGCGCTCGACGCCGAACGCAACCGTGGCTGCGCGCCGCACGAGGCGATCCGCGAAGCCTGCCTGATGCGGCTGCGGCCCATCCTGATGACCACGCTGGCCGCCATGGTTGGCGCACTGCCGCTGGCCATCGGCTTCGGCGAAGGCTCGGAACTGCGCCAGCCGCTGGGCATTGCGGTGGTCGGCGGGCTGGTGGTGAGCCAGTTGCTGACGCTCTACACGACGCCGGTCACTTATCTCTATCTCGAACGTTTCAGCCGCTACAGCCGCCGGTGGTTTGCCGGCCGCGGCCGCACGGTGACGCCATGAACACGCTGCTCCTCCGTCCATCTCCCTTCCTGTGCGCACTTCTGCTGGCATTGTCTGCCGCAGGCTGCACCTCGATCGGTCCCGATCACCAGCGACCGGCGTTCGACATGCCCGCCGATTTCCGCGCTGCCGAAGGCTGGAAGCCGGCCGAGCCGGCCGACCATCTGCCGCGCGGTGAATGGTGGCGTGCCTACGGCGATCCGGTGCTCGATGACCTCATCGTCCGGCTCGACGCGGCCAACCCCGACCTGCAGTCCGCGCTCGGCAGTTTCCGTCAGGCGCGCGCCGCCGCACAGCTTGCGCGTGCCGGCTACACGCCCGAAATCGGCCTGACAGCGGCGGCCCGGCGCAGCCGTGGTGCGGCGATCGAAGGCCGCTCGGCGAACCAGTCCAACACCACCCAGCTCGGCCTGGATGCCAGTTGGGAGGCGGATCTGTGGGGGCGCATCGGGCGCGAGGTCGAGGCAGCCGGTGCCGAACTCGACGGCAGCGCCGGCGACCTGGCGTCGGTGCGGCTGAGCCTGCACGCCGAACTGGTGCAGAACTACTTCCAGTTGCGCGCAACCGACCATCAGCGCGACCTGTACCGGCGCACCGTCGCGTCCTTCGAGCGCGCGCTCGAACTGGCGCGCAACCGCGTCGCCGCGGGTGTTTCGACGCGCGGTGACGAGGTGCAGGCGCTGGCGCAGCTGCGCGCGGCCCAGGCGCAGGCAGTCGATCTCGATCTGACGCGGACCCAGTTGCAGAACGCCATCGCGGTGCTGATCGGCGCGCCGCCATCCGCGTTCGCACTGGAATTGGCCGATTGGCCCGCCGCACCACCGGCCACGCCGGTCGGTCTGCCGTCGACCCTGCTTGAGCGGCGCCCCGACGTTGCGGCGGCTGAACGTCGCGTGGCCGCCGCCAACGCGCGTATCGGCGTGGCGCAGGCGGCCTGGTTTCCGTCGCTGACGCTGAATGCCTCGACCGGCTATGCCGGCAACCAGTTCGCGCAGTGGTTCTCGGCGTCCAACCTCGTGTGGTCGTTCGGCCTCAGCGTGGCGCAGGCGGTGTACGACGGCGGTCGGCGTGATGCGCAGATCGAATCGGCGCGAGCGGCGCACGACATCACGGTCGCCCAGTACCGTCTGACCGTGCTGGGCGCGCTGCAGGAGGTGGAAGACAACCTGAGTGCGCTGCGCCTGCTGGAAGATGAAGCGGCGTTGCGCGCGCAGGCGCTCGAAGCGTCGCGCGAGGCGGAAACGCTGGCACTCAACCGCTACCGCGCGGGCATCGCCAACTACACCGAAGTGATCACTGCGCAGACCACCGCGCTCGACAACGAACGCAGCCTGGCCCAGCTGCGCGGCCGCCAGTTCTCGGCCAGCGCGCTGCTGAACAAGGCAGTCGGCGGCGGCTGGTAGGGGTTGGCGGCTTCACCCTGAGCGCCCGAGCAACCCCGTGACGGCTAGGCCGGACGACGGATGGCGGAGCGTCTGCGATGCGACTACGATCAAGGCATATGTTCGCCGCCGCCGCCCGCCCGAGGTTCCGATGCCCGTACGACCGTCGTCCGCCGGTTTACTGTTCCGCCTGCTTGCACTGTCGGTGTTGCCGGTGCTGGCCAGCCTGGCATCGTCCGCACAGGCGGCCGATTTCGCCTACATCGTCCGCGAGGGCGATAACCCGTGGAACCTCACCCAGCGCTATCTGAAGGATCTGTCTTACTGGCCGCGCATCCAGCGCTACAACCGGATCACCGAGCCGCGCCGCATGCAGCCCGGCACCCGGCTGCTGATTCCAGAAGGCTGGCTGAAACTGCGCACGCGCGAGGTGAGGCTCGACGCGGTTCAGGGCGACGTGGTAGTGATCGCCGCGGACGGGCGGCGCAGCGCAGCGGTGGCCGGCCAGTTGCTGGCCGTTGGCACGCGCGTGCTGACCGGCGAAGCAGGCAGTGCGGCACTCGGGTTCAGCGACGGCAGCCGCGTACAGCTGCGTCCGGGCAGCGAACTGGGCGTGCGCCAGTCCGCCGATTTCGCAGCCGGCGCGGGTACCTGGGTGCGGCTCGACCTGCTGCGCGGCTCGCTGGAAAGTCTGGTGGTACCGCGCAGCGGCACGGCGAGCCGGTTCGAGATCGATACGCCGGCCGCGATCGCCGCCGTGCGCGGCACGCGTTTTCGTGTGCATGCCGGTGATGCCGATACGCGCAACGAAGTCATCGAAGGTCGCGTCGCCTTCGGCAATGCGACCGGCGAACAGCAGGTGGCTGCCGGGCAGGGCGCTTCGGCCGTGCGCGGCGCGCCGATTGCGCCACCGCGCGCGCTGCTGCCCGCGCCCGCCGCGCAGATACTGTTCGCCGACCGTCTGCCGCTCAATCTGCCCTTTCCGGCGCTCGCCGACGCCACGGCCTACCGCGTGCAGGTCGCGCAGGATGCCCGCTTCGATACCGTACTGTCTGACCATACTTCGGCGCAGGCCGCCGTCGCAGTCGCCACGCTGCCCGACGGCGAGTACCGGGTTCGGGTTCGCGGCGTCGATGCGACCGGCCTTGAAGGCCGCGACGCGGAATGGCCGCTGACGCTGGACGCGCGGCCGGAACCGCCGGTACTTGTCAGCCCGGCGCCGAATGCCCGCATCAGCGACGACCGGCCGGCAATGAGCTGGAGCCGGGCGCGCGCAGACGAGCGCTGGCGCCTCCAGCTTTCCGCGAGTGAACGTTTCGACAGTCTGATCGTCGATCAGAAAGCGCTCACCGAGCCGGCGTATGTGTCCGATGCCACATTGCCACCCGGCAACTACTTCTGGCGCGTGGCCAGCAGCAACCCCGACGAGGGGGCTGGGCCGTTCAGTGATCCGCAGCCGTTCCGGCGCCCCGAACCCGGTCCGGCCATGGAAGCGCCGGACCCGTCGCCCGATGGGCTGGCATTGCGCTGGCGCAACTCGGGAGAGGGCGTGAGCTACCAACTGCAGATCGCGACGAGCGAAGACTTCGCGCAGCCGCTGGTCGATACCCGGCTAGACAGCGCCGGCTACCTGTTGCGCGATGCCGCGCCCGGACGCTACCTGCTGCGCGTGCGCAGCTTCGCCGCCGACGGTGTCGAAGGTGACTGGGCGCCAGTGCAGGCCATCACCGTGCCGGAGCCGCCGTTGTCCTTCCAACCCTGGTGGCTGTTGCCGCTGCTTTTGTTGTTCTGACAGGAGCCTCCATGAATGTCGTCGAGTCGATTGACTGCTGTGGCGGGTTGGCCGGAAGGTTTGCCGAAAGTGCTGCCAACGGGTCTGCCCGATGAAAGCAGCGCGGCGCTTCGCTGTCGCGTTGCTCGACCACCGTCGCTTGCCGTGGGTTGCCGCGATCGCCGTCCTGCTGGTACTGCATGCCCTGTCACCGCGCGCGCTTGAGCGGGCTGACCTGCTGGTACATGACCAGCTGGTGATGCAGGGCGTGACGGCCGACGCGCCGGCCAGCGCAGTCAGTGCGCCGCTGGTGATCGCCATCGACGAGGCCAGCCTGAAGGCACTGGGCGCATGGCCCTGGCCGCGCTCGCGTCATGCCGAACTGATCGACGCGCTGAGCCGGGCCGGTGTCGCAGGTATCGGCTATCCGGTCATGTTTGCCGAACCGTCGTCGGACCCGCGCGAAGACGGCCGTCTGGCCGAATCGATTGCACGCGCCGGCAATGTAGTGCTGCCTGTTGCACCGGTGGCGCGGCCGGGCGGCGGCATCGCCACGCTGCTGCCGCTGCCGGCACTGGCCTCGGCCGCGGCGCGGCTTGGCCATGTCGATGTCGAACTCGACGCCGATGCGCTCGCGCGTCGCCTGTTTCTGGAAGCCGGCGAACACCGTCCGCAATGGCCGGCATTTGCGTGGGCGTTGATGGATGTGTCGCAGCCGCCGCGCCCGCTGGCCGGTCTGGGCCGGCAGCATGATGGCGGGGCGACGGCCGCAGGGAGGTGGGTGCGCGACCACGAAGTCATCGTGCTGCCGTCATCGCATGACTGGCCGCTGCGTCACATTCCGGCCATTGATCTGCTGGCGGGGCGCGTGCCGCCGGAGACGCTGCGCGGGCGGACCGTGCTGGTCGGCGTCACGGCAGCGGGGCTGGGCGTGCCGCTGGCGACGCCGACGTCCGGCCACGGCGCACCCATGACATCGGTGGAGTTCCACGCGCGTGCCTACATGGCACTGAGCGATGGCGCGATCGTGACACCCCTTTCGCCGCGATGGAACCTGTGCGCCGGCCTGCTCCTGCTCGGTGCCGTCGCGTGGGTCGGGCCGAAACGCCGCTTGCGCGATGTTGCGTTGGTGGTCATGGGCGTGCTGCTGCCCTGGCTGGGTACGCTTGTGCTGCTCGACGGCCTGTCCCGCTGGCTCGGGATGATCAGCGTGTCGATCGCCGTCACACTGGGTGCGCTCGGCTGGCTGGCTACCCAGTCCCTGCGCCTCGGATTGCGCCTCAATCGCGTCAATGCGCGCGCGGATGCCACGCTACAGGCCATTTCAGATGCGGTATTCCGGCTCGACATGCAGTTGAACGTCCGCTATCTGAACCGGCAGGCGCTGCTGCTGGTCGGTTCGACGATCGATCACGTGCAAGGGCGTGCGCTCGGTGAACTGGTGGTACTCGGCCGCGATCTGCTGATCGAAACGACGGCGCTCGCCGAGCGCTGCCGCGATACGGCGCAGCCGGTGACGCGGCCGGGCCACGTGAGCATGCCGGCAGGTCGTGACGGCCCGGCGCGTGCGCTGCGTCTGTCGGTCAGCCCGTTGTTCGATGCATCCGGTCGGATAGAAGGCGTCGTTCTGGTGCTCAACGATGTCAGTGACACTGTCGACGCGGCCGAACGTCTGGCACATCAGGCGACGCACGACGCACTGACCGGCCTGCCCAACCGCCTGCTGCTGCGTGACCGGTTGCGTCAGGTGCTGGCGCAGCGTGACGCCGGCGTGGTGGCCGTGATGTTCGTCGACCTTGATCGTTTCAAGCGCATCAACGACAGCCTGGGCCATCAGCAGGGCGACGCCGTGCTCACCACGCTGGCCAGCCGGCTGCGCGCGGTTTGCCGCGCCAGCGACACCGTGGCGCGCTGGGGCGGCGACGAATTCATGATCATCCTGCAGGGGTTGGGCGATCGCGAAGCCGTGTCGCGTGTGGCGGCCAAGGTGATGCAGGCGGTCGGCCAGACGATCACGCTCGACGGTGTCGATTTCCGCTTTTCGTGCAGCATCGGTGTGGCCATCGCGCATGAAGACAGCAGCGACCCGGACGTGCTGTTCGCCATGGCCGATACAGCGATGTACCGCAGCAAGTCGCAGGCGGGTGCGGCCATCCACTTCTACGCGCACGACATGAGTGCCGGCGCGCGCGACTGGATCGAACTCGAATCGGATCTGCGCCGCGGGCTCGAACAGAATCGTTTCGAGGTGCATTACCAGCCTCAGTACGAACTGGCGAGCGGTCGTCTGTCGGCGCTAGAGGCGCTGCTGCGCTTCCGGCGTGAAGGCGGCACAGCGAGCGCAGGAAGCGAATTGCTGCAGCCGGTCGATTTCATCGCGGTCGCCGAAGAATCAGGCCTGATCGAGGAGATCGGCGACTGGGTACTGCAGGCCGTCACCCGGCAGATCGCCGAGTGGTCGCGTCAGGGGCTGAACGTCGTACCGGTCGCCGTGAATGTGTCGGCGCGCCAGTGCCTCGGACGTTCGCTGGTGCGTCGCGTTTCGGACGCGCTGACACGTTCCGGCATCGAACCGTCGCTGCTTCGACTGGAGCTGACTGAAACCACCGCGATGAGCGACGTCGATCACGTTGCGGCGCTGCTGGCCGATATTCACGCACTTGGTGTGTCGCTGTCGGTCGACGACTTCGGCACCGGCTACTCATCGTTGTCCTATCTGAAGCGCTTTCCGATCGATGAACTGAAGGTGGATCGGTCTTTCGTGCGCGACCTGGTGCACGATGTCGACGACGAAGCCATCGTGCGCGCGACAATCGCGCTGGCACACGGTCTGGGCATGCGGGTCGTGGCGGAAGGCGTCGAAAGCGAAGAACAGCTTTCGCGGCTGTCGGCGCAGGGCTGCGATGTCGTGCAGGGCTATCTGTTCTCGCGTCCGCTCAGTGCGGCCGACCTGCTGGCCAACAACATCCTGGGAAGCATGCAGCGCAGCGAACCGCGCGCCCTCAGACTGATCAAGTCTTGAACCGGGGGGGAAAGGGGCGGTAAAGTAACAGCATCAAAAAGAGATTGACATCCCGAACGGAAGGGGTAATCTACGTTCATTGTTGCACTGCAACATAACCAAAGGAGACACATCATGACGACAAAACCCGATTTTCAGAAGCCGATGGAAGCAGTTCAGACATTGATGGCAATCCAGGCGCAGACCATTGCCAAGTCGATCGAGCTGCAGAAGAAATCCGGCGAAGAACTGATGGCTTTCTTCCAGTCCGAAGCGCAGAAGGCCGCCAGCCTGAAGACCCCGGAAGAGCTGATCCGCTTCAACGTGGAAGCCAACACCGCGCTGTTCAAGCTGCTGCAGGCGCAAGGCCAGACTTTCACCGCGTTCGCGACCGAAGCCGGTCAGGCCGCAATGGCATCGTTCAAGGGCTTGGGCAAGTAATTCTGCCGGACCGGGTTTCCGGTCAATAGCCCTGGAAAGCAAAACGACCCGGGTGGCCTGAGCCACCCGGGTCGTTTTGCTTTCTGCTGACGCTGCGGCAGTGCCGATCAGTCGGCCTTCTTGCTGCGTGTCGCGGGTGCCGCTTTGGTCGCTTCTACTTTTGTCGATGCAGCCTTGGTCGGCGCTGTCTTGACCGGAGCAGTCGGCTTGGTCGCAGGTTTCACCGCAGGCCTGGTAGCTTTGGCGGCGGGTTTGACGACCGGGCTGGCGGCGGTTTTTCCAGCTGCCGGTTTTGCGGCGGCCCGTTTGCCCACCGGTTTCACGGCCGGCCGAGATGCCTGCTTTGCGGCAGGTGCAACCGGTACAGCGGCAACCCTCGGCGCCGTGGTCGGCGTCGCAACCTTTTCCGGCGCAGCGGGTTCCGGGGCCATTTTCGGCCGCGCCTGTGCGGCCGTCGCCCCGCCGGCAAACTGCTCGAACGCGCTGCGAGTGAGCGCGCTGATCTGTTCGAACGCTCCGCGCGCCTTGTCGATGGCTTCCTGCATCGAACCCATCGACTGCGTGCTCGTTATCGGCATGCCGACCAGCAGCTTGCGCAGGCTGTCCATCAGGTCGGAGCCGCCGCTGTTCAGCTGCTCGCCGACCAGCCGGCCGAATTCCGCCTGGGTTTCAGAGGTGATCTCGGCAATCTGGCGCGCGCAACCAAGCATCTTTTCGGTGGTGGATCGAGCCAGTTGCGAACGCAGTTCGACCTGATTCACCGGTTCTCGCACGTCGGCCAACGCTCGGGCGTTTGCCACACTTTCTTCGAACAGTGCGCGGGCGGTCGACACTTGCAGCTGCATGATGCGCTGCGAATTTTCCATCGACAGCTGCGCCAGACGCATCGCCGCCTCGATGTTCTTCTTCTGCAGTTCCGACATCTGCTCGGGATTGCTCATGGCACGACTCCTTGTGAGGTGAACGTCAGGGATTCTGCCGCCACTGCGCGTCAAGCGCCATGACGGTGTCGGCAAAGATGCCCGGATCCATCGTCCGCAACGACGATGATATGACGGGCACAAAGGCCATGCGGGCCAGCACATCGCGCTCGAGGTCGATGCCCGGTGCAATTTCGATCAGTTCGAGTCCGCCGTCGATCAGACGGAATACGCAGCGCTCGGTGACGTAGAGCACTTGCTGGCCACGGCGCAGCGCCTCGCGTCCGCTGAATGTACGGTGTTCGACTGCCTGCACGAACTTCATCCGGTCGCCATCGCGCCGGATGCGCAGCGCGCCTCGTTCGATCGCGATATTGTTGTCACCGGTCGTGAAGCTGCCGGCAAACACAAGTCTGCGCGCATTCTGCGAAATGTTGATGAAGCCACCGGCACCCGCGAGGCGCGAACCGAATCGGGATACGTTCAGATTGCCTTCGGCGTCCGCCTGCGCCAAGCCGAGTACTGCGATGTCCAGTCCGCCGCCGTCGTAGAAATCGAACTGATAAGGCTGATCGATCACCGCCTGGGTGTTCACCGCCGCCCCGAAGTCCAGACCGCCTGCAGGAATGCCGCCGATGACACCCGGTTCGGCGGTCAGCGTGACGGCATCGCTCAGGCCTTCTTCGGCCACCACCGACGCCACGCCTTCAGGCATGCCGATGCCCAGATTCGCCACGTCGCCGGGTCTCAGTTCCAGCGCGGCGCGGCGAGCGATCACCTTGCGTATATCCAGGGGCATCGCCGGGTGCGAGCCCGGCGGCAGCCGCACTTCGCCCGAATACGCCGGGTTGTAGTGCGACGCAAAGGTCTGCATGTGATGCTCGGGTGGCGCAACGACGACGCAATCGACCAGCACGCCGGGGATCTTCACCTGGCGCGGATGCAGCGAGCCGCGCGCGGCAACGCGTTCCACCTGCACGATGACCAGACCGCCCGCGTTGTGCGCCGCCATCGCGACCGCAAGCGCTTCCTGCGTCAGCGCCTCACGCTCCATCGTCACATTGCCGTCGGTGTCTGCAGTGGTGCCGCGCACGATGGCGACGGTCACGGGAAAAGCCTTGTAGAAGAGGAAGTCTTCATCGCCGATGCGCATGCGGGTGACCAGGTCTTCGGTCGTGATTGCATTGATCCGGCCGCCGCCGTGGATCGGGTCGACGAAGGTGTCGAGTCCGACGCGCGTAAGCTGGCCCGGCCGATGCGCCGCGATGTCGCGGAACAGCTGCGATATCACACCCTGCGGCAGATTCCAGGCTTCGATGCGGTTGGCCACGGCCAGCGCCTGCAGCCGCGGCACGAGCCCCCAGTGGCCGCCGATCACCCGCTTCACCAGGCCTTCGTGGCCGAAGTGATTCAGCCCGCGCGAGTGGCCGTCGCCCTGGCCCGCCGCATAGACAAGGGTGAGGTCGCGCGGATGCCGCGTGTCGATGAAGCGCTGTTCGACTGCGATCGCCACATGTTCGGCGAAGCCGATGCCGACGAAACCGGTGGTGGCCACGCTGGCGCCATCGGGAATGCGGGCAACCGCGTCGGCGGCACTCATGATCTTGCTGGCGGTCTTGGGCGTTGCGGTCATCGTGAATGGCACGTGTCGGACCGGCTTACTGTACCGGAGCCCGCGCGGCCTGTGCATCGCGAATTGATCCGCATCAAGCGCAGCCCGATTGAAAAGCGCAGTGTCTGCCCCAGATACCGTGCAGACCTTGATTCGGGAGACCCCCCAATGCGCTTCGACAAGCTGACCACCAAATTCCAGCAGGCCATCGCCGACGCCCAGAGCGTTGCGGTCGGCCGCGATCACCAGTACATCGAGCCGGCCCACCTGCTGCTCGCGTTGCTCAACCAGGACGACGGTGCCACCACGTCGCTGCTGCAGCGCGCAGGCGCCAATGTCGCACCGCTGAAGAAGTCGGTCGAGGAGGCGCTGTCGCGCATTGCGACCGTCGAGGGCCATGGCGGTGAAGTGCAGATCGGCCGCGACCTCACCAATCTGCTGAACCTCGCCGATCGCGAGGCGCAGAAGCGTGGTGACCAGTTCATCGCGTCCGAAATGTTCCTGCTCGCTGCCGCCAGCGACAAGGGCGATATCGGCCGTCTGCTGAAGCAGTCGGGACTGGACCGCACGACGCTGGAAAAGGCGATCGAACAGGTGCGCGGGGGGTCCTCGGTCGGCAGCGCGGAAGCAGAAGGCTCGCGCGAAGCCCTGAAGAAGTACTGCGTCGACCTGACCGAGCGCGCCGCCGCCGGCAAGCTCGACCCGGTGATCGGGCGCGACGACGAAATCCGCCGCGCGATACAGATCCTGCAGCGGCGCACCAAGAACAATCCGGTGCTGATCGGCGAGCCGGGCGTCGGCAAGACCGCCATCGTCGAAGGTCTGGCGCAGCGCATCGTCAATGAGGAGGTGCCGGAATCGCTGAAGGGCAAGCGCGTGCTGGTGCTCGACATGGCCGGTCTGCTGGCCGGTGCCAAATACCGCGGCGAATTCGAGGAGCGGCTGAAGAACGTGCTCAATGAGGTGGCCAAGGATGAGGGCCGCATCATCAAGTTCATCGACGAACTGCACACCATGGTCGGCGCCGGCAAGGGCGAAGGCGCGATGGACGCCGGCAACATGCTCAAGCCCGCGCTGGCGCGCGGCGAGCTGCACTGCATCGGCGCCACCACGCTGGACGAATACCGCAAATACATCGAGAAGGACGCCGCGCTCGAGCGCCGCTTCCAGAAGGTGCTGGTCGACGAGCCGAGCGTGGAAGCGACCATCGCCATCCTGCGAGGCCTGCAGGAGAAGTACGAACTGCACCACGGCGTGGAAATCACCGACCCGGCGATCGTCGCCGCGGCCGAACTGAGCCATCGCTACATCACCGACCGCTTCCTGCCGGACAAGGCCATCGATCTGATCGACGAAGCGGCCGCGCGCATCAAGATGGAAATCGATTCCAAGCCCGAGGTGATGGACAAACTCGATCGCCGGCTGATCCAGCTGAAGATCGAACGCGAAGCCATGCGACGCGAAACCGATGAGGCGTCGCAGCGCCGCTTCGGCTTGATCGAGGAAGAGATCACGCGGCTGGCGCGCGAATACAACGACCTCGAGGAAATCTGGAAGAGCGAAAAGGCGCAGGTCGCCGGCAGCAGCCACATCCGCGAAGAGATCGAAAGAGTGCGCGCACAGATGGCCGATCTGCAGCGCAAGGGCCAGTTCGACAAGCTGGCCGAACTGCAGTACGGCACGCTGCCGCAGCTCGAAGCGCAACTGAATCAGGCGGAAAAGACCGGGTCGGCGAAGCCCGCCAACAAGCTGCTGAGGACCGAAGTCGGTGCCGAGGAAATTGCCGAGGTGGTATCGCGCGCAACCGGCATCCCGGTCAGCAAGATGATGCAGGGCGAGCGCGAAAAGCTGCTGAAGATGGAAGACAAGCTGCACCGGCGCGTGATCGGTCAGGACGAGGCGGTGCGCCTGGTGTCCGACGCGATCCATCGTTCGCGCGCCGGGCTGTCGGACGAGAACCGTCCCTACGGCAGCTTCCTGTTCCTCGGCCCGACGGGTGTCGGCAAGACCGAACTGTGCAAGACGCTGGCCGAATTCCTGTTCGATTCGGAAGACCACCTCATCCGCATCGACATGAGCGAATTCATGGAAAAGCACTCGGTGAGCCGCCTGATCGGCGCGCCGCCGGGCTATGTCGGCTACGACGAAGGCGGCTACCTGACCGAGGCGGTGCGGCGCAAGCCCTACAGCGTCATCCTGTTCGACGAGGTCGAAAAGGCGCATCCGGACGTGTTCAACGTGCTGCTGCAGGTACTGGACGACGGTCGCATGACAGACGGTCAGGGACGCACGGTCGATTTCAAGAACACGGTCATCGTCATGACATCGAATCTGGGCAGCCAGATGATCCAGCAGATGTCGGGTTCGGATTACGGTGTGGTGAAGCTGGCGGTGATGGGCGAAGTGAAAACCTTCTTCCGTCCCGAGTTCATCAACCGCATCGATGAGGTGGTGGTGTTCCACGCACTGGACGAACGCAACATCCAGAGCATCGCAAAGATCCAGTTGGGTTACCTGGAAAAGCGGCTGGCCAAGCTCGACATGGGGTTGCAGGTGTCGGACGCCGCTCTGGCCGAACTGGGCAAGGCCGGCTTCGACCCGGTGTTCGGTGCCCGACCGCTGAAGCGCGCGATCCAGGAGCACATCGAGAACCCGCTTTCCAGGCGCATCCTGGAAGGCAGCTTCGGCCCGAAGGACGTGATCGTCGTCGATCTGGACGCCGGCGGACACTTCAGCTTCCGCAAGCCGAACTGACGCAGAGCCCGTCCGCGCGGAAGCGTCCCGCGGGAGGTTTTTGTGGGAGCGGCGTCCCCGCCGCGATGAGTGTGGCGATGGACACTTTGCAGCGACCGGATCGCGGCGGGGACGCCGCTCCCACAGCCCCCGGGCCAGTGGGTTCCGTGTTCGGCGAATCGGCGGTGCGATTGCCGGCGGCGCCATCGGCAACGAAATGGGCAAGAAGAAGCGCTGATCGCCGCCTCGCCGCCGGACATACGGTGGCACATCGGGGCACGGGATGGCGCAGACCGCTATGCTTGTGCCCCATGCTGATCGACACGCACTGCCATCTCGATGCATTCGAATTCGACGCTGACCGCGCTGGCGTCATCGAACGCGCTCGTGCGGCCGGCGTCGGCACCATCGTGCTGCCGGCGGTCGATCGCGCGGGCTTCGGTCGCGTCCGGGCGGTGTGCGCCGGCCAGCCCGATCTGCCCAGGCTTCGTTTCGCGCTCGGCATCCATCCGCTTTGTGTCCCCGCCGCACGACATTCAGATATCGACGCTTTGGCGCTCGAACTCGACGACCCGGAGGTGATCGCCGTCGGAGAAATCGGCCTCGACTTCTTCGTCGCCGATATCGACCCGGCGCTGCAGGAAAACTATTTCGTGCGCCAGCTCGAACTGGCGCGTGATTTCGGCCTGCCGGTGCTGCTGCATGTGCGGCGCAGTCAGGACCGCATCCTGAAGCATCTGCGCGCGGTGTTCGGCCGCACCGGCCCGGGCGGTATCGCGCATGCCTTCAATGGCAGTCGCCAGCAGGCGGACGAATTCATCAAGCTGGGTTTCGCGCTGGGCTTCGGCGGCGCCGTGACCTGGGCGCGTGCGCTCAACCTGCGTCGGCTGGTGACCGAACTCCCGCTCGACGCGCTGGTGCTCGAAACCGACTCACCCGACATCGCGCCCGAATTTGCCGCCGGACAACGCAACGAGCCGGCCAACCTCCCGCGCATCGCGCAGGTGATTGCCGGCATCCGTGGTGTCAGCGAGGAGGAACTGACTGAAGCCACCGGGGCGAACGCGCTGCGCGTCCTGCCCCGGTTGGCTGCACCGGTTTACAGCGCGTAGCTGGCGGAGACGCCGATCAGCCAGGTGCGCTCCGACGCCGGTGCGTAATAGCGGCCGGTCAGCGCATTGCCCGCGTTGATGTACACCGAACCGACGTATTCCTTGTCGAACAGGTTGTCGATGCGCGCGAATTCGTTCAGCTTCCAGCCGCCGACTTTTTGTGTGAAGCCGCCGCGGATCGATGCCACACCGTAACCGCCGACCCGCACGTCATTGGTGTCGTTGCCGAACATGCGGCCGCTGGCGCGGTACTCGACGCCACCGCTGAATCCCCAGGGATCGTGCTTGTAGGTCACTTCGCCGAAGAACGACTTGTTGGCAACCCCGGCAATCTTGTTGCCCGAATCGACCGTGGTTGCCTGATTGACCGCGCAGGGCGTGGTCAGGCAGGTCGCGAAGGCATCTTCAAATTCGGCCTTGATCAGCGTCAGCGACGCGTAGGCGCCAATGTCGCGAGTCAGCCTGGAATCAATCGCGAGTTCGAGGCCGCGACGCGAAGTGTCGCCGGCGTTCTGATAAACCGCGCGTCCGTTCTCGTTGCTGCGGATGACCACCTCATCGGACGAATCGATGTAGAAGGCTGCAACGTCGAGGCGGGTCGAATTGTTCAGGAAGGTTTTGAAACCCACTTCATAGTGGTCGCTGACCGACGGCTTCAGGTCGAAATTCAGGCCTGCGCCGCCATCCGGACGGTAGGCCAGTTCGATCAGCGTCGGGGCTTCGAAGCTGCGCCCTGCGTTCGCATAGAAGTTGCTGGTCTGGGTGACCTTCCATAGGGCACCGAGCGCATAGGTCCAGTCGCTGAACGAAGCCGAACCGCTGTCGTCCGGATTCACGCCTGCGGCATTCGTCGTACCGGAGCAACCGCCATTGCAGATGAAGTTGTCTTTCGATTTGAAGTCCATCTTCGTGTAGCGCAGGCCACCCGACAGCGACACGTCCTTCGTGACCGCCCATTCACCCTGGACGAAGGTGCCCGTCTGTTCGGCCACGTTGCGTTCGTCGCGCTTGAGGTCGCCGCGGAAGCCGAACACCGCGGCCAGCGCTTGCGCACCGCTGGACGTCGTACCGTTGCGGTAGCCCTTGCGCGCTTCGTCGGCGCGCTCGTACTCTGCGCCGACGCTGAACGTGAAAGTTTCGAGCTTGCGCGTCCAGCGCAGGCTGGTGCCCCAGTAGTCACGGTCGAACACTGAAACGCCACCGGATGCGGTGACGTTGTCCTGCGTACCTGCATTCAGCGCCAGGTACTGTTCGTTGTTGCGGTTGCCCAGGTAGAACATGGCGCGCAGGCTGTCGCGGTCGGACAGGGCGGTGTCGAACACTACGCCGCCCTGCGAGTTTTCGAGCGTGCGCCGCGTGCCGAAGAATTCGCCGGTACCGGGATTGCCGGCAAGGTTGCGGTTGGACGTGCCCTGCTGCCGGCGATCGCTGTTCAACTGGGTGAACGTGAGGCCGAGCGGATCCTGCCCCTGCTGATGCATGTAGTTGCCGACGAAGGTCAGCGACGACTTGTCGCCGAGCATCCAGCGCGCCTTGAAGTTGGCCTGCTGCTTGTCCGAGCGGCTGTAGTCGCGATAGCCGTCGGTGCGGAAGTCCGACACGCTGGCGGTGTAGTTGAAATTGCCGACGGTGTCGCCGAACTTCACGCCTGAGCGCTGCGTGCCATTGCTGCCGAACTGGAAGCTGGGCGTCACCGTGAAGCGGTCCGGGCCGTCTTCGGTGAAGATCTGGACGACGCCGCCGGAGTGGTTGCCGTACAGCGCAGAGAACGGGCCGCGCAGCACTTCGATGCGGCTGGCCGATGCCAGATCGAACAGACCGGTGCCGCCCTGACCATCCGGCGTGCTGGCCGGAATGCCGTCGGCGATCAGCTTCACGCCGCGTACGCCGAATGCCGAACGCGCGCCGAAGCCGCGGATGGTCAGCGATTGTTCCTGCGTGTAGTTTTCCTTGCCGGCCGAGGCCACGCCCGGCACGCGGTTGATCACTTCCGACAGATTCACCGTGCCGCGCTGTTCCTGGATGGTCGTCTTGTCGATCGAGTCGATCGCCATCGGCAGATCGAAGGAGTTCTGCTCGATCCGGGTACCGGTGATGACCACGGTCGGTGCAATCTTCAGTTCTTCGGCGCTGGCGTACTGGCCCATCAGGGCAAGTGCGAGCGCAAGCGGGGTATGACGGAGCGCGGGAATCATGCAAGGACCTCTCTCAGGGAATCTGCCGGCGAGGCGCGCGGGGTTGCGCGCTGCGCGTGGGTGGGTCGACGTGTCTGCGCACGTCTGTCGAAGCGGCCGGAGTATAGGCAGGGGCCACTTACAAAACCTCACGAAAAGCTTGAATCTGCGACCCGCGACGGAAGCCGGGAATTACTCACCGCCGGCGGCGGCGAACAGCGTCTGGATGGCGGGTGGTGCGAGGATGCGCAAGGTCGGCGGGCACAGACGGTGGCGCCCGAGCCGCAGCAGTGCGCGGTCGCGCGTCACCAGCAGGTCGGCGCCGGCGCGCACCCCGAGATCGAAAAACTTCTGGTCTTCGCGGTCGCGACAGCGCGGCTGGCTGGCGTCGGGGCTTTCGGGCACCGGCGACAATTCAAGCTTCGCGCAATAGGCTTCGTACAGCGCCGCCGCCTGCGTCTCGTCCAGCCCGAATTTCGGGTAACGCAGCACGGTGCGCAGTTCGCGCAGGCAGGCTTCGTCGCACACCAGTTGCGCACGGCCGGCCGCCTGCGCCTGTGCGACGCAGCCGAGTTCGGCGTTGTGCCACAGCAGCAGGTCGAGCACGGCGTTGGTGTCGAGGACGATGCGCATCGGGCAGGGCAGGGCGATGGAAGCCAAAAGAAGCGAAGCAGGCGAGGGGCGGCAAGTGTAGCCGGCGAACGAACCTGCGCGCGCGGCTGTCTTTCGCTGCGCGGGCGCGTGAAGACCCGACCAACGACCGACCGGAGCGCACATTCATGGTGAGCCAGGAACTGCTGTCCTTTCTGCTGACGCTGGCCGCCAAGTTGTCGGGCTATCCGGAAATTCCGCTTGCCGAACTGCCGCCGATCGAAATCATGAGCGAACAGGCCCTCGCGGACGCCGTGTGCCCCGAGACCGGCAACGGCTGCACGAATATCGTCGCCACCTTCGAAACCGAGCGTTACGTCATCTACGTGCGCGACACGCTCGATCTGGAAAGTGCCGCTGACAACTCCTTCCTGCTGCACGAACTGGTGCACGTGCTGCAGCACAAGGCACGCGGCGACGCCATCTTCGCCGACTGTCCGACCACGCTGAAGACCGAAACCGAGGCCTACCAGGCGCAAAACGCCTATCTGAAACGCGAAGGCCAGTTCCTGCGCTTCGGCGAAGCGCTCGGTTTCATGAGCTGCGCCGGCGAGCAAAACACATTTTTCACGCGCGACATCATGATCGACCCGCTCATCATGAAGTGAGCCGGTCCGGCCCGGTCAATCCAGCCACTCAGTCCAGCCACTCAGTCCAGCCACTGAGGTCGCGGTTCGAAGCTGAAAGGTAGCGTGGCGGCCGGATTTACATTCACCAGAGTCCAGCCCAGCCATGGGGAACCGTGCGTTTCCAGGCGCATCACGTTGTCGAGCACGGCGCCGCTGCGCGGGTCGTGCAGCGGCTGGTCCACCCGGTAACGGTGCGTGTCGCCATGGATCAGCAGCACCGGGCGCGCGTAGCGGGCCGCGCCGATGGCCAGGCGGTCGAGCAGCGAGCGGTAACGCGGGCGCGGCGATCCCTTCGCGTGATCGGCGAACGCCGGATTGCCATGGAAGGCGATCACCAGCGCCTGGGCGCCGCCCGTCTGCGCCTGCGTGAAGATGTCGTCCAGCCACTGCAGCGTTGCGGCTTCGAGCTGAGCGCTGCGTGGGCCAGGTGGCAGCGCGCTGCCGGACACATTGAGCGTGGCGAACAGCACGCCCTGATGCGACCAGCGCACGTTTTCCGCACAGCAGTCCTGCCGCGTCAGCGCGAGTCGGCGCTGGCCCAAGGATTCGCCGGTGGCGAAGAAGCGCGCGCGCAGCGCATCCAGCCGCTCGTGCGGCGCAAAGCCGCCGGCCGATGCGCGCGCGCAGTCGGTCCACTCGTTGTCGCCGGCCAGCAGGATGAGCGGGTGGGTCGAGCCGTCGAGCAAGGCCTGCCGGTCGGCGAACGTGGCGTCGTCGCACAGGCTGCTGCCGCTCTTGATGTCGCCGATGTGGATCGAAAAGGCCAGGGGCAGCGCGGCCTGTTCAGCCAGCATGTCGCGCGCCTTGTCGCGCTCGACCCGGCTGTACGGCACGTCGCCCCAGGCGGCGAAACTGAACGGCGCGGGGCCTGCCGGCTGCCCGCTCACCGGGCCGGTCAGCGTCAGCGCGAGCAGCAGGGCGATGACGCCGTCGCGCATCGTCATGCCTGCGTCAGCCGGCCAAGCGTCGGGCGGCGGCAATACCGCTGCGCACCGCCGATTCCAGCGTCGCCGGATAAAGCGGCAGCAGGTAGTCGCCGGCCAGCGCCAGCCGCGGGTCGGCCGGCTGCACGATGGCTGTGCGGCCCGGCGTGCAGCGGAAGGTGGCGCGGCGGTCGGTCAGCGTGCGCACGCGGCGCGGTTCGGGCAGCGACGCAAAGGCGCGACGCACCGCGTCGATGACGGCGCGCTCGGTGTCGTCGCGCGCCGCGTCGGCGGCCGATACCACGCAGGCCATCAGGCCGGGCGGCCCGCCCAGCGCGCCGCGGTCGAAAATCCAGTGTGGCACGCCGTCGGCAAAACCCATCATGGCCTGCGGCAGGCGAGCGCCTTCGCCGAAGTCGGCAAACACGGTGGTGACCTGTTCGTAGGCGAGGGAGGTGATTTCGGCCGCGATGCGCTCGGTGCCCGGCAGGGCGCCGATCAGCGCCGGCACATGGTGCGGGCTGGTGGCGACGACGACCTGTGCAAACACCTGCGTGGCGCCGGCGACATCGAGCGCGAAGCCCTCCGCATGCGGCGTGATCGCCCGCACCCGCTCGCCCACGCGCACCTGACCGCCTTGCCGTGTCAGCCAGGCAGCGGCCGGTGCGGGAAAAAGCTGTCCCAGATCGGTGCGCGGCAGCAGCACGTCGGACGCGCCCGCGCGCCCGAGCAGCGTGTCGCGCAGCACCTGGGCGAACACGCGCGCACTCGCGTCGTCGAGCCCGGTGTTCAGCGCGGCGATGCACAGCGGAGCCCACAGGTAGCGCACATTGGTGGCGGTCTGGCGTGTGCGCGCAAGCATCTGCGTCACGGTTTCGTCGGCGGGTGGCGCACGGCGGATCGCCGCCATCAGCCGCATCGCGGCCAGCCGGTCGCCCCAGGTCAGACCGGGGCAGGTCATGAAGGCGACCGCCTGCGCCCAGGGCGAGCCGGAGCGGGCACGCAGTTCGAAACCGTCGGTGAAGCGCAGCGACAGCGGCAGACGGTCGAACAGCACGTCCGGGTTGGCGCCGACGGTGCGCATCATCGCCAGCGTGTCGACATAGCCGCCGATCAGGATGTGCTGACCGTTGTCCAGCGCCAGACCGTCGAGCTCGACCGCGCGCGCGCGCCCACCGACCTGCGGCGCCGCCTCGAACACCACCGGGCGCACACCGCGCGCCACGCATTCGACCGCGCAGGCCAGCCCGGCCCAGCCGGCGCCGACGATGGCGACCGCTGGCCGGTCCGCGTTCAACTGCGCAGCCACGTTTTCCAGGCCAGCCACAGCTTGCGCACCGGCGTCAGGGCGATGCGCCGGTCGAGCACGCGGCAGCCGTCACGCTCGATCTCGTCAAGCAATGTGCGGTAGATCGCCGCCATCACCAGACCGGGCCGCTGCGATGCGCGGTCGACCGCCGGCAGGGCGGACATGGCCTGTTCGTAGTAGTGCCGGGCACGGCCGATCTGGAATTCCATCAGTTGCCGGAATTCGTCGCTGTAGCGTGCGTTCAGGATGTCGGCGGCGCGCACGTTGAAGCGCTGCAGTTCATCGACCGGCAGGTAGATGCGGCCGCGCCGCGCGTCTTCGCCGACGTCGCGGATGATGTTGGTGAGCTGGAAGGCGATACCCAGATCGTGCGCGTACTTCTGTGTTTCGCGCTGCGTGCTGCCGAAGATCTGCGCCGCCAGCAGCCCCACGACCGACGCGACGCGGTAGCAGTACAGCTGCAGGCCCTTGAAGTCGAGATAGCGCGACTGGTCGAGATCCATCTCCATGCCGTCGATGATTTCCAGCAGCTGCTCGCGCGGCAGGCTGAATTCGCGGATGGCCGGGATCAGCGCCAGGCAGACCGGATGTTCCGGCGTGCCGTCGAAGCAGGCGGCGACCTGGGTGCGCCACCAGGCGAGCTGGGTGCGCGCGAGGCTGATGTCACTGGTTTCGTCGACCACGTCGTCGATTTCGCGGCAGAAGGCGTACAGCGCGGTGATGGCGCGGCGGCGCGGCGGCGGCAGGAAGAGGAAGCTGTAGTAGAAGGACGAGCCGCTCTTTGCGGCGCGGTCCTGACAGTATTCGTCGGGTGTCATGGGTAATTCAGGGCTTTCCACCCGATCACGGGCCAGTCGGCACGGCCCAGTTTCGGGCGGTGCCGGAATACATCGTAATCGACCTGCTCGATGCGCTGCAAAATGCGCAGCCCGCCCTGCACGACCAGGCGCAGTTCCCAGCCGGTGCGCCCGGGCAGCGTGCGGGCCAGCGGCATACCGGAGCGCATCAGCGCGCGCGCGTCATCGACCAGGTGTTTCATCAATGCACGGAAGGCGGTGTCGCAGGTCGACTGCGCCAGATGCGCTTCGGTCACGCCGAAACGCGCCAGCGCGTCCTGCGGAATGTAGATGCGGCCGGGCGGGATGCCATCCGGATTCTTGCGCCAGTCGATCGCCACGTCCTGCCAGTGGTTGATCAGTTGCAGGGCACTGCAGATGGCGTCCGACTGCGCCAGGCTTGCGGCGTCGTCCACCTTGTACAGGCACAGCAGCAGACGGCCGATCGGGTTGGCCGAGCGGCGGCAGTAGTCGAGCAGTTCCGCATGGCTGGCGTAGCGCGTCTGCACCACGTCCTGTGCGAAGGCGTCGAGCAGGTCATGGAACAGCGGCAGTGGCAGCGACCACTGGCGCACCGTACGCGCGAGTCGGCGATGGATGACGTCGTCCGGCTCGCCACCGTGCTCGATGATGCGCAATTGTTCGCGGCACAGTTCGAGCGCGGCCAGCCTCGCTTCGGGCGCGGCGTCGCCTTCGTCCGCCAGATCGTCCGCATGGCGGGCGAACCAGTAGATCGCGGCGACCGGTTCGCGCAGCGCGGGCGGCATCAGCTTCGACGCGACCGGAAAGTTTTCGTAGTGTTCGACCGACATGGGTGGCGGAGTATACCGGGCGCGTGTCACCGGCCCCGCCTGATAGAATCCGTGCCGCCTGCCCAGGTGGCGAAATTGGTAGACGCACCAGATTTAGGTTCTGGCGCCGCGAGGCGTGGGGGTTCGAGTCCCTTCCTGGGCACCAGCCGGCCGGCCAGGCCGGCTGAGTTGTCATGGCTGGGTTGCCAGCCTTTTCTTCGCCACCATCCCGATCAGTGCCGAATGCCCGCGATGCGCGAGGCCTTCGTCCAGCTCCGATTCATACTCCTGCAGGCACTCCAGTTCGAAGTCGCCGAAGGCCTCGCGCAGCAGTGCGACGGTGTAGAGGTTTTCTACCGCCGAAGGTCCGCCGGTGCCGTAGTCGAGCTGCCTGGGCGTGTAGCCCTGCAGCACGATGTGCCCGCCCGGCCGGAGCGTCTTCTTCATGTTGTCGAACAGGGTGCGTCGCTCGTCCGGCGCGGCGAACTGGATGAAGACGCCGACCACCAGATCGAAAGCTTCGTCCGGATAGGTCCAGCAGAGCGCGTCGGCCAGCGCGAAATCGACGCTGACGCCGCGCGCCGCGGCGAGTGTTTGCGCCTTGTCGAGTGCGACCGGCGACAGTTCGGTCGCCGTCACGTCCAGCCCCCGTTCGGCCAGCCAGACGGCATTGCGGCCTTCGCCGTCGGCGATGCTCAGCGCGCGCTGACCGGGTACCAGCAGTGAGGACTGCGACTGCAGGAAGCGGTTCGGCGCGGTGCCGAAAAGATAGGCCTCGCCGGCGGCGCGGTACTTGTCTGACCAGAAGTCCTGCGCATCTATGTGGCTCATGAGGGCGGGTAGGTTGTCATCAATCCTGCAGGTGACCCATGCGTTGGGCCTTGGTGGACAGATAGCGGTGATTCATCGGATTGGCGCCGGCGTGCAGCGGAATGCGTTCGATCACTTCGACCTGCTGCGCTTCGAGCGCGCGCACTTTGAGCGGGTTGTTGGTCAGCAGGCGGGCCTGGCGGATGCCCAGGCTCTGCACGATGTGCGCGGCGAAACGGTAGTCGCGTGCGTCGTCGGCGAAGCCCAGCATGCGGTTGGCGTCTACGGTGTCGGCGCCAGTGTCCTGCAGCGCGTAGGCGCGGATCTTGTTGATCAGGCCGATGCCGCGGCCTTCCTGCCGCAGATACACGAGTGCGCCGCGCCCTTCGCTGGCGATGGCGCGCAGCGATGCTTCGAGTTGCGGGCCGCAGTCGCAGCGCAGGCTGAAAAGCGTGTCGCCGGTCAGGCACTCCGAGTGCAGGCGCAGCAGCACCGGAGCGCCGTCGGAAAAGTCGCCCAGCGTCAGCGCAACATGTTCCAGCCCGGTCGCCGGGTCGGCGTAGCCATGCAGGGCGAACTCGCCGTAGCGGGTCGGCAGGCGGCAGGTGATGCCCGAAACGGTGGTCGGACTGCTGCCTGCGGAGGCCTCGGCCGCACTCTGGCCGGCCGCGTCGGCCTGCGGCAACTGGCCGATGGCGCGGTACTTCTTTTCACTGGAATGCGAGTTCATCTGCTGCTTTGCTGAAAGTGGCCGGCTCAACGCCGGGGGCGGACGGGGGCGCCAGTCCGCGGGGCAACAAGTATGGCGCAAGTCGAGCGTGCTCAGGCAGACCCACGTCAAGCCAGGCCATGCACGAGAAGCGGCACCACGATGGATGTGACGACGCCGTTCAACCCCATTGCAAGCGCCGAAAAGGCGCCTGCCGTTTCACTGATCTGGAAGGCGCGCGCGGTGCCGATGCCGTGCGCACTGATGCCGATCGCGAAGCCGCGCATCGCATCGTCCTGCGTGCCGGTCGCCTTCAGCAGCGCCGGGCCGATGACCGCCCCGACGATGCCGGTCAGCATGATCAGCACCGCAGTCAGCGATGGCAGCCCGCCGATCTTTTCCGAAATGCCCATGCCGATCGGCGAGGTGACCGACTTCGGCGCCAGCGAACGCAGCACCTGATCGCTGGCGCCGAAGGCTTCGGCGATCAGCCACACCGACACGACCGACACCACCGACCCGGTGACGAGCGCCAGCATCGATGCGCCGAACAGCTTCTTCAGCCGCGGCCACTGCGCGTACAGCGGCACCGCCAGCGCTACGGTGGCCGGGCCGAGCAGGAAGTGCACGAACTGCGCGCCCTCGAAATAGATCGCATAGGGTGTGCCGGTGAAAGACAGGATGGCCACGATGAGCGCCACCGCAATGGCGACCGGATTGGCCAGCGGATGCGACCCCAGTTTCACGTAGATCGCGTACGCCAGCTGGTAGGCGAGCAGCGTCAGCGTCAGCCCGAGCAGCGGCGAGGTCGATAGATAGACCCACAGTTCGCGCAGTTCCGGGTTCATCGTTGACGGGCGGCGGCGCGCATGACGAAGGCGGTGACCAGAAGCGTGACGGCAGTGCTGAGCAGGATGGCGACGCTGATCGGCAGCCAGGCGGTCGCCAGCAGAGCCAGATGGGTCATGACGCCGACGCCAGCCGGCACGAACAGCAGCGACAGGTGCTGCAGCAGGCCATTGGCCGTGTCGCGCAGTGCCACGGGCACCTCGCCACGAAGCACCAGCGCGGCAAACAGCAGCAGCATGCCCAGCACCGGTCCGGGCACCGGCAGGCGCAGCCACTGCACGACGGTTTCGCCGATCAGCTGGAACACGAGCAACAGCGTGAGCGAGGCAAGCATGGGAAGGGCGCAGAGGGGTGACGTGGGGATTCTATCGGTGCGTGTCACACAAATGAAAAAGCCCCGCCGCTGGCGGGGCCTCGTACTGCGCGGACGTGTTCAGCGGTAGCCGGCGCGGTCGAACACTTTCTGTGCCTGGGCGGTCGTCTTCGCCAGTTCGCCGACGTTCAGCGTGTCGGCCTTGAAGCTGCCGAGCGACTTCAGTTCGGCATTCGAAACCTGCACCGACGGCACCACAGGCCATTCGTTGTTGCCGTCTGCGAAATAGGCCTGAGCTTCGTCCGAGGCAAGATACTCGAGGAATTTTACCGCGGCATCCTTGTTCGGTGCGGTCTTGAGCATGCCGCCACCGGACACGTTGATGTGCGTGCCGAACGACGACTGGTTCGGCCACACCACGCCAACCTTCTCCATCAACGCCTGGTCTTCGCGCTTGGTCGAGCGCAGCAGCCGCACGAGGTAGTAGGTGTTGGACACCGCCACATCGCATTCGCCGGCCGCCACCGCCTTGATCTGGTCAGTGTCGCCGCCCTTGGGCGAGCGGGCAAAATTGGCCACGACGCCGCGCGCCCATTCTTCGGTCTTTGCCTCGCCGATGTGCTGGATCAGCGCTGCGCCGAGCGAAATGTTGTACGGGTGCGCGCCGGAACGCGAGCACACCTTGCCCTTGAGCGCAGGCTTGGCCAGATCTTCGTAGTTGGCCACGTCGGCCGCCTTCAGCTTCAGCTTGTTGTAGACGATGACGCGCGCCCGGGTGGAGAAGGCGAACCAGTGCGACTCCGGGTCGCGCAGATGCGCAGGGATGCGGCTTTCGAGCACGGCCGACTTGACCGGCGCGAACAGGCCGAAGCCGTCGGCCTGGGCGAGACGTGATGCATCGACCGTGATGAACACGTCGGCCGGGCTGTTCGCGCCCTCGTTGCGGATGCGCTCCAGCAGTTCTTCTTCCTTGCCTTCGATGCGGTTGATCTTGATGCCGGTCTGGCGCGTGAAGTTTGCGTACAGCGCCTCGTCGGTCTGGTAATGACGAGCCGAGTAGAGGTTGAGCACCTTGTCCTGCGCGCCGGCGGGCGCAATCAGCAGGCTGGCACCCAGGGCAGTGGCCAGCCGGATCAGACGGGAAATCATCGAAAGCTCCAGTAAGTACGGGTCATGCACACGCGGAGGGTGGCGGGGAATCCGTCCCGTCCGATGGCGACGAAAACTTAACAGAAGTGATTCGCAATTGCAAAGAGTTCGCAATTGAACTATCTTGAATGAGAATTGTTCTCATAAAGGATATGCACATGGATGCCGTACTCGTGGGCGCCGACCGGCTCGGAAACATTCCGGACGTGCTGGCTGAATTCGGATTGAAGATCGGCCATCACATCACAGGGCGCGAACCCAAGCACCAGCGCTCCGCACCGCGCCTGCCGGGCGGAACACAGTTGGTCATCCTGTTTACGGATTTTCTCGGCCACAACGTGATGAAAGCGTTCCGCGAAGCGGCACGTGAGCAGGGTGTGCCTGTCGTGGCGTGCCGGCGGTCGGTGTGTGCGCTGAAGCAGGCACTCGAAGGGTGTGGGGCGGTGCGCTGCGCGCAGTGCCCGAAGGCTCAGCGCAGTGCCGTCGCGCCCTGACTGTCGACGTCGATGCGGCGCGCACCATTGAAGCGGCGCGCCCAATAGCGGCCGGTCATGTCGTCGATGCGCACGCCGCCACCGCGCGAATTGGCATGCAGGAACTTGTCGTCGCCCATGTAGATACCCACGTGGGAGAAAGTACGGCTGAGCGTGTTGAAGAACACCAGATCGCCCGGCTGCAGATCCTCGCGCCCGACGCGGGCACCGACGCGCGCCATTTCGACGGCGGTGCGCGGCAGCAGCACGCCCAGTGCATCGGAAAACACATGGCGCACGAAACCGCTGCAGTCGAAACCGGTTTGCGGGTTGTTGCCGCCGAAGCGATAGCGGATGCCGAGCAGGGCAAATCCGCTGTCGAGCAGATCGGTGACCGCGCCTGCGGCGGCCGCGGCATGTTCCGCCACCCGATCACCGGACAGATTGTCCAGCGAAAAGCCTGTCGGCTCCTGTTCGACCGGTTCGGCACGTGCGGCGAGGGGAAGAGCGATAGCCAGAGCGAGTAAGGCGCAAAGGCATATCCGGGTCAGGGGTATTCGACGCATGGGTCGCGAATATACGCATGCACGCCCGACCTGCCAAGTTTCACGGTCTGCAGGTGGCCGGTCGCGCACTGCGACGGGCTGCCGACAGGTCGGCGCGGCGGCGCAAAACCTCGCCGCCGCGCCGCCCGCTTCCCCTACAATCATGCGTTCGATCCCATTGCAAGCCGGTTACAGGGCCCATGAGTGACCGCAACACGAACGCTGACGTGACGCTGCCGGTAAAGGTGCTGATCGTGGATGACTCGCGCATGGTGCGGGCGTCCATCATCAAGCGCATTCGTGATCGCTTCGATTTTCGCGAAGAAGCCGACGGCGAAGCCGGCTGGCAGACGCTGCTGGTGGACGATTCGATCCAGGTCGTGCTGTCCGACCTGACGATGCCGAAGCTTGATGGCTACGGCCTGCTCGAACGGGTGCGCTCGTCGCGCGTGCAGCGCATTGCCGACATTCCGGTGATCATGATTTCGGGCGACGAAGACGACGCCGCCCGCGAACGCGCGCGGGAACTGGGCGCGACCGACTTCATCACCAAGGGCATCGGCACGGTCGAGCTGATTGCGCGGATCGAATCCGCCAGTCGCCTCAACACCACCCGTCGCCAGCTCGCCGACAGCCGCGAAGCACTGGCCGCCGCCTCACCGATCGACCCTGATTCCGGCATGGCGAGCCCGCAGTACATGGAAATACACGGCGCCCAGCTGATGTCAGCGGCGGTGCGTCAGCGCGGCGAAGTCAGCGTGCTGATCGTCGGCATCGACAATTTCGGCGACATCGTCAGCAGCTTCGGCCGCCACGTGACCGACCTCATCATGCGCAAGCTGGCCAAGGTGCTGGCGACCAAGGTGCGTCGCGAAGACACTTTTTCGCAGATCGGCGAGGGTCAGTTCGCCATCATCACGCCGGACATCAGCCTGGCCAGCGCCGAACAGTTCGCCAATCGCATGCGCACCGTGATCGCCGCAACTGCCATGCAGTACCGCGGCCAGACGCTGCGCATCAGCCTGAACATCGGTGTGGCGAACAGCCTGTCCGACAACGCCGATTCGGTGTCGCAGATGCTCGGGCTGGCGGTGGCGCGCGCCGACATCGCGCAGCGCGAGGGCGGCAATACGGTGCGAAGCAGTGGCGGCGAGCCGCAGAAATTCGCCTGGACAGCCGGCATCGTGAGCATCGAGCGCGCGCTGCTGCTGATCAAGTCCGGCGCGTCCGACGAAATCGATGCCCAGCTGCCGGCGCTGATCTACCGGCTGTTGCCGTTGCTCGAATTGATTAGCGTCAAATACGATTGCGACATCCCGCTCGACTGCTTGCGCCAGCACGCAAGCGAAGCTGATACTTCGATCGTTGATAAAAAATAATATCTGCAGGACGGCGCAGGTCAGAGGAGGAAGCATGTCAGCAAGCACGGATTTTCACGCGCGTTCGATTTCCCAGCGCGACACGTTCTGGGCCGAACAGGCCCGACTGATCGATTGGCAGGAGACCCCGCAGCAAACCTGCGATTTTTCCCGTCCACCGTTCGCCAGGTGGTTCGTCGGCGGTACCACCAATCTGTGTCACAACGCGGTCGACCGGCACGCGGCCACGCGGCCTGACGCCGCTGCGCTGATTTTCGTATCGACCGAAACCGGTATCGAAAAGACCTATTCGTTCGCCGAGCTGCAGCGCGAAGTCGAGCGCATGGCCGCGATGCTGCTGTCGCTCGGCGTCGAGCGCGGCGACCGCGTGCTGATCTACATGCCGATGATTGCCGAAGCGGCCTTCGCCATGCTCGCCTGCACGCGCATCGGCGCCATCCACTCGGTGGTGTTCGGCGGCTTTGCATCCGGTTCGCTGGCCACCCGCATCGATGACGCCAAGCCCAAGGTCATCGTGTCGGCCGAAGCCGGCATGCGCGGCGGCAAGGTCGTGCCTTACAAGCATCTGCTCGACGAAGCCTGTTCGCTGGCCGAATTCCCGCCCGCGCGCGTGCTGATGGTGAACCGCGGCCTGGACAAGGAATGTCCCGTGGTGGTGGGGCGCGACGTCGATTACGCGACGCTGCGCACCCATCACATGAATGCGGAAGTGCCTTGCGTGTGGCTCGAATCGAGCGAGCCGTCGTACATCCTGTACACCTCCGGCACCACCGGCAAGCCCAAGGGCGTGCAGCGCGATACGGGTGGCTATGCGGTCGCGCTGGCGGCGTCGATGCAGCACATCTACTGCGGCCACCCCGGCGAAACGATGTTCACCACGTCGGACATCGGCTGGGTGGTCGGTCACTCGTACATCATCTACGGCCCGCTGATCGCCGGCATGGCGACGCTGATGTACGAAGGCACGCCGCTGCGCCCCGATCCGGGCATCTGGTGGAGTCTGGTCGAGAAGTACAAGGTGTCGGTCATGTTCTCGGCGCCGACCGCCGCGCGCGTGCTGAAAAAGCAGGACCCGGCCTACCTGAAGAAGCACGATATTTCATCGCTGCGCCAGATTTTCCTGGCCGGCGAGCCGCTTGATGAGCCGACCCACGAATGGCTGATGAGCGCGCTCGACAAACCGGTCATCGACAACTACTGGCAGACCGAAACCGGCTGGCCCATCCTGTGCGAACTGCCGGGTGTCGAAAAAACGGAGATCCAGCTCGGTTCGCCCGGCCATCCGGTGTATGGCTACGACCTGCGCATCTTCCGCGAAGACGGTACCGAGTGCGGCCCGAATGAGAAGGGCATCGTCGGCATCGTGCCGCCGCTGCCGCCGGGCTGCCTGTCGACGATCTGGGGCGATGACGATCGCTTCGTTCGCACCTACTTTTCGCTCTTCAAATCGCCGCTGGTGTATTCGTCCTTCGACTGGGGCATCCGCGACGACGCCGGTTATCACAAGATCCTCGGCCGCACCGACGACGTGATCAACGTCGCCGGCCACCGGCTGGGCACGCGCGAAATCGAGGAAGCGATCCAGGCGCATGCCGGTGTGGCCGAAGTGGCCGTGGTCGGTGTGGCGGACAACCTGAAAGGCCAGCTGCCGATGGCGTTCGTCGTGGTCAAGGACGCCAACCGGGTCGCGACGCCGGAAGGTCGCGCCTCGATGGAAAAGGAAGTGATGCAGACGGTGGACAACCTGCTCGGCGCCATCGCGCGGCCGGGTCGGGTGCTGTTCGTCAATGGCCTGCCCAAGACGCGCTCCGGCAAGATGCTGCGCCGCTCGATCCAGGCCATCGCCGAAGGGCGCGATCCGGGTGACCTCACCACGCTGGACGACCCGACCACGCTCGACCAGATCCGCCAGTCGCTCGGCTGAGCGGCATGCCGGGCTGGCGCGCGCGCGTCAGCCCGGCATGCCGCTGATGCGGCTCATCAGCGCGGCGGCGTTATGCACGTCGTAGCGCTGCATGAGCTGGGCGCGGATCTTCTCCACGGTGCGCGGACTGATGCCCAGTTCGCGCGCGCACTCCTTCGACGTCAGACCGCGTGTCATCGCCGACAGCACCTCGCGCTGGCGCAGGCTCAGCGTATCCACCGTGCCGCTGACGCGCAGCGGTTCGAACAGCCAGCTGGCGCGCCGGTACGGGTCGCTGCGATCGAGCGCATGGCCCAGCACACGGAACCAGCGCAACCCGCCGTCGCGCAGCCGCATCAGCCGCTCGTCTTCATACGTTCCCGATTTGAACAGCGCCTGCCAACCGCGCTCGCCAACCCGTTCGAATTCGCTGGTCGTCGGGTACAGCAGAGCCATGCTCTGGCCGATCAGCGCGGTGCGCGGGTAGCCGAAACTGGCGGCGAAGCGGTCGTTGCACCACTCGATGCGGCGCTGAGAGGTCAGCACCATACCCAGCGGGCAGAGGTCGGCCGCCTGGTCGGCGTCGGTGGAATCGGGCATCAGGGAAGACATGTCTGGCTCGGCAGGGCGTAGTTCTGCGACTGGCGGAGGGGTTTGGGCGCGCCTAATGTATACCCGATCCGCCGGCCGCCCAATGGGGCCGGTTTTCGCCACCGAATTTCGCCACAGAAGGCCGCCGAGCGCGGCCGCGGGAGAAAGTTCATGATCGACCTGACCGGTTTCGCCCACACGCCCTTCGCCCGGCGCCCTGACGCAGATGTCGAAACCCTGATGGCGGAAGTCGCCGCCGAGGCGATTGCCGATGCCGGTCTCGAACCGGCCGACATCGATGCCGTGGTGGTCGGCCACTTCGGCGTCGGCATGGTGAAGCAGGGCTTCGTGGCCGGTCTGTCCGCCAATCTGCTGCCTGGCCTGCGCATGACGCCTGCGGTGCGGGTCGAGAACGCCTGCGCCAGCGGCAGCGCCGCGGTGCATCAGGGTGCGCTCGCCATCCGCGCCGGCACGGCCCGGCGCGTGCTGGTGATCGGTGTCGAGGTGATGTCGCAGCTGTCCACCCGCGACGTCGGCAACGCGCTGCTGCGTGCGTCCTATTTCAAGGACGAAGCCGAAACGCCGGCCGGCTTTGCCGGTATGTTCGGCGTGATCGCCGACCGCTATGCCGAACGCTTCGGCGACCCGCGCGATGCGATGGCGCGCATCGCATCGAAAAATCACGACAACGCGGCGCACAACCCGCTGGCGCAGTACCGCAACCCGCTCAGCATCGAATTCTGCGCGACCGAATCCGAGAAGAATCCGCGCGTCGTCGGCCGTTTGTTGCGCACCGATTGCTCGCCGATCTCCGATGGCGCAGCGGCCATCGTGCTGTGCGACAGCGACGCGCACGACGGCAGCCGGCCCTTCGTGCGCCTGCGCGCCACCGCGCAGGCCAACGACATCATGCCGACGTCGCAGCGCGACATGAGCGAGCTGGCCGGCGCGCGCGTCGCCTGGCAGCGCCTGCTCGATTCGGCAAAACTCACGCTGGATGATCTCGACAGCGTGGAAGTGCACGACTGCTTCACCATCGCCGAACTGATGATGTACGAAGCCATCGGCCTGACGCCGGCCGGCGGCGGCCACCGCGCGCTGGAAGAGGGCTGGGTGCATGCCGGCGGCAAGCTGCCGGTCAACCTGTCCGGCGGCCTGAAAACCAAGGGTCACCCGATCGGTGCCACCGGCGTATCGATGCATGTCATCAGCGCGTGGATGCTGCTCGGTCGCTTCCGCGCCGACGTGTTGCCCGACGCGCGCTTCGCCGGCATCCTGAACATGGGCGGCGCCAGCGTGGCCAACTACGGTTCCATCCTCGAACGCGTGCAGTAAGCGGTCCGGTCGTAGCCGCCCAAAAAAATCAAGATCAACGGAGAGAGAGCACCCATGAACATCGCCCTGTGGCTTCAGCGTACCGCGCAGCAATACCCCGATCGTCCCGCCATCGCCCTCGGTCGCGAGGTGCTGTGGAACTACCGCGGTTTTGCCGAAAGCGCGGCGCGCTTCGCGACCTGGCTGCGCACGCAGGGCCTCGCGCCGGGCGACCGGGTGGCGCTGTTCATGTACAACACGCCCGACTACCTGCCGCTGATGTGGGGCGCCTGGTGGGCCGGCGTCGCCGTGGTGCCGATCAATGCCAAGCTGCATGCCAAGGAAGCCGCCTTCATCTGCAGCCACAGCGGTTCGAAGATCGTGTTCTGTGGCGCCGACGCGCGCGACGAGCTCGAAGCCGTGCTGCGCGACGGCGGCAATGCGGTGCCGGTGCTGTCGTCGTTCGGATTCCTGCGCGATGCGTCGATCGCGCCGTCGGCCATCGAGCCGCGCAGCGACACCGATCCGGTGTGGATGTTCTACACCAGCGGCACCACCGGCCGGCCCAAGGGCGTGAACCTTTCGCTGCGCCAGCTGCGCTGGACCTGCATGGGCTATCTGTCCAGCGTGCAGGCGCTGGCACCGGGCGACGTGGCGCTGCATCCGGCGCCGATGTCGCATGGCGGCGGCCTGTTCCACCTGCCGTATGTCATGCAGGCCGGCCTCAACGTGGTGCCCGAATCGGGCGGTTTCGACGCGCAGGAATGCTTCGATCTCGCCGCCCACTGGACGGAAGCCTCTTTCTTCGCGGCGCCGACCATGGTGCGTCGCCTGATCGACGTGGTGAAGAAGACCGGCCAGCGTCCGACCGGGCTGGCCACCATCTGCTACGGCGGCGGCCCGATGTATCTGGCCGACCTCGAAGAGGCGCTGGAACTGATCGGCCCGCATTTCGCGCAGATCTACGGTCAGGGCGAGTGCCCGATGATGATTACGGTGATGCCGCGTGCCCTGATCAACGACCCGACGCAGCCGCGCTATCGCGAACGTCTGGCGTCGGTCGGGTTTGCGCAGTCCATGGTCGAAGTGGCGGTGGTCGACGCGCAGGGCCGCGATGTGCCGACCGGAGAAACCGGTGAAATCCGCGTGCGCGGCGAAGCGGTCATGAATGGCTACTGGGACAATCCGGACGCGACAGCGGCGTCCATCGTCGATGGCTGGCTGTATACCGGCGACGTCGGCCGGCTCGACGAAGACGGCTTCCTGACGCTGCTCGATCGCAGCAAGGACCTCATCATCAGCGGCGGCAGCAACATCTATCCGCGCGAAGTCGAAGAAGCGCTGCTGACCCACGATTCGGTCGCCGAAGTCGCCGTGATCGGCCGTCCCGACCCGGAATGGGGCGAGGTGGTGATTGCCTTCGTCGTCACCCGCCAGCCGATGACCTCGGCGGAGCTGGACGCGCACTGCCTGACCGAAATCGCGCGCTTCAAGCGGCCCAAGCACTACCGCTTCGTCGATGAGCTGCCGAAGAACAACTACGGCAAGGTGTTGAAGACTGCGTTGCGCGAGATGGATGCACAGCCGGATGCACAGTCGTAGGTAGTCAAGCCGGCCGTCTGAAGTCCTGAGGCGCTGCTCGCGTGGCGGCTTTTGTCAGCGCAACGACCGGTAGTGGTCGAGCACCTTCGGCACGTAGCGCAGGGTTTCCGCGAAAGGCGGCACCCGGCGGCCGTGCCGCTCGACCGCGCCTTCGCCGGCGTTGTAGGCGGCCAGTGCCAGTTCGAGCTGATTGTCGAAGCGCGCCATCAGGTCACGCAGGTAGAGCGCGCCGCCGAGCAGGTTCTGGTCCGGATCGAAGCGGTCGGTCACGCCGTACCGGCGTGCCGTGGCCGGCATCAGCTGCATCAGACCGGCTGCACCCTTGGGCGACAGCGCCTTCGGATTGTAGGCGGATTCGACCGCAATCACCGCATTGAGCAGTCCGGCTTCGACGCCGGTACGGTCCGCCACGCGCGCAATGCGCTGTTGATGCGCTGCAGCAGCAGCCGGCCGCGCGATGGCCCGGCCAGCACTTGCCTGGGCACCCGCCGAACGCGATTCCAGCAGCAGTTCATAGCCGTCGCCGACCGGCGCGTCGGTCAGATGCAGTGTGCCCTCACCGTCTTCGCGTGCGTAAATGTCCGCCTGTGCCGGCGCGGCACACAGCAGGCAGCAAAGCGACAGGATCAGTTTGGTGCGTCGATTCATCTGCAGGAAACACATGCCCGGTAAGGTGTCGAGTATTGCAATCTTGCTGCCGCAAGGTTTCGCCCATGTTGCAGTGCCCGCAACCGCTTGCTGCCGCAGGTCCGGCACAGCTAGACTGATTCAATGATGACACGTAACGAAACTCCGGATAGCCACCTTGCCGGCCCCACGCCAGGCCCCCTCGCGCAACGCGGCTTCACCTTGCTCGAGCTGCTGGTCGTGATGGTCATCATCGGTCTTCTGGCCGGTTATGTCGGTCCGCGCTACTTCAGCCAGATCGGCAAATCCGAAGTGAAGGCGGCGCGCGCCCAGATGGACGCGCTGGAAAAGTCGCTCGACCAGTACAGACTGGATAACGGCCGCTACCCGACGACGGAAGAGGGCCTGAAGGCGCTGGTCGAACGCCCGGCCACGGCGCCCAAGTGGGGCGGCCCCTATTTGAAGAAGGCGGTGCCGCCGGATCCGTGGGACCGCCCGTACATCTATCGCGCGCCGGGCGAACACGGCGAATACGATCTCAGTTCGCTGGGCAAGGACGGTCAACCGGGCGGCAGCGACGAAGCCGCCGACATCACGAACTGGTGACATGCTTTTCCGCATCCGTGCCCTCGACGTCACCAACCGCATCACTCAGCTTCAGATCGAGGCGTCGGACGAACTTTCCGCCCGCGCCCAGGTTCAGGCCGATGGCCTGACCGTTCTGTCGGCTGCGCGTGCGCGCACGCTCAGCTTCACGCGCCAGCGTTTTCCCGTGCTGCTGTTCTGTCAGGAACTGCTGGCACTGCTGCGCGCCGGCCTGTCGCTGGTCGAAGGGCTGGAAGTGATGGCCGACAAGGAAGGGCGCACGCTGTCGCGCACCGTTCTCACGGCGCTGATCGATGCGCTGCGCCAGGGCAAGACGCTGTCGATGGCGATGGCGGCGCAGACCTCGGTGTTTCCCGATCTGCTGGTGGCGATGATCCGCGCCTCGGAGCGCACCAGCGACCTCGATCAGGCGCTCGAGCGCTACGTCGCCTACAGCGAACAGCTTGAAAGCGTGCGCGGCAAGCTGGTCGCTGCGGCCACCTATCCGGTCATCCTGCTGGTGGTCGGCCTGCTGGTCGTCATGTTCCTGCTGGCCTTCGTCGTGCCGCAGTTTTCCAAGGTGTATGAAGACATTTCGACCGAACTGCCGCTGGCGTCGCAGTGGCTGCTCGCCTGGGGTCACTTCGTCAAGGCGCATTCCGGCGCACTGGGCATCGCGGTGATCGCCATTGTCGTCGGGCTTGGCTGGACGCTGCGCCAGCCGGCGTTCCGGCAGGGCTTCATGGCGCAACTCGAACGCCTGCCCGGCATCGGCGACCGCATGCGCATCTTCCGGCTGGCGCGCTTTTTCCGCACGGTCGGCATGCTGCTGCGCGGCGGCATTCCGGTCGTGCAGTCGCTCGAACTGGTGCGCGAACTGCTGCCGCTGCCGATGCAGCAGAGCCTGTCGCGCGCGCTGCTGTCGATCCGCGAAGGCCGCTCGGCGTCCGACGCCTTCACCGAAGTCGGCCTGAGCACCGCGGTGGCGTCGCGCATGCTGCGCGTCGGCGAGCGGGCCGGCAATCTGGGCGACATGATGGAACGCATCGCCGCCTTCCACGATGAGGAAATGACGCGCTGGCTCGACCGCGCCACCCGCCTGTTCGGTCCGCTGCTGATGCTGGGCATCGGCCTGGCGATCGGCGGCGTCGTCGTGCTGATGTACATGCCGATCTTCCAGCTCGCGGAAAGCCTGCAATGAACGCACCCCTGCCAGCCGGCGCGCCGCAGGGTGTGCCTGTCGACCTGATCGCCCGTGCCCGGTTGCGTGCCGGACGCGGCTCGATCATGCAGGCGCTGATCGATCTGTCGGGCGACACGCCCGATGCGATGTGCGTCCGCGTCGCCGCCCAGCTCGGCCTGCCGGCGATGAACAGCGCCGCGCTCAACGCGCTCACGCCTTCGCTCGAACGCATCCGCTTTTCCGAGGCGCTGGCGCGTGCTGTGCTGGTGGCTGTCGACGAATCCGGCCATCTGATCGCCGTCGTCGCCGACCCCTACGACGGCGCGCTGCAGGACTGGCTGGCCGCCACACTGCCCGCCAGTTTCGAACTGCGCGTGGCGACACGTGACGACATCACCGCCGCGCTGGCGCGCTACGAAGACAGCCAGCGCGCCTCGACCGGCCTGCTCGACGACAGCGACCGGGTCAGCGCCAGTTCGGCCGAAGTGCTGTCGCTGGCGCGCATCGCCGACGACGCCAGCCCGGTCGTGCGGGTGGTCAATTCCACGCTGTACGACGCGCTCAAGCAGGCGGCGTCCGACATCCACCTCGAATCGGTGCCTGCTGGCATGCAGGTCAAATATCGCATCGACGGCGTGATGGTACGGATCGGCCAGATCGCCGGCGCCGACACCGCCGAACAGGTGGTATCGCGCATCAAGGTGCTGGCCGAACTCGACATTGCCGAGCGGCGCGTGCCGCAGGACGGTCGCTTCAAGGTGGCCTACGCCGGTCGCGACATCGACCTGCGCGTGTCCATCATGCCCAGCGTGCACGGCGAAGACGCGGTGCTGCGCGTGCTCGACAAGGACCACCTGACGCAGGAACTGCAGGCGCTGTCGCTGGAAAGCCTGGGCTTCGACGACATCGCGCGCGCCGCCATGCGCAAGCTGGCGGCCGAACCCTACGGCATGCTGCTGGTGACCGGCCCGACCGGCTCCGGCAAGACAACCTCGCTGTACGCGACCATCGGCGAAATCAACCACGGTCTCGACAAGATCATCACCATCGAAGACCCGGTCGAATACCAGTTGCCCGGGGTGCTGCAGATTCCGGTCAACGAGAAGAAGGGCCTCACCTTCGCGCGCGGCTTGCGTTCGGTGCTGCGGCACGACCCGGACAAGATCATGGTGGGCGAAATCCGCGACGGAGAAACCGCCGAAATCGCGGTGCAGGCCGCGCTGACCGGTCACCTCGTGCTGACCACGGTGCACGCCAACAATGTGTTCGACGTGATCGGCCGCTTCCTGCACATGGGTGTCGACCCGTACAACCTGGTGTCGGCGCTCAATGGCATCGTCGCGCAGCGTCTGCTGCGCCTGAATTGCCGCCACTGTTCGGTCGCGCAGCAGCCTGACGCCGCGCTGCTGGCCGAGTCGGGTCTGGCCGACGCCGTCGGCTACGACTATCGCGCCGGGTCCGGCTGCGGTCATTGCCGCGGCACCGGCTACAAGGGGCGTCGCGCCATTGCCGAGTTGCTGGTGCTCGACGACGAACTGCGCGAACTGATCGTGACGCGTGCGCCGATGCGGCAATTGAAAGAGGCCGCGCGGGCGCGCGGCACGCGCACGCTGCGCGAAGCGGGTCTGGTGCTGGTGGCCAGTGGTGAAACCAGTCTGACGGAATTGAACCGTGTCACTTTTGTCGTCTAGGTCATTGCTGCTTGAGGTCGGTCCGCACGGCCTGTCGCTGGCGCGCGCGGGCGAACGTCTGCATGCCGATACGCAGCCGCTGGCGCACGACTCGCTGGCGGCCGCGCTGGCCCGCATTCCGGCCGCTGCCACGCCGCGCCGCGCGTCGGTCGAGGTGTCGATCGACAACGCCTGGACGCGCTGGCAGGTCGTCGACCTGCCGCCCGGCGTGGCCGGGCGCGACGAGGTGCAGGCGCTGGTGCGCGCCCGCATGATGGAAGTGTTCGGCACCGCCGCTCAGGGCTGGACCTTCGCCTGGGACGCCCAGCCCGCCGAGCGCGTGCTGGCCTGCGGTATGGACACGGCGCTGGTTCAGGCGCTTGTCGCCTGGGCGGCGGCAACCGGCGTGCGGCTGGCCAGCGTGCAGCCGGCCTGGTTGCGCGCCTATGCAGGCTTTGGCGGCAGCGCCGCACTGGGCGGTTTCGCGCAGCTTCAGCGCGGCTGGCTGTGCATGGGCCTGTGGTCGGGCGGGCGCTGGCTGCACATGCGCGGCGAGGCGTTGGGTGATTCGGCCGCGTTGCCGGCGCTGCTGGAACGCCGACTCAGCCTGTTCGACGGTGCGCTCGATGGCGGCCAGCTGTTCGTCCAGGGCGCGCCTTCGATGAACCTGCCGCGCGGCTGGCGCTGTGTCACCGGCGGGGTGGCCGCATGAAGCCGCTGTCGATCGCGCGGCCGGGCACCCGGCCACCGACCCCCGAACTTGATTTCGTACAACGGCGTCACGCGCCGGGCTGGCTGGGCTGGCTGCTGCTGGCTGTCGGCGCCGTCACCGCTTTCGCGTCGTTCGATCGCTGGCAGACCACCGAAGACGAAGTCGCTGCGTTGCGTGACGACAACCGGCGTGCGGCGCGCAAGGCCGAACAGGCGCGCGTGCTGGCGCGCCGCGAGCAGGATGATCCGGCGTTGCGCGCGCGCATCGACGTGGCGCGCAAGCTTTCGCTGCAGCGCGCACGCGAATGGCAGCCGCTGTTCGCCGAACTTGAAGCGCGCGGCAAGGATGACGTGGCGCTGCTGTCGGTCGAACCCGATGCCGCACGCGGCGTGCTGCGCGTGACCGGTGAGGCGCGCGACCTGAATGCGCTGTTCGCCTATGCCGAATCCTTCGCCGATGCACAGGCGGTCAGTGCGCCGCGCATCGAGGTGTTCGAACTGAAGGAGCGCGACGGCCTGCAGGTGGTCGCGTTTTCGCTGCGCCTGCAGTGGAGGGGCGCATGAACATGCTGCGCGCCCGTCTGATATACGCCGCGTCGCGTGCCGGCTGGGCGGGCGCGCTCGGCGCGGCGCTGCTCGCGTTTGCGCTGGCCATCCATCTTGGCGCCACGGCGCCGCTCGAAGCCGAACTGGGCCTGCTCGAAGGCGAGCGCAGCGCGCTGGCCGAGCGCCTGTCGCTGGGCCGCACGGTGGAATCGCCGCGCGAACAGCTCGACCGCTTCGACGCTTCTCTCGTGCCGCGCGCGCGCATGCCGTCGATACTCGAAGCGCTGTCGCTGGCGGCCGGGCGCAACAAGCTCGTGCTGGCGCGCGTCGAAAGCCGCGAGTCGCAGCCGGTAGGTGCCGGCTATGCGCGGCAGGAATATCTGTTTCCGCTGCGCGGCAGCTACCCGGCGCTGCGCACCTGGCTCGCGGAAATCGAGCAGGTGTCGCCGGCCGTGCTGGTGGAAGAGGTCGTGTTGCGCCGCGAAGACATCGCGCGCGGCAATGTCGATGCCAGCGTGCGCGTGTCCATCCTCATGAGGGACACCCTATGAACCGCGGTCTGATCGCGGCACTGGCCGCCACGCTGGCGGCCGTGTGGTATGTCGCCGGTCTGGGCGACGAAACCGGTGACGAAACCGGTGCCGAGCCGTCTGCGGCCGACACCCGTCGCCCGTCCAGTGCCGCGCGCGCCGTGGCGGCGGCAGGTGAGGCGCCCGGTGTGCTGATCGCCGACGCACCGCTGCGTGCCGCAGCCGAAGTCGGGCGCGACCTGTTCGCCACGCACAGCTTCCTGCCGCCCGCACCGTCGCCGGCAGCGCTTGCGGCGATCGCTGCGCGCAAGGGGCCGCCGCCGGCACCGGTCGCGCCGCCGCTGCCGTTCCGCTATCAGGGCAAGCTGATGGAGGAGGGCGGCATCACCGTGTTCCTCGCCCAGGGCGACCGCATTTTGCCGGCGCGCGCTGGCGACCTGCTGAACAACCAGTACCGTGTTGAATCGGTGACGGCTACGGCCGTCACCTTCATGTTCGAACCGCTCAAGCAGCGACAGACCCTGACCATCGGAAGCGCCCCATGATTGCATTCCAGCCGGCCCGCCTGCGCGCGCTCATTTTTGCGTTTCTCGCCGTCACCCTTGCCGGGTGTGCCGCCAATCAGGCATTCGAGGACGGCAAGAAGGCGCTGATCAGTGGCGAACAGGAACGTGCGCTCAGCCTGTTCGAACAGGCGACCAGGGAAGTGCCGGACAACCCCGAATTCCGCGCCACCTTTTTTCGCCAGCGCGAAGTCGCCGTATCCAAGTTGCTGGCGCAGGCGGAAAACGCCCGTCTGGCCGGCCGGCGCGACGAAGTCACCGCGGCGCTCGACAAGGCGCAGACGCTCGACCCGCGCAACCAGCGCGCCCAGTTCATCCGCGACCAGATGACGCGTGGCGTGCGACACGACGCGATGGTGCGCGAAGCGCGCACGCTGCTCGAACGCAAGGACATGGGTGGCGCCGAGGCGCGCCTGCGCAATGTGCTCGAACAGGACAACACGCACAGCGCCGCGCGCGAAATGCTGCGAGAAGTCGAACAGGCCCGCCCGAAGCAGACCGCGCCGGCCGAACTGGGCGGTCTGTTCCAGAAGCCGGTCACGCTGGAATTCCGCGACACCTCGCTGCGCAATGTATTCGAGGCAATCGCCCGCTCGACCGGCATCAACTTCGTGTTCGACAAGGACGTGCGGTCCGACCTGAAAGTGACGCTGTTCGTGCGCAACACGACGGTGGCCGAGGTGATGCGGCTCATCCTGATCACCAACCAGCTCGAACGCAGCGTGCTGTCGGACAACACCGTGCTGATCTACCCGAACACCGCAGCCAAGCAGCGCGAGTACAAGGAAATGGTCACGCGCACCTTCTTCCTCGTCAATGCAGAAGCCAAGCAGGTGCAGAACCTGATCAAGACGGTGGTCAAAACCAAGGACATCTATATAGATGAGCGCATCAATCTCATCGTGATGAAGGACACCGCCGACGCGGTGCGTCTGGCCGAACAACTGGTGGAATCGGTCGATGTGGCCGAACCCGAAGTGATGCTGGAGGTCGAGGTACTCGAAGTCAGCAGCAACAAGCTGAAGGAACTGGGGCTGGATTTCCCGGACCAGATCGGCTTCGGCGCGCTGCGTTCGCAGCAGCAGGTGATCCAGCAGTCGACCGCCGCCGGCGTGACCAGCAATGTGGTGCAGCTGCCCGGCCAGGAAATCGCGCCCGGCGTCGTGCCGCTCAGCGACATCAGCGACCTCACCGGCTACATTTCCAACCCGGGTCTCATCCTGAACCTGCGCAAGCAGGACGGCTCGGCCAATCTGCTGGCCAATCCGCGCATCCGCGTGAAGAACAAGGAAAAGGCCAAGGTGCACATCGGCGAAAAGCTGCCGGTGTTCACGACCACCTCGACCGCCAATGTCGGCGTGTCGGCATCGGTCACCTATCTTGATGTCGGTCTGAAGCTCGACGTCGAGCCGCTGATCCACCTTGAAGACGACGTCGACATCAAGATGACGCTCGAAGTGTCGAGCGTGGTGCGCGAAGTGCAGGGCCCGCAAAGTTCGCTTGCGTACCAGATCGGCACCCGGTCGACCGCGACCGCGCTGCGTCTGAAGGACGGCGAAACGCAGATCCTCGCCGGCCTGATTTCCGACGAAGAGCGTTCCAGCGCGTCGCGCCTGCCCGGGCTGGGCGATCTGCCCATCATCGGCAAGCTGTTTTCGAGCGAACGCAACAGCACCAACAAGACTGAAATCGTGCTGCTGATCACCCCGCGCATCGTGCGCAACCTGAATCGTCCGGCGCACATCATGCCGGCGCTCGCTGCCGGTACCGAAGCAGCGGTCGGTGCGCCGTCGCTGTCGGTGCGCAAGACCGGCAAGGATCAGGGCATGCGCCTGTCGAGTTCGAGTGGCGGAGGAGCGGCCGCCGCGGCTGCGCCGATCGCTCGTCCGGTGGTGCCCGAACCGCCGGATCCGGGTCCGGGCGACGAACCGGCGGACGCCTCTGCGCAGGTCGAGTTGCGCATGCAATCGACCGGTGATGCGGCGATTGGCGGCGAAGCCAGCGTGTCCGTGTCGATGACGGTACCGGTCGGCGCCCAGCCGGCGACGGTCGAGCTGGTGTATGACCCGAACGTGCTGACGGCGCAGGGCAACGTCACTGCGCCGGGCCGGACAACGGTCAGCATTGCCGGAAGCGACGGTCAGGAGGCGCGCAGCGAGGTGCGCTTCCGGGTCAGCCCGACGGCACCGATCGGCAGCACCAGCGTGCAGGTCGGCAGCGTCACCTTGCTCGGCGCCGACGGCAACCCGCTGCCGGTGTCGCCCCCGTCCGCAGCCGAGATCTCGATCAAGCCCTGACGGCACGCGTCGTGTCCCGGGGGCACCGCCATTGTGAGAGCGGCGATTCACGGTCGGCCCTGCATGGCCGACCGGTTCCGAACAAGAGATGTCGCTTGATCAATGCGCCTATCGCGGACGGGGTCCGCTCCTACGAAAAACGGCGTCAGTCATGAAGCCTTCGAGGTTTTCGTAGGAGCCTGCCCCGCAGGCGATCCCCGTCTTTGAAATGGCGACGTCGCTTGATCAACGCGCCTATCGCGGACGGGGTCCGCTCCTACGCAAGGCAACACCGTCGCGGTTTTCGTAGGAGCCTCCCACGGTCGGCCCTGCATGGCCGACCGGCTTCGCGGGCGGCGAGCAGTGCTCGCTGAGACCCCCGCGCTGCTCCCACAGTCCCTGCGCTTGAAGCCTCGCCGTGAACGAAAAAAAAGGAAGGCAGAGCCTTCCTCTTTTCTGTGCGGCTGATTGTGTATCAGCCAGCCTTGCGGTGCGCCCGGGCTTCCTTCTTCAGACGCTTGAAGTTTTCCGGATCGGTCGCGCGCAGATATTCGATGACATCCATGTCTTCGCGACGGATCTTGCTGATGTCGATCTGTTCGACGTGAACCAGACGCAGCAGAGCCTGAACAGGTTTGGGCATGTTGCGGCCGCTTTCGTAGCGGGAGCCGCCGCTTTGTGTTACGCCGAGGCGCGACCAGAATTGCGACTGGTTCATGCCAAGCTTCTTGCGAATCTCTCGTGCGTCGATGTTGTCAGTGGATTTCATGCTCGTTGTCCTTGAAAGAAGTGGATGACGACCCAGCCGCGCCTGCCTTGAAAGTCCGGTCCGGGCGACTTGCTGATTCGCATAAACAGGCCGCTAATCTCCTATCACTTAAGTCATAGGAGAAATTCAGTATAAATGATCACGTCGTCCTGCATCAAACAGATTTGCATAATTTTGCAACACGATTCGAGTCACGATAACGCTTTGCAGTGATCTGTGCAGTCGTGTCTGCGGTCATCCGTTGGCGGCGCAGCGCGGCATGCTGCCGGGGCGGATCGGTTACAATCGCCGGTTTTCGTATAACGCTGCGGAAGTACAGATGGCCCTCATAGTCCAGAAATACGGCGGTACGTCGGTCGGCAAGCCCGACCGCATCAAGAGCGTGGCGCGCCGCGTCGCGCGCTACGTTGCCCGCGGCGATCAGGTGATCGTCGTGGTGTCGGCAATGAGCGGCGAAACCAACCGCCTGCTCGGTCTCGCGAAAGAGGTGTCGCCGGCCCCCGATCCGCGCGAGCTCGACGTGCTCGCCTCGACCGGCGAACAGGTCACCATCGGTCTGCTGTCGATGGCGCTGAAGGATCTCGGTCTGAAGGCGCGCAGCTACACCGGCGGCCAGGTGCGCATCCTGACCGACAGCGCATTCACCAAGGCGCGCATCCTGTCCATCGACGAACGCAACATCAAGCGCGATCTCGATGAAGGCAACGTCGTCGTGGTGGCCGGTTTCCAGGGTGTGGATGCCGACGGCAACATCACCACGCTCGGCCGCGGCGGCTCCGACACCACCGGTGTCGCACTGGCGGCGGCACTGAAAGCCGACGAGTGCCAGATCTTCACCGACGTCGACGGGGTGTACACCACCGACCCGCGCATCGTTCCCGAAGCGCGCCGTCTCGACCGCATCACCTTCGAGGAAATGCTCTAAATGGCGAGTCTCGGCTCCAAGGTGCTGCAGATCCGCTCGGTCGAGTTCGCAGGCAAGTACAAGGTCAAGCTGCGCGTGCTGTCCAGTTTCGAGGACGAGGGCCACGAAGGTCCGGGCACGCTGATTACTGTCGAGGAAGAAGCCAATATGGAACAACCCATCATTTCCGGCATCGCGTTCAACCGCGACGAAGCCAAGATCACCGTACTGGGCGTGCCTGACCGCCCGGGCATCGCCTACCAGATACTCGGCCCGATCGCCGACGCCAACATCGACGTCGACATGATCATCCAGAACGTCGGTCACGACGGCTCGACCGACTTCTCGTTCACGGTCAACCGCGGCGAATTCGCCAAGGCAATGGAAATCGTCGAAGGCGTGCGCCAGCACATCGGCGCGCGCGAAATCAAGGGCGACAACAAGATCTGCAAGGTGTCGGCAGTCGGCGTCGGCATGCGTTCGCACCCGGGTGTCGCCAGCAAGATGTTCCGTACGCTGGCCGAAGAGGGCATCAACATCCAGATGATTTCGACCTCCGAAATCAAGGTGTCGGTGGTGCTCGACGAGAAGTATCTCGAACTCGCCGTGCGCGTGCTGCACCGCGCGTTCGAACTCGACCAGCCAGCGGCTTGATCCGCTCGGAAAGTGCGATGCGCGTTTGACCCGGGCAGGGTCAGGCGGTATGATTCGCGCGCTTTTGGAAGGACCGGAGGGGTGGCCGAGTGGTCGAAGGCACTCCCCTGCTAAGGGAGCATACGGGCCAAAACCTGTATCGAGGGTTCGAATCCCTCCTCCTCCGCCAGTTTCAGAGCTTGAACGGCAGTATGTTTGTGCTAATATATTGCCTCTTTGCAGCGCGCCCGTAGCTCAGCTGGATAGAGTACTTGGCTACGAACCAAGGGGTCGGGCGTTCGAATCGCTCCGGGCGCGCCAACAACGCAAAGACAGTCGCAAAGATGGGCCAGTCGTCAGACTGGCCTTTTTCTTTTGTGCGTCGTCTTTTGTGCGGTCGGGGACGAATGGCCCGGGGCTGCGATGTGCCCGAGGTGTGTCATGCGGCGATGCGCGCAACCGGCGCGCGGCCCTTCGCCCGTTGCGCCGCTGCCCACAGATCGCGCTGTGCCTGCAGGCGCAACCAGTAACCGGGCGTGGTTCCAAGGGCTTCCGACAGCCGCAGATCCATGTCTGCGCTCACTGCAGCGTGCCCATGCAGGATGCGCGACAACATCACGCGACTGATTTCCAGGTGCGCAGCGAACGCCGTCACACTCATGTTCAGGTCTTCAAGCCATCCAGCCAGAAGTTCGCCGGGCGGCGCGGGGTCATGCATGTCCATCGTTCAAGCCTCAGTGATAATCGACGTAATCCACCAGCTCGACGTTCGGGCCATCAAAGCGAAAAACCAGCCGCCAGTTCGCTTGAACTGTCACTGCGTGAAATCCAGCCCGATTTCCCGTCAGCGAGTGCAGTCGCCACGATGGTCGCGCCAGATCGTCCGCGCCGGCCGCTGCGTTCAGCGCTGTCAGCAATTCGCGTAGTCGCCTGGCGTGTATCGGTTGAATACCGGCCTGCTTTCCACTGCGGAAGAACGCCTCAAGCCCCTTGTGGCGAAACGAATTGATCATAAATCGTAAATCTACGCTTTACAACGAGGCGTTCGCCATCGATCCGGTGTTCATGGAAGAAAACGCTTGAAGCCGTACATCGAGCCCGCTCCGAAAAACCGAAGCGAGAATCGCGCAACGCCTGAACGACGTCAGCTTCATGTCTGACATCGCTGCAAGCGCTGCCAATTGAGCATGCCCCGCGATTCTACCTATGCAAATGTCGTTGATGGCGTGGTCCGGTCGATGAACGCAGCGGCATTGATCAAACGCAAGGCAGATTCGCACCCGGCATCCATGCTTGAAGTGTCGAAGGCACCCGCTTTCGTCTCACATGGAGATATGTCATGCCGAAGATCACCGATCTCATCACGCCGGGACTTCATCGCCCCACCCAACCGCAGGTGCGCCCGCCGCTGGAGTTCGCCAAGGCGACCGTGATCCTGTTCGACGATGTGCCCGAGGGCACCGTGGTCGATACCCAGTACACCGCGAAAGGGGTGACTTTCGCGTCCATCACCACCAGCCCGGCGAAGCGCTGGCACGCCTACGCGCGCTCGGCCTGGGGCATGGAATCGGCACCGAACGGCATTTCAGTGGTGGCGCCGCCCCAACTCTGCATGTTCGACGCGCGTCAGGGCGGCATCGAGGCCGTGTTTGCCAAGCCGCAGCGCTGGGTATCGATCGACGCCAAGCCGATGGAAGCGCCCGAAGGCATGACCCCGCCGACCGCCAAACCCTTCATCGAGGCCTATGACGCTGCAGGAAAGCTGCTCGGACGTGCCGAGTACCCGTTGCTTCACGGCGTGACGGGGTGGGGCTCGTGGCAGACTGTGCTGTATTCGTCGACCACCGCCAACATCGCAAAGGTCATCTTTTCGTGTTCGCGCGACGGCAACACGCCGGTCTATGCGCTGTTCGACCGCTTCGCGTTTGCGCCCGACCGTTCGCTGCTCGCCCGCCCGCTGGGCGGCTGAAGCGGCTTGTCACCCGAACCAACACAAAGGGCCGCCACCGGCCCGCGGAGGAAATCGTCATGACCCCGTCCCTGACCGCAGCACAGCGGCAGCGCCTCGAACACACCCTGCGTCAGGAACACGACGAGCTGAGCGCGCGTCGCAGCGCATATCTCGGCGGCCTCACGCGCGCCGAGCATGCCCGCGAAGTGCTGCTGCAGGATGGTGACGACGCGCCGCAACGCGCGTCGGATCGCGAGATCGATATGCAGCGGGTCGAAGAAGACATCGTGCGCCTCGCCGACATCGACGCCGCACTGCAGAGAATCGCCGAAGGCCGTTACGGCATCTGCGGCGAGTGTGGCGAAGACATCCCGGCCAAACGGCTCGAAGTCGCGCCGCATGCCCGGTACTGCGTCGCCTGCGAAGCGCAACGCGAACGGGGCCACAAACCCGCTGCCAGCCTCTGAAGTTCCCCGGCGCTCGAGAGAAGGGTCTTCGTCGGGGCGGCAATCCAGCGCTGGCCCTGCATGGCCGACCGGCTCCACGGGTGGCGAGCAATGCTCGCCGAAACCCCCGCTCCGCCCCTGCAGGCGATGCGGTCTCCGATCAAGCGATGTCGTGTGATTCACGCACGTATCGCGGACAGGGTCCGCTCCTACGAACGGCAACACCGTCGCAGTTTTTCGTAGGAGCCTGCCCTGCAGGCGATGCGGTCTTCGAACACGTGACGGTGCATGAGCAACGTGCGCATCGCGCACGGGGTCCGCTCCTGCGAAGGGCAAGCCTTGTGGCGGACGGGCGGGCTGTCGTGTCGCAACCCTGCGGCTGGTGCACTGCATGTTCGCTGATCGGCCTGGGTGAGGTAGGGTGCGCGGTGCCGTGAATGCACGGAACCAACCGAACTGAGGCGGAGCGTGTTGCATGAGGAAGACGTACTCACCCCGGGGCTTCATCGAGGCACTGTCGGCCTTTCTCATTCGCGGCTCGCTGAAGCTGGTGCTCAAGCCTGCGTTTTCACCGCGCTGGTCGATCGAGGCGCAGCGGCGCTGGCTGGCGCGGCTCGCCCGAACCACGCTGGTGCCGGCCGGGGTGTCGATCGAGCCGGCCACGGTCGGCGGGGTGGCGGGCGAGTGGCTGCGCCGGCACGAAACGCCGCCGGTGCGCCCGGGCGTCATCCTTTATCTGCACGGCGGTGCCTACTGCGTGGGCTCGGCGCATGGGCATCGGGCGCTGACGTCGCGCATCGCGCTGGCCAGCGGCCTGCCGGTGTTTTCGCTCGAATACCGGCTCGCGCCCGAGCACCGCTTTCCGGCCGCCATCGATGACGCCGTGGCGGCTTTCTGCGCGCTGAACGAGCAGGGTCCGGTTGTCATCGCGGGCGATTCGGCCGGCGGCGGTCTGGCACTGGCGGCTGCGCTCGCGTTGCGCGACGCCGACGCGCCGCGCCCGGCCGCACTCGTGCTGCTGTCGCCCTGGGTGGACATGACACCCGCCGGCATGCCCGACACGATTCCCGCCGGCGAAGCCATGCTCAGCACCGACTGGGCTTCAGCCTGCGCCGCGCACTACCTCGGAGATGCGCCGCCCGAATCGCCCCTTGCCTCGCCACTGCACACCGATCTGCGCAGCCTGCCGCCGACACTGATCCAGGCCGGCACCGACGAGCTGCTGCACGACCAGGCAGTGGCGCTGCACGACGCACTCGACGCTGCCGGTGTCGAGGTCGAGTGCGACATCACCGAGCGGCGCTGGCATGTGTTCCAGATGCATGGCGGCGCGCTGGCCAGCGCCGACGCAGCCATCGCCCGTATCGCGCGCTTCGCGCACGCGTCGCTCGCGCACGCCACGCCGCCTGTCACCACGCGGCACGAGGTGGTCATCCTCGGCGCCGGAATGTCAGGCCTGTGCATGGCCGTGCAGCTCAAGCGCGCCGGCATCCACGATTTCATCATCCTCGAAAAGCAGGCGGGGCTCGGCGGCACCTGGTGGGACAACACCTATCCCGGTGCGCATGTCGATGTGCCCGCGCCGGCCTATTCGTTCTCGTTCGCGCCCAACCCCGGCTGGTCGCGCCGCTTCGCCTCGGCGCCCGAAATTCAGGCCTACATGCAGAGGGTGGCCGAAAAGCACGGCCTGATCGGCCACATGCGGCTCGGCACCCGGCTCACCGAAGCCCGCTTCGACGAATCGAGCGGCCGCTGGCAGTTCGCCACCGAGCGTGGCGACGCGCTGAGCGCGCGCTTTTTCGTGTGCAGTACCGGCCCGCTGAGCCAGCTGCGCTGGCCCGACATCCCCGGGCTGGCCGATTTCCGCGGCAAGACGCTGCATTCCGCCCGCTGGGACCACGGCTACGCCATGGCCGGCAAGCGCGTCGCCGTCATCGGTACCGGCTCGACCGCGTCGCAACTGGTGCCGCCGGTCGCCGCCGAAGCCGGGCAACTGCACGTGTTCCAGCGCACCGCCAACTGGGTCATGCCGCGGCTCGACCGCCGCTACACCGTGCTCGACCGGGCACTCGCCCACCTCCCGCCCTATGCCGCCTTCGTGCGCGCCGCCTGGGTACAGGCGCTCGAACTGGGCCGGCGCGGCTTCGACGAAGGCACGCTCGCGCGCAAATCGATGCTGATGACCGCCGCGCGCCACCGCAAAAAGCAGGTGCCCGACGCCGCACTGCGCGAGCGGCTCACGCCGCCGTATCCGCTGGGCTGCAAGCGCATCATCTATTCCAATGATTTCTACCCCGCGCTGTGCCGGCCCAATGTCGAACTGGTGACCGACGCCATCACCCGCATCACCCCCACCGGCGTGGTCACGGCCGACGGTCGCGAGCGCGAGATCGACACCCTGGTGTGCGCCACCGGCTTCGACGCCGTGCAACTGCTGTCGTCGCTGCGCGTCACCGGTCGCGCCGGCCGCACGCTGGCCGAGGCCTGGTCCGACGGCCCGGCCGCCTACCAGGGCATCACCGTGGCCGGCTTTCCCAATATGTTCCTGATGCTCGGCCCCAACACCGCCACCGGTCACACCTCGACGCTGCTCTATATAGAACCCGAAGTGCAGCACGCCATCACCTGCATGCAGGCCGTGCGCACCGGCGGCCGGCGCTGGATCGACGTGCGCCCCGAAGTCGCCGACGCCTGGAACCGCGACCTGCAGCAGCGCCTCGGCACCTCGGTCTGGAGCCAGTGCCGCAGCTGGTACCGCATGGAAAACGGCCGCGTCATCGCCATCTTCCCCGGCTTCACCCGCGAATACGTGAAGGCCGTGAAGAAACCGGATCTGGCGGATTACACGCTGGCGTGAGTGGATGCGGGTTCCGTTCAGCGAAACACCTCCTCGGAGCGGTGTCTCACAGCTCGGCAGGGTTTTCGTAGGAGCCGTCCCACGGTCGGCCCTGCATGGCCGACCGGCTCCGCGGGCGGCGAGCAGTGCTCGCCGAAACCCCCGCTCCGTTCCACGGCTGGCCCTGCATGGCCAGCCGGCTTCGCGGGCGGCGAGCAGTGCTCGCCGAAACCCCCGCTCCGCCCCTGCAGGCGATGCGGTCTTCGGACACGCGACATCGCTTGCTCAACGCGCGCATCGCGGACAGGGTCCGCTCCTACGAACGGCAACACCGTCGCTGTTTCTCGTAGGAGCCTGCCCCCGCAGGCGATGCGGTCTTCGGACACGCGACATCGCTTGCTCGACGTACGCATCGCGGACAGGGTCCGCTCCTACGAAGGGCAACACCGTCGCTGTTTCTCGTAGGAGCCTGCCCCGCAGGCGATTCCAGTCTTTGAAAACGTGATGGTGCATGAGCAACGTACGTATCGCGGACAGGGTCCGCTCCTACGAACGGCAACACCGTCGCTGTTTTTCGTAGGAGCCTGCCCCCGCAGGCGATGCGGTCTTCGGACACGCGACATCGCTTGCTCAACGCGCGCATCGCGGACAGGGTCCGCTCCTGTGAACGGCGGCACCCTCACGGTTTTCGCAGGGGTCTGGCCACGTATGGTCATGTAAGGACAACTGTGGAACGACCCTGAGAAAACATCACTCCTGCGCTTCAGCGCGATATGTGTAAGGTACGCAGGCGAGGTACGACGCGTCGGCGCCGAGAACTGCGTCTGCTCCATGAGAATTGAAATGGCACTGTTGGAAGACGCCGGTGAACACTGCACCAACGCTTCGTGACGGCCGAACACCGCCTGCATACGCAAGGCGCTGGCGCAGCCGAGGCAGGATTCTCGTCAGGGACCCAAACAAAAATGAGCGATCAACCGGCAGCGATGTCACGCTATTCAGAATGAAGTCCTCGTCAAGCGTCCCTACATCCGTGTCGAATGGTGCCTGAGTGCGATACGGAGCCCTTTGTCGAAAGAGACTCAGCCCGATGGCCGGATTCGTCATTGGCTCTATATTGAAGAACTCGGCAAGTACCTTCGGGTTGTAACATTGCCCGACGGCGTCACCCTGCATAACGCCTTTCCAGGCAGGAGATTCAAGCGATGAGACTGTCCTACGATCCGCAGACCGATTCGCTCTATATTCATCTGGTGGATCGACCGAGCGCCGATAGCAACGAGGTCGCTCAAGACGTGGTACTCGACTTTGACGCGGCGGGTGGCATCGTCGGAATCGATGTACAACATGCCAGCCAGCATGCAGACATCACTCGACTGTTGGTAAGTCGCCTTCCATTCAATCAGCTTGAAGCAGCCTGAATTTCGATGCGCTTTTCCTTTGGGAGCGACGGCCCCACCACAGACTACGGCAAGGCCGAAAGCCCAGGGATTTTGGGAGCGGCGTCCCCGTCGCGATCGGTGCTGCGACCATCGAAGTGCAAAGTCCGTATCGCGGCGAGGGCGGAGCGGGGGGTTCGGCGAGCGCTGCTCGCCGCCCACGGAGCCGGTTGGCCATGCAGGGCCGGCCAAACTGGCTGGGTTCAAGGCCTGCGATCACTTCGAATAATCCTTGCATCACTTGCAGAGAACAGGAGCCCCCTCATGGAAGCAGTGCGCAAACTTGCAGAAGTCGTCGGTCACACGGTCACTGTTCGGCTTCCTGACACCTTTTCGGCCACCCGTGTAGAAGTCATCGTGCTACCCCTCGAAGACGTGGCCGACTCGTCGGTCAGTCCCAAAGGCCCCGCAAAGCGCCGCACTCCGCCGCCAGAGCTGGCTGGCACGATACTGCTCGATGACCTGATCGCGCCTGCTGTGCCGGCAGGCGAGTGGGATGCAACGCGTTGATCCTGCTCGATACACATATCTGGGTGCGGTGGCTGACGGCTGGAGACCCTCTGCCGGCGCTGATCGTTACGCAGATCGAAGAAGCCGACGCAGTTGCCGTTTCAGCCATCAGTTGCTGGGAGGTCGCTTACCTCGTCAAACGCGGACGCCTGAAACTGGCGCTTCCGATCCGGGACTGGATGGACAGCGGCTTGCGCCGTGCCGACGTTCAGTGCCTGGAGATCGACGAGCAGATTGCACTGCAAGCGGCGCAACTACCAGACCATCATCGTGATCCGGCCGATCGCATCATCATCGCGACCGCGCTGAAACGACGTCTGCCCCTCATTTCACTTGACCACGCATTTGCCAGCTATGCGGAACTCAACGGTTTGTTGATCGCACCTTCGCCATAAACCCCGATTCACGCATCCACATGGCAGGCCATCGCGAACACCGCAACCCAAACCGATTGATCAACAACCGGGGATCAATTCCTGATGTCGCCAGGGGGGGCAGTTTCTGATGTCGTTTGACACCCAAAGACCGCGGCAAGGCCTCAAGCGCAGGGCTGTGGGAGCTCCGCCCCCGCAGGCGATGCGGTCTTCGGACACGCGACATCGCTTGCTCGACGCGCGCATCGCGGACGGGGTCCGCTCCTACGAACGGCAAGATTGTCGCTGTTTCTCGTAGGAGCCGTCCCACGGTCGGCCCTGCATGGCCGACCGGCTCTGCGGGCGGCGAGCAATGCTCGCCGAAACCCCCGCTCCGCCCCCGCAGGCGATCCCGGTCTACAGGTAAAAAATCAACGATCCGCCGGTGCGCGGATGACCGGCAGATACGGCAACCTGAACTCGGCCGTGGTACCGATGTCAGGCGCGCTGCGCACGGCGATGTGGCCGCGCATCAGCTCGGCCATGCGTTTGCAGATCGCGAGCCCCAGCCCACTGCCGCCGAAACGTCGGGTGGTCGAGCCGTCACCCTGCTGGAATGGATTGAACAGCTGATCGAGTTGCGACGCGCTCATGCCGATGCCGGTATCGGTCACGACGAATGACAGTTGTCCATCGTGCAACGACGCCGACAGCTGGACGCTGCCGTGCTCGGTGTACTTGACCGCATTCGACAGCAGATTGAACAGCACCTGTCCGATGCGCATCGGGTCACCGAGGCAGGTGTCGGGCAGGTCGGCCGCGCGTTCGATCCGCAGCTCAAGCCCCTTTGCCTGCGCCAGCACCTGCACCAGATCGACCGCGTGTTCGATGACTTCCGGCAGTTCGACCGACGCCTGTTCCATCACCAGCTTGCCGGCTTCGATCTTCGAAAAGTCGAGCACATCTTCGATGACACCGAGCAGCCGGATGCCCGATGTCTGGATCTTTTCGAATGCCTCGCGCGCCTTGTCGCTGTTGCGATGGTTGCGCAGGCCGATTTCGGCAAAGCCGAGCACACCATTGAGTGGCGTGCGGATTTCATGGCTCATGTTGGCGAGGAATTCGCTGCGCATGCGCGCCAGTTGCTCGGCCGCTGCCAATGCGCGCTCGCCGGCCCGCGCCGCGGCGTATTGCGCGCTCATGTCCACGAAGCTGATGACGGCGCCGGTGATGTCACCGCGCTGCGCGATGGGGTGCACCTCGTACATGACCGGAATGGCGTGGCCATCGGCGTGCCAGTACACCTCGTCGTCTACGCGCAGTTTGCGGCCCGACGCCAGCGCGCTGTGACTCGGGCATTCTTCCAGCGGGTACGGCGAGCCGTCGGGTCGGCTGTGGTGGAACAGCTCATGGCCCGAGGTACCGATCAACTTCCCGGCCGGGTAGCCCAGCATGCTGCAGGCAGCCGGGTTGACGAAGGTGATGGTGCCGTGTGTATCCACGCCGAACAGGCCGGCCGCGCTCGACTGCACGATGTGCGTGGCGCGTGCCTCGGTGTCGATCAACTCGGCGGTGCGTTGCGCGACCAGATCTTCCAGGTTGCGGCGATGCTGCTGCAGCTCGATTTCGCTGCGCTTGCGTTCGCTGATGTCGCGCCCCACCTCGACCATGGCGCGCCGTTGCCGTGCGTCGTCAAACAGAGGTACGCGGATCACCTCGTGCCAGGTCGGCTGGCCGTCAGCGTCGGCGCCGTGTTCTTCGGTGCGGGACGGTCCACCGGCAGCCCACGCCGCGTCCTCGTAAGCACGGAGCTCTGCCAGCCGGTTGGCCAGCGCCGGGTGCCGGACAAGCAGTTCCGCATCGGTGTGCCCCTGCCAGTCATCGCCCTCAAGACCGAAACTTTTCAGGCAGACGCTGTTGGCCATCAGCCAGCGGCCGCTGGCATCCTTGAAGCGGATCGAATCGGGCACCACTTCGATCAGGGTCTGCAGTTGCGCCTTCCGCTCGGCGAGCGCCCGGCTGCTGCGTTCCGCAGCGCCGATCTGGCGCAGCAGGCTGCCGCCGAGCAGCGCCGACAGCAGCGCAAAACCGCCCGCAAACCCGAAAGCCACCCATTTTTCGCTTTCCCAGGACGCCAGATAATCGTCGCTCGCGGTGGCGGCCACCACCACCATCGGCACGCTTTCCATGCGCCGCAAGGACGCAATGCGTTCGTAACCGTCGGCGCCGACCGGCGTGTAGTACGTCTCGACGCGCGTCCCCTCGCTGTAGAGCTTCATCATTTCCGGCGAGACACCACGGTTTCCGATCCGGCCGGCCGGCGTGTCCGGAATGGGCGGATGGCGGGCGATCAGGCCAAGCTCGGCGTCACGCAGGATCAGCGAGCCGTGAGGGCCGAGGTCATAGCGGCTCATCACCTGAGCGAAATGATCGACTGTAATGGGGGCTGCAATCACACCCGCGAAGCGACCGTCCGGGTAGTTGTAGCGCAGCGTGAAAGCCACAATGTATTTTTGTGCAACGCGGCCGACGATCGGTTTCGTCACCCGTATCGCGTCATCGGCCTGTTCGCGGTGGTGCGCGAAATAGTCGCGGTCAGCCCAGCTCGCGCGCACGCCATCGCTGACACCCCTGCCCAGAATGACCACGCCGTCAGCGTCAGCCACGCGGAACGCATCCAGCTCTGGCAGGCGACCGGAATGGCGCTCGAGCATTTCGTTCATCCGCCGAGCGTCGATGATGCCGTGGCTCAGTTCGCGCTCGAGCTCGTCAGCCACAACGCGCAGCGCGAACTCAATCTTGCCGATGCTGTTCGTCAGCGTCTGGTCGAGCGCAATCGCGACGTTCTGGGTCAGCGTTTCCGCTTCAAGTTCGTGCTGCCTGCGACTTTGCAGTACCGAGTGCGCGGACAATACAAGCACCAGTACATTGAACACGACCAGTGCGCCGATCAGCCAGAGGCGCAGCGCCCGGGACGACGCTCCGGGACTGAGCGCGATGCCGGTCACCCTTCAACCTTTCGATGGCAAACGGCGGGGATCGGCCAGCCGATGAAAACACTGCGCTGAAAGCCGGGCACAAAAAAAACGATACGCCGCACCACACCAGAACCGGGAAGTTGTCACCGGCGCGAAGAATACGCCCTTGTGCATAGATTGGCACATCGGCCGCAGGGCCCATCCGCAGCAGCGTACCGCCCGCGGTTGCTCCGCAGACGTCCCGACAGATTCAGCGCCGCCACACGGCCCATGCAAGCGCCAGCCAGCCGCCGATGAATGCGAGCCCGCCCAGCGGCGTTACCGCGCCGAGGCCGCGCAGGCCGGTGAGTGCGAGCGCGTACAGGCTGCCGCTGAACAACAGCAGCCCCAGCAGCATCAACCAGCCGGCGGTGCGCAGCGCGCGGCTGTCCGGCCGATGCAGCGCCAGCACGCCGATCAGGCCGAGCGCCAGCGCATGCCAGAAGTGGTACTGCACGGCGGTCTGCCAGACGGCCAGCAGATCGGGCGTCAGCCTGGCCTTCAGCGCATGTGCGCCGAAGGCGCCGGTCATGACGGCGAGTGCGCCGGCCAGCGAGGCCAGCGTCAGCAGGCGCCGCGCGACGGGATTCATGTCGGATTGCGTATACATATATGCAGGGCAGGTGAAAAAAAGCGCTTTTCTGGGAGGGCGCAGGTGAAACCGCTCATCGCGTCTTGCGGAACACCACCACATGCTGCCACGGCAGACCGGTTTCAGTGCGCACCCATTCCAGCGCGTGGACCGACGCCTCGCGCCGGATCTGCGCCTCGCTCATCTTGTGCAGTGGCTTGATCGGCACCGCCGGGTCTTCCGCCTTGTACTCGACGAACACCACCTCGCCGCCCGGCCTGAGCGCCCGCAGCACGCTGGCCAGCACCTCGTACGGGTAGCTCAGCTCGTGATAGACATCGACCATCACCGCCAGATCGACCGACTGCGGTGGCAGATTCACGTCGGTTTCGCTGCCCAGCCACGGTTCGATGTTCTTCAGCCCGTCGCGTCTGACCAGCCGATCGAGCACCTCGATCATCTGCGGCTGCACGTCCACCGCCAGCACCTTGCCGCCGGGCGCCACCAGCCCGGCCAAGCGACGCGACAGGTAGCCGGTACCGGCGCCGATGTCCGCCACGATCATGCCCGGCTTCAGCGCCAGCGCCGTCAGCAGAAGATCAGTGCGCTCTTCCTGCGCCCGCTCGCTGCGCTCCAGCCAGCCCGCGCCCTGCCAGCCCATCACCGCCGAAATCTCGCGCCCCATGTAGACCTTGCCGATGCCGTCACGGCTTGGCGCACGTTCGACATAGCGATCGGATTGCGCCGCGACGGGCGACACCGTGGCGCCGATCAGCAGCGTGCAGATGAACACAAGGGCAGGCAGACGGATCATGGCAATCGCACCGATGGATGAACGCGTTCTGCGGAGTGAAAACCGCGGCAGAAGTTCGATGCGAGGGCGTATGCGCGCTGTCCGAGCTACGACTGTGGGAGCGGCGGCCTCGCCGCGATTGATTCTGTGATGGTCGTTCGCGCATGGCTGCCTATTCGGAGACCGGAATCGCCCGCAGAGCCGGCCGGCCATGCAGGGCCGACCGAGGAACGGCTCCTACGAAAACCATCACTTCGCACACCCCGCTCCGGCCCTCGATGTGCACAAGGCATAATCCGCCCTGAACCAAGCGCTGCATCTGCGAGCAGCGCCCCATGCTCGCCGCCATCACCTCAACCATGACGATGACCTCCGAGTTTTTTCCCGAGTCCGACATCACCCCTGCCTCGGTTGACGCGTTCATCGCCCGCTGGCGCGATGCAGACGGCACCGAACTCGCCAACGCGCAGACTTTCACGCGCGAACTGTGCGAGCTGCTGGCGCTGCCGCTGCCCGAACCGTCGCGCGCGGACACGCTGGACAACGCCTATGTGTTCGAGCGCCGCGTCGTGTTCAGCCATGGAGACGGCAGTACCTCGGAGGGCCGCATCGACTGCTACCGGCGCGGTGCCTTCGTGCTGGAAGCCAAGCGCCTGCAGGCCGGCGCCCACACCCGCGGCTTCGACGACGCACTGCTGCGCGCCCGCACCCAGGCCGAACGCTACGCCCGAGCACTGCCGGTGGCCGAGGGCCGGCCGCCCTTCGTCGTGGTGGTCGACGTCGGTCGCGTGATCGAGTTGTATGCCGAGTTCTCACGCAGCGGCGCCACCTACACGCCCTACCCCGACCCGCGCAGCCACCGCATCCGGCTCGACGACCTCGCGAAGCCCGATATCCGCGCCCGCCTGCGTGCCGTGTGGCTCGATCCGGCAGCGCTCGACCCGGCGCGCATTTCCGGCAAGGTAACGCGCGATGTCGCGGTGCGGCTGGCCAGCGTCGCCAAATCGCTTGAAGCCGATGGCCACGACGCCGAAGCGGTCGCCGGCTTTCTCACCCGCTGCCTGTTTTCGATGTTCGCCGAAGACGTGGGCCTGTTGCCGGCGCGCAGCTTCAGTACCCTGCTCGACGACCTGTCTCGGAACACGCAGCAGTTCGTGCCGCTGCTCGCCGCGCTGTGGCGAGAAATGGATGTCGGCGGTTTTTCCGCCGTGCTGCGCGACACGCTGCCGCGTTTCAACGGCAAGCTGTTCAAGCAACCCGAGGTGCTGCCGCTCAAGCGCGAACAGATCGTGCTGCTGCGCGAAGCCGCGCGCGCCGATTGGCGGCAGGTCGAGCCGGCCATCTTCGGCACCCTGCTCGAACGCGCGCTCGACCCGGACGAACGCCATGCGCTCGGCGCCCACTACACGCCGCGCAGCTATGTCGAACGCCTCGTGCTGCCCACCGTCATCGAACCGCTGCGCACGCAGTGGGCCAATGTGCAGGCGGCCGCGCTCACGCTGGCGCGCGAAGGCAAGGTCGACGCCGCACGCGGCGAGATCAGCCGCTTCCACCACCAGCTGTGCAACATCCGCGTACTTGACCCGGCCTGCGGCAGCGGCAATTTTCTGTACGTCACGCTGGAACACCTGAAGCGGCTCGAAGGCGAAGTGCTGAACCAGGCGGGCGAACTGGGCGCTTCGATGGCGCTGGAAACCGAAGGTCTGAGCGTCGACCCGCACCAGTTTCTCGGACTGGAAATCAACCCGCGCGCGGCCGCCATTGCCGAACTGGTGTTGTGGATCGGCTATCTGCAGTGGCACTTCCGCACCCGCGGCGCCGGTCTGCCGCCGCAGCCGGTGCTGCGCGACTTCCGCAACATCGAATGCCGCGACGCCGTGCTCGCCTGCGACCGCATCGAATTCGCGACCGACCCGGCCGGCATTCCACTCACTCGCTGGGACGGCCACACCTTCAAGCCGCACCCCGCCACCGGCGAGCCGGTGCCCGACGACAGCGCCCGCGTGCCGCTCGAGCGCTACGTCAACCCGCGCCGTGCCGACTGGCCGACCGCCGACTACGTGGTCGGCAACCCGCCCTTCATCGGCGCCGGGCCGATGCGCGCTGCACTCGGCGACGGCTACGTCGACGCGCTGCGCCGCGTGTGGCACGACGTGCCCGACTCGGCCGATTTCGTCATGTTCTGGTGGCACCACGCCGCCGACCTCACGCGCGCCGGGGCGCTCCAGCGTTTCGGCTTCATCACCACCAACAGCCTGAAGCAGACCTTCAACCGCCGCGTCGTCGACGCCCAGTTGAAAGCCGCGCCGCCACTGTCGCTCGCGTTCGCCATTCCCGACCACCCGTGGGTGGACAACGCCAATGGCGCAGCCGTGCGGATTGCCATGACGGTGGGCAGCGCGGGCGCGGGCAGCGGACGACTGCTGACCGTCGTGGCCGAAGCGCCGACCGGGGACGATGAGGTGGCGGTGTCGCTGGCCGACAAAACCGGAGTGCTCCATGCCGACCTGACCATTGGTGCCGATCTCGGCGCTGCCCGCGCGATGAGGGCCAACGGTGGTCTGTCATCGCCGGGTTTCAAGTTGCATGGTGCCGGCTTCATCGTCACTCAAGATCAGGCGGCCTCACTCGTCCTCAACAGCGCCACCGAACTGAATGCCCTCATCAAGCCCTATCGCAACGGCCGCGACCTGACCGACCGGCCGCGCGGCGTGCTCATCATCGACGCCTTCGGCCTATCCGCAGATGAGCTGCGCGCGCACTTTCCGGCCGTCTATCAGTGGCTGCTCGAACGGGTGAAGCCGGAGCGCGACCAAAACAATCGCGCCACCTACCGCGACAACTGGTGGATCTTCGGCGAACCGCGGCGCGACCTGCGCCCGATGCTTGCCGGCTTGCCCCGCTACATCGCCACCGTCGAAACCGCGAAGCATCGCGCCTTCCAGTTCCTGGACGCCAGCGTGGCGCCCGACAACATGCTGGTGTGCATCGCGCTCGACGACGCCACGGCGCTCGGCGTGCTGTCCAGCCGCGCGCATACCGCGTGGGCGCTCGCTGCCGGCAGCCGGCTCGGCGTCGGCAATGATCCGCGCTACAACAAGACCCGCTGCTTCGAACCCTTCCCCTTCCCGGACATGTCATCCGGCCTGCGCCTGCGCATCGGTGCGCTGGCCGAGCAGATCGACGCGCACCGCAAGCGCCAGCAGGCGGCGCACGCCGACGTGACGCTGACCGGCATGTACAACGTGCTGGAAAAGCTGCGTCGCGACGAGCCGTTGAACGCAAAGGAAAAAGCGCTGCACCAGCACGGTCTGGTCGCCGTGCTTGACCAGTTGCACCGCGAGCTCGACGCCGCCGTGTTCGACGCCTACGGCTGGAGCGATCTCGCCCCCGCTCTGGTCGGCGCGCCCGGCGCGCTCACCCCGCTGATCGACAAGCCTGAAGCGCTGGCGCAGGCCGAGGCCGAACTGCTGGAACGCCTGGTGGCGCTGAACGCCGCGCGCGCCGCCGAAGAGGCGCAGGGGCAGGTGCGCTGGCTGCGCCCCGACTTCCAGGCGGCCGGCAGCGCAAGCCCTGTGCAGACCGAAATCGAAGGTGCCGACACCGATGCGCCCGCCGCCCCGCCTGTACCGGTCGCCCGCCAGCCCTGGCCGGCCGAACTGCCGCAGCAGATCGCCGCCGTGGCCGGCGTGCTCGCTGCCAGCGCCGCGCCGCTCGACCTCGACGCGCTGGCCGGTCGCTTCACCGGCAAGGGTCCGTGGAAGAAGCGCCTGCCACAGTTGCTCGACACCCTCGCCGCGCTTGGCCGCGCCCGCTGCGACGACCGGCGCTGGCGTAGCATCTGAGCCCGCGCCGGTTGTCATGGCGGGTGTCCACAAGGCAACCCGGTGAGCGGGACGCTGTGTTTCGAGATTCGATGCCTGTGCGAGGTTCATGAGCGAGGTTCATGAGCGGGGTTCATGAGTCGGCGCCTGAGTCGGAATGCGCCCTTCCCATCTCGACCCGGTCTGCATATATATATAGGGGCACCGGGCGCGATGCCCGCCCGACTGGACGCAGCCCGAGCCAGATATTCGCAACCGAGCGACACGGCAAGCCCGTTTACCTTGCCACCGCCGCTCCATGCACGGATGTGCCGCGCGGCCGTGTGGACCGCGTAGGTCAACAGCTGCGGCGAATACACCCGGTTTTCACGCGCAGCACGATTGAATGGCGAACGACGCCAAGGCTCCCTCAACGGATGGCGGAGCGCATCCGCAACCGGGCCGATCGGGTAGTCGATGACGTTGCGCAGCTGTTCTGATGAACACTTCCGTCGCCCTGTCGGGCTTCAGACCTGCGATCCCTGTTTCGACCAAAAAAAGGCCCGCACCGAAGTGCGGGCCTGGTCCAGTGAGTCAGAGAGCTACCGGTTCTGTCCCCAGCCCCTGCGACGACGGGCCGCGACGGTGAGCACACCCAGGCCGGCCAGAAACATCGCGTATTCCGCGGGCTCGGGCACTACCGCCACCTGCCAGCCAATATCGCTGAGTACCGCCCAATCCAGATCGGTCACCTGGCGACGCTCACCGGCTGACAAGGTCGTGGTCATTAACGCGGTCTGCGACAGACCACCGACCGTGCTGGAGACCGACTCACCGAGGAAGCGATAGCTGTCGGCATCGAGTGCAACGGCCACCCCGCCATTCGCCGCAATGGCGTTCACACCGTTGAAAAGCATGTTCGTGGTGTCGGCCTGCGCGGTGTAGCTCGCCGCCGTGTTGCTCACCAGACCGCCGCCGAAGCCCAGGACGCCGATCAGACCCCGCAGCGCAGCGGTATAGAAGTCATACCCCTCGAACGATTCGGTGGTGGACAGATCGCTGTCGAAGTAATAGGAAATCGCGCTGTTGAAGGCCAGCGCGCCACCCCAGGGACCGAAATCGGTCTGCGGGCTTGTCAGTACACCGGCCTGCCCCCGGCTCATCATCGCGGCACGATAGGCGTTGTATGCATCGCCCGATCCACCCGTCGGCGATGCAACAGTACCTGCCGAAGTGTGTGTGACGCCCTCACCCAGGCCACGGTTTCCGATATAGACGCGCAACTGGTTGGCGCCGATCACCGCACTCTGGTCGTTGGCCGACTGACCGGTGGCCGGCGACGAGAAGAAGATGCGCGACCGGAAGGTGCCATCGGGGCCGATCGCGCCCAGTTCATCGGTAATGCGCGTTTCGAGAACGCTGGCCGCCTGTTCGAGTATGGCTCTTCGTTCCAGTGTCATGAAACCATCGTCGTAGCTGTAGTCGAACACGAATTCAATGGCTTGCGCACTGCCTGCCATCGAGATCGAAGCGACTGCCGCCGCCAGTACCTTTGCTTTCATGCCCATTTCAACCTCCTCGTCATCGTTGTCTGGCTCGCACGTGTTCCTCCGGGGTCGGGACACGATGACATCCGTCTTGCAGTTTCCGTGCCCGCCCCGGGAACGACCTGGCCGATCGTGATGATCCGGTCGTGACAGAAGCGGGGGCGGTGTCCCGCGCTGGAATCCATGACAGGGGAACGGAAGGCACCGAGGCAACTTCCGGAACGTGGTGCCCCTCTCGGCGGCTCATTTGCACCACAGCGGTCGATAACAACCACCATTGCCAGCCCCGGACCGTGACCATTGCCGCCTCAAGCCAGGGGACGAATTCCGCTCGAAAGGACGACATCCCCTGTCAGGCCCCCGTTCTGCCCTTCGCTGACCGGGGCTGCCGACACGCTGGCCTTCCAATTGCTTCCATGAGGCTCGGAAGTCAGGCACGCCCCGGGCGTTGACATCCGCACATGGACAAGCAGATCGAGGAAGCAGCGCCTGCGCTTGCATTCCCGACAGTGCGCCGGCGCGCCATCACGGAGGGGGGGGTCAGTCTTGTCACGTGTCATATCCCGAACAGGCATGGCGGTCGTCATGTCCGCCGTTGCGATCGTCTCTGCGTTCGCACAGGACACTGACGCTGGCGCAGCCAGCCAGCCCGCAGCCCCAGCGACGCCCGCTGCAGCGAAGGAGCCAGAAATCGACACCGTCAATGTGCGCGGCCGGCGCCCCACCGAGGTCGGCCCCATGCCGGGGCTGGGTCTGACGGAAGACGAAATACCGGCGAACATCCAGAGCATCACCGCGAAGGAACTGCGCGAATCAGGCGCCCTGTCGCTCACTGACCTGATGAACAGCCAGATGCAGTCGGTCACCGTGAATGACTACCAGGGCAACCCGTTCCAGATGGATCTGCAGTATCGCGGCTTCACTGCGGGCCCGCAGATCGGCACGCCGCAAGGCCTGTCGGTGTTCCTGGATGGCATACGGGTGAACGAAGCCTTCGGCGACACGGTAAACTGGGATCTCATTCCGATGAATGCGATTTCGCGCCTCGACGTGTTTCCGGGCTCGAACCCGGTATTCGGCCTGAACACGCTCGGCGGCGCGCTGTCCCTGCGCACCAAGACCGGCTTCAGCGATCCCGGCATCGAGGCGCGCGCGCTGGGCGGCGCCTGGGGCCGCAAGCAACTGCAACTGTCCGCCGGCGGGAACAACGGCACCATCGGCGGCTTCATCGCCATCCATGGTTTCGAAGAGGATGGCTGGCGCGACAACTCGCCGTCGAACGTACGCCAGACCTTCGGCCGCTTCGATCTGATGGCCGGCATCGCGTCCTTTGGTCTGTCGGTGCTCAAGGTGGACAACGATCTCGTGGGTAACGGAACCGTGCCGATCGAGGACTTTCGCGCCCGGCCCGAAACCATCTTCACCTCACCCGATGAAACCAAAAACGAACTGCTGCAGTACCAGCTGAGTGCGGCCTTCGACTTCACGAACGAGTTCAACGTGACGGCCATGACCTACCGGCGCCGCAGCGAACGCGGCGGCACCGGCGGGGATGCGTACGAAGACTTCGACGACATGGATCAGTCTCGCGACAGGGTCACGAATAACTTCAATGTGCTGTGCAAATACGCCGACACCGATAATGACTTTGCACCCGATGACTGGAATGCACCGCTCAACGCCCCTTGCGGCGAAGCCAGCGGCCGGACGCCAAACTATGGACAACCGAGAAATGGTGCGTCGGTAATCGGCGCATCCGAGCCCGGTGTCGTCGACGGCACCCCGATAGGACTGAGGAACCGGACGGAACTGAACCAGATCACCCGCGGCGGCGCCTTACAGTTCAACTGGAATCTGGAACGTCACAAATTCATGTTCGGCGCGGCCGTTGATACCACGCACACGAGCTATCTGAATGCGCAGCAACTGGGCCTGCTCGACAGCAGCCGAAACTTCTATCGTGCGTCCGAGGGTTGGGGCGCTGGCCAGATCGATCCGATCTATTACGCGGCGCAGAACGAAATCATCATGAATGATTTCGACGGCAGTTCGCGCAACCGCAGTCTCTATTTCAGCGAAACCTGGTCACCGCGCGAAAACCTGCATCTGTCGATGTCCGGACGGTTCAATCTGTATGACGTGTCGAACGCCCTTAACGGACGCGCGTCCTCAGCCGGCCTGCATGAATTCCGGAATGCAGTCGCCGGTAGCAACGTCTTCCATTCCGATCCGGTAAACGGCTCATTCACACTGCGTGACGCCATCGAGGTCTGCTCAAGCGGCATGGATGACGAGACCTGTGAGCGCAAGCGTTTTGACTACGATGCCAATCAGCTTTATCGAGTTGCAACCAAGGAAAAGCACAAATACCGCTCGTTCAATCCGTCCTTCGGAGTGAACTGGCTTCCGGACGAGAACACGAACATTTTCGCTAACTGGAGCCGCGGTGCCCGGGCGCCCTCGTCGATCGAGCTTGGATGTGCTGTTGACCGAACGCCGATCGGAAACACCTTCCGGTCGGCACTGACCAGTTACCCGGTGTGCAACCTGCCAAACACACTGTCGGCCGATCCGTATCTGCCCCAGATCAGGTCGAAATCCGGCGAGATCGGCGCACGCGGTCTGCTTCCCAACGGATTCAAATGGAATGCAGCGGTGTTCAGGACCGATCTGAGCGACGATGTCTATCTTGTTGGCGTCACGCCTTCCCGGAGCTATTTCGACACGATAGGCGACACGCGTCGCCAAGGCATGGAGATGGGCCTGTCCGGTTCGGTCGGAAAACTGGATTTCCGTGTCAACTATGCCTACACCGACGCCACCTTCCAGTCCGACTTCTATCTGTTGAGTCCGCACAACAGCAGCGCCAATTTCGATCAATCGGCTCAAGGAACCGCAAACATCAAATCGCCCGAGGCAGCGCTGAATTCCGGACAAGGCATCTACCAGATGATCCGTGTCCAGCCTGGGGACAAGATGCCCGGTGTATCGCCGCACAACCTGAACGTCACTCTTGGCTACAAGGTCACTGACGCCTTGAGCTTCAGGCTGACAGCCATCGCGCATTCGAGCGCTTTCCTGCGGGGAAACGAGAACAACGAACACGACGCTGAAGGAAGCGACCAGGAAATCCGCCTGTCGAACAGTGCAGCGGCCTGTGGAGCGCAACCCAGACCGTGTTACGTCGAGGCCACCGTCGGCCGCCCCTTCCGCTACAGCGGCAAGTCGCCCGGCTATGCGGTGCTCAACCTGCTGATCAATTACAAGTTCGACAAGCACCTGACCGGCTTCGTGCAGATCAACAACCTGCTCGACAAGACCTACTACTCGGCCGGCCGCCTGGGCATCACGCCATTCGCCCCCAGCACTTTCGGCGCCATCGGCGACAGCGGCTGGAACTACAACTCCAGCGAGTGGCTGAACTCCACTTTCGTTGCACCCGGCGCACCCCGCGCGATCTGGTTCGGCCTGAGTCTCGCGCTGGACATCTGACGCATGTGCCGCTCCTGCCGCACCGAGCGTGCGGGTGCACCGGCATCGACGATGCGCCATCCCGGTGGTCCGGCGCGACTGCCGGACAGGTTTGCATCCGGCGTGCCCGCTCGTGAAACAAAGTGCATGACCGGCCGTGCAGGCTCGCCGACGGTCGCCCGCCACGACCGTCATCGAACCGAAACAAAAAGCGGTGCCCCGGGAAGTCTCCCCGGCCTTATTGGGCGTTTTCCCGCTGGGTAAGGCTCGCCCGCCCTCTACGTTTCAGATGTCGGGCGCGTATGTCAGGCGCGTAGACAGTACTTAATGCACTACCCGATTTCCGGCGTGCGTTCGCGCCGGATCGGGGCTGTTCGTTCTTCCGATGGCTCGTCCAATAACGCAACAAAAGGAGGAAAACATGCACCACGCCTCATTGAAGGTGGCGCTTGCGCTGTCCACCGCGCTCGTCGCCGGATCGGCCTACGCCGGTTGGGTTACACCCAAGACATCCGGTCTCGGCCTGATGTACAACTGCAGCCCTGAAGCGACCTGCCAGGTCCAGACCACCAACGGCGCGAACCCTGGCGGCTACCGGCTGCTGAACGCCCGTAGCACGCCCGTCGTGCTCGGCGGCGTCATGATCGGCCGCGTACTCGACCGCGTCTGGCGATCCCGCTCCGACAACACGCAGTACGTGTTCGGCACCCGCGTCGTGCTGAACCGGCGCGACTGGTCTGGCAGCGGTCTGCCCTATGCCATCGACGACATTTTCCGCTATGGCTTCTCGGCCAGTTACCCGATCGAGACCGGCTGGCGCCGTGCCCGCTCCTCCGACTTGCGCATCGAGCAGGTCGGCCGCACCGCCATCGGCACCAACCAGGGCATCAAGACCTACGACCTCACGGTGGTCGATTTCGCCGTGCCGCTCATCTTCCCGGACAACACCCCGCCGGAAGACGACGACGAGGAAGACCTGACCATCGCCGAAGATCCGGACGAGGGCGTGGAACCGGAAGAAGAAGAAACCGAAGAGGAACCGCGCCGCCTTCGCTCCGCCTGGCTCTACATCCGCACCACCGCGACCGGTTACGAGCTGGGCACCGATTCCATACGCCTCTGGAACGCCGGATCAGCCGAAGGGCAACCGCAGGAATCGCTCTGGTTCAACGGATTCCGGCCCACTTTCTGAGCAAGCGCTGTCTGTGACGGGGCCGCTTCCGACCCCGTGTCCGTTGAACAAACCTGAGGAGAACCAGGCATGAAGCAATTGATCGCACAAGCAATACTCGGAACCGGTATCGCCATTCTGGCGGCACCGTCATCGGCCGGATGGGTCACGCTGAACAACCCGCCGACGACACCGGTCATGACGACATGCAGCAATGGCACGTCGACCAGCGATGCCTGCAATGTGGGCACCCTATCTGCTGCAACATCGGGGTTCAGCCTTGTTGCCAGCACGAGTAGTTCCATCGTGGCCAACACGGTGACGGTCGGTACGCTCTACGATCGCGTCTATTACAACGGCTCGACCGGAGAAAGTCTGTTCGCGCTGCGTCTCGACATGAACGGCAACCAGTGGGACCCGCCGTCCGACGAAACCTTTGAAGTCAACGACGTGTTCCGCAGCGGCTTCGCGAGCGTGGGCAGCATCCAGGCCGGATACGCCCGGGTCAACAGCGTCGATGAATACTCGTGGGCCATCGGCCGCACCGACGAAGGTCTGAACGAAGGCACCGGCTCCGGCGGTGCGCCGGTCTATGACACCGACTGGGTGCGCTGGTGGACCGATGTGAATGTCGATGACCCCGATGGCAGCAGCCCCGGCACTTCGGCCTGGTTCGTGATGAAATTCATCGATGAGGACGTCGTGGACTTCGCCCAAGGGTCCGGCGCCATCCGCATCTGGCAGGGCGGCGAAGAAGGTCAGGAGGAGTACGAAATCTTCATGACCGGCTATGTCCCCGTCTTCGCCTCCGCCCGCTCGGCCATGGCACTCGCCCCCGTTCCCGAACCGTCCGAATACGCCATGCTGCTTGCCGGCCTGGGTCTGGTCGGTGCGATGGCCCGCCGTCGCATGAAATAGTCACCCCTCTGCAACGCAGCATCGACCGGACGCGCCACATCGAGAATGCGGTGCGTCCGGTCTCGTCACGTCGGCACCGGAGATACCAGAACCATGTCCAGCACGTCCTTCATCCGCGCCATCGGCACCCTTGCGCTGGCCTGCCTGCCAGCATTTTTCAGCGCGCCGGCGCACGCCTTGCGCGGTGGTGAAACAAGCAGCGACCACGACTGGGTGGGCACGCTCAGCACCGGCGGCGACGGCGTACTGATCGCGCCAAACTGGGTGCTCACCGCAGCCCATGTCGCCAGAGCGGGCGGCAGCTTCCAGACCGCTGCCGGCAGCGCGCCGGTCGCCGCGGTATTCAAGGCCGGCACGCTGGGCTTTCCGGACGACGATCTTGCGCTGCTGTACCTGGGTAGCGCACTGGACGTCGGCGCCCTCCCGAGGGTGTACGGCAACGTGCTGTATGCCAATGACGCCATCGCATACGGTGCCGTCACGCTGGTGGCCGCGCAGGATTCGAACACGCAGCAGTACGTCCATTCGGCGCTGGTCACCGCCTACCCGCATTTCACGACCGAGGACGGCGTGGTGCATGCGACCTGGTACGTGGTGGCGGGCTCGCGCAGCGATACCTCGCCGCTGCTGCAAGGCGGCGACAGCGGCAGCGGACTGTTTGCCGGCCACCTCGACGGTCACGACGAAGTGCTGTTGATGGGCATTGCATCGGCAACCTGCAACACCCGCTACTCATGCTTCGTACAGCCGGCCGCCTACCGGGAATGGATCGACAGCACGATGAATGCATCCGGTCAGGGCGCGCAGTGGTCGCTGGCTCCCGTACCGGAACCGTCGACCTGGGCACTGCTTGGCGCCGGGCTGGTCATGATCACCACATGGCGCGGGCGCATCCGGGCCCGCTTTGCCTGGCGGACTGGCAATCCGGCGCTGACTGGAGGCCCGGACGCGCGGATGCCGCACGGTGGCTTATTTCAACCATTTGGCTGAAATAAGCCACCAGAACATACGCATCACCTGCTGTTCTGCCTCGCCGGGAAATGCGATCCATAGAGGCGAAGCGCCCGACACTGGAATGAGAATTTCCCGACCTGGTTGGCGCGCAACTTGCGGTGAGTTAACGGGGATAGTCCGAACCACAAAAATCAGGAGGGAAGTCATGCATCCATTCAAGCAGGCCGCGCTCGCCGGCATCGCGTCACTCGCACTGGCCTCACCGGCATACGCCTACATCGACATCGTGTTCGACTACCGCTTCGACACCAGCGGCTATTTCACTGCAGACAAGCAGGAAGTACTCAATCAGGCCGCGTACGCCTTCGAATCACGCTTCACCGACGAGCTGACCGGATTCACCTCCAACCCGACCGGAGACAGGTTCAGCGCCGGTACCAAATGGGGCAGCGTGCCCAATCTGAGTGTCGGGCAGAATCAGGTCGTCATTTTTGTGGGTATCGATTCGCCCAACTTCTCAAACGGCTGGGAGGACTCGGTCAGAGCCATTGGATCGAATGGGGGCGGACAGTTTGGAGGTCTGGGTACCTCTCAGGCTTTTCGCACCGCGGTACTCGATCGCGGGCAGGCTGGCGGAGATCTCGATGCGTCCAGCTGGGGCGGCTCGCTGGTATTCGACCCCAACGCCAATTGGTATGTGGATGCGGACACGACCACGATCGAGTCGTTCGCCGGCCAGTACGATCTTTACTCGACGGCACTCAAGGGCATGCTCGATATCTTTTCCGGGCGCGGCTCCGATCCGTCCTCCGCAGCATGGTCCGCGCTCCTGGACAATCGACAACGCTTCATGGGCGCCAACGCGGTCGCCGAGAACGGCAATGTGCGGCTCAATACCCAGTTGAATGGCGGCAATCGCATTCAGCCGACTTACGAGAGCATTGGCGAAGGCTCCGGCCTCGAACAACTTGCGGTGTTTTCCCATGGCCTGTCGACCGGCGAGCGCCGCTATCTCACCGAACTTGACTACGCCATGCTCGAAGACCTCGGTTGGCAGGTTGGCAGCCTGGCCGACGCCCCGCCCTACCTGCCGGCCGTCCCCGAACCCGGCACCTGGGCCATGATGCTTGCCGGCTTTGGTCTGATCGGCTTCGTGGCTCGCAAGCGGCGCATGCAGTAAGGCCTAAGGCGTCATCGCAAGAGGCCCGCGCCGAGAAATCCGGCGCGGGCCTTGTTTATTGTGCGACGTGCGTCGATGGCGGCAGGAAGGTACCCGCTCGCCGGTGACGCCCCGCGTCCGGGCCTGAAGCGGCCTACTCGTCGACCGCGCCCTTGAGTCCGTGCTTGTCGATGCGGTAGCGCAGCGTCATCCGGCTCACGCCAAGACGACGCGCGGCCTGGGACACATTGCCCCTCGCCTTTTCGAGCGCGTGCTCGATCATCCAGCGCTCTGCTTCGTCCAGCGTCATCGATGCGATGGGCGAAGACGATTCGTTCGCGGCGGATGGGCGTTCTGTCGAAGTGCCCAGCCCCAGATCGGCCGGCCCGATGTCACGCCCCTGACAGAGAAGCAGCGCGCGTTCGATCAGATGCTTCAGTTCGCGTACATTGCCCGGCCAGTGATAACGCAGCAGCGCCGTCCGGGCGTCCTTCTGGATCACCGGTTCGACCAGCGCATAACGCCGCGCCGTCTGCGTCACGAAGCGCTGCGCCAGCAGCAGTACGTCGTCACCCCGTTCGCGCAACGGTGGCATGTTGAGCGTCACGACGTTGAGGCGGTAATACAGGTCGGCGCGGAACTGGCCCGCGGCGATCATGGCCGGCAGATCGCGATTGGTGCCCGCCACAAAACGTGCGCCGATCGGGCGCTCGCGGGTCGAGCCCACCCGGCGCACGACACGCCGCTCGATCACGTTCAGCAGCTTGGCCTGCATGTCCAGTGGCAGCTCGCCGATTTCGTCGAGGAAGGCCGTTCCGCCTTCGGCCGCTTCGAGCAGACCGGCACGCGCGCCCTGGGCGCCGGTATAAGCGCCCTTCTCGTGACCGAACAGTTCCGCCTCGATCAGCTCGCGCGGCAATGACGCGCAATCGACCTGCACGAAGGGACGTTCGGCCAGCGGGCCGGCGCGGTGCAGGCAGCGCGCGGCAACGTCCTTGCCGGTACCGGTTTCGCCGATGATGAGCACGGTGGGCGGCGGCGCGAGGCGGTTGCCGGTCAGGCTTCCGAGCGCAGCGATCTGTTCGCGAACCGCATGCATGGCGGGACTTTCGCCAAGCAGCTGCGCGGTATCGCCACTGTGGCTTTCGCGGCTGCGCGAGTAATCGACCTTCTGTCGCAGGCCGGCGGTGCGCAGCGCCTTTTCGATCACCAGCTGCAACTCGTCCAGATCGATCGGTTTCTTCAGATAGTCGGCCGCCCCCAGCTTCATCGCACGTACCGCGTCCTCGACCTCGCCATAGGCGGTGAGCACGATGACGGGCGCCGCGCGCGTGTCGCGCGCCAGTTCGGCCAGCAGGTCGACGCCCTGCCCGTCCGGCAGACGCAGGTCGAGCAGGATCACGTCCGGCCCGAAGCTGTTGAGCGATTCGCGGCCGGCCGCCAGCGTCGCTGCATGCTCACAGGCGTATCCGGCGCCAGCGAGGCGTTTCACCACCGCCCGCGCAAACAGCGCCTCGTCTTCGATCAGCAACACCCTGGCCGCGTGGACCGGAGTGGAAGACCTGAACCCGGACAGATCATCCGTCAGCAGATTGGCCAACATTTTTCTCCTCCATCGGCATGATCATCACGACCTCGGTACCCGGGTCGTGATGTATGAATTCGAGGCGCCCGCCGTGCACGTCGCACACCTTGGCGGCAAAGGGAATGCCCAATCCGCTGCCCTGCACCTTGGTGGATACCAACGGACTGAGTCCGCGCGGCACCGGGCTGCCCACCATGCCCGCACCAAAGTCGCGCACCGACAAGGCCGCGCACCCATTGGCATGAACCAGCCTGAACTCGATCACGCCATCGGCAGGCGAGGCGTCGATCGCATTGTTGAGCAGCCCCAGCAACGCCTGCTCGACGAGATGGAGGTCGATATCGAGCGTACAGGTCTGCCCGAGGCCGATACGGCGCAACGACAGGCGCCGCGCGTCCAGCCGGTCACGCGCGAGCGCCGTGACCGTGTCGAACAGGGAGGCGACGTCGACCTCGGTGCGTTTGGGTTGCAGCGGGTTCAGATAGGACAGCAGCGAGTAGGTCCAGCGATCGAGCCGGTCGGTGGTGGCAATGATCCCGGCCAACCCTTCCCTGACGTCGGCCGGCAGGAACGGGGCGTCCATTACCTGAGCGGTCGCCCGTATGCTGGCCAGCGGATTGCGTATGTTGTGCGCCACCACCGGCACCAGCGCGCTCAACGTCGCCTGCTTCTCGGCCACGCGCAACGCCTCCTGGCTGGCCTGCAGGGCGCCGGCCATCGAATTGATGGCACATGCCAGCCGGATCAGCTCCGCCGCACCGGTTTCCGGCACACGGTGCTGCAGTCGCCCGAAGCTGATATTGCGCGTCGCGTCCATGATGGCTGCCAGCGGTTCGGCCACCGCGACACGCAGATAGCGCCTGAACACGATGAAGATCAGGGTCGCCAGCAGCAGCGGCAATGCCAGCAATATCGGCACCACCTTCTGCAGGATGCCGAGCCGATGATCGACGTCGCGCCGCCTCTGCAGCAGCACGCGCTCGAACTCGCTGAGCCTCTGCTCGAAGTCGCTGAACGCGCCACGTTCGAGTTGTGCATCGAGCGATCGACCGCCGGCCAGCGCCTCTTCCGAACTCACGCGCAGCATCGCTTCGCCTTGCTGGCGTACGCCGCGATAGGCTGCGTGCAGCGCATCGACCACATCGCGCTCGCGTTCGCTCTCGGCCCGCGCATACACCAGATTGAACTGGCGATCGATCGCGCTCGCATACTCCAAGAATTCGGCCCCCGCCTGGACGTCGCCCAGAAAGGCATGATCGAACACCTCCTTGATCTGCCGGTACAGACTGCCGCGCATTTCCAGCGCGCCAGCGCTCATGAACGCCAGGCGGTCACGTTCGGCCGACGCCAGGTTCCACATGTGCAGCCCCGCCACCCCCATGGCGCCGGAAAAGACCAGCAGCGCCAGATACAGCACCGCGTAGCGCAGCTGAAGCCGCTTCAGCGAATGCGCCTCGCCGATGAAATCCATGACCGATTGCCGAACCCTGACCATTGCGGAATGCCTCCACGGCTGCAAGAAGCGGGCCTCGCGGCCACGGAAGATCGGAAATCGACCTTGTTGTGCGGAAACAATCCTTTACGATCATGGTGGCCCAGCCTTCGAGTCGGTTCAAATGGAACGAAATGCATCATATGAACCACCATGGCATGCGCCTTCATGATGCAGGCGTAGTAGCCAAAGCGCATCGGGACAATCGCAGCGCATGTCCGGGACATCGACCAGCATGTGTTCCATACCGAACGGGTAGACCGTTACAGGGCAGTACAGTCATGCGCCCGGCGCCCGGCGCGCGGCTACCGCGACAGACGCAGGCAGCAGGAATCCCTGCGCATGGCTGACATGCCAGCGGACCGCCAAGAAAGCCGGGGATTGACGGTGCCGACCCTGAACGGGCGTGAATGCAGCCGACCGTCGATGGCGCCGGGGTCGAATGCGATGCCGTTTTACACCTCGATCCGGCAGATTTCACGGAACGCTGCAACGGCGGTGCCGATGTCATCAGGGCCAAGTTCCAGCAAGTCCACATCGCGCGTCGTTCGATGTGCCGGGTCGAACCACAGTGAAAACAGCAGCGCACCCTTGAGCAGGTTGTTGCCTGAATGGGGTGAGATCGACAAGCTGTACAGCAAACGCTCCAGCCCATAGTGGGTGAGCGTCAGGTTGAAGTCCTGTTTCGTGGCCTCGGCGCGCAGCTCTCCAGGCAGGGCCGCATCGCATTCGCCACGCGATTGACTGCGCCATAGCATCCATCGTCGGCTTGCGCTGCGTCCAGCCATCGCGCAGCGCCTCCAGCGGCACGTCCAGACCTATCTTGTTGCGGTACTTGAAGCAGTCGGCTACCGGTCAGTGCCGGACCCGACATGCGACCACTCGCAGCGCCGACAGCCAGCACACGACACCACGCGGCACACGCCATTGCTGCGTTTGCGCGCGCCGCTGCGACTGCACGGTGCGACAGGCCCGCTTGACATCGCCGCTGCCGGTGATTTCATCGGCCTGAGCGTGCGCACGCTGATGGCAGCACACATCGAAGGTCGCCCTGACTGCTGGCGGCTGGTCGAGAACCTCAGCAGTGTCGAACGTGTGGCGCGCCGCGCTTGTGCTGGCGAAGCCGTCTTGTGGTTGCCAGGCTATCCGCCGTCGTGGTGGCTGGCCGCGGTACGCACCCTGCTTGCCGCCGCGCCCGCCCCCGCCTTCATTGCCTGCGACCCCGATCCGGACGGCATTGCCATCGCCTTGCAGGCAGCCGCGCCCTGGCGCGAAGCGGGGCTGGACTGGCAGTCGTGGAGGATGTCGGCCGACGATCTCGCAGCGCTGCCGGTGCGCCGCCCGCTCGGCGCTCGTGACACCGACAAGGCGCGTAGTCTGCTCGACAGCGGCCTGCCGCCGGTGCTGGACAGCCTGGCGCGCTGGATGCTGGAACACGGCGAAAAGGGCGAGCAGGAGGCCGTGCTTTGATGAGGGCGCCGCACGGCCACCTTGGAGCGACATTGCATCGGGGACTGTCGACGCCTTTTACACCGATCCGGCGCGTCGAACGACCTGCGCCACGCATCGCCTTGTACAGCAAGGCGTCTCTGGGCGTGCCTTTCGTTGGCATGTTGAGTGCTTGTGCTTCGCCAGTCGCCACAGCCCGGAGCCCACCCATGCCTATCCGCCACCTGCTTGCCGCCAGCGCCACTGCATTCGCATTGGCCACCTCCCCTGTTCAAGCCGAACTGCTGTCCGGCGATACCGGGCCGGTCGATGAACCGATGCTGATCTACATCGGCATGGACAGCTTCAACTTCGAATTCGGGTGGAGCGTGAACACCTTCGATCGCGCCTACCTGTATGGCCGCTGGAACGAGATTGCCGTGGCGCCCGGCGTCAGCACGGTCGAGCAGATCGGTGATGCATCGCTGCTCAGCTTCACGACACTGTTTGTCGGCCCGTTGTGCGACGCCGCGTGCGCGGCCAATGGCGTCGGAGACTTCATCGTGCTGCGGCGCGATGGCGCCTATGGCGCATTTCGCATCGACGACGTCGTGTACGATGGCTTCGATCCCACCCTCGGCACGCTGAGCGGTACCTGGTGGATACAGCTCGACGGCACGTCGCAGTTCGCCCCGCCCGTGCCCGAGCCGGCGAGCTGGGCGATGCTGCTGGGCGGCGTCGCCCTGATCGGTGCCACCGCACGCCGCCGGATGTCCTGAAGCAATACATCCCGACCGACAAACCGGCGAAAATCCGTAGGAGCGGACCCCGTCCGCGATGCGAGCGTCGTTCATGCACCGCCAAGTGCTCGAAGACGGAAATCGCCTGCGGGGGCGGAGCGGGGGTTTCGGCGAGCACTGCTCGCCGCCCGTGGAGCCGGTCGGCCATGCAGGGCCGACCGTGGGACGGCTCCTGTGAAAACCATCAAACGTTCAAAGCCCCGGCGATGTTTTTCGTAGGGGCGGACCCCGTCCGCGATGCGAGCGTCGTTCATGCACCGCCACGTGCTCGAAGACGGAAATCGCCTGCAGGGCTGGCAGTGGATCGCTGCTCCGCCAAAAACTTCGCAGCTCGCAGCGCGGCGACGCTCACACCATGCGTTCGGGCCTGACCCAGTCGTCGAACTGTTCGGCGCTGACGTCGCCGATCGCCAGTGCCGCGTCGCGCAGGCTCAGTCCGTTTGCGTGAGCGTGGTGCGCGACCGCGGCGGCGCGGTCGTAGCCTATGTGCGGACTGAGCGCGGTCACCAGCATGAGCGAGCGTGACAACAGGTCGGCGATGCGCGCGCGGTCCGGCTCGATGCCGCGGGCGCAGTGCGCGTCGAAGCCGGCCATCGCATCGGCCAGCAGGCGCACGCTCTGCATGAAGTTGTAAGCAATCAGCGGCTTGAACACATTCAGTTCGAAATTGCCCGACGCCGCGCCAATGCCCAGTGCGACGTCATTGCCCATGACCTGGCAGCACACCATGGTGAGTGCCTCGCACTGCGTGGGATTGACCTTGCCCGGCATGATGGAACTGCCCGGTTCGTTCTCCGGCAGCACCAGTTCGCCCAGTCCGCAGCGCGGCCCGGAGGCGAGCCAGCGCACGTCGTTGGCGATCTTCATCAGCGCGCCAGCCAGGGTTTTCAGCGCACCGTGCGCGGCCATCAGCGCTTCGTGTCCGGCCAGCGCCGCATACGGGTTGGCGGCGCGACGAAACGGCAGGCCGGTGTCGTGCGCGAGCCGGGCGACGACCCGCTGGCCGAATTCGGGGTGGGTGTTGAGGCCGGTGCCGACCGCGGTGGCGCCGACCGCAAGCGCAAGCACGCCGTCCACGCAGGCCCGCACGCCCTGCTCCGCCAGCACGAGCTGCGCCACCCAGCCCGACATTTCCTGCCCGAGCGTCAGCGGCGTCGCGTCCTGCAGATGGGTGCGACCGATCTTCACGATGTCGGCGAACGCCAACGACTTGCCGTCCAGCGTGGCGCGCAGCGCGGTCAGCGCAGGCAAGAGCGTGTGCGTCACGGCCAGCGCCGCTGCGACATGCATCGCAGTGGGAAAGATGTCGTTCGACGACTGGCCCAGATTGACGTGGTCGTTGGGGTGCACGCAGCGCGCTTCACCCCGGCCGCCACCCATGCGCTCCGACGCAAGATTGGCCAGCACCTCGTTCATGTTCATGTGGGTCTGCGTGCCGGAGCCGGTCTGCCACACCGACAGCGGAAAGGCATCGGCATGCGCGCCGGCCAGGATTTCATCGGCCGCGCCGGCGATGGCCTGCGCGCGTTCGGCGTCGAGCAGGCCCAGTTCGCCATTGACCTGGGCGGCGCTGCGCTTCACCCGGGCCAGTGCGTGCAGCAGTGCGTCGGGCATGCGTTCGGTGGAAATGTGGAAGTGGGCCAGCGAACGCTGGGTCTGCGCGCCCCACAGCGCACCGGCCGGTACCTCGATGTCGCCGAACGCATCGCGTTCGGTCCGTGTGGCGCGTGTCATGGCAGGCCCTCCCGAGCGATGGCCGGTCGCAAAGCGATCGGTCTGGCTGCTCAGCCTAGCCCTTCCTGGTGCGATGCGCCGGAACACGCGGGGCCGACACAGGTCATCTATGCTGAAAGTGCGTGGTATGCGGCGGTGATCCGGGACACTTCGCCCGCCGTGTCCGACGCTGACAACGATGATCAGAAGAGGAGAAGAACCATGCTTATCGTTCATCACCTGAACAACTCGCGCTCACACCGCATCGTGTGGCTGTGCGAAGAACTGGGTATCGACTGTGAACTGGTCAAGCACCTGCGCGACCCGGACAGCCAGCGTTCGCCCGACTCGCTGAAGACCGTGCACCCGCTGGGCAAGGCGCCGGTGATCGAGCACAACGGGCAGAAGATCGTGGAATCCGAAGCAATCATCGAATACATCTGCAATGTGTGCGCCGACGGCCGGCTCAGCATGAAGCCGACATCGCCCGAGTACGGGCAGTACCAGCAGTGGCTGGCGTTCGCCGAAGGCACGTTGTTCCCGGGGCTGCTGGTCGATCTGGTGGACGCGTGGACGGGTCGCGGCAACCCGGACCTGATGGGTTTTTTCGACGTGGAAACCGCAAAGAACCACCGGTTCGCCGAAGACGCGCTGGCCGGACAGGATTACCTGCTCGAATCCGGATTTTCGGCCGCCGACATCAATCTCGGCTGGGCGCTCGAATTCAGCGAGTGCCGCGGCTGGCTGCGCGACTACCCGGCACTGCAGGCCTATGTCGAGCGCCTGCGTGCCCGCCCGGCCTGCCGCAAGGCGATCTCGTACGGCGGTCCGCAGGACCTGTCGGTGTTTTCCGCCGGCGCGCGCTGACCCGAAGCACGCCCGTCCGTGGCGTTACTTCGCCGCGGCGGGCGACTGGAGGAAGGCGTCGAAGGCTTCGCCGAACGCCTCCGGCACTTCGAAATACGGCATGGCGCCGGTCTGGAAAACGGTGACCGTCCAGTTGCCGCCGCCGGTCACCCTGTCCATCCCGGTGTAGTTGGTAAAGTCGCCGCGCACCCCGTGGCTGACCCACACCGGGTGCGGGATGGCTTCATACACGGTGTGGATGTCGGCGCTGAACAGGCCGCCGGAGAGGAAGTACAACGGCGCAAAGCGCGCGCCGGGCTGGCGCGTGGTCAGCACGTCGTACGCCCACATCGTTTCATCGATGTTCTTGCCGCCCCAGGTGCGCTCCAGGAAGTAGCGGATCACGCCCGGTCGCGTCAGTTGCCGGAACAGCCAGCGCGTCCACAGCGGTGCACTCAGGACGGCGTACAACCCGGGCACCGCCCGTGTGCCGCAGGGCTCGCCGCGCCGCGGCGTGCGGCCATTCAGCCCGGTCGGACTGACCAGCGCCACCGTGCGCCAGTCGTCCGGCCGCTCGGCTGCCGCACGAGCGAGATATTCGCAGCCGAGCGAAACGGCGAGCCCATCCACCTTCGCCCCGCCGCTCAACGCACGGATGTGCTGCGCCGCCGTGTGCAGCGCGTCGGTCATCAGCCGGGGCGAATACACCCGGTCTTCGCGCGAACTGAAGCCATAGCCCGGCAGATCGATGGCATAGACGGTATGCGTGGCGGCGTAACGCTCGTAAAGCGGCCGCATTTCTGCCGCCGAGGCGGCCGCATTGATGCTGTGAACGAGCAGCATCGGCGGGCCATCACCGGCGCGGTAGCAGTTCAGTCCGTCGAAAGACAGTCGCTCACCCGGCAGTGCAGGCGGCAGGACAGGCAGGGCGTCCAATGGAATCCTTGTCGGGTCGGTAGGTGGTCGAACAGTAGCAGGATGACGAGTCACCCGATCATGGTATCGACCGCGGACATGGGAGAATCATTTCCCGCTGACCCGATCAGATCAGCCCAAAGTCATGTCGCGCGCAGCTTCAAGCGGGCGCGGATGGAGGCGGCCAGGTTGAGTCGCCGGGTAATCAGCCAGCGGCAACCCCGGCAAATCGTCGCGCGCCGGCCCGTTTGATCCCGCACAAGAACGGTTCTTGCATCGATGGTCATGCAGGCGACGGACGTGACATTTCAACCCCTGTCAGTTGAGCGAGCTTGCCCGTTCGATGCCCTGTCAAGGCCGATCTCAGCCGAGCCGCTTGCCAAATGGATAGAAGATGTTCTGCACTGCATCACGCAGCTCTTCCAGGTCTTGAGGCTTGGAGATCAGATCGCGCACCCCGGCTGCCGCGGCTTGCGCGCGCAATTCCTCGTTGACGTACCCTGAGATGAGGATCACGGGCAAGCCCGGCAGTGCATCGCGAATCGCCCTCGCGATCTCCAGGCCCGATATGCCTGGCATGTTGAAATCGGTCACCACCAGGTCGACGCGAATCTTGCCGGAAAGCACCGCGTCAAGCGCCTCCCGCTGTTCGAAGTAGGCGCTGACGCGATAGCCCCAGCGTTCAATCATCCGCTTGCTTGCGAACAGCTGCGCCTGGTCGTCGTCGATGTAGAGGATGTGCCGGCCACGGCCTTCGGCGGCCTGCCCCGCTCTTTCGATCGGGTCTGGCGCGGCAGCCAGATCGTTCGTGCTCGGAAGATACACCTCGAACGTGCTGCCTTTGTCCGGCTCGCTATGCACGACGATCACGCCTGCGTGAGCCTGCACGATGCCATGCACTACACACAGGCCCAATCCGGTGCCTTTGCCTGATGGCCTTGTCGTGAAAAACGGTTCGAAGATGCGACGTCGCGTCGCCGCGTCCATGCCGTGTCCAGTGTCGCTGACGACGATCCGGGTGTAATGGCCCGGCCGCAGCGCAGGATCGGGTCGCGCAGAGGTTTCGTCGAACGTCACGCCATCAACGCGAATCTCGATCGTCCCGGGCCGGCCTTCCATCGCTTGCGCAGCGTTGACGCCCAGGTTCAGCAGCACCTGTGTCAGCTGGGTCAAGTCGCCAAGTACGGATGGCGTGTCGGCGGCGCAGTAGCACTCGATCCGCATTCCTCCGAGCAGCCCTGCCCGCAGCAAGCGAACGCTTTCCGTGACGATCGAAGGAATCGAGACCACTTGGTGCGACGTCACCTGTCGCCGGCTGAAAGTCAGTATCTGTTGCACCAGATCCCTGGCGCGATGACTGGCCTTCTCGATCTCGGTCAGGCTCACGAGCGCCTGAGAGTTGTACGAGGCATCCTGCCGCGCCAGTTCGGCATTGATCAGTATGGTGCCCAGGATGTTGTTGAAGTCGTGGGCGACACCGCCCGCCAGGGTCCCGATCGCCTCCAGTTTCTGCGATTCGCGCAATTGCGCCTCGAGACGCGCATGCTCCTGTTCCGCCTTCTTGCGCCCGGTGATGTCGCGGATCACGGCTAGCAGGCCGGAAAAGGTTTCATCTTCCGCGCGCAGCCGGCTCACTGACGACTCGACGTCGATTTCTTCGCCACTGCGCTTCACGTGAACGTTCTCGCCGCACCAGAAGCCTGTCTCCCGCAGAGCAGTCATCGCGGCAGCTTCGTCTTCCGGACGCAGCCAGCGATACTGATAGATTTCGGAAAGTCGGCGCCCAAGCACGCTGGGGGCAGCGACACCATACTGTCGCTCGGCCGCGGCGTTGAGAAATGTCACGCGCTGGTCGTTGTCGATGGTGATCACCGCATCGCTGACTTGCGCGAGGATTTCTCCGCGAAAGCGGCTTGAATCGGCGTCCAGGCCTTCAAGGCGGAAGATCTGGGGGCCTGCAGAGGTTTCCACGACGAGCGCATCCACTGCGCCGCTGCGGATGGCCTGCAGCGTTTCCTCCGCCGCCTCCAGTCGGGCGTGCAATTCGGCATTCTGCGCGAGGAGCGTGGCGGCGCTGGCAGCTTTGGCGCGCACGGCGGGTCAGTGGCCTTCGTCGGTAGTGAGCCGATCGCCTGCCTTGCGCAGATCGAGCCCCAGCAGGATGCGTTCCGTTTGCGACATGTCGCCGATGAAACGCCGCAGCGGCAGCGGCAGCTTCTTGATCAAGGTGGGTGCGGCGATGATCTGCTCGCCTTCGGCCAGCGCAGGGTGCTGAGAGATATCCACGACTTGCAGGTCGTAGCGTCCTTGCAGATGCGCCTCGCAAATCCTGCGGATGTTCACGATGGCGCGTTCGGAGTTGCGTGTCGTGCCGGTGACGTAAAGCCGCAGGACGTAACGCGCGCTGTCGAGCTTTGCAGCGGCAGCTTCAAAGCCGAGCGGCATGCGCAGGGTCGAGGGTTGCTTTCTCATGAGCAGTCAGCGCTATATCGGCCGCACATCGAGACCGACGAGCACACGCTCTTCGTCGGACAAATCGCCGATGATCTTCGTGATCGGCTTGGGCAGGCGGCGCACAAGCGTGGGCACGGCGAGGATCTGGTCGCCGGCTGCGAGCTTCGGGTTCTTGATGAGGTCGATGATTTCGATCCGGTACTGCCCGGCAAGGTGTGTTTCGCAGATGCGCTGCAGATTGGCACAGGCCGCAATCGACTTTGCGGTCTGACCGGCGACATACAGCCGCAGCTCGAAGGCGACGGTTTTGCTCATCGCTTTCCTTTCTTCCCGCCGCTGCCGGTCTTGTCGGCGCCGCGCAGGTATGCCATGACGTCGGTGCTTTGCTGCGCCGTCCTTTGATGCAGCGTCTCGCGCGAAAGGCTGAAGGCCACCTCGGCGGATTCAACTTCCGCCTCGCAGCGCAGCGCGGCGATCTGTGCTTCGATCGCCTTTTGCCTGCTCGCAAGCTGACTCAGCTTGCGTTGATGATCCTCTTCGCGCCGTGCGGCGGCGGTGCGCTCCAGCTCTTCCTGCGCAACGCGCGCCGTCCCTGTCAGCACACGATCGGCACCGAGGTAGACATCCACCAGTTCAATCCCCTTGTCACTGAGCACGAACTCGCGGACCTGATTCGAATGTGCCATGCCGCGCGACTTCAGCACGTAGATCGTGCGGTTGCGTTCGCCATTGAATTCGACGTTGCGCAGCAGCAACCACGTGTCCATGAGCGAAGAGACCCCGAGCTGCGAATTCTCCGTTGTCTCCCCACCACCTGCCGTGAGGCTCGTGAATAACGTGGTGATCTGCTGCTGCTTGAGGAAGTCAATGAGGCGCATCAGCGTCGGCTTCACTGCCGACGCGTCGCGGTCGAGCGTGAGATTGCTGATCGGGTCGACCACCACAACGCTCGGGTGAAAACTCCTCACGGCGTCGTGCATCATCAGCAGATGCTGCTCCAGACCCTGCAGCGTCGGGCGTGACGAGTGAATCTGAAGCAGGCCCTTTTTCACCCACAGTCCGAGGTCGATGCCGATGGAACCCATGTTGCGGACGATCTGGGCGCTTGATTCCTCGTAGGCGAACAGCAACACCCGCTCGCCGCGGCGGCACGCGGCTTCGGCGAACCGGGCGCCGACACTGCTTTTGCCGGTGCCCGAAGAACCCGAAACCAATACGCTGCTGCCGCGAAAGACGCCGTGCCCGCCAAGCATCTCGTCAAGCCGGGCAATGCCCGTGGGGATGCGCTTCGCCGAGACCTCATGGTCGAGCCGCAACGAAGTGATCGGCAGCACCGAAAGGCCGCGTTCGCCGATGAGGAAGGGATACTCGTTCGTGCCGTGAGCCGAGCCGCGATACTTCAGTACGCGCAGCCGCCGGGTGGAAATCTGCTCGTGAATGCGCTGATCGAGGATGATCACGCAATCGGCGACGTATTCCTCCAGCCCGTAGCGTGTCAGCGATTGTTCGCCGCGCTCGCCGGTAATGACGGCCGTCAGACCGTGATCCTTCAGCCAGCGGAAGAGACGGCGCAACTCCGCGCGGAGAATGGCGTGATTGGGCAGGCCGGAAAACAGGGCTTCGACGGTATCGAGGACCACGCGTTTCGCGCCAATGGACTTGACGGCGTGGTCCAGCCGGATGAACAGTCCTTCCAGATCGTACTCGCCGGTCTCTTCGATCTCGCTGCGCTCGATGTGGACGTGATCGAGGACAAGCTTCTTCTGCGCGACGAGTTTCTCCAGATCGAAACCGAGCGATCGGACATTGGCCGTCAGCTCGGCCACGTTCTCCTCGAACATCATGAACACGCCGGGCTCGCCATACTGCGTCGCGCCGCGCACGAGGAATTCCATCGCGAGCATGGTTTTTCCGGAGCCTGCGCTGCCACAGATGAGGGTCGGCCGTCCCGCAGGCAGTCCGCCGTCTGTGATTTCGTCAAGGCCAACGATGCCGGTGGGGCACTTGGGCAAGTTCCCGCCCCTGGACAGCGTATTGGTCTTCAATGTCGTTGGTTCCGTGGTCAAACCGGTTTGAACTTCTGAGGTCTGCAGAGCGCTGTGACAACGTCTGTACCCTCTGCGTGCAGAGGTTGTGAACATCAGCCGCGGCATCAACCCACCAGACCGGAAGCCCGTTTGATGGCGCGGGAACTGAGGCGCAAACTGCGCCCGGCGCCCGGAACCACACTTTGGCCGACACAATCTCACATATTCTCGGTAGCGTGGCGTTGGTCGCTCTGTGCGTTACCGTACATAGCGGTGGCCCGGAGCCCTTGGGGTAGTGTTCGGGTTCGCCCCTGCCGCTACACGCTTCAGCCCCGAGGGGCGGTACATGGCAAACAGGACCGGAGTGCCCACAGACCCGGCAGCTCTCCTCTAACCAGTCGCCATGCACAGGGCGCTGCATGGCCCCGGCGAATGGCTGCTCAAGCGACTGCTTTGTGGCGACCAGGTCGGGACAGTGAATGTCTCTTCAAGGTCGGCAGTGCCTTCTGGAGAAATCAGTCAGCGGACGCTCGACCGGCCTCGGTACCCCAGAAGTGGTGGGGTACGGCCCGCCAGAGACACCCCCAGAAACCCAGGGATGGCATGAAGCGTACGGGACGTCCGGACACAAAAAAGCCCCGGAAAACTTGGTCGACCGGGGCTTTCAGGGTGTCTTGCGAGGCGTTCTGGACGCTCTGCGACTCATTTTTGGCGGAGGGGGCGGGATTCACATCAGCGCCCAGTAGCCCCATGAAATCTCAGTTTTCCTCGATCTGAATTTCGGGATACCACCAGGCCTTTCAGCCTTGCTTTTGCAGTTTCTGAAACTCATCGCGCAGCAGGGTGACCACCTCGACCAGGTCCAGTACGACCAGCCGATTCTTTTTCAGGAACGCGGCCCACTGTGCCCGTTTCACGGCATCCAGCGCGAAGGTATCGCTCAAGCCGGAGGGGACAGCGTTTGGCACCGGCAATTGCCGCCGTGCGAACGTCGCCTCGACTGCGCTGCACAGTTCTGACGATTGCAGAACCCCCTCGGTGAGCAGCACCCACAGGTCGAAGTAGTCCTTCATCCGGGTATTGGCCATGCCGAGCAGGCACACCGCATGGAATTTCTCTGCCACCACCGTGTATTTCGGGTACGAGCGCAATTGCGGTGCGGGCAGGTCATCAAGCAGCACCGGGTAGCTCACCGATTCTGGCGCGGGTGTGACTGCATCGCCAAAACCGATATCCACCTGCAGCGTGATGCGAGCACCGTCCAGCTTCGCCAGCAGATCGATCCGCACACCGCCATAGCCCGCTTCCTTGCGGATCTCCGATCCCTTGACCGACGCGGGATCGAACGCGATGCCGTCTTCCACCTCAATCGCGCAGATTTCACGGAATGCCGCAACAGCGGAGTCGATGTCATCCGGGCCAAACCCCAGCAGATCCGCATCGCGTGTCGGCCGATACGGCTGGTCGTACCACAGTGAAAACAGCAGCGCACCCTTGAGCAGGTAGTTTCCGGCATGGGGTGAGATCGACAAGCGATACAGCAAGCGCTCCAGCCCGTAGTGGGTCAGCGTCAGATTGAAGTCCTGCCTCTTGGCATCGGCGCGTTGCTTCAAGCGGGTGCGGATGGAGGCGGCCAGGTTGCGGCTCATGCCGTGACGCTTTCCAGGTAGGGCCGCATCACATTGGCCACGCGGTTGACAGCGGCGTAGTGCCAGAGCGCATCCATGGTCAGCCTGCGCTGTGCCCAGCCGTCGCGCAGCGCCTCCAGTGCCACGTCCAGGCCGATCTTGTTGCGGTACTTGAAGCAGTCGGCCACGGTCTTGGCCGCGTTGAACACCGGAACTTGCACGCCATCGATTTCGATCGGCTCGATACCATCGGTCAGTGCCGGGCCCGACATGCGGACGACACGCAGCGCCGGCTGGTCCAGTCGGGGTGTGGGCGTATGCGGAGGGATCGCCAGCCAGACCTCGAACGGCGCCTGGGTGCCGATGCCATGCACGCGCAGTGCCGACAGCAGGCACACGACACCGCGCGGCACACGCAGTGCAACTTCGGCCAGGGACCGGTGTTCACTGAGCGCACGCCCCGGCAGGCTGTAGATGCCGCGGGCAACGCGTTCAAGCTTGCCCGCAGCGACCAGCCGGCTGAGCACAACGGTCGGCAGCGCCTGCGCGCTCAGATCGCGTGCGCGCAGAAGAGGCTGGCGCTCTGCGAGTGCGAGCACGGCTTGTTCCTGCGTTGAGTCTTGGGCACGGACCATTCATGCAGTTTGTTGCAAAATCTAGTTACTTGTCAATAATTGACTAGGTAAAGAAACAAACTCTGAAAATGACTTGCACGCCTTTTTTTTGCTTGTGCAGTAGCGGCCGGCTCGCTGGTGGGTATGTGAACCGGCCAGCGCAGCTAGAGATCGATCCAAATCACAGACGTCCGGACACAAAAAAGCCCCGGAACACGTGGTCAACCGGGGCTTTCGGGGTGTCTTGCGAGGCGTTCTGGAGCGCTCTGCGATTTATTGTGGCGGAGAGGGCGGGATTCGAACCCGCGTTAGGTTTTCACCTAAACACGCTTTCCAGGCGTGCGACTTAACCCACACATCCACCTCACCGCGAAGCGCGCGACTATAGCAGAAAGCGCCCGGGCGCGGCCGTCACGGGGCCGGATTGCGCGCAGGGGGTGGGTCGACGCGGTCATTCGGCAGGCGCGGGTAGCGCAGGTGTTCGATCAGCTCCTGCGTGGCGGTGTCTGGCGGCGGGGTCAGCAGGCTGACGATGACCAGCACGATGAAGCCGAACGGGATGCCGAAGAAGCCGCAGGAGATCGGTTCGATACCCAGCCAGGCGTTGGCGATGCTGCCGCCGAAGAACGGATGGGTCAGCGATGCATAGTAGAGACACATGCCGAGTCCGGCCACCATGCCGCTGACCGCGCCGGCCTTGTTGGCACGCTTCCAGAACACGCCGCACACCAGCGCAGGGAAGAAGGCGGACGAGGCGATCGAAAACGCCAGGCCGACCATGAACAGGATGTTGTCCGGCTTCAGCGACGCGGTGTAGGCGGCGACCAGCGCGACCACCAGCAGCAGCGCCTTGGAAATGACCAGACGGCGCTGGGTCGAGGCGTTCGGGTCGATCACCTTGTAATAGACGTCGTGCGACATGGCGTTGGCGATGGTCAGCAGCAGGCCGTCGGCGGTGGACAGCGCAGCGGCCAGACCGCCGGCGGCGACCAGACCGGATATCACGTAGGGCAGACCCGCGATTTCCGGCGTGGCGAGCACGATCACGTCGGTGTTCAATGTCAGTTCGGCCAATTGCAGGATGCCGTCACCGTTGATGTCCTCGATCTTCACCAACCCGACCTTGCCCCACGAGGCGACCCAGCCGGGCAAGGTCGAAATGGTCGAACCCACCAGATTGGTATAGATCTCGAACTTGGCGAACACCGCGTAGGCCGGTGCGGTGACGTACAGCAGGAAGATGAAGAACAGCGACCAGAACACCGATTCGCGCGCTTCCTTGACGCTGGGCGTCGTGTAGTAGCGCATCAGGATGTGCGGCAACGAGGCGGTGCCTATCATCAGGCAGATCACCAGCGCGATGAAATTGAGGCGCTTGCGGCTCGATTCGGCCTCATCGCGACCGGCGTGGGCGGCGGTATGCGGCAGCGGCGGCGCCGACTTGGCGGCGGCGGCGGCGCGCGCCTCCGTCCAGCGTTTGAGTGCGTCGGCCTCGTCCCTGGGCATGTACTTGAGTGCCTTTTCGGCCGACGAAATGTCCTTTGCCGAGGCATTTTCGTGCTTCAGTTCGTCAAGCCGGATGGTCAGTGCGGCGCGCTCGCCTTCGAGCGAAGCCGGCAAACCTCTGATCTTTTCGTCGAAGGCTTCGGCGCGCGCCTTGTACATCGCGTTCACCTCGATTTCGCGCGGCGACGCGAACAGCGTCTGCTCGGTCATCGTGAGCTTCTGCAGCACGCTGCCATACACCGCCTGCGGCACCGGCACGCCGGTCACCTTGGTGGACAGGATGACCACCGGCAGCAGATAGGCCACGATGAGGATGATGTACTGGGCGACCTGGGTCCAGGTGACGGCGCGCATGCCGCCGAGGAAGGAGCACACCAGGATGCCGGCCAGGCCGACGAATACGCCAACTTCGAATTCCAGCCCGACGAAACGGCTGGTGATCAGGCCGACGCCGTAGATCTGCGCCACCACATAGGTGAACGACGCCAGGATGGTGGCGAACACACCGATCATGCGCGCCGCGTTGCCGCCGTAGCGCGCGCCGAGGAAGTCCGGAATCGTGAATTCGCCGAACTTGCGCAGATAGGGGGCGAGCAGCAGTGCGACCAGGCAGTAGCCGCCGGTCCAGCCCATGACGAAGGCCAGCCCCTGATAGCCGCCGAAGTACAGCGTGCCGGCCAGGCCGATGAAGGACGCTGCCGACATCCAGTCGGCCCCGGTCGCCATGCCGTTGAACATGGCTGGCACACGCCGGCCGGCGACGTAGTACTCGGACACGTCGGCGGTGCGGCTCATGACGCCGATGCCGGCATAGAGCGCGATCGTGGCAAACATGAACACGTAGCCGATCCAGCGCGACGACATGCCCATGCCTTCGGCCAGCGACAGCAGCACGACGAATATCGCGAAGCCGCCGGCGTACCAGGCGTACATCTTCTTGAGCTGCCGGTAAAACGCCGACTGCCGCTGCGGCATGGTCAGACGTCCTCGTTCACGCCGTACTCGCGGTCAAAGCGGTTCATCACCCGCGCGTAGTAACCGATGATCAGTACGTAGACGATGAGCGAGCCCTGGGCGCCCATGTAGAAGGCGAGCGGCCAGCCGAGAAACGACCATTCGTTGAGCTCGCGGGCGAAAAATATCGGTACGAAGGTGACCGTGAACCAGATGACGAGCAGCACCAGCGTGACGCGAAGGTTCCTGCGCCAGTATTCGCGGTGGCGTTCGGACAACTGCATCAGCATGTGCTCGGCAGCATGTTCGGTGAAATCAGGCCGCGGTAGTCGGGACGACGGGCTTCTGGGTGTTGCTGCAGGCGCAGTCGCTCGTCGCCTGCCCGTGTTGTTATCGGGGTGATGCACGCCCGGCCACTCGTCGCTCGCCGGGCGCCCGGCAACCGGGAGCCGGCGCGCATGCGCCGACCCCCGGCTTTCGATCAGAGGGCTTGCGCCAGCTGTTCGAGGATGGCCGGGTTTTCCAGCGTCGAGGTGTCCTGCGTGATCTGCTCGCCCTTGGCGATCGAGCGCAGCAGGCGGCGCATGATCTTGCCCGAGCGGGTCTTCGGCAGGTTGTCACCGAAACGCAGGTCCTTCGGCTTGGCGATCGGGCCGATCTCCTTGCCCACCCAGTTGCGCAGTTCGGTGGCGATCTGCTTGGCCTCGTCGCCGGTCGGACGCGAACGCTTCAGCACGACGAAAGCGCAGATGGCCTCGCCGGTCAGATCGTCCGGCCGCCCCACCACGGCGGCTTCCGCCACCATCGGATGCGACACCAGAGCGGACTCGATTTCCATCGTGCCCATGCGATGGCCCGACACGTTCAGCACATCGTCGATGCGGCCGGTAATCGTGAAGTAGCCGGTCTTGGCGTCACGGATCGCACCGTCGCCGGCCAGGTAGTAGCGCCCCTGGAAGTCGGCCGGGTAGTAGCTCTTCACGAAGCGATCCGGGTCGCCGAAGATCGTGCGGATCATCGACGGCCACGGTTTCTTGACCACCAGGATGCCACCCTGCCCCCAGGGTACGTCGTTGCCGGTTTCATCGACGACGGCCGCCTGGATGCCCGGGAAAGGCAACGTGCACGAGCCCGGCACCATCGGCGTGGCGCCCGGCATCGGCGTAATCATGTGGCCGCCGGTTTCGGTCTGCCAGAAGGTATCGACGATGGGGCAGCGGCTGCCGCCGACGTTTTCGTAGTACCACTCCCAGGCGGCCGGATTGATCGGCTCGCCGACTGAACCCAGGATGCGCAGGCTGGAAAGGTCGTAGCTCTTCGGATGCACGGCCACGTTCGCGTCGGCAGACTTGATCAGCGAACGGATGGCGGTCGGCGCGGTGTAGAACACGCTCACCTTGTGGTCCTGGATCATCTTCCAGAAGCGGCCGGCGTCCGGGTAGGTGGGCACGCCTTCGAACACGACTTCGGTCGCACCGCAGGCCAGCGGGCCGTAGGTGATGTAGGTGTGGCCGGTAACCCAACCGATGTCAGCGGTACACCAGAAGACATCGGAAGGCTTGATGTCGAAGGTCCAGCGCATCGTCAGGATGGCGTGCAGCAGATAGCCGCCTGACGAGTGCTGCACGCCCTTGGGCTTGCCGGTGGAACCGGAGGTGTAGAGCAGGAACAGCGGGTGTTCGGCATCGACCCATTCCGGATCGCAGGTCGCGGCCTGGCCTTCGGTGATTTCGTGCAGCCACTCGTCGCGGCCCGCGACCATGTTGCAGGTGCCACCGGTGCGCTTGTAGACGATGACGGTCGAGCAGGCTTCGCAGCCGCCCATGCCGAAAGCTTCGTCGACGATGGGCTTGAGCGGAATGTTCTTGCCGCCGCGGCACTGTTCGTCGGCGGTGATCAGCATGACCGCACCGGCGTCGCTGATGCGGTCGCGCAGCGACTGCGCCGAAAAGCCGCCGAACACCACGGAGTGCGTGGCGCCGATGCGGGCGCAGGCCTGCATGGCAACGATGCCTTCGATCGACATCGGCATGTAGATGACGACCCGGTCACCCTTCTTCACGCCCTTGGCGCGCAGCGCATTGGCCAGCCTGCACACGCGCTCCAGCAGGTCGCTGTAGGTGACACGGGTGACGGCGCCGCCGTCAGCTTCGAAAATGATGGCTGTCTTGTCACCCAGACCGGCTTCGACGTTGCGGTCGAGACAGTTGTAGGACACGTTCAGCTTGCCGTCTTCGAACCACTTGAAGAACGGGCGGTTGTCTTCATTCAGCGTGCGGGTAAACGGCGTCTGCCAGCTCACGTGCTCGCGCGCAAGGCGTGCCCAGTAACCTTCATAGTCGCGCTCGGCTTCGGCACACAGCGCGCGGTAGGCGTCCATGCCGGACACAGCGGCGCCGTCGACCAGCGCCTGCGGGGGTTGATACACGTGAACTTCGGATACTTCGGACATACGACCTCCTCCATCGAATCAAAATCTGCACGCTTGCGGGCTCACGCAGCAATGCAAGTACAGCCTTGTGGGCCGACGTCAGGCGCATGGGTGCGCTCGAATTCCATTTATTACAGCCCGGAGGGCTTACAACGCCCTTACTGCAGGGCTGCCCGCCGGGACCGTCAGGTGCGGATGGTAATATCGCGCTCGATCTTTTGCCTGACTTGCCTCAAATATGCTCAATCTCGGACGCGTTCTTCAAAGCATGATCTTCGCCAGCCGCTGGTTGCAGGCGCCACTCTACTTCGGCCTCATCGTCGCACAGGGTGTGTATGTCTACCTGTTCATGGTCGAGTTGTGGCACCTGGTCCACAAGATCGGTGCGCTGAGCGAAAACGACATCATGCTCATCGTGCTGGGCCTGATCGACGTGGTGATGATCGCCAACCTGCTGATCATGGTCATTGTCGGCGGCTACGAAACCTTCGTGTCGCGGCTCAACCTCGACGACCACCCGGACCAGCCGGAATGGCTGTCGCACGTGAACGCCGGCGTGCTCAAGGTGAAGCTGGCCACCGCCCTGATCGGCATTTCGGCCATCCACCTGCTGAAAACCTTCATCAACGCTGATCAGCTGACCGACCGCGTCGTGCTGTGGCAGGTGGTGATTCACATGGTGTTCGTCTTGTCGGCACTCGCCATGGCCTATACCGACAAGCTGATGACGCAGACGCTGCTGCTGAACAAGCAGCATCACTGAGCGTCGTGACTGGCCGCCGTTGGCGGCCGCTTCAACAGGACCTTTCCCATGAGCCAGCCCATCCGTCAGGACGATTTCATCCAGTCGATCGCCGACGCTTTCCAGTTCATTTCCTGTTACCACCCGCTGGACTACATCCAGGCGCTGGGTGCGGCGTACGAGCGGGAACAGTCGCCGGCGGCGAAGGACGCGATCGCGCAGATCCTGACCAATTCGCGCATGTGCGCCGAAGGCCGTCGCCCGATCTGCCAGGACACGGGTATCGCCGTGGTCTTCCTGAAGGTGGGCATGAATGTGCGCTGGGACGCCACGATGAGCGTGACCGACATGGTCAACGAAGGGGTGCGACGCGCCTACCTGCACCCGGACAACACGCTGCGCGCCTCGGTGCTGCTCGACCCGGCGGGCGCACGGAAGAATTCGAAAGACAACACGCCGGCGGTCATCCATTACGAAATCGTGCCGGGTGACCACGTCGAGGTGATCTGTGCCGCCAAGGGCGGTGGCTCGGAAAACAAGTCGAAGATGGTCATGCTGAACCCGTCCGATTCCATCGTGGATTGGGTACTCAAGACCGTGCCGACCATGGGCGCCGGCTGGTGCCCGCCCGGCATGCTGGGCATCGGCATCGGCGGCACGCCGGAAAAGGCCATGCTGCTGGCCAAGGAATCGCTGATGGAGCCGATCAATATCCAGTTCCTGGTCGAAAAGGCGGCGCGCGGCGAGAAGCTCACGCGAGTCGAAGAGCTGCGACTCGAACTGATGGAGAAAGTGAACGCGCTGGGCATCGGCGCCCAGGGGCTGGGCGGTCTGGCCACCGTGCTCGACGTGAAGATTCTCGACTACCCGACACATGCCGCGTCGCTGCCGGTGGCGATGATTCCGAATTGTGCCGCCACCCGGCATGTGCATTTCCATCTCGATGGCTCCGGCCCGGCCGTGCTCGAAGCGCCGCGCCTCGAAGACTGGCCGGACGTGACCTGGCAGCCGGACACCAAGAATTCGAAGCGGGTCGACCTGAACACGCTGACGCCGGCTGAAGTCGCGTCGTGGAAGCCGGGCCAGACACTGTTGCTGAACGGCAAGATGTTGACCGGCCGCGATGCGGCGCACAAGCGCATTGCCGACATGCTGGCGAAGGGCGAAAAGCTGCCGGTCGATTTCGCCAACCGCGTCATCTACTACGTCGGCCCGGTCGATCCGGTGCGCGACGAAGTGGTCGGACCGGCCGGCCCGACCACGGCAACCCGCATGGACAAGTTCACCGAAATGATGCTGGCGCAGACCGGTCTGATCGCGATGGTGGGCAAGGCCGAACGCGGCCCGGTCGCGATCGAGGCCATCCGCAAGCACAAGAGCGCTTACCTGATGGCGGTCGGCGGCGCGGCCTATCTGGTGTCGAAGGCGATCAAGGGCGCGCGCGTGCTCGGTTTCGAAGACATGGGCATGGAAGCGATCTACGAATTCGATGTGGTCGACATGCCGGTGACCGTGGCCGTGGATGCAGGCGGTACGTCGGTGCACGACACCGGGCCGAAAGAATGGCAGGCGCGGATCGGCAAGATCCCGGTCGCCACGAAGTGATACGGTGGCCCATCCGGTGATTCCTCCAGTGCATGACTGACCGGCGCCTGCCGGTCAGATGTTGAGCCGAATCGTACGAAAGGCCGCGACTGACGCGGCCCGCACTTCCTCCCCGGGGTCTGTTCAGGCCTGGTCGTGATCCGCGATCAGGCCTGAACGGGCGCTGCAAGCCCGCCGCCGTGCCCTGCGAGGTGCGGATCCTTTCACTTGTATGCCCTTGCGGCAGGCAGGAGGAAAGCCTTGATATTCGAAGCCGGACGCATTTTCGAACTGGTCGGCTGGCCGGCGGTGCTGCTGATCGCGTGGCTGGCGGGCGAACTGGCGCATCGCGGTCTGGCCGTGCCACGGGTGTGCGCCTACTCGCTGGCCGGCATCGTCAGCAGCGCGCTCAATACCGTTCAGGCTGATGCGCAAACCACTGCCGCCCTGTCCTTCCTGGCGAATTTCGCGCTCGGCCTGTTCCTGTTCGAGCTCGGTCACCGCATCAATCTGCGCTGGCTGGTCAATAACCCGTGGCTGCTGATCAGCGGCATCGCGGAATCGCTGCTGACCTTCTTTGTGGTGCGCGGCATCGCACTCGCCATGGGTCAGCCGGACGATATCGCCATGGTTCTGGGCGCGCTGTCGGTCGCGACGTCGCCGGCCGCGCTGGTGCGGGTGGTGAATGACCTGCGCTGCTCCGGTCAGGTGACCGAGCGCGCACTGCATCTTTGCGCGATCAACTGCCTGCTTTCGGTGCTGCTGATGAAGGGCGCCATCGGCTACTGGCAACTGCTGGCGTCGGGCAGCCTGGTCAATGCCCTGTGGAACAGTGCGGCCATCCTCGCGGTGTCGGTCGGCTGCGGCATCCTGATCGGCATTCCGCTGCCCTGGCTGCTGCGCCGGCTGCGCGCCGACGAACGCGGTGTGACGACGGTGTTCGCGCTGGCCGTCATGCTGGTGACCTTGCTGACCCAGGGCGTCAATGTATCGCCGCTGCTCGCCGCACTGACGCTGGGCGTGCTGATGCGCCGCCGCAAGCTCCTGCTGACGCCGGCGCAGCGCAATTTCGGTGTGCTGGGCGACCTGCTGACGGTGTTCCTCTTTGTGTTCGTTGCCGGCATGGCGACCTGGCCCACCACCGCAGCCGCGCTGGCGCTGGCGGTGCTGATGTCCGCCGGGCGCATTGCCGCCAAGGTGGCGGCGACCGCTGCGTTCGCCCATATCAGCGGCACCAGCACGCGCAAGGGGGCGCTGACCGGATTCGCGCTGGCGCCGCTGTCGACCTTCGCGCTGCTGCTGCTCGAATACAGTCGCAGCGCCGGCTTCGGTCTTGCCGATGGTGCGTTGTCGGCGATTGCCGGCATGGTGATCGTGATGGAATTCGTCGGCCCGCTGTTCGCCCAGTGGGCGTTGATGCTGGCCGGCGAAACGCAGCATGAGGAGCGCGCCTGATGCCACTCGAAACCTTCCACGCCTCGTCGGCGCTCAGCATGGGCGTCGAACTGGAGCTGCAGCTGGTCGGCGAACACGATCGCGACCTTGCCTCGGCAGCCACCGATCTGCTCGAACTGGCGCAGCGCACCCGCTTCCCGGGCGACATCAAGCCGGAAATGACCGACTGCATGATCGAAGTGGCAACCGACATCCATGATCATCACGCCGGCCTGCTGAAGCAGCTCGAAGCGATGCGCGACGTGCTGCTTGCCGCGTCGTCGCGACTGAATGTGTCGCTGTGCGGTGGCGGCACACACCCGTTCCAGCACTGGACCGAGCGGCGCATCTTTTCGACGCCGCGCTTCCAGCACCTGTCGGGGCTGTATGGCTATCTGGCGAAACAATTCACCGTGTTCGGCCAGCATGTCCATATCGGCATGCCCGACGCCGACAGCGCGCTGCGTGTGCTGCACGCGTTGAACCGATATGTGCCGCACTTCATCGCGCTGTCGGCGTCGTCGCCGTTTTCGCAGGGCAGCGACACGCTGTTCGATTCGGCCCGCCTCAATTCGGTGTTTGCCTTCCCGCTCAGCGGCCGCGCGCCCTTCGTGCTCGACTGGGCACGCTTCGAGCGCGACTATTTCTCGAAGATGGAAGACACCGGAATCGTGCGCAGCATGAAGGACTTCTACTGGGATATCCGGCCCAAGCCGGAATACGGCACGATCGAGCTGCGCGTGTGCGACACGCCGCTGACCGTGGAGCGCGCCGCCGCGATCGCGGTCTATCTGCAGGCGCTGTGCTGCAGCATCCTGGCCGGCGACGAACCCGATCCAATGGAGGACGACTACCTCGTGTATACCTACAACCGCTTCCAGGCCTGCCGCTTCGGGCTGGATGGATTGATCGTGCATCCGCGCAGCCACGCTGCACTGCCGCTGCGGGAGGACATTGCGCTCACGCTGGAACGCCTTGCCCCGGAGGCCGACGCACTCGGCAGTGGCGCAGCGCTTGAATCGCTGCGCCGCATGGTCAAGGGTTGCGGCAACGACGCCACCCGCCTGCGCGCGGTCCATGCCCGATCGCGCAACCTGCTGGCCGTGGTCGACGACGCCGTCTCGGCCTTCGCGCAATGAGCGCGGCCGACCTTCTGCTGTGGCTGATCGCCGGCCTGCTCGTGCTGGTCGGGCTGGCCGGCGTCATATTGCCCGCCCTGCCCGGCATTCCGCTGGTGTTCGGCGGCCTGCTGATGGTGGCCTGGCTGGACGATTTCCAGCGCATCGGCGGTGTGACGCTGGCGGTGCTCGGCGCACTCGCCGTGCTGGCCTGGCTGATCGACTTCGCGGCAAGCGTGATCGGCGCCCAGCGGGTCGGCGCCAGTCCGCTTGCACTGGTCGGCGCAGCCATCGGCACCGTGGTCGGGCTGTTCGGCGGATTGATCGGTCTGCTGTTCGCGCCGCTGGCGGGCGCAGCGATCGGCGAATTCATCGCCCGCCGCGATGCGCTTCAGGCGGCGCGCGTCGGGCTGGCGACCTGGCTGGGCATGCTGCTGGCCGCAGTCGCCAAGGTTGCCATCGCCTTCATGATGCTGGGCATTGCGCTGGCCGCCTGGCTGTTCTGACGGCCCGGCGTCGGCGGATGCGGACGGATCACTGCAGCCCGTCGCCAGCAGGAGCACTGCTTCCGTTGGTATAGATTTCCTGCAGCGATCGGCCGGGCGTCGCCGAAGGACGGGCCGGGTCGGTCGGCGATCCTGCGTCAGACGATCCGCCGGCGGGCCCACCCGCTCCGGATCCGCCTGCCGCCACATTCGCTGCCGCGCCGCTGCTGGGCATCGGCACGAACAACCAGTCGGCATGGCGGCGCTCACCGGGCTTGCCGCGCGCCACCGGCGTAGCACTCAGCGCGGTCGGCGGCGCGGCGGCACCCGCTGCCGGTGCGGCATTTTTCAGCGAGCTGGCGACCTTGTCGCCCGTGGCATCGACCCAGGCCGGCAACACGGTGATGCGGGCCGGCTGTTCCGACTTGCTGTACACAGCGCGGATCTGCCCGCCGCTGAGGACCAGGCCCCAGTCCTGACTGCGCGTCATCGGATCGAAATAGAGCTTGCGCAGATGGCGCAGCGGCGTTGGCTGGCGCTTGTCTTCCAGCAGATCCTGCAGGGTGGCCGGATAGCGCTTGGGCTCCGCAGGCGAGGCGTCGAAGTAGCGCTGCAGCGCACGCGAAAACTCGCCACCGATGAACAGCAGTTCGCGCTCGCGTTCGGTCTGCGCCAGCGTGCTCCACATCAGCGCACTGCCGGCGCTGGCGATACCGAGGGCGGCAACGGCAAACAGCAGCAGCAGGTAGGAAAACCCCCGCTGCGGCGTCGACCGGCGCACGCAGGAACTCATCGGCTCACAGCTCGGAAAAGGCCGTGCCGTCGCGCGACGTGCCTTCGGCACCGCTCTTCAGATCGGCCACACCGCTGTCGGTCGCCGTGTCACGCGGCGGCACGACGATCCAGGTGTCGGCGCTGTCGGTCACCGGATCGAACGGCAGCTTGCGCAGGTACTGGCGTTCGACCAGTTCCTGCAGGCTTTGCGGATACGCACCGCGATCGCCGCGGAACTTGTCGATCGCGTCGCGCGTGACCGCCAGCGTCTGCTTCAGCGTCGCTTCGCGCGAGCGGTCGAGATGTTCGAAGTAGCGCGGCGCGGCCAGCGTCAGCAGCACCGCGATGATGGCCATGACGACCAGCAGTTCGATCAGCGTGAAGCCGCGTATAAACAAGGACTTGCGCATTACCAGTTCCGGTAGGCGATGCCGTTCAGGCCAGTGCGGCCGGACAGCGAATGGACATCGAACACGTCGGCACCCGGCGTCGGCTCGTCCGGCGGGCTGGCATAGCTGCGCAGCCCCCAGGTCTGTTCCGCCGGCGTGCTCTTGTCGGCGTGGAAAGGGTCGCGCGGCAGGCGGCGCAGGAAGTAGATCTTGACGTCGTTCGGCTGCTTGACGTCCTTCACGCCGTTGACCAGCACATCGAGGCTGGGCGGGTAGCCGCTGGCGCCGACCTTCTTCTCGATCCGGCCTTCATCCCAGGCCTTGCGGTAGTCGTCGAGCGCCGTGCGGATCTGCCGCAGCGCGGTCCGCAGTTCGGATTCATCGGCACGCACGCGTGCCAGTTCCACCATCGGCATGGCCATGGTGGCGAGCACGCCGACGATGGCGATCACCACCATCAGCTCGATCAATGTAAAACCGCGGGAAAGACGTGAACTGCGAAGCATGGGCCGAGGTTAACACAGCCCCATCACGATGCCGTGACAGGCCCCGCACAGGCAGGGTTCAGCTCAGGTGGCTGCGCCAGGGCTGGACGCCCTCATGTTCGAGCAGCCATACATAGCGCTGGGAACGCCACTCGCGCAGCGCATTGAGGGCGATGTCGAAGTCGCCGTACGAAAGCCGGTACAGCTGCTGCAGGTCGAAAGGCGCGTCGTGTTCGAGTGCGTCGAGCAACTGGCGGAAGATTTCTGCGCTGGATTCGTTGGCTGTGGCGTGGGCTTTTTCAAACACGGCTTGCAGGTGCATGAACGCTCTCCCGGGTCGATTGAGTGAAGATGTCAAGATGGTTACAGCGCGATCTAACACGAAATTTCTGCCGCCATCTATCGCGCCGGAACCCCGTTTTTGACCCGGTTCCGGCAAAGCCTTGTCAGGCGTAGCCCTCGGGGTTGTTGTGCTGCCAGTTCCAGGCGTCGGCGCACATCTGCGCCAGGTCCCGCGCTGCAACCCAGCCCAGAAGCCGGTTTGCGAGGCCGGGTTCGGCGTAGCACTGGGCGATGTCGCCCGGTCTGCGCTCGACGATGTCGTACGGCACCGGCCGACCGCTGGCTGTTTCGAAGGCGCGCACGACATCCAGTACGCTGTAGCCGCGCCCGGTACCCAGATTCACCGTCAGCAGGCCGGGCTGCTTCTGAAGATAGTCAATGGCCCGCACATGACCTTGCGCCAGATCAAGCACGTGGATGTAGTCGCGCACACCGGTGCCGTCGGGTGTCGGCCAGTCGCCGCCGAACACGCGCAGCCGCGCCAGCTTGCCTACAGCGACCTGACTCACGTACGGCATCAGGTTGTTGGGCAGGCCGTTCGGGTCTTCGCCGATCAGGCCGGATTCATGTGCGCCAACCGGATTGAAGTAGCGCAGCAGCGCAATGCGCCACGACGGATCGGCCACGACGAGGTCGCGCAGCACGTGTTCGACCATCCACTTGGAACATCCGTAGGGGTTGGTCGGGCCGGTCGGAAAGTCCTCGCGGATCGGCACCGACGCCGGATCGCCATAAACGGTGGCCGAGGACGAAAAGGCCAGCGTCTTCACGCCCGCTTCGGTCATCACCTCGCACAGCGCGACGGTGCCGCTGACATTGTTGTCGTAGTACTCGAGCGGTTTGACGACCGACTCACCGACCGCCTTCAAGCCTGCGAAATGGATGACCGCGTCGATGGCGTGTGCCGAGAACACCGCCCGCAGCGCAGCGCGATCGCGTACATCGGCCTGCACGAACGCCTCGACCGGGCGACCGGCGATCTGTCCGACGCGCCGCAGCGACTCGTACTTGCTGTTGCACAGGTTGTCGACCACGACCACATCGTGGCCGGCCGACATGAGTTCGATACAGGTGTGCGAGCCGATGTAGCCCGCACCCCCGGTAACCAGCACGCGCGACATGGATGCTCCCGGAAAGGAAAAACTGGAACTCTGCAATGGAGTCGGAGACGACGGGCCGCGCAACGGCCGCCCGTCGGGGAAGGATCAGTGCTGGTGACCGTGCTCGCCGTGCACGTGACCGTGCGTCAGCTCTTCCGCCGAAGCCTTCCGGATCTCGGCCACAGTGCAGGAAAACACCAGCGCGGTGCCGGCCAGCGGGTGATTGCCATCGATCACGATGCGGTCATCGGTGATGTCGGTGACGGTATACAGACCTTCTTCCTCGCCATCCGGACTGACGCGCTCGAACTGCATGCCGACTTCGATGTTTTCCGGGAAGTTCGAGCGCGACTCGATCTCCACCAGTTCTTCGTCGTATTCGCCGAACGCATCTTCCGGCTGCAGCTTGACGACCACTTCGTAGCCGACAGCCTGGCCTTCGAGCGCTTCCTCGATCGGCTGGAAGATGCCGCCATAACCGCCATGCAGATAGGCGAGCGGCGCAGCACCCGAGTCGACCAGATTTCCGTCCGGATCGGTCACGCTGTATTTAAGAGTGACGACCGAGTCCTTGGTGATGAGCATTCCTGATTCCTTTCGTATGGAGTGCGCGCACGCATTCGAGGATTTCCCGTGCGTGCCCGCGCGGATTCACGCCGTATTGCGCGTAACGTATGACACCTTTCCGGTCGATGATGAAGGTCGAGCGGGTCATGCAGAAACGTGACCGGCCGTCGACCTCGCGTTCGCGCCACGCACCATAGCGCCGGCTGACCTCGGCGTCGACATCGGACAGCAGCCTGAAAGCCAGTCCGTGCTTGTCGCGGAATTCTGCGTGAGTGAACAACTCATCGCGACTGATCCCCACGATGGTGCAGTCGCAGTTGCGGAAATGTTCTTCGAGATCGCTGAATTCGATCGCCTCGGCCGTGCATCCCGGCGTATCGTCCTTGATATAGAAGTAGAGCACTGTCAGATGCCGCGCCATCTGTTCGCGCAGATCGAACAGTTCGAAATCGGCGTCCGGCAGCTCGAACAGCGGAGCGGGTTGTCCTGCATTCAGCATGCACACCTCCCAGCCGCGCACGGCGCGCATAACGGCTCCCGGATGATGCGGCGGATTCTACCAGCGCTGCCTGCCGACAAGACATGAAGGCGCTGTAAGAAATGCTGACGCTGCTCTGCACAAAAAAGGGCTTGAAGCACGGATCAAGTACGTGGCGACACGAGGGCCGATTCAGACGAAACAAACGAGAACCGTTTTATTTCATGATCTTGGGAAATAATCCTGAGTCCTGGCTCTGAATGGAACTTGGCGGCACGCTGCTTGCTTATCAACCATCGGGATCGACCGCCTGTCACCCGAGGCAATCACAGAAGTCCGGTTTCATGCAGTTGCAATTGAAAACGGCTTCAATGGTTGTGTCAGACAGTCGTTCTTGCAAAAATTTGTTTTGCGATCTGTCACTTTCTCGAAAGGCACGGAAATGAAGAAATCTTTATTGGTAGTAGCACTGGGTAGCGTGTTCGCCCTGAGTAGCGCTCAGGCGGCCAGTGTCACGTTGAGTGGTTCGTTTTTCGATGTCACCTACGATGACGCACTGACCGGTTTGTTCGGTACGCCAACGCTGGTGGACAACACGCTTTCCTGGACGCCGTCCGGCAGCCCCGGTTTTTCTGCCGCCAGCTATGGTGAAGGCATCAAGGTCACCAATTCGACGTTTGCCGTAACCGTTACCGCAAAAGACAATTACCTTATCAACGGCGCTTCCCTGTGGGAAAGCGGCGATTACTTCTACTTCGGAGATGGGTCAGGCGTCAGCGCGACGGGTCAATTGCGTGGCCGCGGCATGGACATGGCCGGATCACCGATCGCGACAACATCAATCGTGGCTGGCAGCTTCACGCCCAATGCGTTGTTTGATTTTTCCACCACCGACTGGACCGCGACAGCGCTCGTGACATTGGACGAGTCGTCGAAGTCGGCCACGTTCATTATTCAGAACATCCTGGCTGCTTACAACCCGCCCAACTCTTTCCCGACAGCTGCATTCATCGAAAAGAAAAATATTGATTTGGCAATCAGCGTAGTGCCGGAAGCGGACACCTACCTGATGATGCTGGCCGGTCTGGGCATGATCGGTCTGATGGCAAAGCGTCGCATGAGCTGATCGGCGTCAGCCGTTCAACAAGAAAGCACCTTCGGGTGCTTTTTTGTTGTCCAGGTGATCCCGGAAAGTTCGCTGCAATGCAGCACTGTCAGAAACTTCGACGCCTGGATGCATGACCTAAGTCGTAGGGCACAGACAGTCACAAAGTGCTGAAACCATCCGAATTTAAAATAAAGTCTATTTTATTCATGGCCTTGAAATAAAATTCGCTTCAAAACAAATCCTTTCCGGGTACCTTCGCCTCGATTTTGACGTGTAACAAATCTCGACATTTCGTTTTCCGCAGTGCAAAGCGCTTGCAGGGCGATCGGTAACTGTATAAAAATACAGTCAACGAACATCCCCGTACCCCATCATGGTCTCAAGCGTCCTGACAGCCCGCCAGCAACAGATCCTGCAACTGATACGCGATGCCGTCAGCGAACGTGGCAGCCCGCCCACCCGGGCGGAAATCGCGCAGGCATTCGGCTTCCGTTCCCCCAATGCCGCAGAAAGCCATCTGCGGGCACTGGCGCGCAAGGGTGTCATCAGTCTGGACGAAGGTCGTGCACGCGGCATCCGGCTGACCGAATCTCCCGGCATCCCGCTGATCGGCCGGGTGGCGGCAGGCAGCCCGATACTGGCCGATGCCCATGTGCAGGGTCGTTACCAGCTTGATCCGGCGATGTTTTCACCGCGCGCCGACTACCTGTTGCGCGTGCGCGGCCAGAGCATGCGCGACGCCGGCATCCTCGATGGAGACCTGCTCGCCATCCACGCCACGAATGAAGCGGTGAATGGCCAGATCATCGTCGCCCGCCTGAGCGAAGAAGTGACCGTGAAGCGTTTGAAACGGCTCGGCTCACGCGTCGAACTGCTGCCCGAAAATCCGGAGTTCCAGCCCATCGTGATCGATACGCAGCGCGATCCGCTGGTGATCGAGGGCGTAGTGGTCGGCCTGATCCGCAACGGCAGTCCGGTCTGACGCATGACCCCGCAAGCGCAGAGCCTTTTCCGGCATCCGTCACTCTGGCGGGCCGGCGACGTGTCACCGGTCGTGCCGAACGGTATCCCGACCGGTCACGCCACGCTGGATGCCGCCCTGCCCGGCCAGGGCTGGCCGATCGGCGAAATGACCGAATTGCTGACCGATTGCAGCGGCCAGGGCGAACTGTCGCTGTTGATGCCTTTACTGGCCGGAGCCGAAGCGGGTGGCGACTGGCGTATCTGGGTAGCGCCGCCCCATCGGCCCGGCGTGTCTGCGCTGACGGCGGCCGGCGTACGGACCCGGCAACTGATCGTGGTCCGGGCAGACACGGTGGGCGAGCGGGTGTGGGCAATCCGCCAGGCACTGCGTTCAGGCGTCTGTTCGGTTGTCGTCGGCTGGCTCGACCGCGTCGACAATGCATTGCTGCGACGGCTGCAACTGGCGGTACGCGAAGCGGCGATCCCGCTGATCCTGTTCCGTCCGTTGCAGCAGGCACAGCAGGCCTCGCCCGCAGCGCTGCGGCTGCAGCTTTCGGCCCGTGCAGCCGGCGTGCTGCGCATCGACATCCTGAAGCGGCGGGGCGCCCCGGCGAACCAGCCGCTCTACCTGCAGGGCACACGTTTCAATGCGCCATCGGCCACGGTAGCGACGCGCTGCGCCGCCCCGCCCGCGCTGGCGCTGATCGCATGAAGCCCTTGCCGCAAATGAACGTCGACAAATCATGCGCTGGTTGGCACTCGTCTTTCCCGACTGGCCCATGCAGGCCCTGTTCCGCAACCCTTCACATACCCGTCCGCTGGCTGTGGCGTACCGGCAGCGCGTGTGCGCGCTGGACGCGACGGCACTGGCACAGGGCGTGCGCACCGGACAGGGTGTGGCCGACGCACTGGCAATAGCCCCGGACCTGCTCGTACGGCCGAAATCTCCCGAGGCCGAACACTCTGCACTGCGTGAAGCCGCCGGCTGCGCGCTGCGCTACACGCCGCGGGTGGTACTGGAAAGCGATGGCCTGCTGCTCGACATCGCCGGCAGCACGCGACTGTTCGGCGGGCTGGATGCCCTGCTCCGCCATCTGCGCAGCGATCTGGCTGCGGCCGGTTTCCAGGCGCTGAGCGCCTGCGCACCCACCCCACGCGCGGCACGCTGGCTGGCGCGCGCCACGCCCGGTCAATGCGTGGCAGACGACGATCACGCTCTGGCCGAAGCACTGGCCGCCTTGCCGCTGCGTGCGATGGAAGCCGATACATCCCTGCTCGCCCTGCTTGCCGACAGCGGCCTGCGTACCGTGGGGGAGGTGATGAAACTGCCGCGCGACGCCCTGGCGCGACGCGACGCTGCCGGACTGCGTCGCCTGCTCGACCAGGCACTCGGCCAGCGACCTGACCCGCGGCCGTATTTCGATGCGCCCCCGCAGATCGACAGCCGGCTCGAACTGCCGGTACCGCGACACGACAGCGATGTGCTGCTGTTCGCAGCCAACCGGCTGTTCAACGCCTGCTGCACGCAACTGGCCGCCGTGCATGCCGGCATCGAAAGCTGCCGGCTCGAGCTGGAACACGAACACCATCCGCCCACCGTACTGACGCTGACGCTGGGCACGCCATCGCGCGACGCCCGTCGCATGGCGCTGCTGACGCGCGAACATCTGGCGCGGCTCGCCTTGCCCGAAGCCGTTGGCGCGCTGCGCCTGAAGGCTGCGCACTGGATCGAACTGGCCGGACGCAGCGAAGACCTGTTCGGCCCGCAGGCACCCTCGCCCGCCCGGCGGCAGGAAGCCGGCAGGCTGCTGATCGAGCATCTGCGCGCCCGGCTCGGGCCGGACAGGGTGTACGCGCTGTCCGCCTGCGCCGACCACCGGCCAGAAAGATCGCAGCAGCAGGTCGAACCCGGTCCGGGCACGACCGCCGCTGTGCAGGGCGGCAGGCGCCCGCTCTGGCTGCTGCCCGAACCCCGATTGCTGCAGACCATCCGCAACCAACCCTGGCGCGCCGGCCCGCTCAAGCTGGTCAGCGGCCCCGAACGCATCGAATCCGGCTGGTGGGACAGCGACGGGGAAGCCAGTCCGGGCGACGCTCTGCGCGACTATTTCGTCGCGTTGAGCGTCGATCACGCTCAATTGTGGATCTACCGCGAACACCTGCCGCCGCACCGCTGGTATCTGCACGGGCTGTTCGCGTGAAGTAGCATCCGCCCGTTCTGACCGATATCTGCGAGTGCCCATGGACAGCCTGAAAACATTGACATCCACCTTCGCCCAGCCGGGCTGCGTGACCTGGATCGGCGTGCGGCCGGCACGATTGAAGCCGCTGCAGCCGGTCGAATCAGTACAGGTGATCGAAGCACTCGGGCTGGAAGGTGACCACTACGCCAGCCCCGGCGGCAAACGGCAGGTCACGCTGATACAGGCCGAACACCTGCCGACGGTTGCCGGCCTGCTTGGCACGGACGCGATCAGCCCGGAACACGTTCGGCGCAACATCGTGGTCAGTGGCATCAATCTTCTGGCGCTCAAGGGCCAACGTTTCCAACTGGGCGAAGCGCTGCTGGAATACACCGGCATCTGCGCCCCCTGCTCACGCATGGAAAGCAATCTGGGCCGTGGCGGCTACAACGCGATGCGCGGGCATGGCGGCATCACCGCGCGGGTGCTGCGCAGCGGTCGCGTCGGTCTGGGCGACGCAGTACTTGCCGGCGACGAACGATCCTGAAAACCCAAGCCGTCGGCGCCGCGGACATGGTTGGCGGGATGGTCGACAAGGCGCGACGACACGGCAGGATGGCTCCTGCAAGAACGAGCAACGCAGTCGGCGCCTGCACACGGACCTCGATGTTTGATCCGCAGGATGAAGCTCCGGAGAACGACAACCGTAGCGACGGCCAAGGCTCTCAAGAATATGGCAAGCGGTCAGCCAAGGTTTTCAGGATGAATGCGTCCGGCAGTCTGCCGCACAGGCCATAATTCGCTCAACACAACAGGGAGAAGCCGGATGGACAGACGACGCATGCTCACGCGCTTGCTGGTGGCAGGCAGCGCCGCACCGCTGGCACTGGACGCGCTGGTGCGAGAGGCACTGGCCCGCGACGACCGCCCCGGACTGCGCGGTTTCCGCGGCAACGTGACGATCAACGGCGTGCCGGCGAAATTCGGCATGCCGGTGCATCCGGGCGACACGGTGCGCACCGGTGCAGGGTCGGAAGCGATCTATGTGATAGGCCGCGACGCATTCATGCAACGCGGCGACTCGCATGTCGCATTCGGCAGCGGCGTTGCGGCAGACCTGATGCGCGTCATCACCGGCCGCCTTCTGTCTGTGTTCGACCGTGGCCAGCGGCGCATCGCCACACCGGCTGCCACGATAGGCATCCGGGGTACCGGCTGCTACATCGAAGCTGCCGAGGAACAGACCTATTTCTGTCTGTGCTACGGCGAAGCCGTCATCGCGCGCAACGGTGATCCAGGCCAGACCGAAACCCTCCAGACCCGCCATCACGACAAGCCGATGTGGCTGCGCGACAAACCGGGCGGCGGCATGATGTCGGCCGCTGGACTGATCAACCACACGGACGCGGAGCTGACGCTGCTCGAAGGATTGGTCGGCCGCAAGCCGCCCTTCGTCGGTGTCGGCTGGCCACCGGGCGGAGGGTACTGAGCACCGGAGCACGGCACCGGCCTCAGGCCGGTGGCGCCACCTTCATCACTTCGCCCAGTGTGGTCACACCCTGGGCAATCTTCAGCGCACCGGACACCCGCAGCGGGTACATGCCTTCGCGATAAGCCTGTTCGCGCAGCGCGGCCATGTCGGCGCTGGCCGAAATCAGATTCTTGATTTCCGGCGACATCAGCAGGATTTCGTAGATGCCGATGCGGCCCGAGTAGCCGGTCATGCGGCATTCCAGGCAACCGACCGACTGCATGAAACGATCCGGGCGGCTCGCCTTCCACGGCGACACCAGTTCGTTCCAGGCTTGCGGATCGGTTTCCTGCGGCGTGGCCGGCTTGCGGCAGTGCGGACACAGCGTGCGTACCAGCCGCTGCGCCATCACGCCGAGCACGGTGGCGTTCAGCAGATAGCTGGGTACGCCCAGATCCATCAGGCGGGTAATCGCCGACGGCGCATCGTTGGTGTGCAGCGTCGACAGCACGAGGTGACCGGTCAGCGCTGCCTGGATGGCCATTTCGGCGGTTTCCAGGTCGCGTATCTCGCCCACCATGATGATGTCCGGGTCCTGCCGCATCAGCGACCGGATGCCGGCCGAGAAGGTCACGCCGATGTCGGCCGATACCTGCACCTGATTGAACGAAGGCTCGATCATTTCGATCGGATCCTCGAGCGTGCACACATTGACTTCGGGCGTGGCGAGGTTCTTCAGTGTCGAGTACAGCGTGGTGGTCTTGCCCGAGCCGGTCGGGCCGGTCACCAGCACGATGCCGTTCGGCTGCGTCGTCATGTTCTTCCAGCGCCGCGCGTCCTCGTCGGAAAAGCCCAGGTCGCGGAAATCGCGCACCAGTACTTCCGGGTCGAACACCCGCATCACCAGCTTTTCGCCGAAGGCGGTCGGCAGCGTGGACAGGCGCAGCTCGATTTCCTGGCCGTCGGGTGCGCGCGTCTTGATGCGGCCGTCCTGCGGCCGGCGTTTCTCGACCACGTCCATGCGTCCCAATATCTTTATGCGCGAGGTCATCGCGCCCAGTACCGGCATCGGAATCTGGTAAACCTGATGCAGCACGCCGTCGATGCGAAAGCGCACGACGCCGAAGTCGCGCCGCGGCTCGATGTGGATGTCGCTGGCGCGCTGCTCGAAAGCGTATTGCCACAGCCAGTCGACGATGGTGACGATGTGCTGGTCATTGGCATCGAGCGGCCGGTTGCTGCGGCCCAGTTCGACCAGCTGTTCGAAGTTTGACGCGCCGACACCGCTGACGTCACCCCGCTTGGCCGCGCCCTTGACCGACTTGGCCAGACTGTAGAACTCGACCACGTAACGGGCAATGTCGTCCGGGTTGGCAATGACGCGGCGGATCGGCCGGCGCAGTATCGGCGCCAGTTCCTTTTCCCACTCGTTCATGAAGGGCTCGGCGGTCGCGATCACCACCTCGCGCGCCGATGCCTGGACCGGCAGGATGCGAAAACGATTGGCGTAGGCGCTTGACACCACCTCGGTCACGGCTGCGAAATCAACCTTCAGCGGGTCGATGTGGTAGTACTCGTGACCACTCCAACCAGCCATCCATTCAGTCAGTGCATCCAGATTGAGCGGGCGGTGCGGCGGATGCAGCGAGCGCCATTTCTGCTGTGCCAGCACGACGAGCGGATGCTCTCCGCCGCGCCAGTAGCGGCGGTCGTGCATAAAGGTACGCGCCACCGCATCGCCCAGCAGGCCATCGCCCACCATGGCGTCGACGAGCTCCTGCAGGGTCAGTTTGTGTTCGCGCTGCTCGGTGCCGGATGCGGCTGCTGTCATCGATTCCTCCTGTTGCGTCCGACTATAGCCGAGCAGCAGATCGATCCCCGGCAGGTGCAATCAAAATTTCAAGCAAAAAATTCTCGTGTTGTCGTAACATGTGCTTACAGGGTCAGACTCTGTCTGGAATCGTGCACCAGACAGCAGGAATAAAAGGCAAATAAATGCCTCTCCAGTTCGCCTGATTGGCGACGTTTTTCAGCATGCTTTTTTGTCGGCTATACCGACGGAGGCTGAAATGGATCTGTTGACCCCGTGCAATACGGTGCGCTCGTCGTGCGCGCCGTCTGATGCTTCGATTCCGAACACCGCAGACTCTACCGTCACGCATTCTCTGCCTGTCTGCATCACCAAGGCAGAAGCACCATTGCAATCGCAGGAAAAGCGTGTGCACGTCGATAACGTCGTGCCATTCGGTGCGACCCCACGCGGCCCTCGCCTGCTGTCGACACCGCTTGTCACCTCACGCTATGACGCCGACACCCGCGCGCTGTGGATGTACGCACATCCGGTCGGCCGCCCCTGCTTCACGCCTGAACTGCTGGCCGACGTCGTTGCCCAGCAGCAGGAAGTGGAACTGGCACCCGGCACGGTGGATTTCTTCCTGAATTGCTCATCCGTGCCCGGCGTCTATAACCTGGGGGGCGACCTCGACCTGTTCCGCAGGCTGGTCGAAGCAGGTGACCAGCAGGCGTTGATGCGCTACGCCCAGGCCTGCATCCGTGCCATCAACAACAATGTATCCGGTCTGCATGCCGATGCGGTGTCGATGGCGGTGATCCAGGGTGACGCGCTCGGTGGAGGTTTCGAGGCGGCGCTGTCCTGCCATGTGGTGATTGCGGAGCGCGGCAGCAAGCTGGGTTTTCCGGAAATGATGTTCAACCTGTTCCCGGGAATGGGCGCCTACAGCCTCGTGGCGCGCAAGGCCGGACCGCGGATCGCCGAAGATCTGATCCTCAACGCCCGCATCATGAGTGCCGAAGAGATGCACGCGCTCGGCCTGGTCGATCATCTGGCCGAGCCCGGCTCGGGAGAGCAGGTGGCACGCAACGTGATGCGCTCCATGAGCTCGCAGCTCAAGGGTTTCCGTGCCTTCCAGCGCGCCAAGATGCACGCCTTCATCCGCCTGACTTACCAGGAACTGGAGGATGTGGTGCGCGAATGGGTGCGTGGTGCGATGAAGCTCGACCGGCGTGACCTGCGCACGATGGAACGCTTGGTCAAGGCGCAGAACCGACTGCACGCCGGTCCGGAAATCGTCAGCGCCTGACGCTTGATCACCGGGGCACACGGGTGCCCCGGCTGTCGTCATTGACGCTGTACCGCACCGAACCGGCGAGTCGGTGACAGCGGCGTCGTCAAACTCAGTTCGCGTATTTCACCGAGCATCCATAGGCGCGGGTCACCGGCTTGGTGACCGGCTTGCCTTCCAGCACCTGATTGATGGCCAGTCGAGCCAGCGGCTCGGCGTTCGGAATGTCGGCCGGGTCGGTCGATGCAATGCTGTCGATGCCACCCATGTAGGCCAGCCTGCCGTCCGGTGCAATCACGTACATGTGCGGCGTGACCTGCGCGCCATAGGCTCGCCCGATAACGCCCTTGGGATCAAGCACGAAATGGCTCGGTGAAGCATTTCGTTCCACGGTCTGCCTGAGCGCCGTTTCGCCATTCACATGGCCCTGCTCGCCTGGCGCCGAACTCGCCACGGTCAGCCATATGGCACCCTTCGTGGTCGCATCACGCTGCAGCTTCTGCATTTCGCCGCTCTTGTACCACTTGACGACATACGGGCAGCCGTCGTTCATCCATTCCAGCACCACCGTCTTGCCGGTCAGTCCGGACAGCGTGACGGTCTTTCCGTGAGCATCCACTCCGGTGAAGGCCGGCGCCGGTTCACCGATCTTCGGCGCGGCGAGCGCCGCCGCCGCCGGCATCAATGCGACCGCCGCGGACAGTAAGAGGCGGGATGTGCGGGGACGGAAAAGCATGGTCATTCCTCCTTGAAGGGATCAGGAACCGATCCGGTCGAGCACGATCTGCTCGGTCAGGATCTGTGGAAGTACCGTCGGCGGTGCGCCATCCGGCGGGAAGTAAACATAGAGCGGCACGCCATCGCGGCCGTGCTGGCGCAGAAAATCGGTGATCAGCGGGTCGCTTCTCGTCCAGTCACCTTTCATGTAGGTGATGCCGCGCGTCGCGAAAGCCTGCTGTACGCCGGTCGTCGACAACGCCACCTTTTCATTCACCAGGCAGGTGACGCACCAGGCCGCAGTCATGTTGATGAATACCGGCCTGCCGGCTGCGCGCAGTTCGCTCAGGCGCGCTGGCGCGTAAGCTTCGACCCCGGCCGATGCGGCGCCGGACGACGGCTCGCTGCCGGCGGGCTCGGGCGCGCGGGCGATGCCGACGGCGGCAACCAGTGCCACCACCAATGCGCCGGTACGCCACGCGCCAGCGCTTGACGCCCCTCCCTGCGCAACCCCCAGCAACCATCCCGCAAGCGCCAGCAACAACAGCACGACCAGTGCCATCAGCACACCGTCCGCGCCGGACTGCTGGCTCAGCACCCATACCAGCCAAGCGGCCGCGGCATACATCGGGAAGGCCAGCGCCTGCTTCAGGCGGTCCATCCACGGACCGGGTCGAGGCATGCGGCGCGCCAGACCCGGCACGAATGCGAGCAGTGCATACGGCAGTGCCAGCCCGACGCCCATGGCAACGAATACCGCGACCGTCTGTACCGCGGGCGCCGCGAGCGCAAACGCCAGCGCACCGCCCATGAAGGGCGCGGTGCACGGTGTGGCGACGACGACCGCCAGTGCGCCGGTGAAAAAACTGCCGGCCAGACCCGGTCGCGATGTCAGCGCGTCCCCGGCGGACGCGAACCCGCTGCCGAAACCGAACACGCCGGACAGATTCAGCCCGATGACGAACAACAGTGCCGCCATGGCGGTCACGAACACCGGTGACTGGAACTGGAAGCCCCAACCCGCCTGCAGCCCCGCTGCGCGCAGCGCGAGCAATCCGCCGGCCAGCAGCACGAAAGTCAGCACGACGCCAGCGCAGTAGGCAAGCGACTGCGCACGCACCGTGCGCTGCGCATGGCCGCCCAGGCGGGCGAACGACAGCGCCTTGATCGCCAGCACCGGGAACACGCAGGGCATCAGGTTGAGCAGAAGGCCGCCTGCCAGCGCGAACAGCACGGCCCACGCGAGGCCGAAGCCATCGGACGCTGTGCCAGGCGCAAGCGCAGCCTGCGCAGGCAATGGCGCGTCGCCGGCCGCCAGCAACACGGCAGAAGCGCGCTCGGTGGCCGTTCCAGGTGTAGCCACCCAGAGCGCCTGCGCAACGCCGTCGCGGTCGCGCACGTGCAGCACGCCGGACAGCGAACGCGCCGGGTCGAATGCCGCGCCCGGCTTGAACGCGATCGATGCGCGGCCGTCGGCAAGCGTCAGCGTCTGCGCTGCGCCATGTTCGACCTGGCCCCAGTCTGCAGGCAGGAAGTCAGCCTCGACGATCGCATCGGCGCCCGGTCCGCTCAGCGAGAGCACGCCATCCGCGCCGACCGCCGCCTGCAAGCCGCCCTGCACGGGTAATGCGTCGCGTGCCGTATCGAACAGCAGGGCCTCGGCGCTGCGGGTCGACTCACCCGCTGGCAGCGTCAACCTGAACACGCCCTCTTCCGGAATGCAGATGTCCTTGCACACCAGCCAGCCGGCTTTCGCAGTCAGCGTCTGCGGACCTTCGAGGCCGGCCGGCAGTGTCACGCTGAAGGGCAGCAGCACTTCACCTTCGTGAATGAAAGTGGTCACCGGACCGTCAACATGGCGCTTCGGCACCGGCCAGCGAAGATCGGTCACAGTGCTGCCGGCTGGCGCAAACAGCTCGATGCGCGGCGGCTGTCCGGCGTCGCCCGGGTTCATCCAGTAGATGTGCCAGCCTTCGGCCAGACGCAGATACAGGCCAAGATCGACCGTATCGCCGGCGCGCGCGGCATCCTGAACCGACACCATCGTAACGCTGGCGCGCGGGCTGACGACGGTCCCGCCTTCCAGCGCCGATGCAGGCGAGTGGACGAGCACGGCGAAGAAAAGGACCAGACGGATGAAGGTTGTACTCATGACCAGACAAGGGATCGTTTTCCGACGCTTCGGTTCCTGAACCAGTGCCCGGCCAAGGGTAAAAGCGCTCACCGCCGGAAAAAGGCATGCATCCCGTAGCGGTGAGGTTTGCGTGAGGACTCGGTGACACGGGCTACTTAGCATCCGGGCACCGGACAGCATCTCGTCGTCCGGCTCACCTTACATACTCCGGAGAGTCTTCATGTTTCCTTCACTGTTGCGCACGTCCCGTCTGGCTGCGGCCATGACCCTGTTCGCTCTCGGTTCGTCGGCCCAGGCGGCCCTCGTCGACATCACGGTCACCGTGGAAAACCTCGTACCTGCCAATGGCATCAGCTTCGCCCCGCTGCACTTCGGATTCAACAACGGCAGCTTCGACGCCTTCAATCTGGGCAGCGTCGCGACCGACGCCATCATCTCCGTGGCCGAGGGTGGTGCGGGTGGCGCATGGCAGGCGGCCTTCGCCGCAGCCGATCCGATGGCGACCCGCGGCACGCTGGGCGGGTTGTTGCAGCCGGGTGGCATGAGCAGCGCCACCTTCACCGTTGACACCTCGCTGAATCGTTTTTTCACCTTCGCAGCAATGGTCGTGCCGAGCAACGATTTCTTCATCGGCAACGATTCGCCGATGCGCTACGAGCTGTTCGACGCAGCGGGCAATCTGGTGATCAACTCGATCAACCAGTCTGCACGGCAGATCTGGGATGCCGGCTCGGAAGTGTTCGATCCGGCGGCGTCAGCCTTTGTTGGCAACAACGACCTGCGCGCACCGCAAAACTCGGTCGTGGCGTTCAATTTTGCCGAACTCTTTGCCTACAACGGCCTCACGACAGCGACCGGCTACACACTCGACAGCACGCTTGCTGCCGACACCAGCGTGTATCGCATCTCGTTTGCCGTCGCGCCGATTCCCGAGCCGGAAACCTACGCGATGATGCTGGCCGGCTTGCTCATGGTGGGAAGCATTGCGCGCCGTCGTCTCGGCTGAACACCGTCTGCAAGCTTCACGGCGACGTGAAGTCAGGCGTCGGCAGACCTGCTAATCTCGATTTTTCGGCCTGACGCGCGGCAAACCGATGAATGAGCATGTGTTGCTTGTCGAGGACGACAACGCCATCGCAGGTGCCCTGCGTCTCCATCTGGAAGATGCAGGGTACCGTCTGCACCGGGAATCCGACGGTCTGCAGGCGATCGCCGCCATCGACCGCAAGCGCTGGGATCTGGTGTTGCTCGACCTGATGTTGCCGGGTGCGGATGGCTGGGATGTGTGTCGCCACCTCAAGGCGCGACACGCAGACATTCCCGTCATCATGTTGAGTGCCCGCTCAACGGAGGCACACCGGGTGCTCGGGCTGGAACTCGGTGCCGACGACTACCTCGCCAAACCTTTCTCCATGCTCGAACTGGTCGCCCGGATACGCGCGCTGCTGCGCCGGGTCGAACAACTGCGCAACTCGCCTTCTGTCGCCATCGACTTGCGCTTCGGATCGTTTCGACTTGATACGCTGCGACGCGAACTGACGCGCGATAGCCAGCCGATTCCGCTGACCTTGCGCGAATTCGATCTGCTGCACTTTCTGGTGCGCCATCCGCGACAGGCCTTCAGCCGCGGCAGTCTGTTGCAGCGCGTCTGGGGCGCCGGGTTCGACGGGTATGAACACACCGTCAATTCGCACATCAACCGACTGCGCAACAAGATCGAGGACGACCCGAGAAATCCGCAGCGCATCGTCACGGTCTGGGGCGTGGGCTATCGATTCGAGGACAACTTGCCGTGATGCGCTCGCCCTCTTTCGCGACGCGTCTCATCGTCACCATGGCCGTGCTCATGCTCGCTTATGGCGCATTTGTCGGCCTGCTCGGTCGGTACGTTGCGGCACAACATGAAAAAGAGTCGTTGCAACGCCTGTCGCACGGGCTGGCCCGTCACATCATCGAACATTGGCCACAGATCGCCCAGGCGGACATAGACGCCGCCGACCGGTCAGCTCGCGAGACGCTGCTGTCGATGCTGATGGTGGTCAATCCGGGCGTTCAGGTCTATCTGCTCGACGCTGACGGGCGCGTCGACAGCTACATAGGCGAGCCCGGCATGGTGCGGCAGCCGCAGGTCGACCTGGTTCCGGTAAGGCAGTTTCTCGACGGCGCGACCCTGCCGCTGTTCGGCAGCGATCCGATGAACGTCAATGCTTCCCGCATCTTCAGCGTTGCGATGTTTGCGCCGCGAGACGGGGACACGAAGCCGCCCGGCTACCTGTACATCGTGCTGGACGGGCAGGCGCGGACACTGGTCGCGGGGCAATCAAGCCTGCAGCGTGTCTGGCAGGGTGCAGCAGTCGCGGCCATGCTGGGTCTGCTGCTCGCGGTGGCGAGCGGAGTCATTGCATTCCATCGCCTTACGCGACCGTTGCACCGTATCGCGCACCGAATGCGCAGCTTCAGCAAGGACGAAAGCGATGCCGCTGTCTTCGGCGAGATCGTGGCGACGCAGGAGGGTGACGAAGTGCAGGCGATCAGGCGCGCTTTCGAGGACATGACGGAAAGACTGAAAGCACAGGCCGCGCGGGAACAACAACAAAGCGACGCACATCGGGAAATGATGGCCGGCGTGGCGCATGATCTGCGCTCGCCCCTCACCGCACTTCACGGTCAGCTTGAGGCACTTGCCGGAAGGCGATCGGCGCCGCACGCATCGTTTGATCGCATCCTGTCGGCTGCGCTGGCGCAAAGCGACAAGGTAAGGCGGCTTTCGCAGCAATTGTTCGAGCTGTGTGCGCTGCAGTCGAGCGGTCAGGCGCTTCACCGCGAGCGGTTCCGCCTTGACGAGCTGGTGGCGGATGCCGTGCAGAAATTCGAGCTGAACGACAGCACCCGACCGCCCGTCATGCTTCAGGGTCCGCCACCTGGCAAACTTGAACTTGACGGCGACTTGCAGTTGATCGAACGCGCGCTGTCCAATCTGATCGACAACGCCATGCGCCACGCGCCGGGCGCAGAACCGGTGCGCGTAAGCCTGAGTCGCAACGGTGTGCTGGCGCAGATCGTCGTCGAAGATGCCGGTCCCGGGCTGCCTCGGGATCTGATTGAACGACTTGAACACGGACGGTCTCTGCGCGATCCGCCACTGCAACGAAAAAGTGGCGGCATCGGCGGACTGGGCCTGGCGATCGCGCAGCGCGTGGCCGATCTGCATGGCGGCAGCCTGCGGCCGTTGCCGACCCTAAACGGGGGCACCCGCCTGTGTCTGGCGCTACCGCTGGACAGCTGATGCGATTTCAGGAACGCGACGATCACGTTGCCTTTCCGACAAAAGCGGCCACGTCGTCGATGACCGGCGCCAGTCCGCGCAGCGGGCGACCGAAGGCACCGACCAGGGTCAGGTGATTCACCCTTTCGTAATAGCGTTCATCGACCGCGACACCTGAATCGCGCAGGGCCTGCGCCAGACCGCCGGTGTTGCGCCGTGGATTGACCAGATCGTCATCCCGCGCGGCAATCAGCAGGCTGCGCGGCGCGGCGGCCGTCACATGTCGGAGCGGTTGTGAGTCCGCGGGCGCCGGATCTTCGATACCCGGGCGATTGAAAACCGGTTTCACATCCGGATTGACGATGGGCAGGAAATCGTAGGGCCCGGCGAGACCGACCAGCCCGGCGAGCCGGTCGGTGCGGCGACCGACCTTGCCCAGCCAGCGTCCGTCCAGCGCCAGCATGGCGGCGTTGTAGGCGCCGGCGCTGTGTCCGGCGACATGCAGCCGACCGGGATCGGCGCCATGCGCCGCCGCGTTGTCCATCACCCAGGCAACGGCTGCGGCACAGTCATCGAGAAAGGTCGGATACACCACCTCGGGGTACAGCCGGTAATCCGGAATCACCGTGACGATGCCGCGCTCAGCCAGTGCGGCGCCGACGAACAGGTAGTCCTCGCGCCGACCTGCGTTCCAGCTGCCACCGTAGAAAAATACGACAACCGGCGCCAGGCCCGGTGTATCGAGCGGACGATAGACATCCAGTTTCATGCGCGCATGCGGGCCGTAGGCGATACCGGCTTCGCGCCGATGCGCCGACGGCGCCAGCATATTCAGCAGGCCGGTGGCAGAACAGCCGGCGAGCAGCGGCAGGCCGGCCAGCAGGCCAAGCAGGGAACGTCTTTTCATGTGGTGGGCGCAGTCGGTCCGATATGCCCGCCACACGCGCCGACGACCATCGGATGCGTCTGCATCACGCTCCGAAGGCGCCGCTGCGCAGCTTGAACAGCCGGTCGCGCGCCGCGGCGGCCTTCTCGAATTCGAGATTCTTGGCGTGTTCGATCATTTCCTTCTCCAGCTTCTTGATCTCGCGCGACAGATCCTTTTCGCTCATCGACTCGAAGCGGGCGTGCTCCTCGGCCACCTTCAGTTCGCGCGCGACCTCGTCCTGGTCGTACACGCCATCGATGATGTCCTTGATGCGCTTGACCACCGAGCGCGGCGTGATGCCCTGCGCGAGGTTGTGTGCGATCTGACGGGTGCGGCGGCGCTCGGTTTCGCCAATGGCGCGCTTCATCGACTCGGTCATCTGGTCGGCGTACAGGATGGCGGTGCCGTGGAGGTGGCGGGCCGCGCGGCCTATGGTCTGGATCAGGCTGCGCTCCGAGCGCAGGAAGCCTTCCTTGTCCGCATCGAGGATGGCCACCAGCGACACCTCGGGAATGTCGAGCCCTTCGCGCAGCAGATTGATACCCACCAGCACATCAAACGCGCCCAGGCGCAGGTCACGAATGATCTCCACGCGCTCGACCGTGTCCACATCGCTGTGCAGGTAGCGCACCTTCACGCCGTTGTCGGTGAGGTAGTCGGTCAGATCCTCGGCCAGCCGCTTGGTGAGCACGGTGACCAGGATGCGTTCCTGCACCGCCACCCGCTTGCGGATTTCGCCCAGCAGGTCATCGACCTGCGTCGTGGCCGGGCGGATTTCTATCATCGGGTCGATCAGCCCGGTCGGCCTCACCAGCTGTTCCACCACCTGCCCCTGATTGGCCGCCTCGTAGGCGGATGGTGTGGCCGACACGAACACGGTCTGCGGCATCAGCTTTTCGAATTCGTCGAACTTCAGCGGCCGGTTGTCGAGCGCCGACGGCAGGCGGAAGCCGAAATCGACCAGGTTGGTCTTGCGCGCGAGGTCACCCTTGAACATGCCGCCGATCTGCGGGATGGTCACGTGCGACTCGTCGATGAACATCAGCGCGTCCGGCGGCAGATAGTCGATCAGCGTCGGCGGCGCATCGCCCGGCTGGCGGCCGGACATGTGGCGCGAGTAGTTTTCGATGCCCTTGCAGAAACCCAGTTCGTTGAGCATTTCGAGATCGAAGCGGGTGCGCTGCTCTATCCGCTGCGCCTCGACCAGCTTGCCCTGGCTGACGAATTCCTTCGACCGCAGTTCCAGCTCGATCTTGATCGCGTCAATCGCACGCAGCACGGTGGCGCGCGGCGTCACATAGTGGCTCGACGGGTAGACGGTGAAGCGGCCGATCTTCTGCTTCACCTGACCGGTCAGCGGATCGAACAGCGACAGTTCCTCGATCTGGTCGTCAAACAGCGACACGCGCAATGCGTTTTCCGCCTGTTCGGCCGGGAAGATGTCGATCACGTCGCCGCGCACCCGGAACACGCCGCGCCGGAAATCCATGTCATTGCGCTGGTACTGCATCTGCACCAGGCGCGCGATGATGTCCCGCTGGTGCAGCGTGCCACCTTCGCGCAGGTGGAGGATCATCGCGTGATAGTCGACCGGGTCGCCGATGCCGTAGATGGCCGACACGGTCGCCACGATCACCACATCGCGCCGCTCAAGCAGGCTTTTGGTCGCCGACAGCCGCATCTGTTCGATGTGCTCGTTGATCGCACTGTCCTTTTCGATGAACAGGTCTTTCGACGGCACGTAGGCTTCCGGCTGGTAGTAGTCGTAGTAGCTGACGAAGTATTCGACTGCGTTTTCCGGGAAGAACTCGCGGAATTCCGAGTACAGCTGGGCGGCCAGCGTCTTGTTCGGCGCCATGACCAGCGCCGGGCGGCCGAGCTGCGCGATGACGTTGGCCATCGTGTAGGTCTTGCCCGAGCCGGTCACGCCAAGCAGGGTCTGGAACATCAAGCCGTCTTCGATGCCCTCGACCAGCTTGACGATGGCGGTCGGCTGATCACCGGCAGGCGGAAACGGCTGATGAAGCCTGTAGGGGCTGTTGTCAAACGTTAACAGGGCGGGTGCGACGGCGATTTCTGACATGTTAGAATTTTGCGTTGCACAAGACGTACTGACAAGGACTGCAGAAGCGCCGCTCGAGTTCGCACGTTTGCAGACAGCACGCCGTTCTACACCTATCTTTCAAGCACATGACGCACCCGCCTCAGTCCGAGGCATTCACCTCACGCACTCCGGAGCACCACGCATGAACCCGTCTGTCTTCTCGTCCGTCGACATGGCACCGCGCGACCCCATTCTGGGTCTGACCGAAGCTTTCAACACCGACACCCGTACGACCAAGGTCAATCTGGGCGTCGGCGTGTACTACGACGACGCAGGCAAGCTGCCACTGCTGCGCGCAGTGCGTACAGCCGAAGAGGCGCGCATGAAGAATGCGCCGCCGCGCGGCTACCAGCCGATCGAAGGTTCGCCCGCCTACAACAAGGCGGTACAGGATCTGCTGTTCGGCGTCGGCGCTGCACTGACGGGCGATGGTCGCGTGGTCACGGCCCAGGCGCTGGGCGGTACCGGTGCGCTGAAGATCGGCGCCGACTTCCTCAAGCGTCTGCTGCCGCAGGCCAGGGTGTACATCAGCGATCCGAGCTGGGAAAACCATCGCGCGCTGTTCGAAGCCGCCGGTTTCGAGGTCGACACCTACCCGTACTTCGACGCCGACACGCGCGGCGTGCGGTTCGACGCAATGATCGCCCACCTGAAGGCGCTGCCGGCACACGCCATCGTGCTGCTGCACGCCTGCTGCCACAATCCGACCGGTGCCGACCTGACCGATGCACAGTGGGGCGAAGTGGTTGAAGTGTGCAAGTCACGCAATCTGGTGCCCTTCCTCGACATGGCCTATCAAGGCTTTGCCGACGACATCGAACAGGACGCCGTGGCGGTGCGCCTGTTCGTGCAGTCGGGTCTGAGCTTCGTCATTTCCAGCTCGTTCTCGAAGTCGTTCTCGCTCTATGGCGAGCGCGTCGGCGCGCTGTCCATCGTGACCGCGAGCAAGGACGAAGCCGCCCGCGTACTGAGCCAGTTGAAGCGGACCATCCGCACCAACTACTCCAACCCGCCGACGCACGGTGGCGCGGTGGTCGCTGCCGTATTGTCGACGCCGGAACTGCGTGCCATGTGGGAACAGGAGCTGGGCGAAATGCGCGACCGCATCCGTGCGATGCGCACCGGCCTGGTCGACAAGCTCGCCGCGCGCGGCGTGGCACGCGACTTCTCCTTCGTCGTGCGCCAGCGCGGCATGTTCAGCTACACCGGCCTGACCTCAGCTCAGGTTGATCGCCTGCGCGACGAATTCGGCATCTACGCCGTCGGCACCGGCCGCATCTGCCTGGCCGCGCTGAATTCGAAGAACATCGATTACGTCGCCGATTCGCTGGCAACCATCCTGAAGTAAGCGCCGCCGCCCGTTCGAAAGAGCGGACCGGCGCCCGTTGCGACGCGACCCCGGCCGGGGTCCGTCTCCCTTTTCAGTCTCGAGCGGCGCGTTCGCCCGCAATGCGCAGGCTTTCGCGGCACTCCGCGACCATGCGTGCGATCAGCACGTCGCAGGTCGGAATGTCGTGGATCAGCCCCACCACCTGTCCGGCCGTGATGATGCCGCCGTCGACGTCACCGTCGGCCAGCGCTGCGGCGCCGCGGGCGCCGCTGACCAGCGGGCGGATGTCTTCGAACTGACAACCGCCGGGCCGGCTTTCCGCCGCTGCAACCTCTTCCGACACGGCATTGCGGAACACCCGCGCGGTGTTGTGCAGGCTGCGCAGGATGAGCCGGGTGTCGCGTTCATTGGCATTCACCAGCGCCTGCTTGATGTTGTCGTGGATCGGCGCTTCCTGCGTGGCGCAAAAGCGCGTCCCCATATTGACCCCTTCGGCGCCGAGTGCGAGGGCTGCCGCCATGCCGCGCCCGTCACCGATGCCCCCCGACGCGATGACCGGCACGTCGAGCGCCTGCACTGCGAGCGGGATCAGCACCAGACCGGGGACGTCGTCCTCCCCCGGGTGGCCGGCGCACTCGAAGCCGTCGATGCTGATGATGTCCACGCCGTTGCGCTGCGCCGACAGCGCGTGGCGCACCGCGACGCACTTGTGGATCAGCGTCACACCACGCGCCTTGGCCTTGTCGATGAAGGCTTTCGGATTGTTGCCGGCGGTTTCGAGAATGCGGATACCCGCATCCAGAATCACGTCGAGGTAGGCCTCGTAGGGCGGCGGCTTGATCGCCGGCAGGATCGTCAGATTGACGCCGAACGGCGCGTCGGTCATGCCGCGGCAGCGCTCGATCTCCTTCGCCAGCGCCTCGGGCGTCGGCTGGGTCAGCGCGGTCAGGATGCCGAGGCCGCCGGCATTCGACACCGCCGACGACAGTTCCGCCGTACCTACCCACATCATGCCGCCCTGAACGATGGGGTAGCGGATGCCCAGCATGTCGGTGACGCGTGTCTTCATGGTTCAAGCTCCCGGGGTCGTGGCCCACGAGCCCGAATGATGCCTGCGAGGGGTGTGTTCAGGGAGTCTGAAGCGAGGTGGATGCCTGGGGTGTTGGGCATCGCTGCGCTCACCCCAACCTACGTTCTTCTCGTGGTTGATGTTCCGGTGTTGGGCATCGCTGCGCTCACCCCAACCTGCGCTCCATGGCGCGATGGCCGAAGTAGGTTGGGGTGAGCGCAGCGATGCCCAACGACAGGCTCAATCAACTCACAGGCCGTTGTAGATCGGGCCCTCGCCGCCCTGGGGCGTCACCCAGTGAATGTTCTGCGTCGGATCCTTGATGTCGCAGCTCTTGCAGTGCACGCAGTTCTGCGCATTGATCTGCAGCCGCGGCCCGCTGGCTTCGCGCACGATTTCATAGACGCCGGCCGGGCAATAGCGCTGCTCTGGTGACTCGTAGGCCGCCAGATTGACCGTGATGGCCACGCCGGCATCCTTCAGCAGCAGATGACAGGGCTGATCTTCTTCGTGGTTGGTGCTCGACAGGAAGACCGACGAAAGGCGGTCGAAGGTCAGCACACCATCGGGTTTCGGGTAGTCGATCGGCGTGCGGGTCGCCGCTGGCGCCAGCGTGGTGTGATCGGCCTCATTACGCAGCGTCCACGGCACATTGCCCTTGAACAGCAGTTGCTCGGCGCCGAAAAGGAAGGACCCGAACCACAGCCCCTTCTTCATGTACGGCTTGAAGTTTCGCGTCTGGTGCAGCTCATCCCTCAACCAGCTGATGCGGAAGGCAGCCGGGTAGGCATCGAGTGCGTCCTGCGCGCGGCCGGCTGCCAGCGCCTCGACCGCGGCATCTGCCGCCAGCATGCCGCTCTTGATTGCTGCGTGGCTGCCCTTGATGCGTGCTGCGTTCAGGAACCCGGCGTCATCGCCGATCAGCGCGCCGCCCGGGAACACCAGCTTCGGCAGGCTCTGCAGGCCGCCCGCCGTGATGGCACGCGCACCGTACGCCAGCCGCGTGCCACCTTCGATGTGACTGCGGATCGTCGGGTGGGTCTTGTAGCGCTGGAACTCCTCGTACGGCGACAGCCACGGGTTGCTGTAATTGAGCCCGACCACGTAGCCGATGGCGACCAGATTGTCTTTCAGGTGATAGATGAAGCCGCCGCCGTAGGTGTTGTTGTCAAGCGGCCAGCCGGCGGTGTGGACGACCAGCCCGGGCTGGCTCTGCCCCGCCGGCACTTCCCACAGTTCCTTGATGCCCAGGCCGTAGGTCTGCGGATCGACACTGTCACGCAGGTTGTAGCGTGCCTCCAGTTGCTTGCCCAGATGGCCGCGGCAGCCTTCGGCGAACAGCGTGTATTTCGCGCGCAGCGCCATGCCGGGCTGGTAGGCGCCGCCCGGCGTGCCGTCCCGCCCCACACCCATGTCGCCGGTGACGACGCCGGCCACGCGGTTGTCGTCATCGAACAGCAGCGCACTGCCGGCAAAGCCGGGGAAGATGTCGACACCCAACGCCCCGGCCTGTTCGCCCAGCCACTTCACGACATGACCCAGCCGCACGATGTAATTGCCGTCGTTGTGAAAGCTTTGCGGCAGCAGCGCGCCGGGCACGGCGCGCGCGCCGGTTTCGGACAGGAAGTACATCCGGTCCTGCGTGACGCGAGTGTGGAGCGGTGCGCCCCGCGCCTGCCAGTCGGGCAGCAGTTCGGTCAGCGCACGCGGGTCCATGACGGCGCCGGACAGGATGTGCGCGCCCACCTCGGCGCCCTTTTCGATGACGCAGACCGACAGCTCGTGGCCCGCCTCGGTCGCCTTCTGCTTCGCGCGGATCGCCGCTGCCAGCCCGGCCGGACCGGCACCGACGACCAGCAGGTCGAAGTCCATGGACTCGCGTTCGATGTCGGACATATGTGCTTGCTTCCAGAAAGCCGCGCTGCAGACCGATGCGGAACATGCCGGTCAGTGCGAAGCAATGAATCGCCCCTGGCCGTGCGTCTCCGCGCTTGCGGCGTCCACGCGCGTCAGATGATCATTTACCCTGCGACCGCGCGAAGATGCCGGCCACCGCGTCCTGCAGGTCGGCCGGCAGCACGACGATCTTCGCATTCGGCGACTCGCCCAGCTTGCCCAGCGCGGCCACGTATTTTTCGCCCAGCAGATACATCATGGGCAACTGCTGTTCGCCAAGCGACGCCGTGACGCGACGGATCGATTCGGCACTGGCCTCGGCCAGCGTCACCTGCGCCGCTGCATCCCGCTTGGCCGATTCCAGCCGCGCTTCGGCTTCAAGAATCATCGACTGTTTCTGTCCTTCCGAGCGGGTCACCATGGCCTTGCGTTCGCGCTCCGCACTGGCTTGCTGTTCCATCGCGCGCTGCATCGACTCCGACGGGCTGATGTCCTGTATTTCCACCGACTTGACCGTCAGGCCCCAGTCGATCGCTTCGTCGGCAATGCTTTCGCGCAGCCGGATCTTGATCTTGTCGCGGCTCGACAGCGCCTGGTCGAGATCCATTTCGCCGACGATGGAGCGCAGCGTGGTCATGATGAGATTGCGGATGGCTTCGGAAAAGTCGGTCACGCCATAGACCGCCTTGACCGGGTCGGTCACCTTGATGAACGCGACGGCATTGGTGCGGATCACTGCGTTGTCGCGCGTGATCACCTCCTGCTCCTGCACGTCCAGAATGATGTCCTTGGTGATCACCTTGTAGGCCACGTCATCGAGGTAGGGAATGATGATGTTCAGGCCCGGCAAAAGCGTGCTCTGGTACTTGCCGAGCCGCTGCACGATCCACTCCTCGCCCTGCGGCACGATGCGCAGGCCCTTTGCCAGCGTGACGAAAGCGAAAACCAGTATTGCGATGGCGACGACGATGCCCGAAGTCATGCGGAAACTCCCTTGTTGATCAGCCCGACCTTGAGCAGCGACCCTTCCACCGACAGCACTTTCACCCGTTCGCCGGCCGCGATGGTGTCGTCGGCAATGCACTCCCACACGTCGCTGCCGAGCAGCGGCTTCTGGAAGCGCACCTTGCCGCGACCGAAGGGCGTTACCTCACCGACCAGCAGACCGACCTCGCCGATCTGTTCGCCATCCGACATGCCGGCGTGCGTCTTGTGCTGATCGGTGCGGAACACCTTGAACCAGACGAACACCAGCACGCATGAGAGCGCCGTCCACAAGCCGAGCAGCAGTGTCAGGGACAGCGCAGGCGAGGCCGCCACGAGCAGACCGATCGCCACCGCCGCCACGCCGAACCACACCAGCACCATGCCCGGCACCGCAAGTTCGAGCAGGATCAGCGCCAGACCTGCGACCAGCCAGTGCCACCATTCGATATTCATGCCGTCAGTCCGTCTCCATTGCTGCGGCCAGTGTAGCGGCTCAGCGACTGCAATCACCCAGCGCCATGAGATGTGCGGCCACGGCTGCACCGATATTGCCCAGACCGTAGCCGCCTTCCAGCGTCGAAATGATGCGCCCCTTGCCCGACGCTTCCGCAACATCGCGCAACGCGTGCGTGAGCCAGCGGTAATCGGCGGCTTCGAGCTGGATGTTGGCCAGCGGATCGTCGCGGTGAGCGTCGAACCCTGCGGAAATGAACACGATCTGCGGCTTGAAGGCGCGCAGCGCGGGCAACGCGGTCTGTGTCCAGTGTCGGCGAAAAACATCGCTGCCGTCACCTGCCGCCAGACGCATGGGCAAATAACCGGCGCGTTCCGGAAAATTGCCCTGCGGGAAATACGGATGCTGGAAGCTGTCGGCCATCAGCACGCGCGGCTCGCGCCGGAACATGCTTTCGGTGCCATTGCCGCGGTGGACGTCGAAATCGGCCACCGCGACGCGCTCGATGCCGTGTGCAGCGAGCGCGTGCGCCATGCCGACCGCCACATTGCCGTAGAGGCAGAAACCCATCGCATCGCCGGCACGCGCGTGGTGGCCGGGCGGGCGCGTGGCGCAGAATACGCTGCGCGTGCGGCCCCCCATCACGAGATCGACCGCATGCACCACGGCGCCGGCCGCGCGTGACGCCGCCGCGAGCGAACCGGACGACATGACCGTATCGGCATCGAGTCTGTGCAGGCCGGACGCGGGCGCGACCTTCTCCACCTCATCCAGATAGACCGGGTGATGCACCCGTTCAAGCTGTTCGCGGGTGACCCGGGGCGCATCGATGCGCTGCCACGTGCGCAGCAAGCCGGCAGCGGCGATGCCATCGAGCACCGCGGTCAGCCGCGCCGGCGCTTCCGGGTGACGCTCGCCGGGTTGATGGCCGAGACAATCGGCGTGGGTCAGCAGTACGCAGTCCATGCAGCAGGGAGCGGCGTGCGGCCCGTTTCAAGGCCACGACCGGCAGGAATATGGAAACAGCCCGGATGATAGCGGCAAGTATCGTCCTCATGACCTACGACACGCTGCGCATCCGGTTTGCGGGTGTTCAAGGCGTTTGCAAGCGCCTAGACTGCCGACGTCGCCCGAAAGCCTTTCCTGCACGGACGTTCGTGATGCCGCGCAGGCCCCGTGGAGCACACCATGAGCAACGTCGCCTCGTGCATCGGCATCAATGACGGTCCGGTCACCGGCGTGGCCCCTCGCGCCTGCAGGTGTGCCGGCGCCGTGAATGTGCGCTGCATCGTCTTCATATCCCGCGCTGCGAATTGAGCCCATCCCATGGCACGTCTTTTCATTTCGTATCGACGCAAGGACAGCAGCGGCTACGCGCAGACGCTGCACGAAGACGTGCTGCAGGCCTTTCCCGGAATGGAGGTTTTTCGCGACCTCGAAAGCATCGCCGCCGGTGAGGACTTCGTCGACGCCATCGAGCGCGAACTCGACCGCTGCAACGTCGTGCTCGTGCTGGTCGGACCGCACTGGCTGTCGATGACCGACGCCCAGGGCAAGCGCCGGCTCGACAATCCGAATGACCCGGTACGCATGGAAATTGCCCGCGCACTGACGCGGCGCGGCGTGCGCGTCATACCCGTGCTGGTTGGCGGCGCGACCATGCCCGACGCGGCTGAACTGCCGGACGAGCTGTCGGCGCTGGGCCGGCGCAACGCGCACGAAATGACCGACAAGCGCTGGCAGTACGACTTCGGCGAACTGTGCGGCGTGCTCGAAAAGCTGCCCGGCATGCCGATGCGCAGCACGGCGACGGACAGCGCGACCCACTCCACCTCGGACCGGAGCGCCACCGGAGACGACGACCTGCCGCTGCCGGAAAGCTTCAGGAAGCCGGTCGGCCGTGTCATCGGTGCCGCGCGCAAGTTCGTCTGGGGGGTCGGGATTTTTTTCACCTTCATCCTCGTCGTCGCGGTATTCGTCGGCGAGGAGGAAACGACTCCCCAACCCGCACCGGCGCCTGCCCCGTTCGTCGCCGATGACCCGGCTCCAGCGCCTGTGGCACCGGTTGCAGTCGCCACCCTGCCCGCACCCGCCGCTCCAGTGCCGGAGCCGGAGCCCGAGCGCGACCTGACCGGCAACTGGACCATGGTCGACGCGCAGGGCGAGCGCATTCCGTTGACGCTGACCCGCCAGGGCAACGACCTGACTTTGCGCAGCCCGCGCATCAATGTCACGCAGCATCCGGTGTGGCAGGTGTACAACGCCGTGCTGATCCAGACCTACGGCCAGGGCGTGACCGATGTTCATTTCGAAGGTGCGGGCGACGTGTACGAGCGCGACGTGAATTTTGCGCTGAACATCTTTGCCAACGGCAACGTGATGATCAACACCGGCAGCCTCAGCCTGCGCGTCGCCAACAGCAGCACGATGACCGGCACGCTGCGCTACAACAGTGGCGAAACGTCGGTCGTCACCGTATCGCGGTCATCCGGGGCGGCCGCGAACTGAGCGCCTGGCAACGGCTGGGGCGCGACACAAGAACAACAGCAGGAGGTCAGGACAATGAAACAGTCGAAATACGAGCGTTTCAGCATCCGCGCGCGCAAGGGTGTGGCGGTCAGCCCGCCATCCGGATCGGAGGTGACGTTCACACCGCTGGGCGCAGTGCAACCCGGCGGCAGTCGCGCCGCGGCGACGGCCGAACCGACCGTCATACCGGCTGATGCGATCGCCCGTGTCACGCTCGACAATGGCTTCGAGCTGTGGATACGCGCCGACGACCTGATGCAGGAGGCGGGATCGAAGGCCGAAACGCGCAGCGATGGCGAAGTGCTGTGGGATATCGGCGACCTGAACGCAGACACCCCGGGCAGCCGCGGGCTGGGCAGTGCGCTCGGTCTGGCGACCCGGGTGATCGAATTCTTCGGCATCGACATCAAGGACAAGGCGCAGGAATTCGTCGCCCGCCGGCTTGGCGCGCGCTTCGAGCGGAAAATCCTCGGGCGTGAGCCGGGGCTGTATCGCTGCGACATCGAGAACGCTGCGCTCGGCGCGAAGATCGACCGGGTCGAGGCGACGGACGACAAGCCGCTGCTGGTGTTCCTGCATGGCACGGCATCGAGCTTCGATGGCAGTTTCGGCAAGCTGGCGGCTGACGACAATCCGCGCGGCACCATCGCCTGTGCGCGGCTGGCAAGTGTCTATGGCGAAGGCATCCATGCCTTCGAACACCGTACATTGACTGTGAGCCCGATCCAGAACGCGCTCGAACTTGCCGAATCGCTGCCGCAGGGCGCCACGCTGCATCTGGTCAGCCACTCTCGCGGTGGCTTGGTCGGCGAGCTGCTGTGTCTGGGGCAACGTGTGCGCAGCAGCGACCCGCTGCGCGCCGAAGTATTGAAGCGGCTGTTCGTCGGAGACGTGTCGATCGCCCAGCAGCTGAACATCGAACCGCTCGACGAAGCCGGCGAAAAACGGCTGAAGGAAGACTACGCCGCCGACCGCGACGCGCTGCTGAAGCTGGCCGAAGTGCTGGATGCGAAGCAGCTCCGGATCACGCGCTTCGTGCGCGTCGCCTGCCCGGCCATGGGCACCACGCTCGCCTCCGGCCGGCTGGACCGCTGGTTTTCGCTGCTGCTCAACGCCAGCCGCATCGCCGGTCTGCAGCAGGTGCCGCTGGTACCCGAAGCGCTTGACTTCATGGCCGCCGTGCTGCGCGAACGCACCGACCCGCGCGTGCTCCCCGGGCTGGAAGCGATGATGCCCGGATCGGCCGTCGTGCGCCTGCTGAACCACCCGGAAACCCGCACCGAGTCGGATCTGACGGTGATCGCCGGCGACATCGAGCGTGGTCACTCCATCCTGTCGGCCCTGAAGGTGTTCGTGACCGACTGGTTCTACAAGGGCGAACACGATCTCGTGGTGAACACCGGATCGATGTTCGGCGGCATCAAGCGCCCGGAACACGGCGCCCGGCAGCAGATGGACAAGGGCGATGCGGTCGATCACTTCAGCTATTTCCACAACGCCCGCTCGACAGACTGGCTGCTGCAGGGTCTGACCCGCGCCGACGGCTCGGACGCGGGCTTTCGGCCGATCAGCGAGCGGCCGCCGACACCGCCGGCCTGGCGCAGCGCGATTGCCCGCAGCCGTGCCGGCGGGCTGCCGAAACCGCTGGCGGTCGTGCTGCCCGGCACCATGGGCAGCTCGCTGAAGGCAGATGGCGATCGCGTCTGGCTGAACTACAGATCGCTGGCGTTCGGCGGGCTGGAAAAGATCGGCATCGACGCGGCACAGATCGAGGTCGATGGCCTGATCGACAGTTTCTACGCACCACTGCTGATGCATCTCGCGCAGACCCACCGGGTCGAGTTCTTCGCCTACGACTGGCGCAATTCGGTGCAGGCGGCGGCCGCGCAGCTGGCCGAACAGCTCACGCTGTGGCTGCCAGACCTGCAGGCGCAGCAGCAGCCGCTGCATATCGTGGCGCATTCGATGGGCGGTCTCGTGGTGCGCGCGATGATGGCCGACCGCAAGGGTGGCGAAGTTTGGCGGCGCATCTGCGAGTTGCCGAACAGTCGCCTGCTGATGCTGGGTACGCCCAATCATGGCTCGCACGAGGCGGTGCGCTGGCTGACCGGTCGCAACCCGACGCAGTTCAAGCTGATGCTGCTCGATCTGCTGAACAGCCGCGACGGCATCATCGACATCGTCCGGCGCTACCCCGGTCTGGTCGAATTGCTGCCCTTCCCTGCCGACGGAACAGCGCTGCGCTATGACGACCCTGCCGTGTGGGCCGGCCTGCGTGAAGGTCTCGGCGAGCGCTGGAAGCTGGCCGATGAAGGTGTGCTGCGTGGCGCACGCCGCACCTGGGACGCGCTGGCCGGCGCGGTCGATGCGCAGCACATGATCTATGTCGCCGGCGTGCAGCCGGAAACCGTGTGCGGCCACGAACTGATCGACGACGACGGCGCCTTCCGGTTCAACCGCCGCAAGCTGGTGTTTCCGCACACGCCGGAGGGCGACGGCACGGTCACCTGGGCGTCCGGCCGCCTGCCCGGCGTGCCGATGTATTTCGCCGAGGACACCGCGCACGACGCACTGTGTTCATACGACTTCGGCCGCAAGACCTTCGCCGGCTACACCGATCTGCTGCTGAAGGGCTCGACCACGCGACTGCCGCGCAGCATGGGCACGGCGCGCGGTGCACGTGCGGCGGGCGCAGGCGGCTCGCACAGCGCGTCGGCCCCCGTCCTCGATTCGATCCCGACGGCAGCCGAAGTCGAGCGTCTGGGATTCGGCCCCGGCAGTCCGCTGCCTTCCGGGGAACCAGCCCTGCCAGGCCTCGAGGTACAGCTCACCCATGGCGACCTTAGCTACGTCAGGCATCCGCTGATGGTGGGCCACTATCTGGGCGACAGCATCGTCAGCGCCGAACGGGCACTCGACAAGCAGCTCACGCGTCCCGGCGAGCAGGCCGGACCGCTGACACAGCGCATGGATCTGGGCCTGTATCCAGGGCAGATCGGCAGCAGTGCGCTGTTCTACAACGACACGCCCGAAGCGCGTCCGGTCGCGGCCATCATCGTGGGTCTGGGCGAACTGGGCTCGCTGTCGCCCGGGCGGCTCGAATCCACGGTATCGGACGCACTGCTGACCTACTGCTTCGAACTGGTGCAGATGCCGGAGGCGAAACGTCCGATGCGCGCTGCCGACATGCGTTCGATGGGGCTCAGTACCGTATTGATCGGCAGCGGCGCCGGCGGCATGACCTTGCGCGATTCGATCGAGGCGCTGCTGCGCGCGGTCGTGAGTACCAACCGCCGGCTGATCGATGCGGGGCTGGGTGACCGCGTCTACCTGTCGAAACTGCAGCTGATCGAATTGTTCCAGGACGTGACCATCAATGCCGCCGATGCACTGGATGACGTGCTGGCGTCGGTCGACTTCGGCGCCGACGTGCGCTGGCCGGAACAGACCGTGCATGCCGGCGACGGCGGTCGCCGGCGGGTCAGCTTCGACAGCGACGGCGACTGGTGGCACCGGCTGGAAATCAGCACCGACCCGGAAGACACGCGGCTGCGCTTCGTATCGTCGACCAACCGCGCGCGCGCCGAGGAAACCATCGGTCTGGGCCAGCTTTCGCTGGCCGGCAAGTTCATCGAGCGTGCCTGCACGCAACCGGGCCGCAATCGCGAAGCGGCACGCACGCTGTTCGACATGCTGCTGCCCAACCGGCTCAAGGAGCTGGCGCCGGACAACAACAACCTGCTGCTGGTGCTCGATGAAAAATCGGCTGCCTATCCATGGGAGTTGCTGGAAGATCGCTGGGCGACCAATCCGCTGCCGCCGGCCGCCCGCAGCGGCCTGCTGCGCACCCTCAAGACATCCGAGTTCCGGGCGCAACCGGTGCACGGTACCGAGCTGTCGGCGCTGGTCATTGGTCATCCCGATCTGGAAGGCTGGGACAAGTTCATCGACCTGCCGGGCGCACGCGACGAAGCGCAGCACGTTGCCGGATGCCTGACCGAACTGGGCTACCAGACCGACGCCTGCATCGACGCCACCCATACCGACATTCTCGAAAGCCTGCACCGGCGTCGCTGGCGCATCCTGCATCTGGCGGGTCATGGCGAACATGACTATCGGGTCGCAGACGACCGGAGCCGGTCAGGGTCAGCCGGAGGCAAGCTGCTGTCGGGCATGGTGATCGGCCGCGGCGTGCTGCTGACGCCGGGCGACATAGAACAGATGCGTTACGTGCCGGAGCTGGTGTTCATCAACTGCTGTCACCTTGGCAAGACACGCTCGCTGGACAAGCAGGCCTTCCCGGCGCTGGCTGCCAATCTGGGCGTGCAGTTCATCCGCATGGGCGTGAAGGCGGTGGTGGCGGCCGGCTGGGCGGTCGATGACGATGCCGCCAAGACCTTCGCCGCCACGTTCTACCAGCGCATGCTGGCCGGCGACAGCTTCGGCGAGTCCGTGCGGGCGGCGCGCCGCGCCTGCGTTCAGCAGCATCCGCAGTCGAACACCTTTGGCGCCTACCAGTGCTACGGCGACCCGGGCTTTCGCCTGCTGCGCGCGCAGGGCGGCGGTTCGCGTTCGACCGCCCGACCGGCCGGTCCGCTGCATTCGCATGCCGAACTGGTGAGCAATCTCGACAACCTGCGCGAATCGGTGCGCATGCAGTCGTCCGCGACCGACGTCGGGTGGCTGCAGGGCACCGTCGACGCCCTGTTCGACCGCGTGCCCGACGCCGCACGCGAAAAGTGGCTGGCCCGCGCCGACGTGCGTGCAGCGCTCGGTTTTCTGTGGGGCGAGGTCGGTGACTACGCGCGGGCGATCGAACATCTCGACGCGGCGCTGTCTGCCAGCAAGGGCGATTGCCCGATCCGCGTGGTCGAGCAATGCGCCAATTTCCGCGTCCGGCTGGCTGGACGACGCTGGTCGGAATCGCTCGCCGGTGGCGTGCCGGACGAAGCCCTGCGCACGTCGCTGCGCACCTCGATCATCGCAGCAATCATGGAGCTGGACCTGCTGATCCAGCGTGCCCGAACGCCGGAGCGCCTGAACATGATGGGTGCCGCGTGCAAGCGGCTTGCGCTGGTGACCACGGCGCAGGAGCGCCAGGAATCGCTGGTCAATATGGCGACCTACTACCGCGACGCCCTCGAAATGGATGGCCGCAGCAGCGCCTACCCGTTCGTGAACAGTGCGCTGGCCGACCTGCTTGCCACGGCTGGCGACCCGGATTACACACCACTGTGGCCACGCGACGCGCTGCTCAGCGAGGCGGAACGCATCCGCGTCGCCTGCGAGGCCGAGTATTGCGACGAACCGGGCCTGTGGTTGGCGACCGGCATCGCAGATTGCCGCCTGCTGTCGATGATTGCCGAAGCACTGCCGGCGCCCCCCGACAAGCCCGCCGGAAAGCGGTCACGGGCGCCGGCCCGCAAACCGGCGAAGCGCACGCCAGCCCGTGATGACGCCGTCGAAGCAAGATTCGACCGCGTGCTGAGCGAGTATCTGAACGCCTTCCGTCGCGGCGCCAGCCCGCGCGAACGCGCGTCGATCGCCGAGAACTTCGATTTCCTGGTCGCGCTGCTCGATGGTCCGGATGCTGCGCCGTCGGTGCGCAGTGACGAAAGCGGACTCAGGCCGGTGATTGCGGCACTGATCACCATGCGCAACCGCTTCCGGGAGCTGTCATGAGTGACCGCGATCAGGCAAAGGTGGCGCTCGGCGCGCTGCACATCGCTGGCTGCCAGCCGCGTGACAAGGTGTCGCCGCATTTCCGGCTGTACGAACTGACCCGCTCCGACATCGCATCGCGCCAGTGCATTCCGAACACCTTTCCATCCGACACCGAATTCCGCGCCGCGGTACATCTGGCGCGCGAGGTGCTCGAGCCGGTGCGGGCGAAGTTCGGCAGCTTTTCGCCGAACAGCGTGTTCCGCAGCCAGGCCCTCGAACGCGCCCTGAAACGCAAGCCGTCGAGCTGGGTCAGCAGCAGCCAGCATGCGCGCGGTGAAGCGTGCGACATCGAAATCGTCGGTGTTGCCACGATCGCGCTGGCCGAATGGGTGGCGGAGCACGTCAAGGTATTCGACCAGATCATCTGCGAGTGCTACGACCCGGCCAAGGGCCCGAATTCGGGCTGGGTGCACGTGTCGCTCCGCGCCCCGGGCGGCGCGCCGAACCGTCGGCAACTGTTGAGCTATGTGCGTGATCCGCGCTCCGGCGCCTACTGTTACGTACCGGGACTGACCAGCGATACGGCATGATGCGGCGGATCGAACCTGCTTTCCTGCCGCACCGCTCGCCATGACCACTTTCCTGTTCAGCGGTCACGTGATGGACCGTCCCGACCGCGAAGCGCCGCGCTTTCCACCGGCGATGGAGCCCGGCGCGGCGGCGGCGATCGCTGCCGCGCTGGACCGCCATGGCGCCGCTGCCGGCGACATCGCCTTCAGTCAGGCGGCGTCCGGTGGCGACCTGCTGTTCCTTGAAGCGTGCGTCGAACGCAGCGTGAGACGCCACATCCTGCTGCCGTTCGATACCGCCACCTTCGAACAGACCTCGGTCAGGCCGTCGCTGCATGGCGAACGCTGGGTCGAACGCTATCGCCGCGCACTTGCCGCACCCGGCGCAACAGTGCAGGAAATGTCGGCGGCGCTGGGCCCGCTGGCCGATGGCCGCGACCCGTATGAAGCATGCAATGTGTGGCTGATCGATCAAGCGCTCGCGCACGCGGACGGCGCGCTGTGTTTCATCTGTCTGTGGAATGGCGACGGTCCCGAGGGCCCGGGCGGTACGGCGCACATGGTGGCCGAGGTCAGCAGGCACGGCGGGCTGATCGAGCACGTCGACACGCGCCTGCTCGTCTGACGTGGAGCCGCGAATCCGGGCTGACGCAAGGGAAACAAGCGGGAACATTTCCCGGTGGCCTTCGCATTAGCATGCAAGCCCTGCCCTGACCGGATTACCCGCATGAGTCTGCGCATCAGACTCACCCTCATCATCGCGTCACTGATGACCTTGCTGGTCGTTGCCGACAGCGTACGCAGGTTGTACGACGCCCACGATGACGCAGTCGCCGAGATGGAGTCGGTGGCCCGGCTTGCGCACGCGCTACTGCCCAGCGCACTGTCGCCGCCGCCGGTCGGCGTCACCGCCGAAGCCCTCCTTGCCAGCATCCAGCTCACCCGCGAACTGAGCAGTCTGCGCCACCTGACAGTGGAAGTGCGGGCGGCGAGCGGACAGCTCATCCTCAGCTCGCGCAGCGGCCCGCAACAATCGGCGCCCTTTGCGCTGGGCTGGATGGGCGAGCGCCTGCGCAGCCGCTCGCCGCTGCGCAAGGACATTCGGGTGGGCCAGCAGGTCATCGGCTACTACTGGCTGGTGCCTTATGCGGACGATGAATTGCGCGAAATCTGGGACGACTACATCAAGCAGACATCGATGGTTGCGGCGATCGGCCTGATCGCCTGCCTGATGGTGTTCTGGGCGGTCGGCCGTGCGCTGCATCCGCTGGGCAGCGTGATGCGCGCGCTGTCGGCGATCGGCGAAGGGCGACTCGATGCACGGCTGGAAAATGTCGGCCCGGGTGATCTGGCCCCGCTTTCCGAATCGTTCAACAGCATGGCGTCCACGCTGGAAGCGGCGGTCGATGAACGCGCGCGCCTGTTGCGCAAGCTGATCACGCACGAAGAAGAGATCCGGCATGCGCTGGCGCGTGACCTGCACGATGAGCTGAGCCCGTATCTGGTGGCGATCCACCCGCATGCGCGACTGCTGGCGGACGCCTGCGATGGCCGGCCGGAACTGGCAGAACATCGCGAGTCGGCGCACTGGATGTCGGAACAGGTCGGCCACATGCTGCGCCTCGTGCGCAATCTGCTCGAACACCTGCGCCCGCCCGACATCGAAGAGCTCGGCCTGGGGCACGCGCTGCGCGAACTGGGCAAGCAGCGCAGCCGCTGTGCCGATGCGGCTCAGGTGAGTTTCGATCTGCACGAGGACCTGGGTCAGCTGTCGGCGATGCACGACATCACGCTTTACCGCATCGTGCAGGAGTGCATGACCAATACCGTCAAGCATGCGCGCTGTACCCGCATCGACATCCGGCTCGACATCGATCCCGGTGCCGGCCGGGTATCGCTTCGCGTACGCGATGACGGTGAGCCGCGACCGCACGCCACACCCGATAGCGGTTTCGGTCTGGTCGGCATGCGCGAACGCGCACTGGCGCTGGGCGGCGATTGTCGCGCCGGCCCGCGCCCCGAGGGTGGCTGGCAGGTCGACGCCTGGCTGCCGCTGAAAACTTCGCTACAGGAAAAAACATGAGCCTTCACAGCCCAATCCGCGTTCTGCTCGTCGACGACCATGCCGTCGTGCGCGCCGGCTACCGTCGCTTTCTTGAACACAACCGGGCAATGGAGGTGGTCGGCGAAGCGGGTACCTCGGACGAGGCCTATCAGCTGTTCCGCATGCTCAAGCCTGATGTGGTGGTCATGGACATTTCACTACCCGGTGCCAGCGGCATCGAAGCGACGCGCCGCATGCTGGCGCTGGACAACCGCGCCCGCGTGCTCATGTTCTCGATGCATGCGCAACCTGCGTTTGCGCGCCAGGCGCTGGAAGCCGGCGCGATCGGCTTCCTGACCAAGGACACCGAACCCGAGGCGCTGGTGCAGGCCGTGCTTGCCGCGGCGCAGGGGCGGCGCACGCTCAGCCCCCGTGTGGCGGAGCAGCTCGCGCTGGACAATGTGATGCCGGACGAAAAGCGGCTCGACGTGCTGACACCGCGTGAATTCGAAATCTGCCGTCTGCTGCTGGCCGGCATGTCGGTCGATGAAATCGCCGACGCGCTCAAGCTCAGCCCGAAAACGATATCGAACCGCATGAGCGAAATCCGCCAGAAGCTCGACGTGCGCAGCGATGTCGAACTGGTGCGCCTGGCCACTGCCGCCGGACTGGTGCCGTGGGCGGCGCGGCCGGACGCCGCGGGCGATTTCGGTCAGTGATGGGTCAACAAGTCTGGCGCTGACGCACCTGTTCGAACAGACAGACGGTCGCCGCCATGGCCACGTTCAGCGATTCGGCTGCACCCGGCATCGGAATCCGTATCGCGTCGGTGGCCAGTGCGCTGAGCGCTGGCGACAGACCGGCGCCTTCATTGCCGAACAGCCATGCGACCGGTCCGCGCAGGTCCAGTGCATAGGGTGAAGTCTGCGCATCAAGTCGCGTGGCGACGACCTTGCCGGTGAAATGTCGGAGCGACTCGGCCACATCGCAGTGTTCCCGGATGCGCAGGCTGAAATGGGCGCCCTGCCCGGCGCGCAGCACCTTCGGGCTCCAGGCCTGCGCGCAGCCGGTGGTCAGCAACACGTCCGCGACACCGGTCGCCCACGCGGCGCGCAGCAGCGTGCCGAGGTTGCCGCTGTCCTGCACCGCATCGAGTACCAGACAGTCACCGGTCAAGCGGCCGGCCGCGTCGGCAGGAATGTCGATGAGGCCGAGCAATCCTGTCGGCGTGTCGGTGGGGCTCAGTTCGTCGAACAGGCCATCCGCCAGCAACAGCACCGCGTCGCCGTGCTCGGCCAGCAGCGCCGACACGTCGGCATGATGCAGGGCGCGTTCGGCGACGATGGCGAGCGACGGGCGGTGCCCGGCGTCCAGCGCACTGCGGAACAGGTGCAGGCCGTCAATCAGCGTGCTTGCGGTGTCGCGACGCTCGCGCGACGACGTGGCGAGTTTGCGCAGTTGCTTGAAGTGCGGGTTGTCGCGCGACTGGATGTGCTTCATCAGGCGACCAGCCAGCGTCCCAGCGTCGCAGTCGCTATGGTCACGAAGCCCAGCACGGTATTGAAGCCGACCAGCTTGCGGATCTGCGCCAGCGCGGCGCCGCCGGCCGGCCAGTCGGCTGCATCCACCGCACGCAAAAGTCGCCTGTACGGCGCAAAAAAGACGTGCGTGAAAACCGCCATCATGATCAGGCCTGCAGCCAGCATCAGATGCCAGTGCAGCGGTGCGTCCTTCATTCCGACCGCCAGCATCATGATCAGTCCACTGGCCAGAATGACTGCAACGGCCGCCCACACCCACGGGAAGAAGCGTCCGAACACCGCGCGCCACAAGCGCAGCCTGGCCGGCGGTTCAAGCTGTATCGCCGCGACCGGGCGCAGGCAGACATAGGCGAAGAACATGCCGCCGACCCAGACGGTGACGGCGGCAATATGGAGGAACAGCAACAGCGGTGTGGGCGTCATGGCAGCGGATTCCGGTAACCGTCCGCCGCGGCATGGCGCCGCGGTCGGCCGGTCGACATCTTACCGCCGTCGGTCCGTGGCGCCGGGGGGTCAGGCTGCGGCGGCCGCTTCCGGCGCCGAATGGCGGATCAGATGATCGAACGCGCTGATCGCTGCCTTCGAGCCTTCACCCATGGCGATGATGATCTGCTTGTATGGCACGGTGGTTACGTCACCGGCCGCGAACACGCCCGGAATCGACGTTTCACAACGCGCATCGATGTCGATCTCGCCATACTTGGTCAGCGTCATCGACGAACCCTTCAACCATTCGGTGTTCGGCACCAGACCGATCTGGATGAATACACCTTCCAGATCGACATGATTCGGTTCGCCGCTCGTGCGATCGACGTAATTCAGGCCATTGACCTTCTTGCCGTCGCCGACGATGTCCTTCGTCTGCGCATGCGTGATGACCTTTACGTTCGGCAGGCTGTGCAGCTTGCGCTGCAGCACGGCGTCGGCGCGCAGTTGCTTGTCGAATTCGATCAACGTCACATGACCGACCACGCCGGCGAGATCGATGGCAGCCTCGACGCCCGAATTGCCGCCGCCGATCACTGCCACGTTCTTGCCCTTGAACAGCGGGCCGTCGCAGTGCGGGCAGTAAGCCACGCCGTGATTGCGGTATTCGCGTTCGCCCGGCACATTGATTTCGCGCCAGCGCGCGCCGGTCGACAGGATGACCGAGCGGCTCTTCAGCGTGGCGCCGCTGGCCAGCGTCAAATGGATGTAACCATCGCCCGAGTCGGCTGCCGGCACGAGTTTTTCGACCCGCTGCAGATTCATCACGTCAATGTCGTAGGCCTTCACGTGCTCTTCCAGCGCGGCGACCAGCTTCGGACCTTCGGTTTCTTTGACCGAAATGAAGTTCTCGATGCCCAGCGTGTCCATCACCTGACCGCCGAATCGCTCGGCGACCAGCCCGGTGCGGATGCCCTTGCGCGCTGCGTAGATCGCCGCCGCCGCACCGGCCGGTCCGCCGCCGACGACCAGCACGTCAAACGGTGCGCGGGCCGATACCTTTTCGGCTTCGCGCTCGGCGACCCGGGTGTCCAGTTTCGGCAGGATTTCCTCGATCGTCATCCGCCCCTGCCCGAAGTGCTGGCCGTTCAGGAAAATCATCGGCACCGCCATGATCTGGCGCTCTTCGACTTCCTTCTGGAACAGCGCACCGTCGATCGTGACCGCGCTGACGCGCGGGTTCAGCACCGCCATCAGGTTGAGCGCCTGCACCACATCCGGGCAGTTGTGGCAGGACAGGCTCATGAAAACTTCAAAGTGGAAGTCGGCGTCGAGCGCCTTGATCTGATCGATCACTTCTTGTTCCACCCTGGGCGGATGGCCGCCGGCCTGCAGCAGTGCCAGCACCAGCGACGTGAATTCATGGCCGAGCGGAATGGCCGCGAAGCGCAGGTGCATGTCGCCGCCCTTGCGATTGATCGAAAACGAGGGCTTGCGCTCGGCGCTGTCACGATCTTCGATCACCGCAATCTTGTCTGAAAGTGCCGCGATGTCGGCAAGCAGGCCGTGCAATTCGCGCGAGGCGGCGCTGTCATCAAGCGACGCCGTCAGCTCTATCGGGTATTGCAGCTTCTCGAGGTAGGCCTTCAACTGAGCCTTGAGGGTGTCGTCAAGCATGGTGTTCTCGGCTTTCGAAACGGATGATGCAAAAACGGAACGCCCGGGTCGGGCGCAGCAGGCACCTGACCCGGGCGTTCATGCGGCGTGGTGTGCGCTCAGATCTTGCCGACCAGGTCCAGCGACGGCGTCAGCGCTTCGGCGCCTTCCTTCCACTTGGCCGGGCAGACCTGACCCGGATGGCTGGCGACGAACTGGGCAGCCTTGAGCTTGCGCAGGGTTTCGTTCATGTCGCGAGCGATCGCGTTGTCATGGATTTCAGCGGTCTTGATCACACCGTCCGGATTGATGACGAACGTGCCGCGCAGTGCGAGGCCTTCCGAATCGATATGCACGCCGAACGCACGGGTCAGCTGGTGCGTCGGATCGCCAACCAGCGGGAACTGGGCCTTGCCGACAGCCGGCGAGGTTTCATGCCACACCTGGTGCGAAAAATGGGTATCCGTGGTGACGATGTAGATTTCGGCGCCGGCCTTCTGGAACTCGGCGTAGTTGTTGGCTGCGTCCTCGACTTCGGTCGGGCAGTTGAAGGTGAATGCAGCAGGCATGAACACGAGGACCGACCACTTGCCCTTGAGGCTTTCGTCGGTGACGGTAACAAACTTGCCGTTGTGGAATGCGTTCGCGCTGAAGGGCTGGACGGTGGTGTTAACTATGCTCATCTCGGAGTCCTCTTTGGTGGTGGGGTGGGAATCGCAATCATATTGCGAAATCGACGCTTTGTTTAGACTTGTTCTAAGAAAGTTCCCTGGAATCGGGAAACAGGTGTGCCGAACGTCGCGTGAACGCGACCAGCGACAGCATGACCGGTACTTCAACCAGCACGCCCACAACGGTCGCAAGTGCGGCGCCCGAATGCAGGCCGAACAGCGAAATGGCCACTGCAACCGCCAATTCGAAAAAGTTCGAGGTGCCGATCAGACAGGCGGGCGCGGCGATCGGATAGGGCAGCCGGATCATGCGTGCGACGATGAAGGTGATGGCAAAAATGCCGTAGGTCTGCAGAATGAGCGGCACGGCAATGAGCGCGATCACGAAAGGCTGGGCAATGATGGTTTCCGCCTGAAAGCCGAACAGCAACACGACCGTTGCCAGAAGGCCGACGATGGACCACGGCTTGAGCAGCGCCACGAAATGAGCAACCTTCTCGCCGCCACCGAGCATGCGCCGCGTCAGCACGCCGGCCACCAGCGGCAGCACGACATAGAGCACTGTGGCCAGGAGCAGCGTTTCCCAGGGCACGGCCACATCGGTCACACCGAGCAGGAAGGCCGCAATGGGCGCGAACGCGAACACCATGACCAGATCATTCACCGACACCTGCACCAGTGTGTAGGCCGGATCGCCCTTCGTCAGCTGGCTCCACACGAACACCATCGCCGTGCACGGCGCGACGCCGAGCAGGATCATGCCGGCGATGTACTCGGTCGCCGATTGCGGATCGACCCAGGGCGCAAAAAGATAGCGGAAAAACAGCACGCCGAGCGCCGCCATCGTGAAGGGCTTGACCAGCCAGTTGATCACCAGTGTCAGTATCAAGCCCTGCGGCCGGCGACCGACGTCGCGCACCGCCGCAAAGTCGATCTGGATCATCATCGGGTAGATCATCACCCAGATGAGCACCGCGACCACCAGATTGACGTGTGCGAATTCCAGCGCCGCAATTGCCTCGAAGGCGCCCGGCGCCAGCAGGCCGAGGCCCACGCCCGCCGCTATGCATGACGCCACCCAGACGCTCAGCCAACGTTCGAACAATCCCATGGCGTGGCCTCAGCGATCGGCCAGACTGCGCGCGGTCTGTTCGAGGCGAAGCGCGTCCAGACGTTCGGCCGGCAATGCGACCAGTATCTCGAGTCGGCGGCGGATCAATGTCATCGTGTCGCGGAAGGCCATCAGCCTTGCCGCGTCCGGACCGGTGGTGGCGGACGGATCGGCATAGCCCCAGTGGGCGGTCGCCGGATGCCCCGGCCACACAGGGCAGATTTCGCCGGCTGCGCTGTCGCACACCGTGATGATCAGATCCATCTCCGGCGCACCGGGTACGGCGAATGTGTCCCAGTTCTTGCTGCACACGCCGGTCGTATCCACGCCCGCTTCGGCCAGCGCCTGCAGCGCAAATGGATTCACCCGACCGGACGGCTGGCTGCCGGCCGAAAACGCGCGGAAACGCCCGGCGCCCAGATGGTTCAGCAGGCATTCGGCGAGCACACTGCGCGCCGAATTGTGGGTGCACAGGAACAGCACGTTCAGTGGCGAACCCATTTCAGCAGCACCCGGAAGCGGACGATTTGACGCCGATGGCCAACGGTTTGCCGCGCGTGACGGGCGCCTTGGGCGCACAGCAGGCTGACGCCGCTTCAGTGCCCACCGCAGCCGGTGCTTCGTTGAACACCGGAATGTCACCCAGCGTATGAAAGTGTTCCCACGCAATGCCCTGCGGGTCGGTGATCCAGTGCTTTTCGCTGCGCGCGTAACAGCAGCTGGTAGCGCCTTCGTCCAGCAGCGCCATGTCGGCCGCTTCGGCGCTCGCCTTCATCGCTGCCAGTTCGGCCGGATCGTCGGTCTGGATGCCCAGATGATCGATGCCTGGCTGGCTGCCACGGGTGGAAATCGCGAAATTGACCGGCGGATCTTCAAGCATCCATTTGGCGTAGTCCGCCTCGTGGCGCGCCGGTTGCGTGGAAAAAAGCCGGTTGTAGAAGGCGATGCTCCGATCGAGATCGTCGACGTGCAGGTGGACGTGAAAGCGCTTCATGGCGGACTCCGTTCAGCAGGTTTTGCAGACAGGCGCTACCGGTTCGGCACAGGATGCGCCGCGGCAGCAGTTTTCGGTCAGATAGCCGAGCAGCGCGTTCATCTGCGCATAATCGGCGCGATAGATCAGGTGACGGCCCTCGCGCGTCGGCTCGATCAGCCCGGCTTGACTCAGTTCCTTGAGGTGGAAGGACAGTGTGGTCGGTGCGATATCCAGCGCATCGCCCAGCGCACCGGGCGTCATGCCGTCAGGTCCGGCGACGACGAGGGCGCGAAACACGCGCAGGCGAATTTCCTGCGCCAGCGCCGACAGGGAGCGGATGACCTTCTGTTCTTCCATAATTCAATAATACTTGAATTATTAAACTGAACAAGACGCCGGTGCCAGGCAGACGCTGCGTCCGGTTGAATCCGGTCGTACCATCACGTTCAGCCTGAACGCACAATCCACGTTGACGCGCGACCACAGCCGACGCCGATGAAAATCCGATGAAAACCATCCGCACCGATATTTCACCCTACATCACGAAGGACGGCTCGCAGATCCGCGAACTAATGCATCCGTCGCTGCACGGCGGGCGCGCACAAAGTCTGGCGGAAGCGACCATACCCGCCGGCACGCGCACCCTGCTGCATCGGCACAGCATGACCGAAGAGCTTTATCACGTGACCGCTGGCCAAGGCAGCATGACCTTGGGCGACGCCCGTTTCGACGTGGCGGCGGGCGACACCGTACTGATTGCGCCGGGCACGCCGCACTGCATCGAAGCCACCGGCGGCCAGGCGCTGGTCATCCTGTGCTGCTGCAGTCCGGCGTATGCGCATGCGGACACCGAATTGCTGGAGGGCGGCACGCCATGAGCGGCAACCTGTTCGACGGTCTGCCTGAAGGCGCGCTTGAAGCGGAGCGCATCAACACCTTGTGCGCCCGGCCCGGCGTGCGCATTGAGCGCATCGTGTCGACCGGCCAGAGCAGCCCGCCCGGATTCTGGTACGACCAGCCGGACGATGAATGGGTGACCTTGCTGAGTGGTTCGGCGGCACTGCGCTTTGCCGACGAGGACTCGCCACGCGTACTCAAGCCGGGCGACTGGATCCTCATCGCGGCGCATCGCCGCCACCGCGTGGACGGCACCGATACCGACGTCGCATCGGTCTGGCTGGCGGTGCATCTGAACCCGCCGGACTGAGAGCTTCAGTCGGCCTTGCCCAGCAGGCCGGCGATGTCCTGCTCGCTCAGCACCTTGCCGGACGACACCAGCTTCCCGTCGATCACCAGCGCCGGTGTCGACATGACGCCATGGGCGGCGATCTCCGCGAAGTCGGTCACCTTGACGATATCCGCCTGCTGGCCCCGAGCATCTAGCGCCTTGCGCGTGTTGCCGGCCAGTTCAATGCACTTTCGGCAACCACCGCCCAGCATCTTGGCAAGCGGCACCGACCACCGCTTGTCCTGACCGAGCAATCCGTTGATCAGGCTGCCCGGTATCCAGTTGTGGATCGCAGCACCGATGCCGTCACCGATCAGGATGTGCAGCCAGACCCGACGGACGATGTCGATGACCTGATCGCGCGCGAAGAGCTGGCGCTCGCGCATGCCCGTCTCGCTGTCCATGAGCTGGATTGAAAATGCTGACCCGCAGGATGACCGACGCCAGCTCCACCGGTGGCGACGAAATCAGGAAGGAGAAAGCACGGTAGAAGCATGACCCGCATGCTCGTTTGCTGAGACGCGCGCGCCTGGTGCGCGATCAGCAACGCGCCTGGACAGACCGGAAGGAGAGTCAATCAGGCATGCCGAAGTCAAGTATGCACTGCGCCACCGGCGCAAAGCTGCGGCGATGGATGGGCGACGGACCATGCTCGCGCAGCGCCGCCAGGTGTTCCGGTGTGGGATAGCCCTTGTGGCGCACGATGCCGTATTGCGGGTAGAGCAGCGCGAGCGCCTTCATTTCTTGATCGCGTCCGGTCTTGGCGAGGATGGATGCGGCGGAAATCGCCGGCTCGCTGGCGTCACCGCCGACGATGGCGCGCGCGGGGATGGCCAGCCCGGGCGGCACGCGGTTGCCGTCGATCAGCACCTCGCACGGCTGCACCACCAGCCCTTCGACGGCTCGCCGCATGGCCAGCATCGAGGCGTGCAAGATGTTCATGCGATCGATTTCCTCGACCGTCGCAAAGCCCACTGCCCAAGCCAGCGCGTGCTCGCGGATCAGCAGCGCCAGCGCCTCGCGCTTCTTTTCGGACAATTTCTTGGAGTCGTTCAGGCCGTCGATCGGCCGCGCCGGATCCAGGATGACCGCCGCCGCATAGACCGGCCCGCACAGCGGTCCCCGGCCGGCTTCATCCACGCCGGCAGCCGTCCATTCGAAGCCGGTCACGGCACCGCCGCCGGCAGATGAGGCAGGATGGCTGCCGCTGCGCGCGCCGCCGTGTCCTGCCTCAGCACGCTGTGGATGCGTTCGAATTCGGCAATCTGCGCGTCGCGCGCCGCGTCATCATCCAGCAGGGTATCGAGCGCGTCCGCCAGTTCGCGTGGCGTGGCGGCGTCCTGCAACCGTTCCGGCACGACGAAGCGCCCCGCCATGATGTTGGGCAGACTGCCCCACGGCTGATAGGCCATGCGCTTCATGATCTGCCAGCTGAGCGCATGCATGCGGTAGGCCATTACGTGCGGCGCGCGACACAGGGCGGCTTCGAGCGTCGCGGTGCCACTGGCCACCAGCGCCACGTCGCAGGCCATCAGCGCGTCGCGTGCGTGACCGAACAGGATGGTGATCGGCAGCTCCCTTGCATTGCAGGTCCACAGCGCCTGTTCGAACAGGGCACGCGTCTCGCGCGTTGCCAGCGGCACAAGGAAGCGCAGCTCCGGATGGCGCTCGTGCAGCAGGCGCGCGGTCTCGATCCAGATGGCTGCGTGATACCGCAGTTCCGACTGCCTGCTGCCCGGCAGCAGCGCGACGATGCGGGCGTCCTGTGGCAGCGCGAGGCGCTCGCGGGCATCGATGCGTTGTGGCAGCGGAGAAATTTCGTCGGCGAACGGGTGACCGACATAGCTGACCGGCACGCCGGCTTTTTCATACAGCGCCGGCTCGAACGGGAACAGGCACAACATGCGCGACACGCTGCGCGCGATGCCCTTGATGCGTCCGCCACGCCAGGCCCAGATCGACGGGCTGACGTAATGGATCGCCGGCACACCGGCATCGCGCATGCGGCGTTCGAGCCATAGATTGAAATCCGGTGCATCGACGCCAATGAAGGCGGCGGGCCGCGTCTGCAGCAGGCGGGCGAGCAGCGCGCGGCGGATGCCAGACAGTTCTCGGTAGTGCCGCAGCACTTCGAAATAGCCGCGCACCGACAGCTTTTCGGCAGGCCACCAGGCGTCAAAGCCAGCGGAACCCATGCGGGGGCCGCCGATGCCGACGAAATCGATATCCGGCCGGACGTCGCGCAGCGCCTTGATCAGGTGCGCGGCCAACTGATCACCGGAAGCCTCGCCGGCGACCATGGCCACCGTGATGCGGGCAGACATTATCGGATGATGCCGCGACCGCCCGAAGCGAGGAAGTCGGACAGCACGGCGACTTCGGGAGTCGCTTTCGCCGCCTCGGCGATGGCCGCCCGGGCGTCGTCCAGGCTCAGTCCTTCGCGGTACAGAGTCTTGTAGGCACGCTTGATCGCCGTGATGGCTTCGCTGCTGTAGCCGCGTCGTCGCAGGCCTTCGCTGTTGATGCCATGCGGCGTCGCCGGCACGCCGTTGGCCAGCACGAAGGGCGGCACATCCTGCAGCACGCTGGAGTGCACGCCGCAGAAGCTGTGTGCGCCCACGCGAACGAACTGGTGCACGCCGGTGAAGCCACCGAGAATGACCCAGTCACCCACATGCACGTGGCCGGCGAGCGCCGTGTTGTTGGCCATGATGGTGTGGCTGCCGACCTGGCAGTCGTGCGCCACATGCACGTAGGCCATGATCCAGTTGTCGTTGCCGACCCGCGTGACGCCGACATCCTGAGTGGTGCCGCAATTCATCGTCACGTATTCGCGCAGCGTGTTGCGGTCGCCGATTTCAAGGCGTGTCGGCTCGCCAGCGTATTTCTTGTCCTGCGGATCGCCGCCAATCGAACAGAACGGGTGTATCAGGTTGTCGCGACCGATCCGCGTGTGGCCGGCGATCACCACGTGCGGGTGCACGCGCGTGCCTGCGCCGATCTCGACATTCGGGCCGACCACGCTGTAGGCACCAATGTCGACGCCGTCAGCCAGCAGCGCCGCGGGATCGACGATGGCAGTCGGATGAACGGTGACTGCCATCAGCTCGGCCGAACCGCACAGAGCAGATCGCACTCGGTCACGACCTGACCATCCACCTTTGCGCGAGCATTGTATTTCCAGATGCCGCGCGAGTGCCGGATCAGGTCGACCTCAAGGATGAGCTGGTCGCCCGCCATGACCGGCTTCTTGAAACGCGTGTTGTCGACGCCGCACAGGTAATAGACCGAATCCGCGTCGGGGGTCGTGCCCAGCGTTTCGAACGACAGGATGGCAGCAGCCTGGGCCAGCGCTTCGATGATCAGCACGCCTGGCATGACCGGATGGTTCGGAAAGTGCCCCGGGAAGAACGGCTCATTGATGGTGACGTTCTTCAGCGCATGGATGTACTTGTTCGCTTCGACGGCGAGCACCCGGTCCACCAGCAGGAACGGGAAACGGTGCGGCAGCGACTTCAGCACCGCGTGGATGTCCATGGATTTCAAGTCAGTCTTCCTTGCTGCTTTGCAGTGATTCGATCTGTCGCTCAAGCGCACGAAGTCGCTCGGCCATGGCGTCGAGCTGGCGGATGCGGACGAAGTTGCGCGACCACTCGGCGTGTTCCATCGACGGCAGCGAGCCGGTGTAGATGCCGGCCTTGCCGATGGACTTGCTGGCGAAACTGACGGCCGACACGACCACGTCGTCGACGATGTCGATGTGACCCATGATGTTCGACGAGCCGCCTATCATGCATCGCTTGCCGATGTGGGTGCTGCCCGCCACGCCGGAACAGGCCGCCATCGCCGTGTGGTCGCCGATGTGTACGTTGTGTGCAATCTGGATCAGGTTGTCGAGCTTCACGCCGTCGCCGATCACCGTGTCGTCCAGCGCACCGCGATCGATGGTGGTATTGGCACCGACTTCCACATCGTTGCCGATGATCACGCGGCCGATCTGCGGAATCTTCACCCAGCTCGCGTCGGCTTCGCGCGCGAAGCCGAAACCATCTGCTCCGATGACCGCACCCGAATGCAGGACGCAGCGCTCGCCGATGACCGAGCGCGGATACAGCGTGACGCGTGCATGCAGCCGCGTGCCGGCGCCGATCGAACACGCCTCGCCGATCACCGATCCGGCACCGATGGATACGCCGGGGCCGATGAACGCACCGGCGCCGATGACCGCACCGGCGGCCACTTCGGCGCTGTCATCGACGTGCGCTGTAGCATCGACCGATGCATCGGCGTGGATGCCGGCGCGCACGGCAGGTTCGGGATTCAGCAGTTGCGCGACGCGCGCGAAATAGAGCGAGGGATTGCGAACCCGGATGTGAGGTCGGTCGAGATTTTCGCCGTCTGCCGGCGATACGATGAAAGCACCGCCGCGGCTTTCATCCAGCGCGCTGCGATACTTTGCCCCTGCCATGAAGGCAATCTGCTGCGGCCCTGCCATGTCGAGAGAAGCAACCTGTTCGATCAACAACCCGGGGTCACCGTGCAGCGTGCCGCCAAGTTGCTCGACCAGAGCGCCAAGTCTGGCTGGCATGCGCCCTTACTTTCCCGAAGGCGGATCTGCGAGCGCCTTCAGCACCTTTTCGGTGATGTCGATACGCTGACTGCGATACACCACTTCCTGAAAGATGATGTCGTACTTTTCGGCCTCCGCAATGACCTTGATCGCCTTGTTGGCGCGATCCAGAACACTGGCCAGTTCTTCGTTGCGCCGCTGATTCAGGTCTTCCCGATATTCGCGCTCGCGGCGCTGCATATCACGAGTGAGCTCGTTGAATTCACGCTCCTTCGCCCGCTTGTCACTTTCGGACAAGGTGACCGCGTTCTTTTCCATGGTCTGCTGCATCGACTGCAGCTGCTTGGCCAGCTTTTCAAGCTCCTGGCTGCGCTTTTCGAATTCCTTCTCCAGCTTCTTCTGCGAACGGACAGCCGGCGCTGCTTCGCGCAGGATGCGTTCCGTATCCACGAAGCCGATCTTCACATCCGTTTCGGCATGCGAGTTCGTCGCCAAACCTATCATCATCATTGAAATCAATGAGATAAAGGCGAAACGTGAGAAAATACTTGACCTGTTCATTCGTGATATTTGAGGTTCAGAAAGTACTGCCGAGCTGGAACTGGAAGCGCTGGAGACGATCCGTGGGTTCCTTGTTGAGCGGTTGCGCGACGCTGAACTTCAACGGCCCCATGGGCGAGCTCCACGCCACGGAAAGGCCCGCACTATAGCGCAAATCGCCCAGGCTCAGCGTATCGCCGGACGCCCACACCTGCCCTGCATCGATGAAAGTACCCAGCCTCAGCGTCTTGTCCTGCGATCCCGGCAACGGGAAAAGAAGTTCGGCGTTGCCGACGATACGTCGATTGCCGCCCACCGTATTGAACAGGATGTTACCGGCGGCGTCGCGATCACGCTCGCCGAGCGACGAGGTCTGGAACCCGCGCACCGAGCCAATGCCACCCGCGAAGTAGTTCTTGTAGAAAGGCAGCGGCTTGTCGTTGTAACCGTCGCCATAGCCGACATCACCGTTGAGCATCAGAACGAAATCCCCGAACAGCGGAAAGTAGCGCTGATGCTGGTAGGACGCCTTGTAGTAACGAAGCGAGCCCGGCGGCAGTGACACTTCGACGTTCACCCGCTGCGTCGACCCCTTGGTCGGGTAGATCACACTGTCACGCGTATCACGTGCCCAGCCTATCGTACCCACCAGCGAGTTGTTCGTGTCACCGAACTCATTGACGAAATTCAGGTAGCGCTGCGGGCTGTTGCTGAAGGTGTCGATCGACGTCTGGTCGACCGCCAGACCGAAGTTGATGCGATCGTCTTCGCGGATCGGGAAGCCCCAGCGCATCCCGGCACCGACCGATGATGTACGGTAGTTGCCGATGCGCAGACGCGACGGATCAACGTTGCGCAAATACACGTCGAAACCGCGCGATATACCGTCCGGCGTGTAATACGGATCCGTGAAGGACAGCGAATAGGTCTTGTTGATGCTGCCGCTGTTCAGGCCGAGCGACAGCGACTTGCCGCTGCCGAACAGGTTCTGCTGCGACACCGAAGTAGACAGGATGAGGTTTTCCGAACTGGAGAAACCCGCGCCGAACGCCAGATTGCCGGTCGGCTTTTCCTTGACGGTGAGATTGACATCGACCTGGTCGGTCGTCCCCGGGACGGCGGGTGTTTCGACGGTGACACCGTCGAAGTAGCCCAGACGGTCAGCCCGCGACTTGGATCGGTTGATCCGTTCGCCGTCATACCAGCTGCCTTCCATCTGCCGGAACTCGCGCCGCACGGCCTCGTCGCGCGTCTTGGTGTTGCCGGCGACGTTGATCCGGCGCACATAGACCCGGCGGCCGGGATCGACGAACACGTTGAACGACACGGTACGCTTTTCGCGGTCCGGTTCCGGCACTGCATTGACGTTGGCGAAGGCATAGCCGTCGTTACCCAGACGGTCACTGATCGCCTTCGTCGTTTCAGTGAGCTTCTTGCGCGAAAAATCGTCTCCGGCATTCAGCTTGACCAGCCCCCGCAATTCCGCTTCGGGAATCAGCAATTCACCTGAAAGCTTGACACCACCGACGGTGTACTTTTCGCCTTCGGTGATCGAAATCGTGATGTAGATGTCCTGCTTGTCCGGCGTGATCGACACCTGGGTCGAATCGACGTTGAATTCGAGATAGCCGCGATCGAGGTAGTGGCTGCGCAGGGTTTCGACGTCGGCGCTCAGCTTCTGGCGCGAGTACTGATTATTCTTGTTGTACCAGCTCAGCCAGTCGCCGGTGCTCTGACTCAGCAGCTTGAGCAGATCTTTTTCCTTGAAGGACTTCGCACCGACGATGTTGATCTGTTTGATCTTGGCGGCAGCACCCTCGTTGATTTCGAAGGTGACGGCCACGCGGTTGCGCTCCAGCGGAGTGGTCGTCGTCTTGACGTCAACCGAGTACAGCCCGCGGGTCAGGTACTGACGCTTCATTTCCTGCTCCGACCGCTCGAGCACGCTGCGGTCGAGGATGCGCGATTCGGCCAGGCCGAAATCCCGCATCGCCTTCTTGATCGTGTCCTTGTCGAATTCCTTCATGCCGATGAATTCGAGCGATGCAATGGCCGGCCGCTCGTCGACGACGACCACCAGCACGTCGCCCTCGACTTCGACCCGCACATCCTTGAAGAAGCCGGTCGCGAACAGTGCCTTGATGGCTTCTGCCGCCTTGTCTTCGGTGAATGTCTCGCCGACCTTGACCGGCAGGTAGCTGAAAACCGTACCCGCTTCGGTGCGCTGGATGCCTTCGACCCGGATGTCCCGCACCACGAAGGGTTCGAAGGCGAACGCATGAGCGGACAACAATCCCGCTAGCAGAGCGGGAAGCAAAAACTTGCGCATGGGGGATTTCAGCGGGCAGTCAACCGAAAAGCCGATTGATATCGTTGTAGAAGGCAAACGCCATGAGCATCAGCAGCAAGGCCAGACCGATCTGCTGGCCGATTTCCATGACTCTTTCAGACACCGGGCCGCCCTTGATAAATTCGACCGTATAGTACATCAAGTGTCCACCGTCCAGCAGCGGCACCGGCAGCAGGTTAAGCACGCCCAGACTGATGCTGATGAGGGCGATGAACTTGATGTAATGCAGCACGCCCATGGCGGCGGACTGTCCTGCATAGTCGGCAATCGTGACCGGCCCGCTCAGGTTTTTCCACGACAGATCGCCGGTGATCATGCGGCCGAATGCCTTGAGGCTGAACAGCGCCGTATCCCAGGTCTGCGTGACCGCAAGACCGAAGGATTCGATCACGCCATGTTGCGCCGTGACGAACAGCCGCTCGCGCAGTCCCTCGGGTGTTTCGGGCGTCACGCCGAGACGGCCGAAACGCTGGCCGCCTTCTTCCACCGCGACGACATCGGCGTTCAGATCAAGCGCGACGCCACCGCGCAGCACCTGGACCACCACCTCGCGGCCGCCCAGTTCGCGGACGACCCCGACCATCGAAGCCCAGTCATCAACCGGCTTGCCATCGATCGCAACGATGCGGTCACCCGGGCGCATGCCGGCCTTGCCGGCGGCACTGTCGGCGGCCACTGTTGCAACGACCGGATCGATGCGCGGCCGGAACAGTGTCAGGCCGGCGCGCTCCATCAGGCTGGCGTCGACTTCGGATCCGATGCCCGACAGGTCAATGCGACGGCTGTTGATTTCGTTGTGCACGCTGATCGTTTCCATCATCAGCGTGCCGCCGTGCAGCGCCGCCTGCGCGACGCTCCAGCGCAGATCCTGGGCGGACACGATGTCCTTGCCATTGATCGAGCGCACCAGTTCGCCTTCGGTCACACCGGCCACCGCCGCTGGCGTGCCGACTGCCGGCGCAGCAAGCAGCGGGCGCAGTTCTTCCATGCCGTTGATGAACAGGCCCCAGTAGATCAGGATGGCCAGCAGGAAATTGGCGATCGGCCCGGCCGCCACGATGGCGAAGCGGCGTCCCACGCTCTGCCGGTTGAAGGCACGCGGAAGTTCCGATGCCGCGACTTCGCCCTCGCGCTCGTCCAGCATCTTGACGTAACCACCGAGCGGAAACAGCGCGATCACCCACTCGGTGCGGTCCGGCCCGACGCGACGCGACAGCAGCGGCCGGCCGAATCCAACGGAAAAGCGCAGCACCTTGACGCCACACAGCCGGGCGATGCTGTAGTGGCCCAGTTCGTGAACCGTGATGAGGATGCCCAGCGCCAGAACAAAGGCGCCGGCGTAAAAGAAGGGGCTCAAGTGCGCGCCCTGATGGCGCGCTGCGCGGTCTGGCGGGCAGCGGCGTCGGCGGCAAAGACGTCGTCGAGTGTGGTGGCAGGCATGTCGGGCAGCGTATCCAGGGTTTCGGCAATCACGTCTGCTATGGCACGGAAACCGAGCCGACGTTCCAGAAAAGCCGCGACCGCCACTTCATTGGCGGCATTGAGAACGGCCGGCGTACCCTGACCTGCGGCCAGCGCCGCAAAAGCCAGTCGCAGACAGGGGAAGCGATCCAGATCCGGGCGTTCGAACACGAGATTGGCCGACATGGCCAGATCGAGCGCGCCGACCCCGGACTCGATGCGTTCCGGCCAGGCCAGTGCATGCGCTATCGGGGTGCGCATATCCGGGTTACCCATCTGCGCCAGTACCGAGCCGTCGACGTATTCGACCATCGAATGCACGATGCTCTGCGGATGGATCACCACATCGATGCGCTCGGCCGCCGTATCGAACAGCCAGTGCGCCTCGATCACCTCGAGGCCCTTGTTCATCATGGTGGCCGAATCGACCGAAATCTTGCGTCCCATTTCCCAGTTCGGGTGCGCACACGCCTGATCAGGCGTCACGTGGTCGAGCTGATCGAGCGGCGTGCAGCGGAACGGACCGCCCGACGCGGTCAGCAGGATACGTCGCACACCTGCCCTGCCCTGCGTCGGCAGGCACTGGAAAACCGCGTTGTGCTCGCTGTCGATCGGCAGCAACGTGGCGCCGTTCGATGCCACCTCGTGCATGAACACCGCGCCGCACATGACCAGGCTTTCCTTGTTGGCCAGCAGGATGCGCTTGCCCGAACGCGCAGCGGCCAGCGTCGGACGCAGGCCGGCGGCACCGACGATGGCTGCCATGACGGTGTCGACCTCGGGCAGCGCAGCGATCGTTTCGAGTGCCTCGCTGCCGTGCATGACTTCGGTCGGCACCCGCCCCGCCAATTTGCCGCGCAAGGCGCTGGCGGCATCGGCGTCCGCCACAACGGCGAGTTTCGGTGCAAAGGCGAGGCATTGTTCGGCCAGCTTGTCGATCTGGCGGTGACCCGACAGCGCAACGACCTCGAAACGATCGGGGTGCCGCGCCACGACATCCAGCGTGCTGACGCCGATTGATCCGGTGGCACCCAGTATGGTCAGTCTGCGCATCACGTCTGCGCTCCGGGAAGTAGGTTGAGCAGGGCAAATCCGATCAGCGGCAAGGTCGCGGTCAGGCTGTCGACGCGGTCGAGTACGCCGCCGTGACCGGGCAGCAGCTGGCTGCTGTCCTTGATGCCGGCCTGGCGCTTCATCATCGACTCGAACAGGTCGCCGACGATGCTGACCGCGGTGAGCAGCAGCAGTATCACCGACCAGACCAGCCAGGCGGGCGTGTCGGCCTCGCCGAACAGCACCGGCTTGATCGCCAGACCGTAGCATTGCACAGCAATCACCGCGCCGAAGGCGCCTTCCCAGGTCTTGCCCGGGCTGATCGCCGGCGCGAGCTTGTGGCGCCCGAATGCGCGACCGGTGAAATACGCGGCGATGTCGGCGATCCACACCACGGCCATCAGCAGCAGCAGCGGCACGAGGCCCTGCGCACGCAGCTGTATGAGCGCCAGCGCAGGGGGCAGCAGCACCACCAGACCGGTCAGTGCCATCCAGAAGCCGGACGGACGCCCGCCCCGCCACATCCAGACCGGAACGATCAGCAGCCAGAACACGATGGCGAGCGCGTGCAGTGCCGAAAGTGGCGCCATGGCTGGCGGCAGCACGCCGACCGGCCCGAAGGCAACCGATGCGGCAGCGGCGACAAGCAGGAAGGTGATGAGGCCGGAGCCGATGGCGCCGCCGGGAGCAAGGCCGCTCAGACGCCCCCACTCCCAACCGGCTAGACCGAGGATGACCGCCACCAGCCAGCCCCAAGCGGTGAGATCGAGCAGGGTCAGTGCAGCGTACAGACCTGCCAGCAATGCGATGGCGGTCAGTACCCGCTGTTTAAGCATGCCGGCCGACCGCGCCGAGCGCGGCTGCGGTGGCAGCCTGCACCTGTTCGCTGGTGCGTCCGAAACGGCGTTCACGCTGCTGGAAGGACGCGATGGCTTCATCGACCGCCGAACCGTTGAATTCCGGCCACAGCTTGTCGGTGAAATACAGCTCGGTATAGGCCAGTTGCCAGAGCAGGAAATTGCTGATTCGCTGCTCGCCGCCGGTGCGGATGAACAGGTCGGGTTCCGGCGCATACGCCATCGCCAGATGAGGGGACAGATCGCTCTCGACGAACCCTTCCCTCCGCAAGGGATTGGCCTTCAGCATGCACTCCGTCGCCTGCAGGATGTCCCAGCGGCCGCCGTAATTTGCAGCAACCGTGAGATTGAGCCCGGTATTGCCGGCAGTCAGCGTTTCCGCGCTGCGGATCATGTCGATCAATCTGGGTTCGAAACGCGAAAGATCACCGATGACGCGCAGCCGTATCGAATTCTCGTGCAGGCGCACAACTTCCTCTTCCAGCGCACGCATGAACAACTGCATCAGGAAGCTCACCTCTTCCGGCGGACGACGCCAGTTTTCGGAGCTGAAGGCGAACAGCGTCAGGTAACCGACGCCGCGCTCGGCGCAGCGCGACACTACAGCGCGCACCGCTTCGACTCCCTTGCGGTGGCCCGCCACCCGCGGCATGAACCGGCGGCGCGCCCAGCGGCCATTGCCATCCATGATGATGGCGATATGTTGGGGAACCGGCAGGTTGCCGCCATCGACCGGCTTGCTGGAGCGCGAGGACACGATGCGGGTTCGGCCTCAGACCGCCATCAGGTCTTGTTCTTTCTGCGCGAGCAGCTTGTCGACCTCCGAAATGTATCGGTCGGTCAGCTTCTGGATGTCGTCCTGCGTACGCCGCTCGTCGTCTTCCGAAATCGTTTTGGCCTTGACGGCGTCCTTGAGCACGCTGTTCGCGTCACGGCGCAGGTTGCGCACCGCGATACGGCCGTTTTCGGCCTCGCCGCGCACCACCTTGATCAGTTCCTTGCGCCGCTCTTCGGTCAGCGCAGGCATCGGCACGCGCACCACGTCGCCCATTGCCGACGGGTTCAGACCGAGATCGGAATCGCGAATGGCTTTCTCGACCACCGGCAACAGCTTCTTTTCCCACGGCTGCACGCCGATGGCGCGTGCATCGATCAGCGTGACGTTCGCCACCTGACTCAGCGGCACCATGGAGCCGTAGTAATCAATCTGGATGTGGTCAAGAATGCCGGTGTGGGCACGTCCGGTGCGCACCTTGCCGAAGTCGGCCTTGAGCGACTCCAGCGTTTTCTGCATCTTCTGTTCTGTGGTTTTCTTCAACTCGGGGATCATGAAGTCGCCTCTTGTTGGAAGTTGCGGCCGCTCGTCGGCAGCCTGTTGAGCCATGGCGAGCGCAAAACACGCACCACTATATATGGACCAGCGTGCCCTCGTCTTCGCCCATCACCACGCGCTTGAGTGCGCCCGGCTTGAAAATGCTGAATACCTTGATCGGCAGTTGCTGGTCACGGCATAACGCGAGCGCTGTGGCGTCCATTACCTTGAGGTCGCGGCTGATTGCCTCGTCGAAGCTGATGCGTTCGTAGCGGGTCGCATCGGGCACCTTCATCGGGTCGGCGCTGTACACGCCGTCAACCTTGGTTGCCTTCAGCACGATTTCCGCCTCGATCTCGCGTCCGCGCAGCGCAGCCGCCGTGTCGGTCGTGAAGAAGGGGTTGCCCGTACCGGCAGCAAAAATGACGACCTTGCCTTCTTCCAGGTAGCGGATCGCCTTGCCGCGGATATAGAACTCGACGACCGGCTCGATGCTCAGCGCCGACTGCACCCGTGCCGCGACACCGGCCTGACGCATCGCATCACCCAGCGCCAGCGCGTTCATCACCGTCGCCAGCATGCCCATGTAGTCGGCAGTGGCGCGATCCATGCCGGCCGCGCCACCCGCCACCCCGCGGAAAATGTTGCCACCGCCAATCACCACGCCCACTTCCACACCCAGGGCACGGATTTCGGCAATTTCCCCGACGATGCGGGCAAGCATGTCGCGGCTGATGCCGTAGTCGTCGTCGCCCATGAGGGCTTCACCCGACAGTTTCAGCAGTATCCGGCGGTAAGCAACAGTCATGCAGGTTCCTTCAGCGTGCTGCAGCGGCTGCAGCGGCCTGCGCGGCCACTTCGGCAGCAAAATCGGTCGTCTTCTTCTCGATGCCTTCGCCGACCAGATACAGCGTAAAGCCGGCGATCTTCGCCGACTTCGCCTTCAGCAGCTGTTCGATGGTCTGCTTGCCGTCATCGGCCTTGACGAAAACCTGACCAAGCAGCGTCACTTCCTTCAGGAATTTCTGCACCGAGCCTTCGGCAATCTTGGTGATCATGTCTTCCGCCTTGCCGGCCTCGCGCGCCTTTTCGATCGCGACGCGACGTTCGGCATCGATCAGGTCGGCCGACACACCGCTTGAGTCGAGTGACTTCGGCTTCGATGCGGCAATGTGCATCGCCAGATCCTTGGCGAGCGCTTCGTCGCCACCGACGACATCGACCAGCACGCCGATCTTCGAGCCGCCATGCACGTAGCTGGCGACCTTGCCTTCGGCGGCAATGCGCACGAAACGGCGGATCGACATGTTTTCACCGATCTTGCCGACCAGTGCGGCGCGCGTTGATTCGACCGTGCCTTCGCCCATCGGCAGCGCCGACAGGGCTGCAACGTCGGCCGGATTGTGCTCGGCGATCAGTTTTGCGCTGCCATTGACCAAGGCGAGGAAATCGTCGTTCTTCGCCACGAAGTCAGTTTCGCAATTGACTTCGACCATCGCGGCAAGCTTGCCGTCGGCCGACAGGTAAAGACCGACGATGCCTTCGGCTGTCACGCGGGCAGCGGCCTTGCTGGCCTTGTTGCCCAGTTTCACGCGGAGGATTTCTTCCGCCTTCTGCAGGTCGCCACCGGCTTCGGTCAGCGCCTTCTTGCATTCCATCATCGGAGCGTCGGTCTTCTCACGCAGCTCCTTGACCATTCCTGCGGTGATTTCCGCCATGCTGAGTCCCGCCTTCCATCTGCTGTTCGTGCAATTCGTCAAACACCCGACGACCGCATGGGCGGCCGTCGGGACGGTTCATCAGGCCTGCGGTTCCGCTTCGGCTTCGACTTCGACGAATTCGTCGTCGCCCTTGAGCTGCGCAACCAGATCCTGGGCGGCGGTGTTGCGGCCTTCCAGGATGGCGTCTGCCACGCCCGATGCGTACAGGCGGATGGCACGGCTCGAGTCGTCGTTGCCCGGAATCACGTAATCCACGCCGAGCGGCGAGTGATTGGTATCGACCACAGCGATCACCGGAATACCCAGCTTGTTGGCTTCGGTGATGGCGATCTTGTGGAAACCGACGTCGATGACGAACAGCGCGTCCGGCAGGCCATTCATGTTCTTGATACCGCCGATGCTCTTCTGCAGCTTGATCAGCTCGCGCTGCAGCACCAGGGCTTCCTTCTTCGGCATGCGTTCCATGCTGCCGTCCTCGACCAGTTGCTCGAGGTCCTTCAAGCGCTTGACCGACAACTTCAGCGTCTTGAAGTTGGTCAGCATGCCGCCGAGCCAGCGCTCGTCGACATACGGCACGCCCGCGCGCTGCGCTTCTTCGGCCACGATCTCGCGCGCCTGACGCTTCGTGCCGACCAGCAGCACAGTGCCCTTGTTGGACGACATCCGGCGGATGAAGGTCATTGCCTCGTTGTAGCGGGCAACCGTCTTTTCCAGGTTGATGATGTGGATCTTGTTGCGATGGCCGAAAATGTACGGGGCCATCTTGGGGTTCCAGAAGCGGGTCTGATGTCCGAAATGGACACCCGCCTCCAGCATTTCGCGCATGGATACGGACATTGAAGTCTCCGATCAGGGTTTAACCTCCGCCCGGCCGTGTTCGCAGCCGCAATTTCCGGCTACGCACCCTATCGGTCGAGCTACCGTATCAACGGCAGCACCGGGCGTGTGGATTTGTCTGACGTACCTGATAGGTACTGGAATCAAACAGCCCACGATTCTAGCAGCCGCAGTGCAACAAACTCAAGCGGTCCGGCACGCCAGCGTTTGCCGCCGTCGTACGCTTCGGCTAACCTGAGCGGTCCCCAAGCGTATTCGAAGAGCTGTTATTCCTATGAGCGTCACCATCAAGACTGCGGAAGAAATCGAGAGCATGCGCGTCGCGTGCAGACTGGCGTCCGAGGTACTCGACTTCATCGAACCGCATGTCCAGCCCGGCGTCACGACCGAAGAACTTGACCGGTTGTGCCATGACTACATGGTGAAAGAGCAGAAAACCATCCCGGCGCCGCTCAACTATGCACCGCCGGGCTACAGCCCGTTCCCGAAGTCAATCTGCACGTCGGTCAATCATGTCGTGTGCCACGGCGTACCGGCCCCGCGTGCGCTGAAGAAGGGTGACATCGTCAACCTGGACATCACGGTGATCAAGGACGGCTTCCACGGCGACACCAGCCGCATGTTCATGGTCGGCAACGAGGTCAGCAAGCAGGCCAGCCGGCTGTGCCAGATCACCTTCGAATGTCTCTGGCTCGGCATTTCCCGCGTCAGGCCGGGCGCGCGCCTGGGCGATATCGGTCACGTGATCCAGCGCCACGCGGAGACAAACGGCTTTTCAGTGGTGCGCGAATTCTGCGGTCACGGCATCGGCCGCAAGTTTCACGAAGACCCCCAGGTGCTGCATTACGGCAAACCCGGAACGGGCATGGAACTGCAGCCCGGCATGATATTCACCATCGAGCCGATGGTGAATGCCGGCCGCGCCGCCGTGTCCGAACTGGCGGATGGCTGGACCATCGTCACGCGCGACCGCACGCTGTCGGCGCAATGGGAACATACAGTCGTCGTGACCGACGAAGGGTACGAGGTGCTCACCTTGTCCGACGGTTGCCCCCTGCCGCCTGCGCTGATCGGCGACGCCCGCGGAGTGGCCTGACCGGTGGACGCACCGGTCGGCACCGACGCGCTGCGCCTGCTTGCGGCCACGCTGCGTGCCGAACTGTCGGCGGCTCAGCAACGCCTGCGTGAAACGTTCGAACGCGACGGCAACAGCCAGCGCCTGCTGCGCGACCGCGCCCGCGCCGTCGATGCCGCCCTGCGCCAGCTCTGGGCGGCAGCCGGCATGCCGCGAACAGCGGCGCTGGTCGCCGTCGGTGGCTACGGTCGCGGCGAGCTGTATCCGGCATCGGACGTCGACCTGCTGTTCCTGACCCCGCCGCAGCTGTCGCCGGACACTGAATCGCGGCTTGAGATGCTGGTCGGCCTGCTGTGGGACATCGGGCTGGATATCGGGCACAGCGTCCGTTCGGTCGGCCAGTGCGTAGACGAGGCGTCGCGCGACATCACGGTCGAAACCACGCTGCTCGAAGCGCGTCTGCTGGCCGGTTCCCGACGCATGTTCCGCGAGCTCAGCCACGCGCTGGCGACCCAGCGTGATCCGGGCAGCTTTTTCAAGGCCAAGCGCCTGGAACAGGACGAACGCCATCAGCGCTACCAGGAGACGCCCTACAGTCTGGAGCCGAACTGCAAGGAAAGTCCGGGCGGGCTGCGCGATCTGCAGGTCATCCAGTGGATCGCGCGCGCCAGCCAGTTCGGCTCGACCTGGGCCGAACTGGCTGCGCGCGGCCTGATCACACCGACTGAATCGCGCCAGTTGCACCGCATCGAACGCTTCATGCGCGACACTCGGGTGCGACTGCACCTGATCGCTCGCCGGCGCGAAGACCGGCTGATCTTCGACCACCAGGAAGCACTCGCTGCAGCGTTCGGCATGCAGGCCACGCCGACCCGGCGCGCCTCCGAAGTGTTCATGCAGCGCTATTACCGCAGCGCAAAGATGATCACGCAGCTGAACACCATCCTGCTGCAGAACATTTCCGCTGCGCTGTTTCCGTCCGACGACACCGTGGTGCAGCCGATCAACGCACGTTTCCAGTCCAGCCGCGAACTGCTCGACGTGGTGTCGGAGGACGTGTTCGAGAACACGCCGAGTGCGCTGCTCGAATGTTTCACGCTGCTGCAGACGCACCGCGAGCTCAAGGGCATGACGGCGCGCACCCTGCGCGGGTTGTGGCGCGCGCGCCGCCTCATCGATGCAAAGTTCCGGCGCGACCCGCAGAACCGCATGCTGTTCCTGTCGCTATTCCAGCAGACGCGCGGCCTGGTGCATGAAATCCGCCGCATGAACCAGTACGGCATTCTCGGCCGCTACCTGCCGGCCTTCGGCCGCATCGTCGGCCAGATGCAGCACGACCTGTTTCATGTATACACCGTCGACCAACACATCCTGCAGGTGATGCGCAACGTGCGCCGCTTCACGATGGCCGAGCACGCGCACGAATATCCGCTGCTGTCGCGTCTGATCACTGCATTCGAACGTCGCTGGCTGCTCTACCTGTCGGCCCTGTTCCACGACATTGCAAAAGGGCGCGGCGGCGATCATTCGAAGCTGGGCATGCACGATGCACGCCTGTTCTGCCTGCAGCACGGCATCGATGCCGAAGACGCCGACCTGGTGGTATTCCTGGTCGAGCACCACCTGTCGATGTCGTCGGTGGCGCAGAAGCAGGATCTGTCCGATCCGGAAACCATCCGTGCCTTCGCCGCGCTGGTGCGCACCGAACGCCGCCTGACGGCGCTGTACGTGCTGACCCACGCAGACATCCGCGGCACCAGCCCCAAGGTGTGGAACGCATGGCGCGGCAAGCTGCTGGAAGATCTGTACTTTTCGACCCTGCGCGTGCTGCAGGGCGAAAGTCCGGGTGCATCCGGCACGCCGGACCGGCAGGAGGAAGCACGCCACCTGCTGCGCTACTTCGGCCTTCGCGAAGGCATCGAGAACGAGTTCTGGGCCAGACTCGACACTGTCTATTTCATGCGGCACGAGGCCGACGAAATCGCGTGGCACACGCGCATGCTCTATTTCCAGGCCAACGCCAGCACGCCGGTCGTCAAGGCACGGCCCAATCAGGTCGGCGACGGCCTGCAGGTGATGGTCTATGCGCCCGACCAACCCGATCTGTTCATGCGGCTGTGCGGCTTCTTCGGCCGGCTCGGCTACAGCATTGCCGATGCCAAGATCCACACCACGACCGACCGGCACGCGCTGGACAGCTTCATTCTGCTCGACCCGAACCGGCATCTGAATTCACGCGACATGATTGCGCTGATCGAGACCGGGCTGGCCGAACGGCTGCAGAACCAGACACTGGCCGAGCAACCGGTCACTGGCCGGCTGTCGCGCGAGGTCAGGCACTTCCCGATCACACCCGAAGTGCTGATCAAGCCGGACGAACGCAAGCAGCACCACATCATGCATGTCACGGCCGCCGACCGTCCCGGCCTGCTCTACTCGGTCGCCCGCGTGCTGGCTGCGCACCACATCAATCTGCACACGGCCAAGATCACCACGCTCGGCGACCGGGTGGAAGACGTGTTTCTCGTTTCCGGTGCAGAGCTCGAAAAAAGCACGACCCTGATCCGGCTCGAGCAGGAACTGCTCGGAGAACTGGCTATCCTCTAGGTGTTGCCGATCAGCGTGGCGCGAGCGAACACCAGGCTCCAGACACGCGATCCAGCCATCGCCCCGTATTCCGCGCAGAGACATTCACAGGCGCCCCCACCCACACCTGCGACACACCCCGCACGAACCGGACCTGACCGTTGAGTTTCTCCACGTACACCCCGCGTCGCCTGTCGCTGCTTGACCGGAGCAAGCCGCTGGCGGTCGCCCTTATCGCGCTGCTGTCCGGACTGGCACTGACCGCCTACATCGCCGATGTCGAGGCTGATCAGATGCTGCAGCGCCAGCGCGATGAAGTGGCGGCACAAATCGGTGTCGTGCGGGCGCGGCTGGAAAGTGAAATCAACAGCGCCGCCCACCTGTCACTCGGTCTGGTCAGCTATGTCGCGGCCAACCCCACCATCACCAGCAATGCTTTCAACCGGGCGAGCGAACGCATGCTGGCCTATGGGCGCCACGTGCGCAGCATTGCGCTGGCGCCCGACAATGTGCTGAGCTTCGTCAATCCGCTTGCCGGCAATGAAGCAGCGCTGGGCCTGCGCTATCTGGACCATCCGGCGCAACGCGATGCGGTGCTCAAGATGATGGAAAGCCGACGCTTCGTGCTCGCCGGCCCACTCGAGCTGGTGCAGGGCGGCGTCGGACTGATCAACCGCTTTCCGATCTACCTGCCCGCGGGAGAGGGCCGCCCTGAAAAGTACTGGGGACTGGCGTCCATCGTGCTGCGCTTTGACACCCTGCTCAAGGCGAGCGGTCTGCTCGACGCCAACCAGAACGTCCGCTATGCCCTGCGCGGTCGCGATGGTCTGGGCGCGGCCGGCGAGGTCATCCATGGCGACGCGGATGTGTTCAGCCTCGATCCGGTCAAGGTCGACGTCGTGCTGCCGGACAACGCGCGCTGGCAGCTGGCTGCCGTACCGGTCGGCGGCTGGCGCGGCGCGTTGCAGGAAACCCGCGTCATCAGCATCTGGATGGCCGGCAGCCTGATTTCTCTTGCGATCGCAGGCTTGCTCGGTCTCGGGCAGCTGCAGATCCGGCGCATCCGGCTGAGAGACGCCGATCTGTCGCTGGCCGCCAGCGTGATCCAGAGTTCGAACGAAGCGATCGTGGTGACCGACGAAGGGGATCGCATCGTGTCGGTCAATCCTGCGTTTTCGAAACTCACCGGACAGGCGCGTGAAGCGGTGCTCGGCAAGCTGGCGTCAGCCGTGGTGTCGACGCCCTACGAAGCGTCGAGTCACGCGTCTTTCGTCGAGCGCATCGACGCCGGTGGCGACTGGTCGGGCGAACTCGACGATCGGCGCGCCGATGGCGAAATCTATCCGAAGCGGCTCAGCATCTATCCGGTCAGCAATCTGAAGAGCGGCATCGTCCACTACGTACACTCGTTCAGTGACATCAGCGAACGCAAGGCCGCCGAACGCAAGATCCATCATCTGGCTCACCACGACGTGCTCACCGGACTTCCGAACCGCCTCAGCCTGCAGGGCCGCATGGAACAGGCCATGTCCGAAGCGCGCCGGCACGGCACGCTGATCGCCGTGATGATGATAGACATGGATCACTTCAAGGACATCAACGACACGCTGGGTCATCACGTGGGCGACGCGCTGCTGGTCGATGTGGCGCAGCGGCTGCTGTGCTGTGTGCGCCTCAGCGATGTGGTGGCGCGGCTGGGCGGCGACGAATTTGTCGTGCTGGTGACCGACATGGCGTCCACGCTCACGGCTGCCGCCGTTGCCGAGAAGATCGTGTCGGCGCTTTCGGCACCCTACCAGGTCGAGGCCTACCGGCTGCACTCGACGCCCAGCGTCGGCATCGGCGTATTCCCGAACGACGGCACCTCGGTCGATACCCTGCTGCGCAACGTCGACACCGCGATGTACCACGCCAAGGCAGCCGGGCGGAACAACTACCAGTTCTTCGACCAGAGCATGTCCGCCAATGCGAGCGAGCGACTGGCCCTGCAGGGCAGCCTGCACCACGCAATCGAAACGCGCCAGTTCGTGCTGCATTACCAGCCACAGATCGAAATCGCCAGTGGCCGGCTGGTCGGCGTCGAGGCGCTCGTGCGCTGGCAGCATCCCGAGCGCGGCCTGGTGCCGCCGAACAGCTTCATTCCGATCGCCGAAGAAAGCGACCTCATCATCAAGCTCGGCGAATGGATTCTGCAGGAGGCCTGCTGGCAGCTGAGCCGCTGGAAGGACCAGGGCCTGATGCTGCGGGTATCGGTCAATCTGTCGGCGCGCCAGTTGCGCTCGAAGAACCTGCTGCATCAGGTCGAAGACACCCTGATCCGCCATGACCTGCGCCCGGGCGAGCTCGAACTGGAAATCACCGAAAGTGTGGCCATGGACAACCCGGACGCCACGCTTCGCATGCTTGGCCAGTTGCGCGAGCTGGGCGTCGAGCTGGCAATCGACGATTTCGGAACCGGCTACTCATCGCTGAGCCATCTGAAACTGATGCCGCTGCAACGCCTGAAGATCGACCGCTCGTTCGTGAAAGACATCGAAAGCGATCCGGACGATGCGGCCATCTGCGCCGCAACGATCAGCCTGGCGCAGCACCTCGGGCTCAGTGTGGTGGCGGAAGGCGTGGAAACGGAGGCCCAGTTCGCCTTCCTTGGTAATCTGGGCTGCGAATGCGTGCAGGGCTATCTGTTCAGCAAGCCACTGCCGGCCGCCGAATTCGAGGCGTGGGCCGCGCAGCGCGCCGCCGCTCAATCGTCGCTGGCTTCCTGATCGGGAAACAGCACGTCGGTAAAGCCGAATCGAGTGAAGTCATGCACCCGCATCGGGTACAGCACGCCATCGAGATGGTCGCACTCGTGCTGCACCACCCGGGCGTGAAAGCCATCGACCTCGCGCTCGATCAACATACCCTGCGGATCGAAGCCGCTGTAGTGCAGCCGGGCATGACGCACCACGACGCCACGCAGGCCGGGCACCGAGAGGCAGCCTTCCCAGCCCTCCTCCATATCCTTGCCAAGCGGTGTCAGTACCGGATTGACCAGCACCGTGAATGGCACGACCGGCGCCTCCGGGTAGCGCACCGACGGTGAGCCGCCGAACACCACGACGCGCAGGTCGGCGCCAATCTGCGGCGCCGCAAGTCCGGCGCCGTCGGCCGCCTGCATGGTGTCGATCAGGTCCTGCACCAGCGCATCGAGTTCCGGGCAGCTGAAGCGCCTGACCGGCTGCGCCACGCGCAGCAGTCGCGGGTCACCCATGCGCAGGATGTCGCGGATCATGCGCACTCCCCGTTCGCGCACAGGGCTTCGAGCAGGCGGCGAACGCGCGTCATCGCCTCCTGCAGCATGTCCTCGATGGCCGACATTTCGATGCCGTGCAGCGAATCGCCGCGACCGGCTGCGTGATTCACCACCACATTGATCGCCGCGTAGGCGAGGCCGGCCTCGCGCGCCAGCGCCGCTTCGGGCATGCCGGTCATGCCGACGAGGTGCGCGCCGTCGCCCTCCAGCCGGTTGATTTCCGCCGCTGTCTCCAGGCGCGGGCCCTGGGTCGCCGCGTAGACTGCGCCGTCGACGACCTGCTCGCCGGCCCGCGCGGCCGCATCGAGCAGCGCCCTGCGCAGGGCGGCGTCATACGGCTGCGTGAAATCGATGTGCTTCACCTGTCCATCGTGGCCATCGAAGAACGTGCTGTGACGGCCCCAGGTGTAGTCGATGATCTGGTCCGGTACGACCAGCGTGCCCGGCCCGAGGTCGGCGCGGATGCCGCCGACCGAGGCGACCGACACGATGCGCACCACGCCGACGCTGCGGAGCGCCGAAATGTTGGCGCGGTAATTCACCCGGTGCGGTGCAATGGTGTGGCCGTACCCGTGGCGTGCGATGAACACCAGATCGCGCCCGGCCAGGCGGCCGAAGGTCAGCGGACCGGACGGCTCGCCATAAGGCGTACGCACGACTTCGCGACGGGTGACGTCAAGATTGGCCAGCTGCGTCAGACCGCTGCCGCCGATGATCGCCAGCATATGTGCACTCCTTTATTCCGGGTCATCCAGTCTATCAGGCAAGAAAAGCCCGGCTTTCGGGTTTGTCCTGGCGGCATCACGGAACGGCGATCGCGGCGGCGACGCCGCTCCCACAATGGGGGCGCTCCCGCACGGATGCGGCACGGTGCGGGGAGGCCGATTCAGCTTGCGTGCTGTGCTATACTTGCGTGTTTTTCTTATTGCGCTGCACCATTCCTATGTCCCGCTCCATACGCAACATCGCCATCATCGCGCACGTCGATCATGGCAAAACCACGCTGGTCGACCAGCTGCTGCGCCAGTCCGGCACCGTCGCATCGCCCCAGCAGGTTTCGGAGCGGGTGATGGATTCAAACGATCTCGAAAAGGAACGTGGCATCACGATCCTTTCGAAGAATTGCGCGATCGAGTTCGAAGGCACCCACATCAATATCGTTGACACCCCGGGCCACGCCGACTTCGGCGGCGAGGTCGAGCGCGTGTTGTCGATGGTCGATGGCGTGCTGCTGCTGGTCGATGCGGTCGAAGGTCCGATGCCGCAGACCCGTTTCGTCACGCGCAAGGCGCTGGCGCTCGGCCTCAAGCCCATTGTCGTGGTGAACAAGATCGACCGTCCGGGCGCACGTCCGGACTGGGTGGTCAATCACACCTTCGACCTGTTCGACAAGCTGGGCGCCACGGAGGAACAGCTCGACTTTCCGGTGGTGTACGCCTCGGCGCTGAATGGCTTCGCGATGCTCGATTCGAGCACCCCGGGCACCAATATGCGTCCGCTGTTCCAGGCCATCCTCGACAACGTGCCGCAGCCGGAAGTCAATGAAGACGGCCCGCTGCAGCTGCAGGTGTGTTCGCTCGATTACTCGACCTACATCGGCCAGCTCGGCATCGGTCGCATCACGCGCGGCCGCATCAAGCCGAACCAGGAAGTCGCCGTGTATTACGGTGATGAACTGCGCGGCAAGGCCAAGGTCGGCCAGGTGCTGACCTTCAAGGGTCTGGAGCGCACGCAGGCCGAATCGGCCAGCGCCGGCGACATCGTGCTGGTGTCCGGCATCGATCAGGTAAATATCGGCGTCACCATCTGCGATCCGGAATCGCCGGCGCCGATGAAGCCGATCGCGGTTGACGAGCCGACTTTGACGATGAATTTCATGGTGAATGCCTCGCCGCAGGCCGGCCGTGAAGGCAAGTACGTCACCAGCCGCCAGATTCGCGAGCGGCTGGAAAAGGAACTGCTGAAGAATGTCGCGCTGCGTGTTGAATACACCGACGATTCGGACGTATTCATGGTGTCGGGTCGGGGTGAGTTGCACCTGACCATCCTGCTCGAAACGATGCGCCGCGAAGGCTACGAACTGGCCGTGGGTCGCCCGCGCGTGGTGTTCAAGGAAATCGACGGCGTCAGGAGCGAGCCGTATGAATTGTTGACCGTCGACGTCGAGGAAACCCATCAGGGCGGCGTGATGGAAGAACTGGGTCGTCGCCGTGGCGAGTTGCAGGACATGCAGTCGGACGGCAAGGGCCGGGTGCGCATCGAATATCGCATTCCGGCGCGTGGCCTGATCGGCTTCCAGGGCGAGTTCCTGAATCTGACGCGCGGCACCGGACTGGCCAGTCACGTGTTCGACGATTACGGTCCGGTCGCCGGCGCCATGTCCGAGCGGCGCAACGGCGTGCTGATTTCGCAGAACGACGGCGAAGCCGTGGCCTACGCGCTGTGGAACCTGCAGGACCGCGGCCGCATGTTTGTCAGCCCCGGCGACGTGTTGTATGAAGGCATGATCATCGGCATCCACTCCCGCGACAACGATCTGGTGGTGAACCCGATCAAGGGCAAGCAGCTGACCAACGTGCGTGCGTCCGGCACCGACGAAGCCGTCCGCCTGGTGCCGCCGATCTCGCTGACGCTGGAATCGGCGATCGAATTCATCGCTGACGACGAACTGGTCGAAATCACACCGAAGACGATCCGCCTGCGCAAGCGTCACCTGAAGGAACACGAGCGCAAGCGCGCCTCGCGCGACGAAGCCTGATTTTCCGGATGGGCAATGAAAAAAGGAGCGCTCTGGCGCTCCTTTTTTTGTCCGTCGGGGGCGCACGGCGAGCGCAGTCACTGCGGATCGCTGCACACCGGTTTCTGTTCGGCGCACAGTCGCGCATAGGCCGCCTGCAGTACCCGGGCATCATTGCTGGCACGGTGCCGGGTGGTATGCAGTTCTTCGCTGACTTCCTTCTTCACCTCGTGCCAGCGCGCCGCCTGCGCTTCGCTCAGCAGTTCGCGCAGGCTGCGCAGGTGAAAGCGCGGCACGCGATCGACCTCGTCGTAAAGACGGGACAGCCAGGCGTAGTCGTTGCCCCAGGCGTCGCTGTAAACGTCCTGGCCACGCAGCGCCTCGTCGAGACGGCACACGACATCTTCGATCGGCAGGCCGTGCTGCATGAGCACTTCGCGCGTGATGTGGTGCACCGCTTCGGCGCTCTGGTCCCAGTGCCGCCAGCCTTCCGGCGGGCGAACCAGGCAGCAAATCGTGCGGCCATCGGGCAGGATGCAGCCGACCTCGATCGGATAGCTGCCGGCGCCGAAGCCCGAGGCTTCGACGTCAAGAAACACCGGCAGCGCTTCGGCCATCGCCTACTCCCTGAGTGCGTAGATGGCCGGGAGGTTGCGCCAGGCACCGCGCACGTCCATGCCGTATCCGAAAACGTAGCGGTCCGGCAATTCGAGTCCGGTGAAGTCGGCCTTGATCGGCTTGGAACGCCCGATCATCTTGTCGGAAAACACGGCAGTCAGACAGCGCTGCGCCCCCGCGTCGAGCAGGTGGCGGCGAATCGCCGCCAGCGTGATGCCCTCGTCGAGAATGTCGTCCAGTACCAGCACGGTACGCCCGGCGACCGGGATGCGCGGTTCGCTGATCCAGCGCAGCGCACCGCCCTGCGTGTCGTCGCCATAGCGCGTGACGTGCAGGTAATCGAAATCGAGCGGGAAGGCGAGTTGCGGCAGCAGATTGCCGGTGAACACCACCGCGCCGCCCATGACCGACAGCAACAGCGGATAGCTGTCGCCCAGCGCGGCGGTGATTTCACCCGCCAGCCGCGCGACCGCAGCGTCGACCTCCGCCGCATCGCAGATCAGTTCGGCGCCGTCGAGCAGCGCCTGCGCATCGGCGAGACGGCTCACGCAGCGTCGGCAGCAGCGGCATGCTGCGCATCCAGCCAGGCCGAGAACGCAGCGCCGACTTCCGGATGCTTGCGCGCCAGCTCGACTGTGGCCTGCAGATAGCCCAGCTTGGAGCCGCAGTCGTAGCGCGTCCCCTTGAACGGGTAAGCCAGCACGGCTTCCTCGCCCAGCAGTGCGGCGATCGCGTCGGTCAGCTGCAGTTCGCCGCCGGCACCCGGCGTCAGCGCGCGCAGGTGATCGAAAATGCTCGGTGTCAGGATGTAGCGGCCAACCACCGCAAGCGTCGACGGCGCCACTTCGGGCTGCGGCTTTTCGACGATGCCGGTCACGCCATACAGCCCGCCGACATCGGCATCCGTGCTGACGATGCCATAGCTCGCGGTCTGGCTGCGCGGCACGTGCTGCACGCCGAGAATGGAGCGACCGAAGCGGTCGAAAATGTCGGTCATCTGCTTCAGGATCGGCGGCTCGCCATCGATCAGGTCATCGGCGAGCAGCACGGCGAACGGCTCGTCGTTCACCACCGGCGCCGCGCACAGCACCGCATGGCCCAGACCGAGCGGTTCCGACTGGCGGATATAGATGCAATTGACGTGCTTGGGCACCGTGTTGCACAGCGCCAGCAGTGCGGTCTTCTGCTTCATTTCGAGCTCGTGTTCCAGCTCGTAGGCCTTGTCGAAGTGGTCGGCGATCGAACGCTTGGTGCGGCCGGTGATGAAGATGAGGTCGGTGCACCCTGCGGCCACGGCCTCTTCCACCGCGTACTGGATCAGCGGCTTGTCGACCACCGGTAGCATTTCCTTCGGGTTGGCCTTGGTGGCGGGCAGGAAACGGCTGCCGAGGCCAGCCACCGGAAACACGGCTTTACGCACTGATTTCATCTACTTATGACTCCCTGTTGCCGAGCAGCGACAGCAGCCCGGATTCATCGAGGATGGTAATCCCCAGTTCTTGCGCTTTTATGAGTTTGGAGCCGGCATCCGTGCCAGCCACCACAAAATCCGTCTTTTTCGATACCGAACCCGCCACTTTCGCGCCCGCCGCTTCGAGCAGATCCTTTGCTTCGTCGCGCGACAGCGTAGGCAGCGCGCCGGTCAGCACCACGGTCTTGCCGACCAGCGGGCCGCTGGCCACCTGCATTTCGCCCTCTTCCCACACAATGCCGCAGGCACGCAGCTGTTCGACCACTTCGCGGTTGTGCGACTGCGCGAAAAAGCGGTGGATGCTCGCCGCCACCACCGGCCCGACGTCCGGCACCTGCGCCAGTTCGGCTTCGCTGGCGTCCATGATGCGGTCCATGCTGCCCAGGTGACGTGCCAGATCCTTGGCCGTCGCCTCGCCGACATGCCGGATGCCGAGCGCGAACAGGAAACGGCCGAGCGTCGTCGTCTTCGACTTCTCCAGCGCGGCGACCAGATTTTCGGCCGACTTGTCCGCCATGCGTTCAAGTTCTGACAGCTTGAGCACACCCAACTTGTAAATGTCCGGCAACATCAAAATGAGCTTGCCATCCACAAGCTGATCAACCAACTTTTCCCCAAGGCCTTCGATATCCATCGCCCGACGACCGGCGAAGTGCAGCAGCGCCTGCTTGCGCTGCGCCGGGCAATACAGCCCGCCGGAGCAGCGGTGATCGACCTCGCCCTTCTCGCGCACCACAGCTGAATCGCAGACAGGACAACGTTTAGGTCGAAAGTATGGCCGCGCGCCGACCTCCCGTCTGTCCGTCAACACCGACACGACCTCCGGTATGACGTCACCAGCGCGACGAACAATCACGGTGTCACCTTTGCGCACCTTCTTACGCCGCAGCTCGAAAAAGTTATGCAGCGTGGCATTGGTGACCGTCACGCCGCCGACGAACACCGGCGCCAGCCGCGCCACCGGAGTCAGCTTGCCGGTGCGGCCGACCTGCACTTCGATGTCCTGAACCGTGGTCAGCGCTTCCTGCGCCGGGTACTTGTGCGCCACCGCCCAGCGCGGCTCGCGCGTCACGAACCCGAGCTTCTGCTGCAGCGCCAGGCTGTTCACCTTGTACACCACACCGTCGATGTCGAACGGCAGGCCCGCGCGCGCCTCGGCGATGCGCGCATGAAAGGCGGCCAGCGCGTCGGCGCCGCTGCAGACCGCGCGGTGGTCGCACACCGGCATGCCGAAGGCAGCGAGCGCGTCGAGCACGCCGGCGTGGGTGGCCGGCACATTCCAGCCCTGCACTTCACCGAGGCCATAGGCGAAGAACGACAGCGGGCGCCGCGCCGCGATGGCCGGATCGAGCTGACGGATGCTGCCTGCCGCGGCATTGCGCGGGTTGACCAGCGTTCTTTCCCCGGCCGCGTCGGCACGCAGGTTGAAGGCATCGAAACGGTCACGTCGCATGTACACCTCGCCGCGCACCTCGAGCACCTCAGGTATCTCCGGCACCGACGGCGCATCGAACAGCGACGGCCGCCCGCTCAGCTCGCCGGCGGGCGGCTGGGGTACCAGGGTCAGCGGCACCTCGTGAATGGTCCGTACGTTCTGCGTCACATCCTCACCGGTTTCGCCGTCACCGCGCGTGGCGGCCAGCGCCAGCACGCCGCGCTCGTAGCGAAGATTGATCGCAAGCCCGTCGAACTTCAGTTCGGCTGCGTACTCAACCGGCGGCTGCGTGTCGTCCAGCTTCAGTTCGCGCCGCACGCGCGCGTCGAAATTCAGCGCGCCGGTCGATTCGGTGTCGGTTTCGGTACGGATGGACAGCATCGGCACGACATGGCGCACCGGTGCGAAGGCAGGCAGCGGCTTGCCGCCGACCCGCTGTGTCGGCGAGTCAGGCGTGCGCAGCGCCGGGTGCTCGGCTTCGAGCGCCTGCAGTTCCCGGAACAGCCGGTCGTACTCGGCGTCGGGGATCTCCGGCGCATCCAGCTCGTAATACAGGCGGTCGTGCCGGGCGATCTGCGCGCGCAGCGCCGCTGCGCGCTCGGTGACCGATTCTGCAGACGGCATCAGCTGAACAGCCGGTTCGCCGATTCGCTGCCCGGCTTGATGCCGAACTGGGTCATGCGGCCCTGGAATTCGGCCACTTTGCCGCGGATCAGCGCAAGCGAAGCCGGCGACAGCGGCTGCCGGTTGTCGTCCACCACCCTGGCACCCAGCGTGTGCGCGAACTGTTCGGCCACCATGACCATGCGGTCGAACTGACGCGCGCCATCGGCGACCGTCGGCACATCGAGCAGCAACGTGACGCCCTGGGTCTGCAGCGCCTTCATCGTGTCGGCAGAAAACTGTTCGGCATCGAGGCTGCACAGCGTGTAGAGCGTGCTGCCGACATCATCGCGCGCATGAAACTGGCCGCCGCTCAGCGTGAAGCCCTGCGCTTCGGCCAGACCACGCAGCTTGGTGCCGGATATGAGCGACTCGCCGGCGACCAGATTGAGGCCGATCTGCACGTCGACCGACGCGGCGAAACTGTCCAGCTCGCGCGCCCGGCCGAGCAGTTCGCGCACATCCGGAAAATGCACCACGGCGAGAAAGCGGTCGGCCACGCCCTGCAGCGCGTGGGCCAGCGCCGACACCGATGCTTCCGATAGCGCGCCGCGCCGGTCGGCCAGTTGCACCGCCAGTTCGACCTTCGACAGCGCACCCGCGGTCTGCGCGGTCAGCGGCAACCAGCGGCCGGCATGCTCGTCGCGCCCGCGCATGCGCATGGTCACGGCAAGGGTCTGCGTGAGGTCATTCCACGTGCGCTGGAACTCGGTCGCAGCCACTGGCGCCTCGAATTCGATCGAAATCAGCTCTTCCACCTGCCGGTCGGCCCAGCCGTCGGCCATCGGCTCCGGGGCATCGGTCGGAACATCCGTTGCCCACTGCGCCACGGTGCGGTCGGCTTCGGCCGGCGAGGCAACGACCGGCGCCAGCGGTTCCGTGATGTCGGTCACCGGCTCGTCCCCGAGTATCGGGTCCTGCGTTTCGCGACGCACCGGCTGCGTGGCCGACGGGTCGTGCGCCGGCGCGGCATCTTCGCTCAGATCGAAATCGAGCGTGGGTTCGAGGCGCCGCGGTGGCGCGTCCGGCGGGTCGATCAGCACGTCGGCGTGCGCTTCGCCGAGCGCGCGTTCGGCGGTCTGGCGGTGGCGCTTTTCCTGCCACATGTTGTAGCCGACCACTGCGCCGATGCCCGCCACGCCCAGTGCGATCAATCCGATCTGCAGTTCAGTCAGTTGCATTGATGACCTTCCTCTTTATGTTTTTTCAGACGCTGACCGCTTCGTCGCGCAGTTTCAGCGCCTGTTCCATGTCGACCTCGACCACGCGCGAACATCCGCGCTCCTGCATCGTGACGCCCACCAATTGTTGCGCCATTTCCATCGTGATCTTGTTGTGACTGATGAACACGAACTGCGTGGCCGCCGACATGCGCTTGACCATTTCACAGAAGCGTTCGGTGTTGGTGTCGTCCAGCGGCGCATCGACTTCGTCCAGCATGCAGAACGGCGCCGGATTGAGCTGGAACAGCGCGAACACCAGCGCCGTCGCGGTCAGCGCCTTTTCACCGCCTGACAGCAACTGGATCGACGCATTGCGCTTGCCCGGCGGTTGCGCGAACACCTGCAGCCCGGCGTCCAGTATCTCGTCGCCGGTCATCACCAGCCGCGCCTCGCCGCCGCCGAACAGCTCCGGGAAGATGCGGCCGAATTCGATATTCACGCGATCATACGTGTCCTTGAGCAGGGCACGGGTTTCGCGGTCCATGCTGCGGATGGCGTCTTCCAGCGTGCCGATGGCCTCGCGCAAGTCGGCCGACTGCATGTCCAGATAGCCCTTTCGCTCCGCCGCCTGGGTCAGTTCTTCCAGTGCCGCCAGATTCACCGCGCCGAGCGCCGCGATGTCACGGTTCAGGCGGGCGATTTCACTATTCAGACTGCCTTCGCGAACGTTTTCCTGCTCGCCTTCGGCGACCAGCGCATCGAGCCGGCCTTCCGGCAGCGTGATTTCGGCCAGCCGCTGAACGAATTGTTCGGCATTCAGCGCCGCCGCCTGCTGCTTCAGTCGGCACTCGGCCAGACGCTCGCGCGCTGGCGCCAGCCGCTGCTCGCTCTGCGCGCGCTGCGCATCGAGGTCGCGCAGTTGCGCCGCGAGCCCTTCCTGCGTGTCGCGACAGGTGGCCAGCACCTGCTCGCGTGTGCGGCGGGCGTCCAGCGTCTGCTGCAGTGTGGCGTCGATGCTGCGCTCGTCGATCTGCGCAAATTCGTCGCGCCGCAGCGCGCATTCGAGTTCGGCGTTCTCGAGCTGGGTGCGCGCGACCGACAGGTTGTTCGCCAGATCGGTCAGCCGGCTGGCGCATTCGCGCTGAGAAAAGCCGGCTTCCTGCACCTCGCGCGCCGCCGCCTGATCGGCAAAGCGCGCCTCGCGCAGCGTGCCGTCGGCGCTCTTGTGCGCCTCCAGCGCGGCGTCGAGCCGGTTGCGCTGCACATCGATCAGTTCGCGTGCGCGCTCGATCTCGATTTCGGCGCGCGCCATGTGCGCCTGTTCGGTCTGTTCCGCCTGATCCACTTCGGCGCGGTCGCGCTCAAGTCCAGCCCGCTGTTCGTCAAAGCGCGACACCGCCTGGCCGAGCTTGATCTGGTCGACCTGCGCGGTATGCGCCGCCTGCGTCAGCGCTTGTTGTTCGCGCCGCGCCGCCGCCTGTTCTTCGTGTGCCGCAGCCAGCGCCGCCTCGGCTTCGCGCAGCGCCTCGCGCGCCTCGGCCAGCGCGGCGTCGGCCATATCGATGTCGCGGCCCAGTTGTTCGATGTCGCGCGCGCGCTCCAGCACGCCATGCGTGCGCGCGTCCGGCGCATACAGCGTGAGCGACGCACCCTGGGCGACGCGGCCCTGGCGGTCGACCTGTGCTGCACCGCCCTGTGCCGCACCCCCCTCTGCCGAACTGACCTGCGCCGGCAGCGCCAGCACCTCGACCGCCGCCACCGGCCCGAGCCACAGATCGAGCAGCGCGTCCCAGCGCGGGTCGAGGGTGCGCACGCGGTGGCGCAGGCTGTCGGTCGCCAGCGGCGTGCGCGGGTCGGCGCCCGGCAGCGCGAGGGTCAGCGTCTGCGGTGCGGCGCCGGCCGCACCGGCCGCGGCCAGCGTGTCGGGCGAGACGGCGTCGAGCGCGCCCAGGCGCTCGCGCAACACGGCTTCGACCGCCAGCTCCCAGCCGGCCTCGACCTTGATGGCCTGCCAAAGCGGTTGTGCGTGCTGCAGGCCGAGCGCCGCCAGCCAGGGCGCGAGCTTGCCGTCGCTCTGCGTCTTGCGCTGCAACTCGACCAGCGCGTCGCGCCGGGCACGGGTTTCGGTCAGCGTTCGGGTGGTGGCGCGCTCGCCGTCCTGCGCGTTGCGCACCGCGCCCTGCAGCTGCGGCACGGCGATCTGCGCCGCCTGCATGCGTTGCTGCGCGGCATCGACCGCCGCCTGCAATTCCTCAAGCCGCGCCTGCGCCAGCGACAGCGCTGCGCGGTCTGGCTCGATCAACTGCGCCGCGTCATGCGCGATGCGCTCGCGCCGGCCGGCCAGCGAATGCAGCATGCGGCCGGCGTTGGCACGATGGGTTTCTTCCACCTTGAGCTGCTGTTCGACCGCCGCCAGATCGCGCCGCGCCTCGGTCGCCCGCTGCTCCGCCTCCTGGAACGCGGCTTCGGCTTCCGGCAGCAGCGCGCGTGTCGTGTCGTGCCGCGCCTCGGCCTGTTCGATGCGATGGGCGGCGTGCTCGGCCAGCGTGGTCCAGCGCGCGGTGTCGCTTTCGATGCTTTCGATGCGCGCGCGCCAGGTCGCCACCTCGCCATCGAGCTGGGCGATGCGCGCCGCGAGCTTCTGGCGGTTTTCCGCCGCGCGCCGCAGATCGTCTTCCAGCCGGCTGGCTTCGGCGTTGGCGGTCAGCAGTTCGGCCTGCGCCGCATGCACCGCTTCGGAACTGGCGAAATGTTCGGTGCGGATGCGCTCCAGCGCCGCCTCATGGTGGCGCAGCGCCGCGGTTTCGCGTTCGATGTCGTTTTCGATGCGGCCGCCCTCGCCGGCCAGCGTGTCGGCCTCGGCCGCCGCGGCGCGCTGCTTCATCGCCCACAGCAGCGCCTGTCGCTCGACCAGCCGGGTATTCAGTTCGGTGTGGCGGGCGGCGACTTCGGCCTGCTTCTGCAAGCGCTCGATGCGGCTGCCCAATTCGCCGACGATGTCGTCCAGCCGCACCAGATTGTCGCGCGCGTCGTCGAGCCGGCCCTGCGTTTCGCGGCGCCGCTCGCGGTACTTGGTGATGCCGGCCGCCTCTTCGAGAAAGGCGCGCAGCTCTTCCGGCCGCGCCTCGATGATGCGGGTGATCATGCCCTGCTCGATGATGGCGTAGGCGCGCGGGCCCAGGCCGGTACCGAGGAACACGTCGATCACGTCGCGCCGGCGCACCCGCGTGTTGTTGATGAAGTAGTCCGACTGGCCGTCGCGCTCCAGCACCCGCTTGACCGCGATTTCGGCGTACTGCGACCACTGCCCGGCCGCCCTGCCCTGGTCATTGTCGAACACCAGTTCGACCGACGCCCGGCCGACCGGCTTGCGCGTGCCCGAGCCATTGAAGATCACGTCGGTCATCGAATCGCCGCGCAGCGCCGACGCCCGCGACTCGCCGAGCACCCAGCGCACCGCGTCGATGATGTTGGACTTGCCGCAGCCATTCGGCCCCACCACGCCGACCAGCTGGCCGGGCATCAGGATGGTGGTCGGATCGACGAAAGTCTTGAAGCCGGCGAGTTTGAGTTTGGACAGTCGCACGGGACGGCGGCGGGGGGCGGATGTAAGTCTAAAAACCGGCTGAATGATATCACTCGGGGCTTCATGACCCGGCCGGCCTGCAGCGCGATGCGCTGTATCGAGCGTGAAAGTGCGCGCTGACAGGCGGTCACTGCGGGACTTTGACCTCAGGTGCCGAACCGCTGCAACGGCGGGCCCCGTGGCGACGTCAGTCAGCGAGGCGCGGGCTTACGAACCCGAGATGGGCAGAAGAAGCCGCGTGGCCCTTGTTTGCTGCATGCAAAAGTATAAACTGCATGCATTCAATCCAGCGGTGCGATGAACATGGCCATGCTTACCGTACGCAACCTTCCCGACGCCGTGCACCGGGCACTGCGCATGCGCGCTGTCACCCACGGCCGCAGCATGGAGGCCGAGATACGGCACATTCTGGAAGCTGCCGTGGCCCCGGAGGGCCGCGTGAAGCTGGGGTCGCTGCTGGCGGACATCGGTCGTGAAGCCGGTCTGACCGATGACGAGTTGGGCATCCTCGATCAGGTGCGCGACCCCACGCCGTCCCGTCCGGTCAGCTTCGAATGATCCTGCTCGACACCAACGTGGTGTCGGAGCCGCTGCGTCGCACGCCCGATCTCGGGGTGATCGCGTGGATCGACGCCCAGGCGCTGGAAACACTTTTCCTGTCCGCCATCACCGTGGCCGAACTGCGCACCGGCGTTGCGCTGCTGCCGACAGGCAAACGGCGCTCTGTGTTGCAGGACAATCTTGAACAGCGCGTTCTGCCACTGTTCGCCGGCCGCATCCTGCCCTTCGACCTGGGCAGCACAGGCGCCTATGCGGAACGGATCGCGCTGGCGCGGGCTGCCGGATATGCCATCGCCACGGCAGACGCCTGCATCGCCGCAATCGCGGTCGCGAACGGCCTTTCGGTCGCCACCCGCGATACCCGACCCTTCGAAGCCGCCGGCGTCGCGGTCATCAACCCGTGGCAATCGTGATCTGCGGTCTGCCGGCACTGCTTCGCCTGCGCATCTGAGTTCGCTGCTCGCAGAAGCCCCGAGAGCGCTTGACCACTCAAGGCAGCACTTGAAGCCTCGTACGCAAATACATACGCTCTTGGTCTCATCGGGAATCAACCATGACCACACTCACTGCCAGCGAAGCACGGGCAAACCTGTATCGCCTGATCGACCAGACCGCCGCGTCACACCAGCCCATCCACATCGCCGGCAAACGCACGAGCGCAGTCCTGATCTCGGCGGAGGACTGGCAGTCCATCCAGGAAACGCTGTACCTCTTGTCCGTCCCCGGCATGCGCGAGTCCATCAAGGAAGGCATGGCTGAACCGCTTGGCGAGAGCGCCAGGGAGCTCAGCTGGTGAGCTGGCAGGTTGTCTTCTCCAGGCACGCCGAGAAAGACGCGAAGAAGCTGGCCGCAGCCGGCCTGAAGTCGAAAGCCCAGGAACTGCTCGCTGTTCTTGCCAACGATCCATTCCAGAATCCGCCGCCCGATGAAAAACTCGTAGGCGATCTTGCGGGCGCGTATTCGCGACGCATCAATATCCAGCACCGCTTGGTCTACGAAGTCTTTGTCGAGGAGCGCGCTGTCGGCCGCCGATGTAATCGCGCGCAACCGGGGCTGAAGACGTGGCCGGGGTCCGTATCCAGGAGGCCGCGTCCTGGTGGCTCGATGATATCTACCGCTACACGCGCGATCGCTGGGGCACGGAACTGGCGGATCACTACATCACCGGAATGTTCGAGGCTTTCGATGGCATCGAAACCCATCGGACATCGTCCAGGCCCATCCCCGCTGAGTTCGGCATCGAAGGCTGCTTCTTCCGCTACGAACGGCATGTCGTCTACTGGTGCCGACTGTTTATCGGCGACATCGGCATCGTGACCACCCTGCACGAACGGATGCACCATATCGACCGTTTCCGGGACCACTTCGGTTCATGACCGAACAGGCCGAAAAAATAGGCGACCGACCACGGTTTCCGCCGACCTCCGAAGCAGGAAACGCGATCTGTCCCGATTGACGCTGTATTGACGCTCACGACGATGCCAAACAACGACCCACCAGACGCCGAGCAGGACGAAGACATTTCGGATGATCCCCGCCTGAGCGCCATCGACCGGGATCTGGCGTCGGTCAGCAAGCGGAATGACAACCAGCTTCTGGTCATCCTGCTGGTGTTGGTTCCGCTGGCCTTCCTTTACGAGCGGTCCGGATTCAAGGGCGTTTGGCTTGACGCGGCTTTTCTGGGGCTGCTTTTCGGGGTCATCGGCTACATGATTTTCCGGGTGGCGCGCCAGAAGCAAAGGGTTGCCGCAAGGTTCGGCCTGGTATGCCGGGTATGCGGGGAAAAACCCAAGGCACACATGGTTCTTTCTGCCGCCATGACGCAGCATTGCGCACGATGCGGCGCGAAGTTGAGTGGCTGACTTGGCAGACGATACGGACTTGTTTGCAGCGCGCTCAACACGCTTCCCGCCAGCCCTTGACCCGGAGCGTCGGACATGACGAAGCAACGATCATTGCTTGAACATGCTGCGGGAAATCTGAAAGCCACCGTCCAGCGCGAGTGGCACGCCGAGCGTGGGGAGCCAGGGCGCAGCAGCGAGCGAACATGTGATGCACGCGGGTACAAGGCCGTTATGAACCACCGCCGGACAAGCATCCCCCGCCTTTCTCCCGAAGCGCCGGGTATCGGCAATGACCTGGGCAAGGCTCGGTTTGCGGGTGGGTAACCAGAATCTGAGCCCAAACGTGCCGCGTCCCGACCAGGGCCGGTTCATGGCGTCTGCGCGCTTCAGCCGTTTCGTAAAGGGCGTCAGGTATCTGTTCAAGATCAGCCTGGGCGGTGTTGAAAAACCCGTGAAGCACAACTGGCCGAGCGGGTCATGCGCAAGCGCGTGCTGGCGCCATTATGCGGTGGGTGCCCTCGCTCCGTGCGTCACGCCCTTCAAGATTCAGCGGCGTACGCTCATGTCTCGCCCGACCTCGGTTACCATCCAGCGATGACTGTAGCCGTTGGCACTGTGAAAGACGGAAAGGTGATCCTGGAGGGCGTGGCACTCCCGGATGGCACCGTCGTGACTGTTCTTGCCGATGACGATCGACCGGCCGTGAAGTTGCCAGGACCTCTCGAGGCCGAACTTCTCGCGGCGATTGACGAAGCGGATGCGGAGGACGGTGGCGCAGGACCGGAGTTTCTTGAGCAGCTCAAACGCTTCGGGTAACTGTGGCGCTCCGCTACATCATCAAGCCACGCGCGCAGCGCGAGGTCACACGCGCGGCTGAATGGTGGGCTGAAAACAGGCCGGCCGCGCCAGGAGCGATACGGGTTGACCTCACCCAAGCGCTGGCTTTCCTCGTCCTGCACCCAGGCCTCGGCGAGAAGGTTGAAACAGGCAGGCCGGTGCAGGTTCGTCGCTACCTGATGAGCAGGACCCAACGCTGGGTCTACTACCGTATAAGGGTTGGTGTTCTCGAGGTCTTGTCCGTTTGGGCTGCAGAGCGTGAATCCGGGCCACATCTCTGAACTCAACAGTGCAGCGCGGTGCACGCCGTGCTTGCAAGCTGTTCGCCTTATGCACATCTCGCGGGTCAACAAAGCAACCGGATGGGTTGGCTCAATCCATACCAGCCCCTTGCCGACGCAGCACTGCAGGCTCGCCCAGACGCCTTTTGCCGGTGCTCCGTCCCACGAATCATCTGGACGAAATCGCCTCCCGGTCGCTACCTGACGCATCACGCGCGACCTGCGCCGGCTCCAGATGCCCGGAAAACAGACTGGCCGCGATGATCATCGCGCCGCCGACCCATTCCTTCAAGCCCATCGCTTCGCCCGCCAGCCACCACGACGACAGGGCGGCGGCGACCAGTTCGAACAGGAACAGCGCGATGGCGGCATTGGCGGCTACGAAGGTGATGCCGTACTGCACGACCAGATTCACCACCACCAGCACGCCGCCGAGGATGATGAGCACGGCCCAGGTTTCCGGGCCGATGGCGGCGATTTCGCTCAGCGGCGACTCGCCGCGCAGCCAGGCGGCGAACGGGGCGACGGCGATGACGCCGAAAACACGGCAGGCATCTGGCGCATTTGCGCCATGACAGTGCTGGACTGAGTCGGCGGGAGTGGCTGGGAGGTAGCTCAAAAGCGCGTTGCGTCGCGCGAAAAATATCGAGGCGCATCTCGTACCGCGCCTTCCCCGTCGGGAAGTACGGGAATTTCACCCGTCACGAATATTTAACAACCTCTCTTTGCGGCCTCCAACCACGTGCCGGAGCGCGCCAGAAGCTCATCACTACAAAGTCAAGCGAGTAGTCATCATCCTTCCGGATGAATGCCGCCGACTGCGATCCCGTTTAAATAAGCAGCGGTGTCATACGCATATCCAGGCAAACAGGGTCGCCTCCCGGATTCTGCGCAATGACAACGGCAGCTGTGTACGCAGCGCGTCAAAAAAAAAAATGGAATAACGTGATGAATCAACCACACGCTGCGAGTCATCCGGCCTCACCCACCACCAGCTCGCAACCAGGCTTCAGTGGCCTGAAATGCCTTGCATTGGTCGCCCGATTTCTCGGATGCGCTGCCGATGCCGAGCAGATTCATCATCAGCGCGGCCTCAGCGGCACACCGGTCACGGCCGATGATCTGGTCCGTGCAGCACGCGGTCTGGCCTTGAAGTCGAAAACGGCCCGCCTCGAAACAACACCGGAGGGGATCAGGCGCCTTGGCAAAGGCTCGCTTCCCTGCATCCTCGAAACGCACCACGACGACGGCGCTGCCGCCGAGTTTCTGGTACTGGCGCGGGTCGAGGGCGAGAAGGCGCTGATTCACGACCCGCAGGCGGAACGGCCGGTACTGCTCTCGCTGGATGAACTGGCGGCCCGTCTTTCCGGCCGAGCGGTCCTGATCACCTCCCGCGCCCAACTGGCTGGCGCCCTCGCCCGCTTCGATTTCACCTGGTTCGTTCCCGCCGTCGTGAAATACCGGCGCCTGCTGGCGGAGGCGCTCGTCGCGTCGTTCGCATTGCAGATCTTTGCGCTGGTCACCCCGTTGTTCTTCCAGGTGGTCATGGACAAGGTGCTGGTGCATCAAGGCCTGGCCACGCTGCAGGTGATCGGTGTCGGCCTGCTGGCAACCGTGCTGTTCGAATCCGTGCTGTCGGCGCTGCGCACCTATGTGTTTGCCCACACCACGAGCCGAATCGACGTTGAACTGGGCGCCCGCCTGTTTCGTCATCTTCTCGGCCTGCCGCTGGCCTATTTCGAGGCGCGCCGTATCGGCGATTCGGTCGCGCGGGTGCGCGAACTGGAGAACATCCGCAATTTCCTGACCGGTCCGGCCCTGACCTCGGTAATGGACCTGCTGTTCACCTTCGTCTTTCTCGCCGTCATGCTCTGGTACAGCGTGCCTCTGACAGTGCTGGTACTCGTTTCGCTGCCGCTGTACGCGCTGCTGATGGGTTCGACGATGCCCGCGTTCCGCCGTCGGCTGGACGAGAAATTCGCCCGCGGCGCCGAAAACCAGGCCTTTCTGGTCGAGGCCGTTTCCGGCATCCAGACCTTGAAAGCCGGCGCGACCGAACCGCAGGCAATTCGCCGCTGGGACGAACAGCTCGCCGCCTACGTCGCCTCCAGCTTCCGCGTCACGAAGCTGGCCGCCTTCGCCGGTGAAGGCATACAGCTCATCCAGAAGCTGGTCACCGTCGGCATTCTGTGGCTGGGTGCCTACCAGGTCATGGACGGCGCAATGACGGTCGGCAGCCTCATCGCCTTCAACATGCTGGCGGGTCGCGTCGCCCAACCCGTACTGCGTCTCGCCCAGTTGTGGCAGGAACTTCAGCAGGCAGGCATTGCGGTCGCGCGGTTGGGCGACATCCTGAACACGCCGACCGAAACGCGGGCCGCGAGTCGCACCCAGTTGCCGGCGCTGCGCGGCGACATCGAATTCGATCAGGTGCGTTTCCGCTACCGGCCCGACGGTTCGGAAGTGTTGCGCGGCATCAGCTTTCATCTGCGCGCGGGTGAGGTGCTCGGCATCGTCGGCCGCAGCGGCTCCGGCAAGAGCACCGTGGCCAAGCTGGTGCAGCGCCTGTATGTGCCCGAGCGCGGGCGGGTGAAGGTCGATGGCGTCGATCTGGCTTTGGCCGACCCCGCCTGGCTGCGTCGGCAGATCGGCGTCGTGCTGCAGGAAAACCGCCTGTTCGCCCGCAGCGTGCGCGACAACATCGCGCTGGCCGACCCCGGCGCATCGATGGACGCCGTCGTCCAGGCCGCCAAGCTGGCCGGCGCACACGAATTCATCCTCGAACTGCCGGAAGGTTACGACACCCTGGTCGGCGAACAAGGCTCGACGCTGTCGGGCGGGCAGCGCCAGCGCATCGCCATCGCGCGCGCCCTGATGACCAATCCGCGCGTGCTCATCTTCGACGAAGCGACCTCGGCGCTCGACTACGAATCCGAACGCATCGTGCACGACAACATGCGCTTCATCTGCAAGGGGCGCACCGTCATCATCATCGCGCACCGGCTGTCGGCGGTACGCGATGCCCACCGCATCATGGTCATGGAAGCCGGCGAAATCGTCGAACAAGGCAGCCATGCCGAACTGCTCGCCGCACCGGGCGGGCGCTATGCGCATCTGCATGCGCTGCAGGCGGGATGATGAGACCCCCACGCTCACTTCGTTCGCTGCCCCCCGAGGGGGCTGCGCTTGCCCTTGGGGCGGCCCGGCGGGCAGCGCGGAACCTCTGACATGTCGACAATACTGATTCGCCACCTTCCCGCACTGTTCGCCCGTTACTGGCAGGTCTTCCGTGCCGCCTGGACACAACGCAAGGATCTGCAGTCGCCCTCGCGCGGCACGCTGGAACGCCAGTTCCTGCCCGCCGCACTCGAACTGATCGAAACCCCTGCGCCGGCTGCCCCCCGCGCCATCATGTGGGCGCTCGTGGCCGCGCTGGTGGTCGGCTTGCTGTGGTCCTGGCTGGGGCGGGTGGACATGGTGGCCGTGGCCTCCGGCAAGGTCATATCCGCCGACAAGACCAAGCTGGTGCAGCCGGCCGAAACCGCCGTGGTCCGGCGCATCCATGTCAGCGATGGCCAACATGTCGAAGCAGGACAACTGCTGGTCGAACTCGAAGCGGCCGCTACGGCCCCCGAAGCCGAAACAGAGCGTGCGCAGCAGGCCCTCAACGCAGCCCGGCTTGAGGCCGCCCGCTACGCGGCACTGACCAGTGCCGGCCAGGCCAGACAAGCCGAGGTAAGACTGCCCGCCCTGACCGGCATCCACCCCGACGACCTGCGAGCCGAACAACGCGCCGCACAAAGCCAGTACCTGGAACATCGGGCTCGCCTCACCAGTTTCGACGCCGAAATCAGCCGCCGCAGCGCCGAGCTGGCCGCCTCGCGCGAACTGGTGCAGAAGCTCACGGAAACGCTGCCCATCGCACGATCCCGCGCCGAAGACTACAAAAGCCTCGTTGAGCGCAACTTCGTGTCGCGCCACGGCTATCTGGAGCGCGAACAAGTGCGTATCGAACAGGAGCGCGACCTTGGCTACCAGGAAGCGCACGCCCTCGAACTGATGGCAGGCATCGAAGAAGCCCGCAGCCGGCGCGCCGCACTCATCGCCGAATTCGAACGCAATGCCATCGCCGCACAACTCGAAGCACAGAAGCGCGCCAACCAGCTCGAACAGGAACTGATCAAGGCCCGCACGCGCGAAGTGCAGCAGAAACTCATCGCCCCCGTCGCCGGCACCGTCCAGCAACTCGCCATCCACACCGAAGGCGGCGTGGTAACCGAAGCGCAGCCACTGATGGCCATCGTGCCGGATGAACAGCAGGCCGAAGTCGAAGCCGTGCTGGAGAACCGCGACGTCGGTTTCGTGCAGCCCGGTCAGCGCGCGGTGATCAAGGTCGAAACCTTCCCCTTCACGCGCTACGGAACGATAGAGGGCGAAGTCGCCTTCGTTTCGCAGGATGCCGTGGCGGATGAGAAGAAGGGGCTGGTGTTCCAGGCACGGGTCCGGCTCAAGCACGCCGAACTGAAAGTGGATGAACGCATCGTGCCGCTGTCGCCGGGCATGGCGGTGACCGCCGAAATCCATACCGGCAACCGCAGGGTGATTGAGTACTTCCTGGATCCGATCCGGAAAACGGTCCACGAAAGCCTGGCGGAGCGCTGAACATGAGATTGCTCGTCATCCACCAGAACTTTCCCGGCCAGTTTCGACATCTATTGCCGCACTGGGCCAAAGAACCGGGCTGGCAGGTAATGGGCATCGGCCGAGACACTGCACCCGGCTCGCCCGCCGTGCCCTGGCGGCGCTATCGCCTGCACCGCGCGCCGCATGCCCACCAGCACCCCTACCTGCGCAACATGGAATCGGCGGTGCTGCACGGCCAGGCCGTTGCCCGCGTGCTGCTCGACCTCAAGCGCAAAGGCTACGAACCCGACGTCGTCCTCGCCCACCCCGGCTGGGGCGAAACGCTGTACGTGAAGGATGTCTTTCCCGACACCCGGCTCATCCACTACTGCGAGTGGTACTACGGCACACCGGGCAGCGACGCCGGCTTCGACCCGGAATTCCCGGCGAGCTTTGACGACCGCACCCGCATGCGCACGTGGAATGCGCTGCACACGCTCAACCTCACCCACTGCGACATCGGCATCACCCCGACGCACTGGCAGAAGAGCCGCCACCCCGAAATTTTCCAGCCGAAGATCGAAGTCATCCACGAAGGCATCAATACCGAAGGGCTGCACCCCGACCCGCACGCCGCCGTCACCACGCCGGGCGGCCTGACCTTGCGCGCCGGCGACCCGGTCATCACCTACGTCGCCCGCAACCTGGAGCCCTACCGCGGCTTTCACATCTTCATGCGAGCACTCGAACGCATCCAGAAGCAGCACAAGACCTGCCACGCCCTCATCGTCGGCGGTGACGAAGTGAGCTACGGCCGCCGCCCGGGCGACGCGCCGAACTGGCGCGAAAAGATGCTGCGCGAAGTCAGTCTCGACCCGGCACGCACCCACTTCGTCGGCAAGCTGCCCTACGACCAGTACATCAAGGTGCTGCAGGTCTCCGCCGCGCACGTCTATCTGACCTATCCCTTCGTGCTGTCGTGGTCATTGCTCGAAGCGATCACGACAGGGTGCCCGGTGGTGGCATCGAATACCGCGCCGGTCAAAGAGTTTCTATCTGAAGGGCCGCGCAGCAGGCTGGTGGATTTCTTCGATGTCGAACAATTGAAGACGGCGGCCGTCGAGATGCTGGGGGAAAGCAAGAAGAACGTAGGTGTTCGCCCCGTGGAACGTCAAAGTGAAAAACCGATTGACAACGTACACAGCGCACTGCGTGCATATCGAAAACTTATTGACACCCAGCGATACACGCAGGAAAAGAACAGCATTTATCAGCCACTGAATTCAGTATTTAATTCCGATGCGACTCGGCCCCGCGCACAAGATGCCATTCAAAAAGTGTGTCGACCAATCCGAGGAGATCGCACACCGGATCTGTATTCTGGGCAAGAAAAGGAGAAAAGGATTGTTGAAGAATAGAAACAACATGCAGCCAATCTACTGGGGCTCAGAAGAGAACCATACATTCCGACTGAACGGAATCAACACATCCGGAACTCTGTTGAACGTGATCACCGACGCCGAAGCCAAACTCAAACACGGGGTAGCCGCGTGAAGTTACTGCACTTGACTGCATTATTTCTACCTCTCCTCAGCGCTTGCACAAGCGGTCCGATCGCCAAGGCGATATTGGATGAAGAAGTTAGTCGCCTGTGCAAAATAGACGGCGGAATAAAGATATATGAAACGGTTAAACTGCCGCCCGAAAAGTTCAATATACGGGGGTCGATAAATTTTAACATTCCAAAAAAAGAAAAAGCACAAGACAAGGACGAGTATTTCTTCGAGTGGAGAATTGAGATTCTAAAAAAAGACACCCCATCATTATCGAGGAGCCATTACAAGATCATTCGCAGAAACGATGGTAAAACACTAGGCGAATCAATTCGGTATTCAAGGGGAGGTGGTGATTTTCCAGGTCCTTGGCAAGGGTCAAGCTTTAGCTGTCCGGACCCCACTGATCCACCCAGTTTGGAAGAGTCCATATTTTTTCGAGGGGCAAACAAATGAGCAACGTTTCAGCATACTGGGATCAAGGTGAACTTTCTCTTGCCGCATATGCAAATCTTACCAAAGGGATGACCGGCGAAGCATTCAAGGTTGCATTGACCGGTGGTGGCCAAATTTTGGCTACAGACCAAGCCAATCTTTTCGCTCAGACTTACGATGTCGTAGCGGTTCACACCGACTCGAATGGTCTCTCCGTCACTGTTTTCGGAAGAAAGGATGGAACCGGAGAAAAATGCCTCGCGATCCGCGGCACAAACGATCTCGACGATCTGCTGACCGACCTCGTGGATATCGCCCTGCTCGGCACAACCGCCCTGCAGTCGCAATACACCAGCCTCAAAGCGCAAGTCACCGCCTGGATCAACGACGGCACGCTCGCATCCGGTTTCACTGTCACGGGGCACAGCCTCGGCGGTTTTCTCGCAACAGGCATCGCTGCCGATTTTTCGAGCATGGTCAGTCACGCCTATCTTTTCAATGCGCCCGGCGTTGATGGTTTCCTTGCACCTGTATTGAGTGCATTGGGCGTGGGCTCCACGAATACGCTCGATCCCGCCAAAGTAAGCAACATCAAGGCCTTGGCTGGACTCAGCCCGATTGCCGGTCTGGGCACTCAGGTGTCGCTACCCATCCAGGTGGAAATCGAAGACCAGACCGCTGCGGGCGTGACCGATCCGCCGGTTTCTCTGAACCACAGCCAGCAGGTACTGACCGATGCGCTGGCACTTCACACGCTTTACGCCACGCTCGACCCAACCCTGTCGCAAGACAAGTTGAACGCGCTCGTTGATGCCAGCGGAACAAGCGTCGACAACACGCTAGAAAGCGCGCTCGATGCGCTTCGTACGCTGATTCTTGGGCCAAACATCGCAGCGACAAGTGTCGAAAGAAACACTTTCTACACCAATCTGTACGCACTTAAAGACAGTGCCCCCTACCTCACGCTCGCCAGTGCTTCAACGGCGCGCCTGACAGTACTCACGGATTTTTCCTCCAACGATATTGTCGCACTTGCAAACAAGAATACACCCGAGGGGTTAGCCGCTCGCTACGCTCTAAAAATACTTAATCCGTTCGCCATGACGGGTGCCACCTATGCCTCGGACGGCCAACTGGATCTGCTGAATGAATTGACTGGAGTGGGTGAACTCAGCATTCAATATCTTCGTGACAGATCTGAATTTCTGGTCCGAAAGATATGGTTCAGCACGACCGAGACAAACTCCTTCAACTCGACATTAAATACAAATGATCCGCCGCCATATGGACAGGCATGGGGCGCATATCAATTAGCTGAAGACTATTTTCATGACGAAAGAAGCGGGTATACGATCCAACAGGGACCGCTGTTCCCAAATACGCATCAATACTATTTTGGAGCGGACGCGAACGACGTTCGCATTGGAGGCATACGGGAAGACCATCTATATGGCGCGAACGGAAACGACTCCCTGGACGGCGGTGGCGGTAACGACTACATCGAAGGCGGCAGTGGCAGCGACATCCTGATCGGCGGCACCGGCAACGACCTGATCCACGGCGGCACTGGCCTCGACACCTACCAATTCAGCGGCAGCTTCGGCAAAGACACCCTCGTCGACATCGACGGCCTGGGGCGCATCCAGATTGACGGCATCAACATCGGCACCGCCACCGCTGCCGGACGCGCCAATCAATGGTCTTTCGATCTGGGCGGTGGCGTGTATGCCGGTCTTGCCGTGTATGACGACGCACGCAGCAGCACCGGCAAGCGTTTGGTCATAGTCAAGGGCACCGATACCGCGAACACCATTACTGTTGACAACTTCGACCTCACCAGAGGCTTGGGCGAAGACGGCTACCTCGGCATCAAGCTGGATCCGACCCCCCGGCTGGCCCTAAAGGAAAGCGGCGGCACCAACGTCTGGAACGATCCTGCTTTCACGCTCGCCAGCCTCGCGGGCCAAGTCTCCAGTCTGGCCGAAGGTACCGGCAAGACCTTCACCCTCTACCTGAACCAGGCCGCACGCGCCGGTGAAACCATCACCCTCGCCCTGTCCGATCTGGCAGACAAGTTCAACGCCATCCTGGGTGACACCACTGTTGCCGCCAATGGTGCTGTCCTTACGCTCGTGGAGGGGCAAACTCAGGTCGCCTTCGCTCTGGTGCAGACAGGAGATGTCAGCTCCAGTGCGAATATTCAAATCAGTGCGACTTATACGGGCGAGAACCAGAGCGCAGTCAGCAACGGCTGGGGCCTTAACTTACTAGATTCCGGCACGGTTTCCCATATTTTTAATGGTGATCAGCGGGCAAAATTAAACGGCATCGAAATCGCCACTGGCATCACGCCCAGCGAGCCTAGCTACGGCACCTACAATTGGGGAGCAACGAGTTGGGCTGAAGATGGCACGCTTACTGGCGGAATTGCTGCACCCGATTTCAATGACGTTATCTACGGCACTTTCGACAACGACAGGATTAGCGGATTGGGTGGCAACGACGCACTCGAAGGCGGGGATGGGAATGATGAAATATATGGCGGCGCCGGCGACGATTTTATAGGCGGTGGTTTAGGTCGAGACACTATTCACGGTGGAGCTGGAAATGATCATATTGAAAGTGGCTACAGCATCAACGTTCCAGCACGCTTAAAAGAAACCGATAGCGAACCACCCCCACCGGGAACCCAAAAAATAATCGGCGGAGCAACTTGGGTAATCTATAAGGACTCCAATGGAATAATCTACACCGGGCCTGTGGACATATATGAATCCACTGATGCCGACTTCGTCGACGCAGGCGCCGGGGATGACAATATTAATGCTAGCCAGGGCGACGATTATGTAAAAGGCGGAATCGGCAACGACACCATCAATGGAATGGGCGGAAGAAATGTCCTTGAAGGAAATGATGGGAACGATGTCATGAGAGGAGATGGCAGAGTAACGCCAGGATTTCTAGGTTTTGGAAAAGCCGAACTCCACGGATCCGATTTTATAGACGGCGGCGGCGGAATGGATATCATCGCTGGTGATGGGGGCCACGACGTATTGTATGGCGGGACGGAAGATGATCAGATATGGGGGGATACCCGGGGGCCAACAAACCATCCATACTATTTGGATCTCTTCTATCACGGAAATGATTATATAGATGGCGAAGATGGCAATGACTATCTGGAGGGTGGAGGCAAGAACGACGTTATATACGGCGGAACTGGCGCTGATACATTGTGGGGTGATACACGTGCAAGTAATGTAAGTCTCGCCAGCCACAATGCGATGATCTGGGGAGATGATTTCTTGGTTGGCGAGGAAGGGCATGATCTCATCTATGGTGGCGGGAAAGATGACACGCTTTATGGCGGCGCTGGCCACGACGTATTGGCCGGAGACGATACCAGTGCACAGATCGTCGGCGAGTTCAACGGCAACGACTACCTCGACGGCGGCGCGGGCAACGATTCGCTGACCGGGGGCGGGCGCAACGATACGCTTTACGGCGGCGCGGGGAACGACACTTTGTTGGGAGACGACATACTCAGTCGCGTCTCGATCGAATTCCACGGCGATGATTACCTTGATGGCGGGGAAGGCGACGACGTACTGATCGGCGACGGCGGCAACGATGTTCTGATCGCCAGTGCGGGGCGAGACTGGCTGGATGGTGGAGAGGGCAACGATCAATACGTGATCGATCTCGATCCATTGCGAGCGCCTTCCGTAACCATTGGCGACAGCGGGATTTCCGACAACGATGTGGTGGAGATTACGTCGCACCGTCTTCAAGACATATCCACTGTGCAAACGGCCACAAACGGAATACAGATTTCTTTTTCTGACGGCACGTTCATTGGCGTTATTGACGGAGCACGTGGCAGCATATCCACATACCAATTTGCCGACGCCTCTCTGAATTGGCAAAAGTTTGTCTCTACATACCTGCAAACACCCATAACACTTGCTGGAAATGACATAGCAGGTGGAATGGGTGATGACACACTTACCGCGCAGAATAGTGTTCAAGGCGGAAAAGGCAACGACGAAATTTACATTTTCAACACGACCGAAATTCTGCTTTCACGGGGCGACGGTGCAGATTTGGTCATCACGAGCACATCAGGGAACGAAAACACCGTTAAATTCCTCGACGGCATCAACCCTCAAGATCTGCTGGTGAGCGAATATGTGAACGGCGCTGGCGAGTCGGTATTGAAAATTGCATACACCGCAGTGGATTATCTTGAGGTGATAAATGGATGGGCAGGTTTCATCGAGAGCTACAGATTCAGCAACGGAGAAACGCTGAACCATTCTGATCTGATTTCGAGAATCGGCGCGAGAACCATCTTCGGCACTGCATCTGCGGACGTAATCAATGGTGGCCTCCATGATGACCTTCTGGTGGGCCGCGCAGGAAATGACAACATTGCTGCAGGAGCCGGCAACGACACCCTGGAAGGGGGAATGGGATCAGACACCTTGGCCGGTGGCACAGGAAGCGACGTATATCACTTCGAGTATGGCGGCGGACACGACGTAATTGTGGACGGAGGTACCGACGTAAATAGCATCAAGTTACTCGGAACACTTAAAGCAGACGAACTCATCACCGAAAGAATTGAAAATCACCTCGTCGTAACGATCGATAGCACCGGTGATTCAATGACGATTTCCGGATATTTTGACGCCCCATCCAGTTGGATGATAGTAGATTCGTCAGGGCAGCAAACGGCCATTGAAGACGTTCGCAGAGTAGGTGTACCGGTTCAAAACGAAACAATTGAACAAAAGGCAACCCGAGAGTACGTGCGTTATACGGAACGAGAACATGCTCGTGGGCTCATGGCCTACGGATATAATCCGGTAGGAAAAAACAAGTTCCAGCGCGTTGAAAATTACCGATTCACAGCCCCCAGCGGCCTCGTAACCGAATCGCTCACGTACAGTACGATTTCGATAAGCCATATTACGGAGGCAACCGAATCGGGCGGTTCGCAGTACATAGAGATGTACGATTATGTATCGACAAGTCAATCGACCGTCAAGAATTCCGCATTCTTCGATTCGACGATCCGCAAGAATGCAAGCACCAATCTCTCTCAAAGATTTGTACCGGCAGAGGACTTTCTTCCCTCTCCGGGGACGGGAAGGTCGGTTTCCTTCGATTCGGCAATTCCTGTTTGGGGGAATCAAACAAGAATCGAGAACAACTTTCCCGTCTCACAGCCTGGCGTCATCGGGTTTGTCACCAACACACCGCCAGACCCTCAGGGTATGAAGGCAATACCCGGAGTCAGTTTTCGAGAGAGCTACCACAACGAAACATACCAGACCAAGACAATTGAAGTCTCTCCGTCCGGAAACATCCAAAACCGTGTTACCTATTCCGGCCCGGGTTCAATTCTCGGCTCCGCCGAAGATGATCACATCGCTCCGGAAGATCGGCGGACATCGATAATTGAAGAAACTGCCGTCGGGGTATTTCTGTCCGGTCGCGCCGGAGATGACACACTTGTCGGCTCAGCATACTCCGATCATTTATTCGGCGGTGAAGGCAAAAACGTCCTTGTCGGCAATACGGGAGGCGATACCTATTACATCAGCAGAAGCTCAGATGGCGACATCATCCTGGACAGTCACCAAGGTTATTTATACCTGACAGAACGCGATGATTATGCGGAAATTCTTGTCGACGAAGACGATACGATTTCGTTTGAGGACGGAATCACCTTCGATGAACTGGATCTTTCATGGCAGCGCTATTCCCCCCTGGACGCCTCGGCCTGGGGAGAAGACTGGGGAGACACAATATCCTTCTTCGTGAATTTCATGGATTTCAAGCTCGACGGGAGATCGCTGGTTTCCAGCGCAACACCGTTGAACGTCGGGCTTCAGTTCCCGCGAATTTCGAACCCTGCCGACTTTTTCAACTCAGGCGACTATCTTGCTGCCGAAACAGCATGGGGCGGCGAATCAAGCTTCACGTATCTCGGAAATTTTCAGCAACTCATGCAGAACAACCACGCAATTTTCCAGGAAGGAATCGAGAACCTGCGATTTTCGGATGGCATTGAGTTTGACCTTTCAGATGTGCTCCGATACATGCCTGATCAATCAGCGCTCGTCGCTGACTCGTTTTTGCAGCATGACGACGAACTCTACATCGGCGGCCTTTCCTCTTCTGCAACCGTGAGCATCAACAATCAGGGTCCCCTGCCAACGTGGTTGACGCTGGAAGACGGTGTGCTATCGGGGGATATACCCATCGACTACGCCGGGACTATAGTACTTGACCTGGCTGCGTACGAGGACGTGGGCATCGGTTTGCTCAATCGATCGTACACCATTCGTATCCTGAATCCCGGTCTTGTGCACGAGGGCACCGAAACAGCAGAACGTGTTCAGGGAACCGGACGAGAGGACTCCTTGTCCGGCGGATTGGGCAATGACACATTGATCGGAATGTCGGGAATTGACGAGATCAAAGGTGGCATCGGCGACGATCTTTTGATTGGCGATCTGCTTACGAATGAGGTTTTTTCAGCACTTGGTACATTGCATAGCAGCCTTGCCGGTCACGTTCAGCAAAGTACTGCTGCACCATCGAGTTACAACACCTTGTATGGGGGCGCCGGAAATGACACTTTGGTGGGCGCCGCTACGGGAGACTATCTGGATGGCGGCAGTGGCGCTGATTATTTGATTGGCGGCGCAGGTTCGGATCGCTTGCTGGGTGACTCCGGCGACGACGTGTACTTTTTCCGGTCGGGCGACGGACACGACTTGATCCTGGAGTATGCAACATCCGGCTCTTTTGACACCATCCGGTTTGGTGAAGGAATCACCTCGGATACAATTGTGTTTTCCTCTCCAACCGGTTCTTCAAACGATCTTGTCATTACTTATGGCACAGGCGATTCGATTACGCTTGTGAATGCATTGAAAGATGAGAGGTTCAACGTTGAAAGAATTGAATTCGACGCCAGCCCGCAATGGGTGATTGACCTGACCAATCCGACCAGTCCTGTCTGGATAGCACAGCCAGGAGGTTTAAATGGCACATCCGGCGACGACACGATCGTTGGCGGAACCGGTGGCGATTTGATATCGGGCGGCCTTGGTAACGATTGGCTAGATGGTGGTTTAGGCGATGACACGCTGATCGGAGGTGCGGGTGACGACGTCTATGGTGTTGATAGCGCACTGGATGTGGTTACCGAGAACGCAGGCGAGGGAACCGACACGGTTCAGTCCAGCGTTTCTTACGCGCTGGGCGCAAACATCGAGAATCTGACGTTGACCGGTACTGCCGCCATCAACGCGACCGGCAACTCGCTGAACAACGTCCTCACCGGCAACAGCGCCGCCAACGTGCTCAACGGCGGTGCCGGTGCAGACACGATGTCCGGCGGACTGGGCGACGACACCTACGTCGTCGATTCGAGTTCCGACGTGGTCATCGAGAACGCCAGCGCCGGTGCGGATACCGTGCAGTCAAGCGTCACATTCACTCTCGGTGCCAACCTTGAAAACCTCACCCTGACCGGCAGCGCCAACGTCAACGGTACCGGTAACAACGACCACAACTCGCTCACAGGCAACGGTGGCAACAATATCTTGTCGGGTGGTACGGGCTACGATTACCTGTTTGGAGGCGCTGGAGACGACACGCTGGACGGTGGGTCGGAAGACGATTATCTGCGGGGTGAGAGCGGCAATGACGTGCTCATTGGCGGAGCCGGCTTCGACGTTCTGAATGGTGGCGAAGGAGCCGACACGATGAGCGGCGGCGCCGACGACGACCGGTACATCGTCGACAATGTCGGAGATGTCATCATCGAGAGTGCCGATGACGGCACTCTCGATTGGGTCGAGTCCTATGTGAGCTATACCCTGAGTGAAAACGTCGAGGAGCTGATTCTTCTTCATCCTGGTGGCGCCATCAACGGTACCGGCAACTCGCTTGACAACTATTTGCAAGGTAACTCGAGCGCAAATGTGCTCGACGGCGGTGCAGGTGCAGACACCATGTACGGCGCCGCAGGCGATGACACCTATGTCGTGGATTCAGCCGCCGACATGGTCATCGAAGTCGGCGCAACAGCGAGCAGCAGCGGCACGGACACCGTCAATGCATCGATCAGCTACACCCTGGGCAGCAGGCTCGAAAACCTGACCCTGACCGGCTCGGCAAGTATCAACGCGACGGGCAACTCCCTGAACAACGTGCTCACCGGCAACAGCGCAGCCAATGTGCTCGACGGCGGTGCCGGTGCAGACACCATGGCCGGCGGGCTGGGCGACGACATTTACATCGTGGATTCAGCCTCGGACGTTGTCACCGAGAACGCCAGCGCCGGCATCGACACCGTGCAATCCAGCGTCACATTTACCCTTGGCAGCGACGTGGAGAAACTTGTCTTGACAGGCACGGCCGCCACCGAAGGTCGTGGAAATGCGCTTGAGAATGTGCTGTCCGGCAACTCGGCCGCAAACACCCTCTACGGGGATGCGGCGGGTACAAGTGGAAATACCGCGCCGCTCACGTCACTGAGCGTGTTTGCCAGGGGCAGCATTGCACTCGGTGCCGCGCCCATCATGGAGGTGTGGATCGATGGCGTGAAAGCGCAGACCTTCGAGGTCAGTTCGACCACGACCCAGGAATACGTTATCTCCGCAGCAAATCTGCCGGTAACGGCGGCGCATCGGGTCGACGTCGTGTTCACCAACGATGCGTACGACGGCGCAACGGGCCAGGACCGGAACCTGTATGTCGAGCGGCTCCGTTTCAACGGCAGGGATTACCTGACGAACACTGAGCAGTTGTTGCTCGACTACGGTACCGGCGCAGGCGCGCGAGACGGCATGAACATCACGCTCGCCACCTCGGGCGTCATCGCAACGAATGCAGCCCTGCGTTTTTCTCTGGACGGCAGCGACCGGCTCGACGGTGGCGCGGGTGCGGACACGCTGATCGGAGGCACCGGCGACGATATGTACTACGTCGACAATGCCTCGGACTCCGTCGTGGAACTGTCCGGCCAGGGCCTGGACACGGTCAAGAGCAGCGTCAGCCATACGCTCGCCGGGAACGTGGAGAACCTCGTGCTCACCGGTTCGGCGATCGCCGGAACCGGCAACGATCTGGCCAACCTGATCATTGGCAACGCTGGCAACAACATTCTGAACGGGGGCGGCAGCACGGATTCGCTGCGAGGTGGTGCCGGGGCAGACACCTTGATCGGAGGCCTGGGCAATGACCTTCTGGATGGTGGCGCAGGCAACGACACGTATCTGTTCTCGCGAGGTCATGGCCAGGATTCTGTCTGGGAGTCAGATACTACAGTCGGCAACCAGGATGTCATGAGCTTCGACTCCACCGTTGCGTACGATCAACTCTGGTTGAAGAGAGTTGGCAACAACCTTGAAGTCAGCGTCATCGGCACGACAGACAAGATCACCGTTTCCAACTGGTATGTAGGCAACCAGTGGCACGTCGAACAGGTGGCCGCCAGCGACAAGATCCTCGTCGATACGCAGGTGCAGGCGCTGGTCGATGCCATGGCAGCAATGACGCCGCCTCCGCTGGGGCAGACTGCCCTGTCGGCTGCTCAAGTCAGTGCGCTCCAGCCCGTATTGGCAAGCAGCTGGCAATAACTCCCTGCACAGATTGAGGCGGCGGGATGAGCGCCTCGCTGCCTCAATCTGTGCAAGCGTCCGGACGGGCGCAGCCGTCGGGTGGCACTTCTTGGGAGCAGCGCGCGCAAGGTCAGTGCGATGAGTTTCAGGGTGCTTGCAGAAGTCGATTTCCCGTGTTCAGTGGCGAAGACAGCACCCTGTGTTGTTCGCCAGCCCTTGCGGGTAAAATTCTTACTTCCAATTCCTACTCGTGAGAATGCGATGCTCGTCACCGAAAAAGGACAGGTCACCATCCCCAAGCACATACGCGACGCTGCAGGCGTTGCGCCGGGCAGCGAGGTGACGTTCAGCCTTGAAGGCAGCAAGATCGTCATTTCCCTTGTCGGTACGCGCGTCAAGGAAGACCGCCGCGATCAGCTCAAGGCCGCCGCTGCACGGGTACGCGGCAGTATGGGTGCTGAATTCAGACCGATGGGCGCCGACGAAATCATGCGTTTCATCCGGGGCGACGATCCCACCGACGGCGCCGCATAGTGGTACTCCCCAGCCTTTCCAGCTATGACGGTTCGGCCGGCGTGCTCGTCGATACGAATGTCTGGGTGGACTGCATAGACGATGCCAGCCCCTGGCATGAGTGGGCGGTGGAGCAATTGCAGCGCTGCAGCGAGCGATTCCCCCTGCACGTGAACATCGTCATCTACACCGAACTGCTGATTCCCGATCCGGACATTGGCGCGCTGGATGCAATGCTGGATATCTATGACACCTCGCGGACACCCTTGCCGTGGGCCGCATCCTCCCTCGCAGCCGCTGCCTATGCACTGTATCGGCGCCGTGGCGGCGCCAGAGACACACCGCTGCCCGACTTCTTCATTGGCGCCCATGCCGCAGTATCCAATCTGCGCGTGCTGACCCGCGACCCGAAGCCCTACCGGAATCACTTCGCACGGCTCGAAGTCGTTGCGCCCTGACCAGCGACTCACCGACCCAACCCGAATGCATCGAAGAGTGCATCGAACTACGTCGGGGACGCAGCCTTGCTCTCCGGCTCGCGGTCTGTCTGCGCCGGCTCCAGATGCCCTGAAAACAGACTGGCCGCGATGATCATCGCGCCACCGACCCACTCCTTCACGCCCATCGCCTCGCCCGCCAGCCACCACGACGACAGGGCGGCGACGACCAGTTCGAACAGGAACAGCGCGATGGCGGCGTTGGCGGCTACGAAGGTGATGCCGTACTGCACGACCAGATTCACCACCACCAGCACGCCGCCGAGGATGATGAGCACGGCCCAGGTTTCCGGGCTGATGGCGGCGATCTCGCTCAGCGGCGACTCGCCGCGCAGCCAGGCGGCGAACGGGGCGACGGCGATGACGCCGAGGAACACGGCCATCACCTTCTGTTCGATGGCGATGTGGGCGGTGCGCCGCACCATCACGTTCACGCCGGCAAAGCAGATGCCGGCGCCCAGCCCCATCCATTCGGCCGAGCCCTGCGGCCAGGGCAGGCCCAGTTCGGGTCGCCACAGCATGACGACGGCGCCAGCCAGCGACAGCGCGATCACGCCGGCGCCGACGCGGCTCAGGCGTTCGCCGAGCAGCAGGCGCGACAGCAGCACCGTCCATAGCGGCGACAGGTAGAACAGCAGCAGCACGCGCATCACCTCGCCGTCGAGCGCGCCGAGCACGTAACCGAGGTTGGTGCCGGCTGCGGCCAGCGCGAGCGCGACCAGCCACAGGCTGGGGCGCGTCCTGCGCAGCACCGGCCACAGCGGAATCAGCCCGAGAAGGAAGGCGATGGCGTACGTGATGAAGGTCGCCGTGACGCCACCCATGCCGGCCGCCTCGATGACGCGGTAGGGATACCAGATGAGCCCCCAGACGACGCCGCCGCACAGCAGGGCAGCGGAAGGAAGGCGCCGCGAACGCGGCACGCGGGAAGCGAGCATGTCTACGTATACTTATATGGTGTGGGCCAAAACCCACGGTGTGGACAAAGCCGGATTCGATGACTGACCCCGCTGCGTCCGAAAGACCCGCAACTGTGATTCATCACCCTGACTGACATGCCGAACGACACCCTGCCCGTCACGCCGCACCTGGCGCTGCTCCAGCCCTATCCCTTTGAAAGACTGAAGGAATTGACTGCCGGCATCAGCGGCCCGGCGCATCTGCCGCTGGTGCGCCTGTCGATCGGCGAGCCGCAGCATGCCACGCCGCAGCTGATCAAGGATGCACTGACCGGCGCGCTGGACGGCCTGTCGGTCTATCCGACGACCGCCGGGCTGGATGGGCTGCGCGAGTGTATCGCGGGCTGGATCAAGCGCCGCTATGGTTTGCCGGCGGTGAGCGCGGCGACCCAGGTGCTGCCGGTGAATGGCTCGCGCGAGGCGCTGTTTTCGTTCGCGCAGAGCGTGATCGACGCCAGCCGGCCGGACGCGGCGGTGCTGTCGCCCAACCCCTTCTATCAGATCTACGAAGGCGCGGCCTTGCTGGCCGGCGCGCAGATCCGCTTCTACAACCAGTTGCCGGAGGATGACTTCGCCTGCAATTTCGACCGCATCCCGGACGCCGGGTGGAAAGGCGTGCAGCTGATCTACGTGTGCTCGCCGGCCAACCCGTGCGGCAAGGTGATGACGCTGGACGAATGGCGCACGCTGTTCGAGCTGGCCGACCGCCACGGTTTCGTCATCGCGTCGGACGAGTGCTATTCGGAAATCTATTTCGACGAAGACGCCCCGCCGCTCGGCGGCCTGCAGGCGGCGCACGCACTCGGGCGCACCGGTTTCGAGCGGCTGGTGGTGTTCTCCAGCCTGTCGAAGCGCTCCAACGTGCCCGGACTGCGCAGCGGTTTCGTAGCCGGCGATGCGCGGCTGATCAAGCGCTTCCTGCTGTATCGCACCTATCACGGCAGCGCGATGGGGCTGGCGGTGCAGGCGGCCAGCGTCGCCGCATGGTCAGACGAGGCGCACGTGCGCGACAACCGCGATCAGTACCGCGCTAAATTCCACGCGGTGCAGCCACGCATCGCGTCGGTCATGCATGCGCCGCTGCCGGATGCGAGTTTCTACCTGTGGGCGCGCACGCCGGCCGCCCTGGACGACACCGTGTTCGCCCGCCGGCTGCTCGCCGAATATAATGTGGCTGTTTTGCCCGGCAGCTATCTGGCGCGCAGCGCCGGCGGCGTCAATCCGGGCGCCGGCTTCGTCCGCATCGCCCTGGTTGCACCGGGCAGCCAGTGCATCGAAGCGGCCGAGCGCATCGTGCAGTTCTGCCACGCGCTCTGAGCGCCGGCCCGACTGTTCCGGCCACTCATTCGGTATAATTTTTCTTCCATTTCAACGATTTATTACGGGACACCCGATATGCAGGCAGCTCAACAGATCATCGAAACCGCCTTTGAAAACCGCACCCAGTACTCGCCCGGCAATGCACCGGCCGAGCTGTGCGAAGCGGTTGAATTCGTTCTTTCGCAGCTCGACAGCGGTGCGCTGCGCGTCGCCGAGCGCATCGACGGCGACTGGGTGACCCACCAGTGGATCAAGAAGGCGGTGCTGCTGTCCTTCCGCCTGCAGGACAACACGGTCAGCGAAGGCGGCGAAACCCGCTATTACGACAAGGTGCCGATGAAGTTCGCCGGCTTCGACGAAGCGGCCTTCCGCGCCGGTGGCTTTCGCGTGGTGCCGCCGGCCAGCGTGCGCCGCGGCGCCTTCATTTCGAAGAATGTCGTGCTGATGCCTTCGTACGTGAACATCGGCGCGTATGTCGGCGAAGGCACCATGGTCGACACCTGGGCCACGGTCGGTTCGTGCGCGCAGATCGGCAAGAACGTGCACCTGTCGGGCGGCGTGGGCATCGGTGGCGTGCTGGAGCCGGTGCAGGCCAACCCGACCATCATCGGCGACAACTGCTTCATCGGCGCCCGCTCGGAAGTGGTCGAAGGCGTCATCGTCGAAGACAACAGCGTCATTTCGATGGGCGTCTACATCGGCCAGAGCACCAAGATCTACGACCGCGCGACCGGCGAGGTGACGTACGGCCGCGTGCCCGAAGGCTCGGTGGTGGTCAGCGGCAACCTGCCGTCGAGCGACGGCAAGTACAGCCTGTATTGCGCCGTCATCGTCAAGCGCGTCGATGCGCAGACGCGCGCCAAGACCAGCATCAACGAATTGTTGCGCGCCTGACTGGCGGTGCCGCTCGTCTTGACCGCGTGACCCTCACCCGGCGCTGCGCGCCACCCTCTCCCGCTGATGCGGGAGAGGGAAACAACCCCCGCGCCTCCACCCCCCTCTCCCGCATCAGCGGGAGAGGGGTTGGGGGTGAGGGCAGCATCAGCGGGAGAGGGGTTGGGGGTGAGGGTCGCACCTCGGGAAAGAGTCGGGGTGCAGGTACATCGGCTGTGGAGTGTGCATGACAACGTGAAGCGCGCCAGAATATGGCTGGGCTTTGACACCGCGGCCGATCGGCCGCACGCGGAGACGACATGATCCTGGACAAGCTGTTTCAAGTGATGGCGGACAAGAATGCCTCCGACATCTTCGTGTCGGCCGGCGCGCCGATCGCGATCAAGATCCAGGGCACGACGGTGCCGATCAACCAGCGCGTGATGGATCCGGAAACCATCCAGCGCATGGCGTACGAAATGCTCACCGAAGAGCAGCAGACGCGTTTCGAGAAAACACGCGAACTCAACCTGTCTTTCGGCCGGCGCGACCTCGGCAACTTCCGGGTCAACATGTTCTGGCAGCGCGGCAGCATCGCGATGGTGGTGCGCTACATCCTGGGCGACATTCCGCCACTCGACACACTCGGCCTGCCGCCGGTGCTGTCCGAAGTCATCATGGAAAAGCGCGGCCTGGTGCTGGTGGTCGGTTCGACCGGCTCCGGCAAGTCGACCACCATGGCGGCGATGATCGATCATCGCAACCAGCACAAGTCAGGCCATATCCTGACGGTCGAAGACCCGATCGAATACCTGTTCAAGCACAAGAAGTCGATCGTCAACCAGCGCGAGATCGGCATGGACACCGAAGGCTGGGCACCGGCGCTGAAGAACGCCATGCGCCAGGCGCCAGACTGCATCCTGATCGGCGAAATCCGCGATCTGGAAACGATGCAGGCCGCCCTCGCCTACGCCCAGACCGGCCACCTGTGCCTGGCCACGCTGCACGCCAACAACGCGCATCACGCGCTCAACCGCATCGTCAATTTCTTTCCGCTGGAAAGTCGGCAGTTGCTGTTCCTGGATCTGGCGGTCACATTGAAGGCCATCGTGTCGCAGCGGCTGGTGCGCAAGCCGGACGGCCGGCGCATGCCGGCGGTGGAAATCCTGCTCAACACGCGCCACATTTCGGAGCTGATCGACCGCGGTGAGGTCAACAGCGTGAAGGAGGCGATGGAACGCAGCATGGCGCCCGGTTCGCAAACATTCGAGCAGGACCTGTTCCGGCTGTACCGCGAAGGCGAGATCACGCTCGACGAAGCGCTGTCGAATTCAGACTCGCCCACCAACCTGTCGTGGCTGATCAACAATTCGCAGTTCGGCGTGAGCGAGACCCCCAGGAGCGACGCACCGAAAGCGGACGAACCCGATCTGGAAACCACGGTGCCGGGCGGGGCCTCGTTCGCCGAGTTCTCGCTCAATCTGGAAGATGGCGGCCGATAAGCGGCCACGGCGGCCGGCCACCCCGGGCGTCGCCGATGACTGAAGTTGCCGCACTCGTCGCTGCGCTCGCCGCCGATACGCTCGCGCTCGCGAAGCAGCTGATCGCCCGGCCGTCCATCACGCCGGATGACGCAGGCTGCCTTGACCTGATCGGTGCGCGGCTTGCCGCCATGGGGTTCCGGCTCGAACGCATGGACGTGGGCGGCGTTTCCAATCTGTGGGCGCGCCGCGGCACGGAGGCGCCGGTGTTTTGCTTCGCGGGCCACACCGATGTCGTGCCGACCGGCCCGCTCGATGAGTGGCACAGCGATCCGTTCGAGCCGGTTGTGCGCGACGGTCTGCTGATCGGGCGCGGCGCCGCCGACATGAAAGCCTCTCTGGCAGCGTTCGTGACCGCGACGGAAAGCTTCGTCGCCCGACACCCGCAGCATGCCGGCTCGATCGCCTTCCTGCTCACATCGGACGAAGAAGGCGAAGCGCTGCACGGGTCGGCGCATGTCGTGCGCACACTGGCAGCCCGCGGTGAGCGACTCGACTGGTGCGTGGTCGGCGAGCCGACCTCGGTCGACCGGCTGGGCGACATGGTGAAGAACGGCCGCCGCGGCTCGCTGTCGGGCGTGCTGACGGTGCGCGGCGTGCAGGGCCACATCGCCTACCCGCAGCTGGCGCGCAATCCGATCCACGAATTCGGACCGGCACTGGCTGAACTGGCGGCCATGCGCTGGGACGACGGCAACGCGTACTTTCCGCCAACCAGTTGGCAGATATCGAACATCGGCGCCGGTACCGGCGCGGGCAACATGATTCCCGGCACGCTGGAAGCGCGCTTCAACTTCCGTTTCTCGACCGCCAGCACGCCGGCGTCGCTGCAGGCGCGGCTCACCGAAGTGCTCGACCGCCACCTGAAGGATTACACCCTGGTCTGGACGCTGGCCGGCCTGCCTTATCTGACGCCAGCCGGCACCCTGGTCGAGACCGCGCTGGCCGCCATCCGCGATGTCACCGGTGTCGAGGCGACACTGTCGACCACCGGCGGCACATCGGACGGACGATTCATCGCCGATATCTGCTCGCAGGTGCTTGAAATCGGCCCCTGCAATGCGACCATCCACAAACTGAATGAAGCCGTTGCGGTGGCTGACCTCGAACCGCTGTCACGCATCCATCTCACCCTGCTCGACCGACTGATCGGTCAACGAAACCTGCCATGACTGTCACCGCCCCCCCCGAATTGAACACCGTGCGCGACTGGCTGCGCTACGCGGTCAGCCGCATGCGCGCGGCCGACGTCGCCTTCGGCCAGGGCTTTGTCGATGCTTATGACGAAGCCGCCTACCTCGTGCTGCACACGCTTCATCTGCCGCTCGACCGGCTGGAACCCTTTCTCGACGCGCATCTGAGCGGGGCCGAATGCCGGGCGATCGCGCAGGTGCTCGACCGCCGCGTCACCGACCGCGAGCCGGCCGCCTACATCACCGGCGAAGCGTGGCTCGGCCCGTTGCGCTTCAAGGTCGACCCGCGGGTCATCATTCCGCGTTCGCACATCTTCGAACTGATGCAGGACGGCTTCGAGCCCTGGCTGGACGACATGGCCGAAGGCCCCGCCCATGTACTCGACCTGTGCACCGGCTCAGGCTGCCTGGCCATCGCCGCGGCGCATTACTTCCCGGAGGCGCAGGTCGATGCCGTTGATCTGTCGGCGGACGCGCTCGAAATCGCGGCGCAGAATGTCGCAGACCACGGACTGACCGACCGGCTCGAACTGCTGCACGGCGACCTTTTCGCGCCGCTCAAGGGGCGGAGATACGACCTCATCCTTTCGAACCCACCTTACGTGACCGACGACGCGATGGCCGCGCTGCCCGAAGAATTCCGGCGGGAACCCGCGATGGCGCTCGGCGCCGGGGCAGACGGCATGGACATCGTGCGCCGCATCGTCGCCGACGCGCGTGCGCACCTGAATCCGGGCGGCCTGCTGCTGGTCGAGGTCGGTCACAACCAGGCTGAAACCGAACGGGCGCTGCCAGACCTGCCGCTGGTCTGGCTCGACACGCCATCGGCCAGCGCACCGGTGTTCCTGCTGCGGGCTGAAGATCTCGGCTGATGACCGATCTGCCGACGCCTACCGTCAAGCCGCCAGGCCGCACGCCCGGCGCGCTGTGGCGTCTGGTCGCGCTGGCAGGTTTTGTCCTGCTGCTGGCGCTCGGGCTGGCCGCACTGTCGTCTCGCGGCGATGTCGGCGCGCTGCACGATGAACTCGCACCGGAAATCGCCCGACTGCTGGCGGTGCAGCGCCTCGGCGAGATCGAGCAGCTGCTGCGCGATCCAGTCGAACGCGATGTCATCACCGACGCGACCATCAGCGATGATCAAGGCGGCATCCTCCTGCGCATCGGCAATCCGGGTTCCGCCGACGAGGGTGCGCTGATCCGGGCCGACGGGCCGCTGCGGCACAAAACAGTACAGCTCGGCTGGCTGTCGATCGGCGCGCAGCGCACCGGCGCCCACTCGCCGCTGCTCGCCCTCCTGCTGGCCGCGCTTGCACTGGGGGCGCTGTGTCTTCTTGTCACGCAGGGGGCGCGCCTGCTGATGGAGCGCAGGCTGGCGCGCTCGGTGAATGCCTTGACCGGGGCGACGCGGGCGCTGGCCGCCGGCACGCCGCGGGGCGCCGCAACGCTATCGCCCGACGACGCACTGGCGCCGCTTGATGCGGCGCTGGTGGCAGCAGGCCAGGTGCTGGAACGGGAGCACGACCGCCTGGCCGCGCAACTGGCTCGGCTTGAGCGACTCGCGCTGTCGCACGACGAAGCGGAATGGGAGTGGCAGCTCGACACCGGCGACATCTGGTACAGCGATCGCTTTCCATCGCTCCTCGGCTACGACGCGGACGATGGCTTCGGCCGGCAATTCAACTGGACCGCCGCAACGCATCCCGACGATGCGACCACCGTTCGCCGGGCGCGAGAGCGTCTCGTTGCGCGCGAGATCGAACGCAGCGATGACCAGATCCGCGTGCGCGCCCGCGACGGCACCTACCGCTGGTTCCGACTGCGCGCGGTAGCCAGCCACGACACGACAGGCAAGGCGGTATGCCTGTCCGGCACACTCGAAGACGTGACGCGCGAGCGGATGACCCTCGATTCGCTGCGCGAAAGCGAGGCACGACTGTTCCACGCGGTGCGCGGTTCATTCGACGGCGCATGGGACTGGGACATCGGAGCCGGCCGCTATTTCCTGTCGCCGCGGTTGAGCGAGCTGCTCGGCATGCAGCAGTCGCTGCAGCCACAGACCCACGAACAGCTGCTGGAGCGGGTGCATCCGGATGATCTGTCGCGGCTCGAACATGCGATCGACGAGCACTTCCTGCGGCGCGAGGCGTTCGACATCGAATACCGCATGCGGCACGAAGCAGGTCATTACCTTTGGGTGCGTGACCGCGGCCTGGCGACGCGCAGCGACAAGGGAAGGGTGCTGCGCTTCTCCGGGTCGATCACCGACATCACCGAACGCAAGCGTGCGGAACAGGCCACGCGCGCACTGGCGGCCGAAAAGCAGGCGCTGCTCGACGACGTACCGGTCGCCATCGTCTACGCGCGCAACGGCCGCATCGCAGACTGCAACCGCCGCTGCGAAGAGATTTTCGGCTTCCGGCGCGATGAACTGATCGGCGAAACAGTCGGCCGCTTCTTCCACGAAGAAGATGATCTCGACGCCCTGTTGCACGGCGCCGCGTCCAGTGCGCCGGCACCGCACGCCCAGGAATCCGTCCTGTGCCGCAACGACGGCAGCGCGTTGCATGCCTATATTTCAGTGCGGCAGCTCGACCACGATGTCCAGGCCGGTGGCGAAACGATCTGGATCTTTTCCGACGACACGGCCCGTCGGCGTGCCCTTGATACGGCGCGGCGTGAAGAGAACTTCTCGGCTGCGCTGGTGCGCAGCATGCCCGGCGCCTTCTTCCTGCTCGACGCAACGGGCACGCTGCGCCGATGGAACGAAAACCTGCAGGCCATCACCGGCCTTTCGGCGGCCAATCTGCTCGGCAAGGCAACGCTTGATCTGTTTCCGCCGGAAAGCCACCGCCTGTTGAAACGCCAGGCGCGCCGGGCATTGATCCAGCGCGACGCCAGTTTCGAAGCCGACCTGCTGGCGGCCGACGGCGAAGCGCGCGCCCACGCCTTCAGCCTGTACCGCATCGACCTCGACGGTTCGCCGCACCTGCTCGGCACCGGACTCGACATCCGCGCGCAGAAAGAAGCCGAACGCAGCGTCGTCGCGCTGAACCAGCGCCTGGAAACCCGGGTGCGCGAACGCACGGCAGAACTGCTGACCGCCATGCGAGAGCTCGAAAGCTTCAGCTATTCGATCTCGCACGATCTGGCCGCACCTTTGCGGGGCATCGACGGCTTTTCGCGCATGATCGAGGAAGACTACGCGGAGAAACTCGACGACCGCGGCCGCGACTATCTGCAGCGCATCCGCGCCGCCACCCAGCGCATGCATCGGCTGATCGACGACCTGCTCGGTCTGGCACGCATCACCCGCAATGAAATGAACCGGCAGAGCGTCGACGTCAGTGCACTGGTGCGCGACATTGCAGCAGAGCTGATGCGCGGCGAACCTCAGCGGCGGGCAGAATTCCTCATCCAGCCGTCGATGCGCGTGTATGCTGATGCGAATCTGCTGCGTATCGCATTGGATAATTTATTGCGTAACGCATGGAAATTCACCGGTCGTCACGAGGCTGCACGCATCGAAGTCGGTTGCTTGCAACGCGATCGGGAGCTCGTGTATTTTGTGAAAGACGACGGCGCAGGATTCGACATGCGATACGCATCGAAGCTGTTCGGACCGTTCCAGCGTCTGCATTCGGTCGGCGACTTCACCGGCAGCGGGATCGGGCTTGCGATCGTGCATCGTGTCGTCCATCGGCACGGCGGACGGATATGGGCTGAAGCCGAAGTCGAACGCGGGGCATGCTTTTATTTCACGCTCGAGTCCGTTCCGACCGGAAACGGATGACCTTGGACAGGTTCTTATGGCAAGCGAACGCCCGATACTGCTGGTTGAAGACAATCCCGACGATGAAGCGCTGACGCTGCGAGCGTTCAACAAGAACCGCATCGCCAACGAAGTCATCGTGGCGCGCGACGGAGTCGAGGCGCTCGACTATCTGTTCGGGACCGGCGGTCACGCCGGCCGCGACCTTTCCGTGGCACCGGCAGTCGTGTTGCTCGACCTGAAGCTGCCCCGCGTCGACGGTCTCGAAGTGCTGCGCCGCGTGCGCGCCGACGCCCGCACCAACCTGCTCCCGGTCGTCATCCTGACCACCTCGCGCGAGCAGCAGGACATCTACGAGGCCTACCAGCTCGGCGCCAACAGCTACATCCGCAAACCGGTCGATTTCGAAAAGTTCATCTACGCCGTCGGCCAGCTCGGCCTGTACTGGCTGGTGCTGAACGAACCGGTCGATCCGCCCGGAAACTGACGCGCATTCCAGAGACGGAATTCGCGTCAGCGTTCGTCAGCGACCGCATCGCGGACAGCGTCCGCTCTGCGAAAGACAAACACCGTCGCGGTTTTCGTAGGAGCCTGCCCCGCAGGCGATCCAGGTCTTCGAACACGTGACGGCGCGGGAATAACGCGCGTCTCGCGGACAGGGTCCGCTCCTACGAACGGCAACACCGTCGCGGTTTTCGTAGGAGCCTGCCCCGCAGGCGATGCGGTCTTCGATCATGCGATGTCGCGTGATTCACGTCCGTATCGCGGACAGGGTCCGCTCCTACGAAGGGCAAGCCGTCGCGGTTTTCGTAGGAGCCTGCCCCGCAGGCGATCCAGGTCTTCGAACACGTGACGGCGCGGGAATAACGCGCGTCTCGCGGACAGGGTCCGCTCCTTGTATGTTTAATCCTGTAGCCGAATGGCTGCACAGAGATTGATCACCGGGGAGGCCGTCCGCTCCTTGAGGCAGCCTTTGGCTGACCTCGTTCGTAGATTGGCCCCCCGCCCCATTGCTG
>NZ_JAUYRO010000033.1 GCF_030696805.1 Methyloversatilis sp. | reverse complement strand
GCTTCGCCGCCCACCTCGACGCGCGGGGGCAGTTCGACGATCCCAGGGACGACCTCGGCGCGCTCGGCAGGCGCTACCTCGATTACGCGCACCGCCACCCGCTGGAATACCGGTTGATGTTCAGCACGCCGTGGCCGGCATCTGCCGCACACCCCGATCTGGTGCGCGACGCCGCACACGCCTTCGACATCCTGCGCCGGGTGCTGCGACGCGTGCATGGCGACGCGCCACAACAGCAGGCGCTGGTCGATCTCGATGCGCTGTACATCTGGTCGGCGATGCATGGGCTGGCCGGGGTGATGACCGGCAATTGCATCGGCCAGCTCGACCTCGCGCCCGGCGTGCTGGATCAGGCAACGCTGCATGTGATGTCACGGATCGGCAGCGGGCTGGCGGCACCTGAGGCCGCACCCTGAGGCCGCGTCTGCAGCGGGATCAGCGCAGCAGCCGACGCTGCCCGACGCAGTCCCGGGTGTAGCCCTCGATCATCCGGTTGTGCGCTTCGACGCGCTGGTCGTACTCCACGTGGCGCGTTTCGACCGCATCGACACGTGCGCGAAGCGCAGCGACCGTCGCGTTGTACTGCGAAATCGCCTGCCGGAGCGCCTCCTGACCGCGGTTATGCGCGGCAATCGATTCGTTGTGGCGTTTCACCTCGGCATTGAAGGCATCCACCGAGTGCTTGCGCGCAGCGGCCTCCTTTCCATTGGCGGGTGGCGCCGTCAACGCCGCCTTGAGGGCCGCGTGGCGCTCGTCGATCAGTGCGGCATGGCGGCTCACGCGCCCGGCCTCGCCAACGGAGACCGCTTCGAGGGCGTCGACGGCCTCGCGCTGCCGTGCGAGCGCGTCGATGTCGGGTTTGAGAGAGGCGGATTGCTCGGTCTGACCGCCGGCATGGGCGGCAAGTACCTTGCGCTCGGCTTCGATGATGCGGCGCCAGCCGACACACTGATTCAGCTTTGCCGGATCCAGCGTATCCGGTACCTCGGGCAATGAATCGGGTGAAGATTCGTAGCGCAACACGCTGCGGATCTCCGGCAACCGGATCGGCTCGGCCATGACATCGGCCGGAGCGAGCCCCTGCGTCCGCGCTGGCACGCTGAACAACAGGCCCGACCACACCACGATGAAAAGGGGGCGCGACAGGCAATTCATGGCGCCAAGGCGACTACCTGAAAGATGACCGGTGCTTGAATCGTGGAAGCTTGCTCACTGCGCGTCCAGCTCACCGGCATCGATATGTTCCAGCAGGATACCCAGAGCCTCGATGTTCTTCGGGTCATCGGCGTCTTCGAGCGCGTCGAGCAGTACTTCGCGAATATCGGTGCTTTCGACGAATTCCATGTCCCACTCGGGAAACAGCCGCTCGCGCACTTCTTCGTTCGCGCTCAGCTCGACCACGGTGTCGTGCCGGGGATCGGACTTCAATGTCGCCATCAGCGCGGTCACGCTGTCACGCGGGCCTTCAAGCCACTGGAAGAACACGCCGCTGCCGAACACCAGCAGGCCGGTGATGCCGACCGCGGGATTGCGCCGCCGCGATGACGCAATGATGCGTTCGACATCCGCTGCATCGACGCCGGGTGCGGAGCGACTGCAGTAGACAACGTTGTAGAGCCGCGGCTGCAGCGGGTCCAGCATCGGCTCATCGCCACGCGTGGGGTGGACAGCGCTCATGGGATGGTTCTTTCCGGTAATGGCCAGGCAGGCGAAAATCGCACCGCACAAAATCGAAGCATAAGCTGCCGCCGGGATCAGATGCAAAAAAGCGAACGTCCATCATCCGATTTACTGGCAGATGGCGCCCGGACAACACGTTCGGACGCTCGTCCCTGAACCGTCGGCAGATCCCCGCAAGTGCAGCCGGCGACGATTGCAGCGCGTCATCCTCGCCGCCCGCAGGCCACTCCGGTCACGCCGCTTTCAGTGCTTCGAGCGACCGGGCAGCCACGCCCATGTCACGCCAGCTCTCGGGGTGGCAGGAGAACAGCAGGATCTGGTGCCGGGTGGCGGCGTCGAACAACACGCGTTTCATGCGGGCCAGCCGTTCATCGTCGCTGTGTACCAGCGCATCGTCGAGAATGATCAGCGTCGGACGACCGGCTTCGCGCAGCAGGTCCGCGTAGGCAAGCCGGCTGATGACGCCCATCTGTTCGCGCGCGCCGAAGCTGAATTCCTCGAACCGGCCGCTTTCCGCACCGGTGGTGCCGGTGCGCGTCATCGCACCGGGAACCAGCTGGTCGTCGATGTCGAGGTTCGCGTATGGAAACAGCAGCTGCAGATAGCGATCGAGGTGCTTCTGCAGCGGCGCCTGCAGGCGACGGGTCAGTGCGCTGCGATGACTTTTCAGCAATGTCAGCAAATGGTCGAGCGCGCTGGCGCGGCGGCGCAGTTCGGTGGTGCGACGCACTGCCCGCGCATGGTCACGCGCTCGTTCGGCGCGCCGCTCGTCCAGCCCCTGTGCGCCGGCTGTCTGCAGTTCCACCTCCAGCCGGGTCAGTTCATCGCGGCGCAGGCTCGAAGCCCGCTCCAGCTGGTCGGCGCTGCCGCCGAACCGTCTGATGTCCTGCTCAAGGATGTCCGGGCGCGCGTCACGGCACTGGGCGGTCAGCGCTTCGATGTCGGCATTGGCGGCCACCTGCCCGGCAAGCGCTTCGTTCAGCGCGCGCTGCGCGGCGGCCAGTCGTGCGGCGCGCTCGGGCGCGTCGAGGATGGCCTGCGCACCGCACAGTTCGCGCCGTGCGGCATCGACCGCGCTCTGCGCGTTGGCGGCGGCGATGTCGGCGGCCGCCAGCTGTTTCGCCGCATCGGCCGCCGAGGCGCGCGCGGCCTCTTCCTGCGACTCGGCCTCGTTGATCGACGGCAGGGCCAAATCGTCGTCGGGTTCCCCGGCCAGCCGCGCCAGCGACTGCGCAGCTTCGGTCAGTCGGCCTTCGAGCATTGCCAATTCGCCGCGCAACGCGTCCACACCCTGCGGCGCGCGCGCCTTGAGCGCGGCCTCGGCAGTCTGTGCATCCGATTGATGTTGAAAACATAAGTGCAGACGTGCTTCGGCCGCATCGAGCGACTCGACGCCGAGGCGGGCCAGCAGCGCTGCGTGACGGTCGAGCAACGCGGCTTCCTGGCGGCCCAGATCGGCCAGATCGGCGCCGCCTGGCGTGATGTCGAGCCGGCCCAGGCCGGGCAGCGTCACCGCGGTCGCGTCGGTCAGCAGGCGCTCGCCATCACCGGTCAGGCTTTCTTCACCGATCCGGATGACCCGGCCATCGTCGAGCGTGAAATGCAGGCGGGTCGCGGCAGCCTCCTGCCGCAGGCGCAGCGCGCGGATGTCCTGCTGCTGGGCGCGCAGGGTGGCCAGGTCGGCGCTGCGCAGTTCGGTGGCCGCCATCTGCTGACGCGCGCTGCGCAGGCGGCCGGCTTCGGTCTCGGCCTGCAACAGGGAAGTCCGGGCGGCGTCGCGCCGGCGCGACAGTTCGTCGAGCTGGCGTGACAACGTGAGCCGGGTGTCGCGCTGGCGGGCGCGGTTGAGCGTATGTCGGGCGCCGTCATGGCGCGTCGCCGCCTCGGTACTGCGCCGCTGCCACGGCTGCACTGTGGCCTGTACCTCGGTCAGCCTGCCTTCTGCGGCAATCAGTGCCGTACGGCGCTGTTCGACTTCACGTTGCTCCAAGCCGTAGCGTTCGAGCTGGCTGTGCAGCAGCACCAGCGTATCGCCGATGCGACGTGCGCGCTGCTTTGCTTCGCCCAGTCGCGCACCCAGCGCCTGTGCCTCGTCGAACTTGCGGCGCGCCGCCTGTTCCTGAGCGCGCAGCGCAAGCCAGGGCTTTTGCGCGTCGTCGGCCTCGTGTTCGCGGCGCAGCGTGGCGAGCCGGTCCACCTTGTTGCGGTAGGCGGCGATATCGGCGTCCAGCGCGGCAATCTCTGCGGCAAGGTCGGCTTCGGTTTCGATCGCCTCCTTGTACGAACCGCGCGGCGTGGCGTTGGCTGGCGTCAGCAGTTCATTGCGCAGCGCCTCGACCTGGTCGGTCACCGCGTCGCCGCCGCTGCTGGCCACTTCGCCCAGTGAGGCGTTCAGCGCGGTACGCAGGTGATCGGTGGCATGCGCAACCGGCTCGCGGATGTCGTGCGCCGTGCCCTGCTGTATCCACAACAGGCCGGGGATGCCCCAGTGTTCAGCCGCGCTGGCGCCGCGACCGGCGTGGCGGAAACCGAGCAGTTCGGCCAGCCGGTCTTCGGCGTCGGCACCGTCGAACTGCTGTGTGCCGCTGGTCAGCGTGCAGCGCTTGCGCACCAGGAAGCTCTTGCCGAGGCGGTAGACAACGCCGCCGGTTTCGAACTCGAGTTCGACCGTAGGCGAGGCGGATGCGTCGCCCCACGGACGCAGGTCATCGACGCTGCCCGAACGGTGACGCTCGAAGAAGGCGGCGCGGATGGCTGCGACCACCGTGCTCTTGCCGGCTTCATTCGGGCCGGTGAACAGGTTGAGGCCGGGGTTGAGTTCGCCGATCTGCAACGGCTGGCGGAACTGCCGAAACTGTTCGATTCGGATGCGCGTGAGCTTCACGAGGTGTTCCCGCTGGCGGCGCGCCGGTCACGCAGCAGGCCGGCGAGCAGCACCAGCGCATCGCGCGCCGCTTCGGCTGTGCCGGCGCGGTCGCCATCGCTGTCGCCCTGCAGCGCGCGCAGTTCGGCGATCACGTCGCCGAGATAGCCGTCGGCGGCCAGCGCGTCGATGTCGTCTTCGGTCGGTGCAATACGCAGCGCAGACAGATCGACCGTCAAGCTGCGCACCCGCCCCTGCGTCTGCGCGAGGGCATCGCGCAGACGGGCGTGACCGGCCAGATCGGTCTCGCCGTCGAGCGTGATCTGCACGACATCCGCATGACCGAAAGTGGCCAGCCGCGCGAGCAGCACGTCGATGTCGCTGGCCACCTGCAGCGTCGCACTCTCGTCGAACCAGCGGTACTGCCCGGTCACCACCGGCGTCACGACCGGTTCGGCACCGGGCGAAGCAAGCTCGACGATCAGCGCCCGGCCGGAATCATTGGCGCGGAAGCGGTCGGTTTCCGGCGTGCCGCTGTACCAGGTGCGTGCATCGATCTGCCGGCAGCCGTGCCAGTCGCCGAGAGCGAGATAGTCGAGTCGCGCCTCGGCGGCACGTCCGGCGGCGATCGGATTGGACGAATCGATGCCGTCGGCAAGAATGCCCTGCACGCTACCGTGCGCCAGCCCGATACGATGAAATCCTGCCGGGGTGTCAATGGCAGCAAAGGCCGAAGTCAGGTCGCTGTGCGTGATGCGCTGGGTCAGCGGTGCGGCCAGCACGGCCACGCGCAGGGCGTCGAACTGCACGGCGCCCGGTGCGAGGCAGACGGAGACATTGGGCGGGATGGCACCCAGACGCGCGGCACGCGTCCATACCGATTCGCTCAGCGCAGCGTCATGGTTGCCCGGAATCATCACCCAGGGGCCGGCGTAGCCACACAGGCAGTTGAACAGCCGGTGGATCGTCCGCTCGGCGACTCCCTGCGCATCGAACACATCGCCCGCCACCAGCACCATGTGCACGCCCTGCACGCTGGCGAGCTGCGCCAGCCGCTCGACGGCCGCGAAGCGCGCCTCAGCGAGCAATGCAGCGTCATCAGGCTCGAACTGGCCGTACAGCTTGCCGATCTGCCAGTCGGCGGTGTGAAGAAGTTTCAGCAAGGTGCGAGGTCTGAAGCGATGGTGAGCAGACTATACAGAACGGGTGAGCAGGACGCGGCAGCGTAGTCGTGGGAATTGTTGTGGGAGCGGCGGCCCCGCCGCGATACGCACTCTGCACAACGATGGTCACGGCACTATCGCGGCGAGGGCGGCGCGGGGGTTTCGGCGAGCCCTGCTCGCCGCCCGCAGAGCCGGCTGGCCATGCAGGGCCAGCCGTGGATCGCCACTCCCACAAGACGCCGCTCCCGCAAAGACCGCTCCTGCGGGCGCTCTGCCCACAGCCATTTCAACCCGGCCTGCGGAATACGACAACATGCTGCCAGGGCAGATGGTCGATCGTGCGCTCCCACTTCAGCCTGTGCACCGCAGCCTCGCGCCGCACGCGCGCCTCGCTCATCTTGTGCAGCGGCTTGATCGGAATGTCGGGATCCTCTTCCTTGAATTCGACGAACACGACCTGCCCGCCCGGCTTCGTGGCACGCACGATGCTGGCCAGCATTTCGAACGGAAAGGACAGCTCGTGATAGACGTCGAGCATGACCGCCATGTCGACCACCGCCGCTGGCAGCTGTGCGTCGTACTCCCGGCAGCGCACGGCCTCGATGTTGTCGAAGCCGTTCTCGCGCGCCAGCCGCTCGATCCTGCGCACCATCATGCCCTGCACGTCGACTGCGATGATTTTCCCGTGCGGCTTCACGGCGGGCGACATCAGCCGCGACAGATAGCCGGTGCCGGCGCCGATGTCGGCAATCACCATGCCGGAACGCAGGTCGAGCGTCTCGACAAGCAGGTCGGTGCGTTCCTCCTCCAGCCTCTCCGGTCGCTCGAGCCAGTCGGCGGCCCGCCAGCCCATCACGTCGGAGATTTCGCGCCCCATGTAGAACTTGCCGGTACGGTCGAAATCCAGCGGCGGCGCGATCAGGTAGCCGGGCGCACGCGGCGCGCGGGGGCGGTAGTCGGGGCGCTGCGGCGCAGCGTCGGAGCGCGCACAGGACAGGTATCGGGACATGGCAGCGAACATACCATCGTGCGCCGGATACGTAGCGCACAAGCTTCGCCTTTGGCGTGTATCGTGACGGTCGCCCTGTGCGCTTCGCCGCGGCGCTGCCGGATCCGGCGTGCCGCACCTTTCATGCTGACCCCACAACGAGGAGGCAGACCATGTCGATTGCCCCCACCCTTCCTCTCTCCCCGGATGAGTTGTCCGAAGCAGAGGCGGCTCTGCTGGCTGCGCCCGACAGCGAATACATGTCGGCCGGCCAACTCGACTTCTTCCGGCAGCGGCTGCGCGCCGAGCGTGACGCGCTGCTGCAGTCGGCGCACGACACGACGCAGCACCTGCACGAGTTCGAGCGCACGCCCGATCCGTCGGACCGTGCGTCGCTGGAAGAGGACCATTCACTGGAACTGCGCGTACGCGACCGCGAACGCAAGCATCTGCACACGATCGACGAGGCGCTCGTACGCATTGACGACGGTACCTACGGCTGGTGCGAATTCACCGGCGACCCGATAGGCATCGCCCGTCTGCTCGCCCGCCCGACCGCGACGCTGTCGCTGGAGGCGCAGGAACTGCACGAACGAAAACGCAAAATGCGCGGCCGCTGAACCTTCAGCCGCTACCGTGCAATTTACCCCGAGAAGAGGGAATCACACTGCCGGCGCTGCGGAGCGCACGGCTGAGCAAGGGCGTTTCGATGTGGAGCAGCCGTGTCGTAACGGCGTCCTGTGGGAGCGGCGGCCTCGCCGCCATCGTGCGGCGATGGCCGTAGTGCGACGTGAGTGTCGAGGCGAGGCCGCCGCTCCCACAAAACCCAAACGACTCGCCGCACGCGAAGCGGGCTGACCATGCCGGGCCACCCCGGGCCCAGCCTGCCGGCAGCCGGGCCGCGACAGACGGTCAGCGGCTGATCAATGCACCCGGCGGCGCGGTGCGGGGGCGGGGCCGCCCCGACCTTCGATTTCGCGGAACGTGATGCGGCCCTTGCTGAAGTCGTAGGGCGACAGTTCAAGCGACACCTTGTCGCCGGCCAGGATGCGGATGTGGTGCTTGCGCATCTTGCCCGAGGTGTAGGCGATGATCTGGTGACCGTTTTCCAGCGTCACGCGGAAGCGCGAATCCGGCAGCACTTCGGTCACGACGCCATTCATGTCTATCAGTTCTTCTTTGGCCATGGGTACATCTCCAGGTTGAATAGGGTGCGGGCACGCGGACCGCTCGCCGGGGCCGGGGTCTGCCGGATCGATGGCGCGCTGATCAGCGGTGGTCTGCAGGCACGCTTGCCCGACAGACAGGTTGGGGCGGATCGTCCGCGCTTTTCCGCGTCGAAAGGATGCGGGGCCTGCGCGGTGACCGGCGGGTAAGCTCTGCGGACTGAAGCCCGGGGCAATCCCGGAGCGCTGGTGTCCTGGGACGTCCCTGCCGCGACCGCCGAAGCAGCTCGCGGCCCTTGCGGGGACGCCGGTTCCAGAGGGTGAAAATCCGGTGGGAACGGAATGCAGATACAACGGGCGATGTCCTGGACGCGCGACATTCGCCGCCGGCCAATTTACACCGCCCTGTACTATGCCCTGAATCAATGCCTTCTGCAGCGCTTTCTTGCGCGTCGCGGGCACGCCACGGCCGCAATGAGGGGCACAATGATGATTCATGGCGGCGCGAGATCAATGACGATCCCGCGCCGCCCCCAAGGTTTCCCGCGCTTTTCCGCATCCTGCCCGCGCCCTGCCACCTGCCGGCGCCCGGCACACTGACTGGTCCCTGCCTTGATGATAGAACCCATACTGCTGACCGCCGCACGCGTATGCACGCTCGAAGGTTCGCGCGTGCTGACCAACGCGAGCGGCTTTTTCTTCGAGCGCGACAAACGCCTTTTCCTGGTCACCAGCCGCCACGTGGTGGTCGATGAACCGAGCAAGCACTTTCCGGACAGCCTCGAGATCGAACTGCACACCGACTCGGCCAACCTGGCCGAATCCACCGGCTTTTCGATTCCGCTGTATCGCGGCGGCAAGAGCATCTGGCGTCAGGGGCAGGACACGGCGGGCGAAATCGACGTGGCGGTAATCGAGATCGAACGCGCGGCGCTGCCGGCCAAAACCGTATATCGCGCCTTCACGCCGGCCCATCTGGAGGTCGATGCACGACAGATCGAGGTGGGCAGCCTGCTGCTGGTGGTCGGTTTCCCGCTCGGCTTTCACGACACGCTGCACCACATGCCGGTGGTGCGCCACGCAGTCATCGCGTCGTCCTTCGGTCTGCGCTTTCAGGGCGAAGGCTATTTTCTGACCGATGCACGCACCCACCGCGGCACCAGCGGCGCACCGGTGGTGATGCGCGCACCGACGGGCAGCGTCGCCAAGGGCGATCTGCCCTGGCAGTTGCTCGGCGTGCATTCCGCCCGGCTCGATGTCGGCACGCGCGACCGCAAGCTCGACGAGGCGCTCGGTCTGAATTGCGCCTGGTATGCAGACATCCTGATGACGCTGACCGAAGCCTGAGCGCACCGCCCGGGAACGCGGCACGCCGCAAGGTCTCTCACCGGTTATCCGCCGCATGTCGTGGCGGGCCCACCAGGACTTTCCTGTGCCCGGCACGATCTTGAACTCGCTCCTCCGCATTGCCCGCTGCCTGCTGTTGCCGCTCGTGATGTGTGCAGTCGCACCGGCAGCGGCGACAGCAGTTGCCTGGCAGGGCGCCGCGTTCGAAGGCGACCAAGCGCAGCTGGAAAAGCTCGCTCTGGCCGGCGCGAAGGTGGTGCGGGTGTATCGCGAATCCGACGTGTGGGTGCTGGACGCCGCACACCGACTCGGCATGAAGGTGGTCATGGGACTGTGGCTCGGCCATCCGCGCCACGGCTTCCGGCTCGATGACCCGGCGGCGGTGCGCGCTCAGGAAGCGGCGGTGCGCCGCTTCGTCATGAAGCATCGAGCCCACCCGGCACTGCTGGCCTGGGGCGTCGGCAACGAGGTGGAAACCGGGGTCGCTGATCCGAAGCCGGTCTGGCAGGAGGTGAACCGGCTGGCCGCCATCGTGAAATCGCTCGATTCCGACCACCCGACGTTGATGGTGGTCGCGGACAACAGCGACGACTGGCTCGCTCCGCTGGCCAGCTGTTGCGCCGCAGTCGATCTGCTCGGGCTGAACCTGTATGGCGGCTCGGTGTTCCAGCTGCCGGAACGGCTGCGCCGGCTGGGCATCACCAAGTCGGTCGTGGTGACCGAACTGGGGCCGCTCGGCCAATGGCAGGCGGGGCGCAAGCCCTGGGGCGCGCCAGTCGAACTCACCAGCAGCCAGAAGGCCGATTTCTTTCGCGAGGCGCTGGCATTTCTGGCCGCCCAGCCCCAGGTGGCGGGCGTCTTTCCTTTCCTTTGGGGGGCGAAGCAGGAACAGACCGGCACCTGGCACGGCCTGCTGCTGGCCGACGGCAGCCCGACCGCAATGACCGACGCGCTGTCCGCCGCCTGGGGCCGACCGGCGATGCAGGCTGCACCGTTGATCCGGGGCATCGGCATCGCGGCCGACGAGTTCGCGCCCGGGCAGACGATGTCGGCCGGTGTGGACGCCGCATCCTTCGATGGCTCGCCGCTGGCCACGGTGTGGGAGGTGCGCGCCGAAGCAACCGACCTGCGCGCCGGCGGCGATCACGAAGCCGTGCCGCCGCGCATTGACGTGGTGGTGCAGCAGGCCGATGCGCAGGGCGTGCACTTCGCCGCTCCTGCTGCACCGGGCGCCTACCGGCTGTTCATCACCGTGCGCGACCGGCTGGGCAAGGCTGCGACCGCGAATCTGCCGTTCCGGGTACGCCGGGCGAACGGCGTACAGGAGTAGCGTTTTTGGGCGCTCGGCTTGTGGAGCCGGGTCTGTGGGAGCGGCATCGTGTGGGAGCGGCGGCCTCGCCGCGATCGGTGCCGCGGCCATCTTTGTGCAGAGTGCGTATCGCCGCAGTGTCGCTAGCGCATGCCCCGTTCGAGCCACAGCGCGGGTTCTTCCATCGCGGCGACCTGCTCGCGCAATTCGAGGATGCGCGCTTCCCAGTAGCGCGGCGTGTCGAACCACGGAAAGGCGGTCGGGAAGGCCGGGTCCTGCCAGCGGCGCGCGATCCAGCCGCTGTGGTGGATCAGCCGCAGCGTACGCAGCGCCTCGATCAGCTGCAGTTCGCGCGGATCGAACTCGCAGAATTCCTCGTATCCGGCCAGCACCTTGCCGAGCTGTTCGGCGCGATCCGCCCGCTCGCCGGACAACAGCATCCACAGGTCCTGGACGGCCGGCGCCATGCGGCTGTCGTCGAAATCGACGAAGTGCGGCCCCTGCCCCTCGACCCACAGCATGTTGCCGACGTGGCAATCGCCGTGCGTACGGATGCGCCGGATGGCGCCGCCGCGGTCGAACGCGGCCCGCACGCCGTCGAGCGCCTGCGCGGTGATGCCGCGATAGACGCCTTCCAGCTCCGGCGGCACGAAGTGGTGCTCAAGCACGAAGGCGGCCGGTTCTTCGCCAAAGCTGGCGATGTCGAGCGACGGCCGGTGCACATACGGCTGCACCGCGCCGAGCGCATGGATTCGGCCCATGAAGCGGCCGATCCATTCCAGCGTGTCGGCGCGGTCGAATTCGGGCGCCCGCCCGCCGCGGCGCGGAAACACCGCAAAGCGATAGCCGGCGTGCGTCATCAGCGTGCTGCCGCACGGCAGTTCGAGCGGTGCAACAACCGGAATCTCGCGCGCCGCCAACTCAAGGCAGAAAGCGTGTTCTTCCAGAATGGCGGCGTCGCTCCAGCGCGCCGGGCGGTAGAACTTGGCGATCATCGGCGCGCCGTCATCAACGCCGACCTGATAGACACGGTTTTCGAAACTGTTCAGGGCCAGCAGCCGGCCGTCGACCGCATAACCGGCGGCTTCCAGTGCGTCGAGGACGGCTTCGGGGGTGAGCCCCGAGTAAGGTTGTGGTTCGGGCAGCAGCTCGGTATCTGATTCGTTCATCGTGTCTCGTTGAATAAGGGGCCCGACCTTGAATTCAGGGTCGGCAACCCCTACCCTAGCGCGTTTCCCGCCGCAACAGCGCTCGCCGTGACGTATCAGGTTAAGGAAATCTTCTACACGCTGCAGGGCGAGGGACTGAATGCCGGCCGCGCCGCGGTGTTCTGCCGCTTTGCCGGCTGCAATCTGTGGAGTGGCCGCGAAGCGGACCGCGCCAGCGCGCAGTGCCGCTTCTGCGACACCGATTTCGTCGGCACCGACGGCACGCTGGGCGGCCGTCATGAGCAGGCCGACACGCTGGCCGACGCGATCGCCGGATGCTGGGCCGGCGCCGGCGGCCCGCGTCTGGTCGTGCTGACCGGGGGCGAGCCGCTGCTGCAGCTCGACGCCGCACTGATCGACGCCCTGCACGCGCGCGACTTCGAAATCGCGGTCGAAACCAATGGCACGCTGGCCGCACCCGATGGCATCGACTGGATCTGCGTCAGCCCGAAAGCGGGCAACGACGTGGTGCAGCGCCAGGGACACGAACTGAAGGTGGTCGTGCCGCAGCCCGGGCTGGACCTGGCGGCGATGGAAAGCTGGGATTTCCGGCACTTGCTGGTGCAGCCGATGGACAATGCGGCAGCAGCCGACAACCGCCGCTGGGCGATCGACTGGTGCATGCGCCATCCGCGCTGGCGGCTCAGTCACCAGACGCACAAGGCGCTGGGCATCCGCTGATCGCCGCCGCCGCTGCGGGCTTCCCGCGCGTGGCCTCCCGCGGCGTTCCCATGCACGCGTTTTCTCACAATCCTGCTTTCCTTCACCTGACAAAGATGGTCGTCGAACTCAGTCAGCGCTTCTACTTCGAAGCCGCCCACACCCTGCGCCGCAAGGTCGATACCGACAGCAGCCTGCGCATTCACGGCCACACCTATCACGCCGAAGTGATGCTGCGCGGCGAGCCCGACCCGGTAAGCGGCATGCTGGTCGATCTTGCGCTGCTGCGCGCCGCGCTGGCCAGCGTGCGCGACGCGCTCGACCACCGCTTTCTGGATGAAGTCGACGGCCTCGGCCCGGCCACGCTGGAAAATCTGTGCCAGTTCATCTGGCGCGCGCTGGCACCGCAACTGCCGCAACTGGCGCGCGTCACCGTGGAACGTCAGGTCTCGGGCGACAAGTGCGCGCTGTGCGCGGCTTGAGCAAGCCGACGTCGGTCCGCGATGCGGTGCGGTGCGTGCTGTGTGCCGTCAGCCTGCTGGCCGGCACGGCTGCGCACGCACTGGCACCCGACTTCGACACCGTGCGCAATGCCTGGCGCTCGTCGGAAGCGCGCCTGCTCGACCGTCACGGCGAGCCGCTGGCCGAAGTGCGGGTCGACTTCGACGAACGGCGGCTCGACTGGGTCAGTGCCCGTGCGCTGTCGCAACCCCTGGTGCGCGCGCTGCTGGTGGCCGAGGACAAGCGTTTTCTGCAGCATGACGGCGTGGACTGGCAGGCGCTGGCCGGGGCCACCTGGGACAACCTGTGGCGCGCGCTCGAAGGCCGCCGGCCGCGCGGTGCCTCGACCCTGACCATGCAGTTGGCCGGCCTGATCGATCCGGCGCTGCGCCTGCAGGGCACGCGCCGCAGCGTGGGCCAGAAGTGGGATCAGGCGGCCGCGGCACGCCAGATCGAACGGCGCTGGAACAAGGCACAGATTCTCGAAGCGTATTTCAACCTGGCACCGTTCCGCAGCGAACTGCGCGGCATCGGCGCCGCCTCGCGCGGCCTGTTCGGCAAGGATCCGGACGCGGTCGATGCAGTCGAGGCGGTGCTGCTGGCCGCGCTGCTGCGCGGCCCGAACGCTTCGGCCGACAAGGTGGCGACGCGTGCCTGCGCGGTGGCCAGGCGACTTGATCCGGCGCCGGACTGCCGCGACATCCGGACGCGCGCAGACGGCGTGCTGTCACAGCGCTACCACATCGAGCCTCGCTGGCAGGACGCCACCGCGCTGGCTCGGCGGCTGCTGCGCGAACCCGGCGAACAACGCCCGACCACGCTGGACGCCCGGCTGCAGCGGCGCGCCTTGCAGGCGCTGGGCGGTACGCGCGGCGATACCTCCGTGGTGGTGCTCGACAACCTCACCGGCGAAGTGCGCGTATGGGGCGGCGGACCGGACAACGCCGACAGCGTGCTGCAGCGTCAGCCGGCCGGCAGCGCATTGCAGCCCTTCATGTATGGCATGGCGATCGAGCAGCGCTGGCTGACAGCCGCTTCGGTGCTCGACGACAGCCCGGCCTTCGTCGCGCTGCCCCTGCCGCCCGGCGTGCCCGATGGCGAGCCGCGCGGCGCCGTCAGCGTGCGCGGCGCACTGGCACTCGCCGCCGACATTCCTGCGCTGCGCGTACGCGCGCTGGTCGGTGACGACGCACTGGTCGCCACTTTGCAGGCGCACGGCCTGGCGGCCGTGTCCAACGGCGGCGCGCGCGCCAGCCTGATCGAGCTGGCGAACGCTTACCGCACCTTTGCCAGCGCCGGGCTGTGGAGCGCGTGGCGACTCGAACCGGCAACTGCGGGCGACGCGCTCCCGGGATCACCGGCGCAACGCCTGTGGTCGCCGGCCGCAGCCTGGATCGTCGGCGACCTGCTGATGGCGCGCCCGACCGACGGCGAATCCGCCCCACGGCCCTGGGCAGCTCTGATGAATGGCCGTTCCGCTGACCATTCGGTCTGGTGGTCAGTCGGATTCACGCGCCACTACACGGTGGCACTGCGCGCACCGCGCCCGGTCGCTGCCACCTGGCTGGCGCTGATCGACGCACTGGACGGACCGGGGTTCGAGCCGGCGTCAGAGCGCCCTGGTGCGCCACCAGGCGTAGAGCGGGTACGCGTGCAATTCGAGCCGGCGATCGAAGCGTCCCGCGACGAGTATTTCCTGCCCGGCACCCAGCAGGCCTTCGTCGACGCAACGGTGCGCGATATATCCGGCCGGCCGCGCATCGTGCTGCCAGTCAGCGGCGTGAAGCTGGTCCGCGCTGCGCTGCCGGCCAGCCGCCAGACCGTGCTGTTCGAGGCGCGCCCGCCGCTGCCCGGGCTGGTCTGGCTGATCAATGGCGAGCGCCTGCCGGCAGTCGAAGGTCGGGCGCTATGGAGCCCACGTCCCGGCCGGCATCGGCTGGCGCTGCTCGACGCTGCCGGCCTGCAGGTCGAATCGATGGAATTCGAGGTGCGGCTGGACGATTCCGCCGCACTGCCCGCACTCCCCTGATCAGAGGGTATGGCTGCGGTCGCCGCGCGCGAAGCCGGTCAGCGATGCGGCAATGCCGCGCGTCATGCAGATCACCTTGAACAGCTCGCCCATTTCGGCCGGCGAGGTGAGCTGGTTCACTTCCGCATTGCGCTTCGCGCGAGCCAGCGGTTCCGGTTCATCCGACAACAGCGCAGGCAAACCGCAGTTCAGAAGGAAGCTCGCTTGCGAGGTATAGCCGGCGAGCGACAGGCCGGCGTCGAATGCGCTCTGCGCCACCGCTGTGAAGTCGACGTGGGCCGTGATGTCGCACAGGCCGGGCATCCAAAAGGGCTCGGCGTGCGCATGGTGGCGGTAGTGGCACATCAGCGTGCCGGTGCTGCGGTCGGGGTGGTAGTACTCGGCTTGCGGAAAGCCGTAGTCGATCAGCAGCAGTGCGCCGCGATCGATGCGCCGCGCCCATTCGGCGACCCAGGCGCAGCCGGCCAGACCCAGTTCGGTCTGGTAGCCCGGCGGCAGGCCGAGCGCGCGGGCTGCGTCGGCCAGCGCTGGCGGGGCGACGCGCCAGTCCGGAACGATCTGCCCGTCGGCATCGAGCGTCAGACCGGCTTCTTCGATGCGCTGCGCCGTGGCGCGGATGCGCTCGACCGGCAGGGCATCGAGCAGTTCATTGCCGAACACCACGCCACTGAAGCGCTCGGGCAGCGCATCCAGCCATTCGACGCGTCCGGCCAGTGACGGCACTTCGCGCTCGATCAGCGCACGCTGGCGCGCGCGCAGATCGGCCGACAGTTCGAGGATGCGGTAACTTTCGGGGGCGCGGCCGATGCGCTCGAGTTCGCGCAGCAGATCGACCGCGAGCCGGCCGCTGCCGGCGCCCGCTTCCAGCAGGTGAGGCGCCGACAGATGCATCAGTTCGGCAAGCTGGGTCGCCAGACAGCGCCCGAACAGCGGTGAAAGCTCGGGCGCGGTGACGAAATCGCCGCCGCTGCCGAACTTTTGCAGCGCACCGCTGTAATAGCCGAGGCCGGGCGCGTACAGCGCGAGTGCCATGTAGCGGCTGAACGGCATCCAGCCGCCGCCGGCGATTTCGGACCGGATCAGCGCCTGCAGACGGGCGCTGTGGTCGAGGGCATCGGCGTCGGGAGGGGGCAGATGCAGAGGCAGGGACATATGGGCGAAGGTTTGGGCGGGCTGCGCATGATGCGGCAACTGACGGGCGCGGCACAATCGGGCAGGGCGACATGAACCACGAACGGGTAGTCTTGATCACCGGCGCGGCGCGACGGGTCGGCGCGCAAATCGCGCGTACCTTGCACGGCGCCGGCTGGCGGGTGGTGATCCACCATCACCGCTCGACCGGCGAGGCGCATGCGCTGGTCGAATCGCTGAATGCGCTGCGCCCCGGCAGCGCCGCCGGGCTGGCGGCCGATCTGCTCGACACCGACGGCCTGCCGCCGCTGGTGACGGCGGCCACTGCGCTGTGGGGCCGGCTCGATGCGCTGGTGAACAATGCGTCGAGCTTCTTTCCGACGCCGCTCGGCAGCGTGACCGCGCAGGACTGGGACAGCCTGGTCGGCAGCAACTTCAAGGCGCCGTTGTTCCTCGCCCAGGCGGCTGCGCCGGAACTGCGGGCGCGCGGCGGCTGCATCGTCAATATCGCGGACATCCACGCCGAACGTCCGCTCGCCGGCTACGCGCTGTACAGCGCGTCGAAGGGTGCGCTGGCCACGCTGACGCGGGCGCTGGCGATCGAACTTGCGCCGCAGGTCAGGGTGAATGGCGTGGCGCCGGGGCCGATACAGTGGCCGGACGACCCTCTTTTCGATGCCGTCGAACGTGCGCGCATCGTCGAACACACCCTGCTCAAACGCGAAGGCTGCCCACAGGACATCGCGCGTACGGTACGCTTCCTGATCGAAGACGCGCCCTACATCACCGGTCAGATCATCGCGGTGGACGGTGGGCGCAGCGCGCATCTGTGACGCATGCGGCAGCCATCTGGATGATTGCCGACCAAAAACCGGACAGATCCGGCGTGCGTTTGTAAAATACGGTGACAGTCGTTCGCCATTCCGGCCACCCATGAGCTCCCAACAAAAATCTCTTTGCGTGCTGTTCGCCGACGTGTCGGGCAGCACCCGGCTGTACGAAAAGCTCGGGGATGCCGAAGCCCTGCGTGCGGTCGAGCGTTGCCTCAATCGCATCCGGCGGGTGATCGACGGCCATGGCGGAAAGGTCATCAAGACCATCGGTGACGAGGTCATGACGACTTTCCCGAGTGCCGACGAAGGCATTCAGGCCGCCTGCGAAATGCAGCACCGCATCACGGACCTGCCGCCGGTGTCGGGCGTCAAGCTGGCCATCCGCGTCGGCTTCCACTACGGGCCGGCAATCGAGGAAAACGACGACGTGTTCGGCGACACGGTCAACACGGCGGCCCGCATGGCCGGTCTGGCGCAGGCCGGCCAGGTGATCACCACGGCCGAAACCCTGTCTTCGCTGACCCTTTCGCTCGCCCCGGCAGTGCGCGAGATCGACGCGCTGACCGTGAAGGGCAAGGCCGAAGACGTGCGGGTGTGCGAAGTGCTGTGGCAGGAAGGCGCCGACCTCACGATGAAGGCGTCAAGCACCGCGCCGCTGTACGTGATGGCACGCCTGTTCGTCAAGTATCGAGAAATGGAGTGCACGCTGGACCCGACGCACGGCCCGCTCACGCTCGGTCGGGACATGGGCAACGAGGTCGTCATCAAGGACCAGCGCGCCTCGCGCAACCACGCCCGCATCGAGCGCAGGCGAGACAAGTTCGTGCTGATCGACCAGAGTACCAACGGCACCTTCCTGCGCATTGAGGGCGAAAACGAAGTCATCCTGAAGCGCGAGGAAATGATCCTGCGCGGTCACGGCACCATTGGCTTCGGCCACAGCGCGATGGAACAGGGCATCGACCTGATGCAGTTCGAGGTACTGGGCTGACCGGCATGCGGCCGGAAGCCGTCAGATACTGATCCGCTTCAGCAGGTCGGGATTGCGCACCACGGCTTCGCGCCGGGCCGGTGCAGCGTCCATCAGCGCAGCTGGCGGCAGCGTTTCCAGCCGCGCAAGCACCGACGGCTCGCGACACGCCGCCTCGAATTCCAGCGCCACCGCCTCCGGACTGCTCGACACGATGCGCAGGCAGTTGCGGCCGAGCTTGCGCGAGAGCGGCAGCAGGATGCCGGCCTGTACGTTCTGGCTGGTTTCGGCCAGTCCGCCCGACATGTCGGCGTTCAGCGCGGCACCTGCCGCATCCATGCGCAGCACTTCGGTGCCGAGTACTGCCCGCATGGAGGCGATTTCGCGCAGCAGCGCCTGCGCGGTGTCCTGACCGGGCAGTCCGGCGATATCCAGCCTGACCTTACGGCCGGCGAAGTGGAAGTGACTCAGGAAGAAATCGCGGCTGAACTGCTCGCCGACCCGCTTTCCGATGTCGGCCAGCGCCTTTTCTTCCGAGGCCCAGCTGGCACCTTCCGGAATCTCGGTATTCAGATAAACCTCTTCACCCGTCTTGCGGTCTGTGCAGCGGACGGTCCAGGAGGTCAGCACCACTTTTTCTATCGTCAGTCCGGACGCCGCCAGCGTGGCACTCAGTCGCTTGAAGCGCACTTCGCCGTCGATGCTGAAATCGGCCACCTGCGGGCTGCCGGCGTCGTCGTTCCAGGTGCGGAAGCCGAAACCCTGAACATGCTGCTTCAACATGTTTTCGGCCAGCGGCGAACGCTGAGCCGGCGCAGACGGGTCACCGTCGGCCCAGCGCGATGACACGGCGACTGAAACTTTAGGGTCGCCGTTGTTGCGGATGAAATCGACCCGCTCGTCTTCCGACATCTGGTTCAGCGACTTCTGCACCTGACGCACGCGCACTGCTGCACGCACGGCACCCGCCATCAGACCGTCCTTGCCCAGCTCGGGCGGCGCTTCTTCCAGCACCGCCTGGATGAAATCCCCGCTGCGACCCAGCAGCTTGTCCTGCAGCAGTGCGTAATGGCTGTTGACCGACTTCGGATCGACGAACAGCGCGACCGCCTTTTCGAGTATCTGGCGGCGTGCATCGTCACGCAGCGCGCCCGCCAGTGCCGCCTGGTCATTGGCGAAGCGTGGGTCGCTCGGGTCAGCCAGTCCGATTGCGCTGATCACGGTGATGCCGGGGTCGAGCGCACGCTCCGGTGCGGAGGGCGAAGCAGGCGCAGCGGCCACTGCGGCCGGCGCGCCTGCTTCGATGGCGGCAGTCGGTGTTTGTGGATCGGTTGTTGGTTGCAGCGCGAACCAGACGCCTGCGCTCGCGGCGACCAGCGCAACGACCGCCATCACGAGCGGCAGCGGTCCGCGGCGCGCCACCGTATTGACGGGTTGGACGCGTGACGGCGACGCGACGGCCGGCGCCTGGTCGATTGGCGTTGGCGTTGGCGTTGGCGTTGGCGTTGGCGTTGAAAGCGTTGCATCCGCCTGCGTCACCAGCGTGCCTTCATCGTCGCCCGACAGGTTGACCACGGTGGAGTCATCGTCGGCCGAGGCGACCAGCGCTGAATCGAGCGCCGCATGGAAGGCCGCGGCATCCTGAAAGCGGTCATCCGGACGTTTGGCGAGCGCCTTGCGCACCACAGCGTCCAGCCGGGCATTGACGTGCACGTTGAGCACCGAAGGCCAGGTCGGATCTTCCTTCAGCACCTTGTGCATGATGGTGGTCAGCGCGCCGGTGAAGGGCTTTTCGCCGGTCAGCAGCTGATACAGCACGACACCCGCTGAAAACAGGTCGCTTCGTCCATCGACCGTCTGCCCCATGAATTGCTCGGGCGACATGTAGGACGGCGTGCCGATGACGGTACCGGTCTGGGTCAGATTCGACGATTCGATCCGCGCGACGCCGAAGTCGGCCACCTTCACCGTGTTGTCGGCCAGCAGGATGATGTTTGCCGGCTTGATGTCGCGATGGGTGACACCGTGGCGGTGGGCGTGCCCCAGCGCGTCGAGCAACTGCCCCATCAGACGGCCTACCATTGGCAGGGGGATGCGCTCGTCGGCTTCGAACAGATCCTTCAGTTCGCGGCCCTGCACGAATTCCATCGCGATGAAGGCCGTACCGTCGACTGCTTCGCCGTACTCGTAGATGGCGACGACGTTCGGGTGGTTGAGCCGTCCGGCCGCCTGCGCCTCGCGCTTGAAGCGTGCGATCACCTCGTCGGCCTCGCTGCGTTCCAGCTGCTCGCGCTTGAGCGTCTTGATGGCAACCCGGCGGTCGATGACCGGGTCGCGCCCTTCATAGACGATGCCCATCGCACCCTGACCGAGCTCGCGCAGGATGTCGTACTTGCCCAGTCTGGCTGGAAGGCTCACGGCTTGTGCTCCGGCAGCAGGTTGCTTACCTTTACGTCGCGTCTACTTGTATTTCGAGTCGATTTCCCAGACTGATTTCTGCACCAGCCGCTGCACCATGCCGTCCAGCGTGATGCCACCTTCCTGGCTGCTCGACACACCAAGGATGGACGTGCCCTTGGCGCCGACTTCCATCTTCTCTTCGGTGTAGCCCTGCGCAAGCTGTTCGGTGGTGTTCGCGTCGATGATCTTGTAGCGCATGCCGATGATCCACACGCCCGCGGCGGCGGCGGTCTCGACCGATCCGACCGCTTCGCCTGCGGCGTAGCTGCCGCGGCTGCCACCGAGTATGCCAATGATGTTGCCGATCGCCCGGCCACTGATGCCTTCCTTCGCGGCAGCGACCTGCTCTGCTTTCAGGATGTCGAACTTCACGACGTACTTGGTCGTCTTGAACTTGCCCTTCTGCAGCATCTTGCGTGCCGAATCGGGGTCGCCCATCGAGTAGGCCAGCTGGAACTCACCCAGCAGCGGGCCGAGATCGGACCGTTCCAGCACCTTGAAATTGGCTTGCGACAGTTCGAGTTCGCCGAAGTCGGCAATATTGTTGGAGGCGAACTTCTGCGTGAAGGTGGCGTTGTTGCTCTTGATCTCGCCCGGCACGACGATGACGGCCGGCCCCTTCTTGTTCTTGTTGCTGTACTCGACAGCCTTGTACATCGCCTTGTCGGCGCTCTCGTTGGCCCTGTCCGAGGTACTGGTGCCGGCTGTCGGCGAGGCGCTCTCAAAGGTCGGTTGCGCGACCGCCGGCGCCCCGATGCATGCCAGTGCGACTGCAATTGCCACCCTGTGGCGCAACATCCGTTGGTTGATAGTCATGACATCCCTTTCATTTGGTCATCCCGATGGATTGCATGCCGGTTCTGTGCCGACTGGAGGTGCTCGGGCCTGTCGGCCGTTGCCCCGGTGAGAACTACCTACTTGCGCTTCTTGCTGCCGGTCGATGCCGAATGCGCGCAGTAGCCGCTCAGCAGCGTGCTCACAACGCCATCAGCCTTTTCTTCCACCAGCGTGCCTGCCATGACCAGCGTGTCGCTGCCTGAGTATGACTCGGCCGATGCCTGGGCATCGGACAGCAGAGTGCCGTCAGGCTTCATGAGCGCGAAGGCAATCGTCACGTGGACCTCCGGAATGCGGACCACCGGATTCAGCATCGAGCGCGAGGCGATCGTGCCGCGCAGAATAAGCTGGGCACCCATCTTCTTCGAGGCCGCCAGCGCGGCGTCGGGATCGTTGCGGAAGTAGGCGTCCACTTCTGCCTGGGCGATATGGGCCGTGATTTCCTGCTGGGAATAGGTGCGGATGCCCTGTCTCAGCAGGCGCTTGTTGATCGAATTGAAATGCGGGCTGTAGCGGGCCTGGCTGGCGGTGATGCCTTCGCCGGTGCGCTCGCCCATGACGATCAGAATCTTCTTTCGCTTGAGCTCGTCGAGACAGCTCGCGGGGAGCGACAGCGCGGTGTGCGAGGCGGCGCTGCGTTCTTGTTCAGCCCGCGCGTCCTTCTCCGCTTCTTCGGAAAAACTGAATGCCGCTGCCATCGACGCGGCTGCGAGGAACGTCACGCCACACAGCAGCCGTATGCCCTTATTGCGATAGCGCAGCACGACGTACCCCGACAGTCGAACACCGCCGGACTATAGCAAAAGGAAATCGCGTCGCCGCGCCCCGTGCCGCACGATTCACGGCCGGTTGTTGCATAAGCCACATCCGCCGGTGCCGAGCTTGCGACACCGGCAACACGGAAGTCAGGCCTTTACGCATTCCGCAATGAAGGACTTCCGTTCTTCGCCTTTGAGCGCCTTGTCCGTGGCTTCGGAGCGGCACTGCTTCTTGCGATCCTTCAGCGCGCTGGCCTCGTCTGCTGTCAGCGTCGGTTTAGCGGCAGAACCCGACGACAGGCAGCCGCTCATGAAACTGCGGCGTTCGTCGCCCTTGAGGGCCTTTTCCTTCGCTTCGGCGTTGCAGGCTTTCATCTTCTCCTGCTGCGGCCCCGCGACGGCGGCGTTCGACGAGACGAGCAGGAAAGCGGCTGACAGAACGGTCAGCGCCGAGGGAAAGCGGTATGCGGACATGATGTACCTCCTCACGACAACAATGAATGAAAATGCGAATCGACTGACGGTTGTCAGTCGATTCGCATGATATTCGCATGTCATCAAACAGGGAAGCTCGGTTTCAGCCGTCGTCGCCTCCGAGCGCGCGGCGCTGACGCTCGACGAATTCGAGCGTCGAGTCGATGCCGCGGAAACGCAGGATCGTGACGCGCACGGCCGCCTCGACCAGCACCGCCAGATTGCGTCCGGCCGCCACCGGTATGACGACCTTGCGTATCTTCACGCCGAGGATGTCCATCACCTCGTTGTCGAGCGGCATGCGCGTGGCTTCAGGCAGACCGGTCACCTGCTTCTGCAGGTGCACGACCAACTGCAGTTTCATCTTGCGCCGACAGGCGGTTTCGCCGAATACGGTGCGGATGTTCAGCACACCCAGACCGCGGACTTCGAGAAAGTCCTTCAGCAGTTCGGGGCAGCGCCCCTCGAGCACGGTCGGTGCGATGCGCGATATTTCCACGCAGTCATCGGCAACCAGTCCGTGACCGCGCGAAATCAGTTCGAGCGCGAGTTCGCTCTTGCCGACGCCCGAATCACCTGTGATCAGCACACCCATGCCGAGCACATCCATCGATACGCCGTGCAATGTGGTCTGGTCGGCCAGTTCGCGCGCGAGATAGGCGCGCACCTGGTCGATGACCGATGCCGCGCTGCGTTGCGTGGTAATCAGCGGAATGCCGTGCTCCGCACAGCCGGCGCGTATCGTTGCAGGCGGCTGTGCGCCGTCGGCGACGATGAAGGCGGGCGGATGGGCTTCAAGCAGCGCACCGACGATGTCTTCGACCTTGCGCGGGCTGACGTTCTCGACCCACAGGATTTCCGGCACGCCGATGACCTGGATGCGCCGGGTGTGAATGGTATTGAGGTGGCCCACCAGATCGGCGGGCGACAAGCCGATCTGGTCGGCAACGATCAGCGTGTTGCCGTCGCCGCACTGCCACTGCAGGCGGAGACGGTCGCGATTGTCCTCAAACAGCCGCGCGACGCTGAGCTTCCGCATGCACCGGTTGCCAGGTGGTGAAAAGAGTGTGTATGGCGGCGGCGTCGGCTGCTTGAAGCAGCTGTTCGCGGAACGCCTTGTCTGCAAACATTTGTGCCAGCTCTGACAATATCTGCAGATGCAGTTCAGTCGCCTGCTCGGGCACCAGCAACACGAACAGAAGATTGACCGGTCGGCCATCCGGCGCATCGAAAGCGACCGGCGTATCGAGACGGACAAACCCGCCGATGGCTTCCTTCAGACCCTTGATGCGGCCGTGCGGGATTGCAACGCCCTGACCGAGACCGGTGGAGCCGAGCTTTTCCCGTGCAAACAGGCTGTCGAACACCTGGCTGCGGGCGATACCCTGATGATTCTCGAACAGCAGGCCGGCCTGTTCGAACACACGTTTCTTGCTGCTCGCCTCAAGGCCGATACAGACATTCGAAACGGGCAACAGTTTGGCGATGAGCGTCATGTCAGGGGTTACTCCGAACACGCGGCGGGCGCGATCACCGGGTGACCGGAAACCGCGCCGTGAAGTTGATTGCACTGCAACAAGACGTTGGATTATACGCTCGTGACAGAGGGCAATCGTGTCATTCTGCCGCTTGATGCTTGACCGACTCGCGCGTGTGTTCGTTCGATTTTTCCTTGTGCTTGAGCACTTGGCGATCAAGTTTGTCCATCAGGTTGTCGAGCGTGGCGTACATGTCTTCACTTTCCGATTCGACAAAGATGTCGCGCCCCCGCACGTGCAGCGTGACTTCCGCCTTCTGTCGCAGCTTTTCGACCGTCAGGATCACGGAAACGCTTGTTACGTGGTCGAAATGGCGGATCACGCGTTCGAGCTTTGACTCGATGTAGTCGCGGATCGGCTGCGTCACTTCAAGATGATGGCCGGTGATGGTGAGGTTCATGCTGCCTCCTGTCGTTGCGGGACGAAATATGCGTGACGATCCGGGCGTTCTTCGTTGAACGCGCTAGATCGCCTTGCGCACGCTGACCGGCGGGATGTTGAGCGATTCACGGTATTTGGCGATTGTGCGCCGCGCAACCACGATGCCCTGCTGACCCAGTATTTCCGCGATGCGCGAGTCCGATAACGGACGCTTGGCATCTTCGGCACCCACCAACTGGCGGATGAGTGCGCGGATTGCGGTGGCTGAGCAGGCCCCGCCGCTTTCGGTAGCCACATGGCTGCCGAAGAAGTATTTCAGTTCGAACAGGCCGCGCGTCGTCGCCATGTACTTCTGCGACGTCACACGCGAAATGGTCGATTCATGCAGTTCGAGTGTCTCTGCAATCTCGCGCAGCGTCAGCGGCCGCATCGCGACCTCGCCGAATTCGAAGAACTGGCGCTGGCGTTCGACGATGGCCTGCGATACGCGCAGGATGGTGTCGAAGCGCTGCTGGACATTCTTGATCAGCCACTTGGCCTCCTGCAGCTGGCCGGACAGGCCGCTGCCACGCTGGCCCTGCAGGATTTCCGCATACAACCGGTTGATGCGCAAACGCGGCATGGCATCCGGATTGAGCAGGGCCGTCCATTGGCCGCGCACCTTGCGCACCACCACATCGGGCACGATGTAGCGCGCATCGATCGGCGCAAACTGTGCGCCCGGTCGCGGATTGAGCGAGCGGATCAGGTTCTGCGCAGCGCGCAGCAGCTCTTCGTCGCAGCCCACTGCGCGACGGATCTTGGCGAAGTCACGTGCGGCCAGCAGATCGATGTGCTGGTCGATGATGACGCGTGCGAGCGTCGATACTTCGTCGGTGGGCAGGAAGTTGAGCTGCATCAGCAGGCATTCGCGCGGGTCGCGCGCTGCCACGCCGGGCGGGTCGAAGTTCTGCAGCTGGCGCAGCGCGATCGACAGGTCGTCGAGGTCGATATCGGCCTCTTCCGGCAGCAGCTCGACCAGTTCATCCAGGCCCTGGTTCAGGTAGCCGTCGTCGTCGAGCGCTTCGATAAGCAGACGGATCAGATAGCGGTCGCGCTCGCTCATCTGCGACAGGGCAAGCTGGCCGCACAGGTGATCCCTCAGGGAGGTACCGGCCGCCTGCACGTCCTGGTAGTCGCCATCGTCATCGTCGCCGCCGCTGCGCGTACCGTAATTACCGCCTTCGCCCGACCATTCATCCATGTCGGCGCTGCCCGTGCCCTCGGGGGCACGCTCATCCGCGCTGGCCTGGGTGCTTTCCTGCGGCGCATCGCGCACCTCGGTCACGCTCTCGGGCGGTGGCTGAAAGCTGGCGGTGGCATCCGGCTCATCGCGCTCGAGCATCGGATTCTCGTCGAGGAAACGTTCGATTTCCTGATTGAATTCGATGGTCGACAGCTGCAGCAGCCGTATCGACTGTTGCAGCTGCGGTGTCAGCGCAAGATGCTGGGAAAGTTTGAGTTGCAGCGACTGCTTCATGGTGTGCAAATTTCGGCGGGCTACAGGCGGAAATGCTCGCCCAGATAGACCTTCCTGACACTTTCGTTATACACGATTTCGTCCGGACGGCCGCTCGCCAGCACCTCGCCTTCGTTGATGATGTAAGCCCGGTCACAGATGCCCAGCGTTTCCCGCACATTGTGGTCGGTGATCAGTACGCCGATGCCGCGCTCCTTCAGGAAACGGATGGTTTTCTGGATGTCGATCACGGCGATCGGGTCAACACCGGCGAACGGTTCGTCGAGCAGGATGAAGCGTGGCGATGTGGCCAGCGCGCGGGCAATCTCGACCCGGCGCCGCTCGCCGCCCGACAGCGCCACGGCTGCACTCTTGCGCAGGTGGGTGATGCCAAGTTCGTCCAGCAACTCTTCCAACCGCTGTGCGCGCACCCGCGCATCCTTCTCGTTCAGCTCCAGGATGGCGAGGATGTTTTCCTCGACGTCCAGCTTGCGGAACACCGAATTTTCCTGTGGCAGATAGGACAGGCCCTGGTGCGCCCTGCGGTGTATCGGCAGGTGCGTCAGCCGCTCGCCATCGAGGTGGATCTCGCCGCCATCGGCCGTGACCAGGCCGACGATCATGTAGAAACAGGTCGTCTTGCCGGCACCGTTCGGTCCCAGCAAGCCGATCACTTCGCCGCTGCCAACCTCGAAGGACACATCCTTCACGACCGGGCGCGATTTGTATTTCTTGCGCAGCCGCTCAACCTTGAGCCGGCTGGCACTCCGGTTTTCAGTCATCGTCGTCGGGTTGTTCGCGCAGTACCTTGCGTATGCTATCGGCGGAAAAGCCGCGTGATTGAAGAAATCTCGCCTGCCGCGCCCACGCCTTCACGTCCTGCGGTGCGGCATCGAACCGGCGCGCCCATACTGCACGCGCCCGAACGGTCTCATCCTGTTCCAGTGAAGCCAGCGCCGCACCGGCATCATCCTCCGGTACGCCGCGCAGTTTCAGTTCGTGCTGCAGTCGGCGCGCGCCGAAGCGGGTCGCACGTGACGACACGAATTGTTCCGCAAAACGTGCATCCGAAACGAGGCCACATTCCTCGAAACGGGTCAGCAACGCCGCGATGTCTTCGTCGTTGCCGTCCTCCGCCAGTTTCCGCACCAGTTCCGCGCGACTGTGATCACGCCGCGCGAGCAGGCGCAGGGCCTTCTCGCGCAGGCTTGCACTCACGCAGCTTCTTCCCGCCCGGCGACGATGGCGCCCATTTCCGGCATGCCGCAGGCCACGCGCACCTTGTTCTCGATTTCGCGTGCCATGACCGGGTTGGCGCGCAGGAACTCGCGCACGTTGTCCTTGCCCTGGCCGATGCGTTCGGTGCCGTAGGAATACCAGGCACCCGACTTCTCGACGAACTTGTGCAGCACACCCAGCTCGATGATTTCGCCTTCGCGCGAAATGCCCTCGCCGTACAGGATGTCGAATTCGGTCTGCTTGAATGGCGGTGCCACCTTGTTCTTCACCACCTTGACACGGGTTTCCGAGCCGATCACCTCTTCGCCCTTCTTGATCGCGCCGATGCGGCGGATGTCGAGGCGGACCGAGGCGTAGAACTTCAGCGCATTACCGCCGGTGGTCGTTTCCGGATTGCCGAACATGACGCCGATCTTCATGCGGATCTGGTTGATGAAGATGACCATCGTATTGGTGCGCTTGATGCTCGCCGTCAGCTTGCGCAGCGCCTGACTCATCAGGCGGGCCTGCAGGCCGGGCAGCGAATCACCCATTTCGCCCTCGATTTCGGCCTTCGGCGTCAGTGCGGCGACCGAGTCGATGACGATCACGTCCACGCCGCCGGAGCGCACCAGCATGTCGACGATTTCGAGCGCCTGCTCGCCGGTGTCCGGCTGGGAAATCAGCAGGTCGCTGACATTGACGCCGAGCTTGCCGGCGTACTGCACGTCGAGCGCGTGTTCGGCGTCGATGAAGGCCGCCGTGCCGCCGATCTTCTGCATTTCGGCAATCACCTGCAGCGTCAGCGTCGTCTTGCCGGATGATTCCGGACCGTAGATTTCGACCACGCGCCCGCGCGGCAGCCCGCCGATTCCGAGCGCGATGTCCAGTCCGAGCGAACCGGTCGATACGGCCTGGATATCGTTTTCCAGCTGGCCGTCGCTCATGCGCATGATCGAGCCCTTGCCAAACTGCTTCTCTATCTGGGCCAGCGCTGCCGCGAGCGCCTTGGCCTTGCTGTCATCCATGCGGAATCCTTTCGTTTGCTTTCAATCGATTATGGCACAGTTCTTGCCACGTGCTTTCAGGTCTGTACTGCCTGCAAGGCCAGCAGCACAGTCAGTGTATGACGTACGGATAGACGGCGCACGGTTTCGCGGTCGCCGTCGAAATGACGCGTTTCGCTGCGCTCGACACCACCCGTCACGGCCCAACCGAAGCACACCGTGCCGACCGGTTTGCCCGGTGTCGCACCGCCCGGACCGGCAATGCCGGTGACCGACAGGGCGACCGTTGCGGCCGAGCGGGCCAGCGCACCGCGCACCATGGCCAGCGCAACCGGCTCGCTGACTGCGCCGTGCGCGGCCAGTAACTCGACCGGCACGTCGAGCAGGCGCTGCTTGGCGGCGTTCGAGTAGGTTACGAAACCGCAGTCGAACCAGCCCGAACTGCCGGCCGTGGCGGTCAGCACCTCGGCAACCCAGCCTCCGGTGCACGATTCCGCGCTGACGATGACATGTCCGGAATTGCGACAGGCCATACCCACCGCGGCCGACAGTGCATCGAGTTCGTCGTCCATCATGCGAAACGTTCCAGCAGCAGCTTGCCCAGCGCCAGCGACACCATGGCAAACAGGGCTGCAATCAGGTCGTCCAGCATGACACCGAAGCCGTTCTTCATGTGGATATCGACCCAGCGCGCGGGCGGCGGCTTGAATATGTCGAACAGACGGAACGCGAAGAAGGCCGCAAGCTGCCAGAAGAAGTCGGGCGGCGTCACCCACAGCACCAGCCAGAAGGCGACAATTTCGTCCCATACGATGGCGCCATGGTCGGGTACGCCGAGGTCGCGTCCGGTGCGCTGACAGGCCAGCGACCCGATGATGAAGGCGATCAGAAGGAAGATGCCGAAGACGGCGTCGGAAAATTGCGGCTTGATCAGCAGATAAAGCGGCCAGGCGGCCAGCGTGCCCCAGGTGCCGGAGGCAAACGGCACCAGACCGCTGCCGAAGCCGCAGGCCAGCATGTGCGCCGGATGGGCCAGAAAGCCTAAGCCGGGCGGAACGGAAGTCTTGATCATCGCTTCACGAAAAGTGGTCGTAGCCGCGGTGCGCGACCGGCAGTTCGCAACCTTGCGCATCGATCAGGCTGACATCGCCGGCACGGCCGGCGCGCATTGCTCCGATGCGGGTCAGCGGCAGCGACAGCGATTCGGACAGCTGGCGCAATGCATCGTGCGTACTGAGCGACGCGCAGAACAGCAATTCATAGTCGTCACCGCCGGCCAGCAGTGCGCGGCGAACGGTCGCCTCGTCATCGCAGGTGGCGCGCAGCGCGGCCCAAGGAAGGGCTGCGTCTTCGACCACCGCATGCAGGCCGCTGCCGGCGGCAATGTGACCCAGATCGGCCAGCAGGCCGTCGGAAACGTCGATGGCCGCGCTCGCGACATCCTGCAGGGCGCGTCCGAGCGCCACCCGGGGCAGCGGCTTTTCCAGCGCTGAGATGCAGTCGTCGCGATGCGCATCCTTCAACCGAAAGCTTCCGAGCGCGTCGGCCAACCCCAGCGCGGCCCGTCCCGGCTGGCCAGACACCCAGATATCGTCGCCGTCCTGCGCACCGCTGCGGCGCAGCGCCTTGCCGGTCGCCGCTTCGCCGAAAGCCGTCACGCACAGCGTCAGCGGCCCGCGCGTCGTGTCACCGCCAATCAGGTCGACGCCATATATATACGCACAATCGAAAAAGCCGTCGGCAAAGGCGCCCAGCCATGCGTCGTCGACCTCAGGCAGCGACAGGGCGAGCGTGACCCAGCGCGGCGTGGCCCCCATGGCGGCGAGGTCGGACAGATTGACCGCCAGCGTCTTCCAGCCGAGTCGGCGCGGATCGGTATCCGGGAGGAAGTGGGTGCCGCTGACCAGCATGTCGCAGGTGATGGCCAGTTCGCAACCGGGAGACGGGCGGACCAGCGCACAATCATCCCCCGGCCCGAGCACCCCGCCGCGCATCGGCCGGACGAAGTGGCGGCGGATCAGCTCGAATTCCGGACTCACCGGGCTCACCGGAATCGCGACTATCGACGAGGGCGGTTGCGTGCCGCCTCGACCTCCACCGCGCGCAACTGTGGCGCCAGCTTGTCGAGTACGCCATTGATGAACTTGTGGCCGTCCGACCCACCGAAATCCTTCGCCAGCTCGATCGCTTCGTTGATCACGACGCGGTACGGCGTTTCGATCTGGTGCGCCAGTTCGAAGGTCGCCACCAGCAGGATGGCGTGCTCGACCGGCGACAGCTCGCCGACCGGCCGATCCAGATGACTGCCGAACTGCGCGCGCAGTGCGTCGGCCTTGTCGTGCGCGCCATTGAGCAGCGCGCGGAACAACTTGCGGTCGACCTTCGTGAAGCCGTCGTCTTCGCTCAGATGCGCGTCGATCGCCGGCAGGTCGTTGCCGGACAGCAACCACTGGTAGATGCCCTGAACCGCGAATTCGCGGGCCAGACGGCGGCCCGATTTGCGCGGTGCGTCTGCGGTCTTGAGGTCGCCGGTGTCGGAGTTGTTGTCCATGTATCAGTCTGTCAGTGTGGCGATGAGGCGGGCCATTTCGACCGCGGCGCGCGCGCAGTCGGCGCCCTTTTCATGCATTCGGGAAAGCGCCTGGTCGTCGTCTTCTGTAGTCAGCACGCCATTGGCAATCGGCACACCGGTCTTGAGTTGCACGTCGGACACCCCACGCGCCATTTCGTTGGACACAATTTCGAAGTGATACGTCTCGCCGCGGATGACCGCGCCGAGCGCGACCAGCGCGTCATGCTTGCCGGACAGCGCAAGCCTTTGAAGAACCAGCGGAAGTTCAAGCGCACCGGGCACACTCACGATGAGCGTGTCGGCCGGCGCGACGCCCAGCGTGCGAAGTTCGGCGCAACAGGCCGACAGCAGGCCGCTGCCGATGTCCGGGTTGAAGCGGGCCATCGCGATGGCGACGCGCAGGCCCTTGCCGTCGAGATTTTCGGCGATTTCGGGAATGTCATTGAAGCGCGGCATGGAGGTTCTCGCTTGTTCGGTCAGTCAGTCAGGTAGCCGGCCAGTTCGAGGTCGAAGCCGGCCATGCTCGGAATCTTGCGCGGGTTGGCCAGCAGCCGCATCTTGCGCACGTTCAGCGAACGCAGGATCTGCGCGCCGACGCCGAAGGTGCGGGCGTCCCAGCGGGCGGCCGGCGCAGCACCCGGATCATCGAGCAGTCGGCGCAGATCGGCATCGGTTTCGGTCCGGCGCAGCATCACGATGACGCCACGGCCGGCATCGTTGATGATCTGCATCGAGCGGTCGATGCTGAAACTGTGGCGCGGGCTGTCGCCGTCGAGAAAATCGAGCACCGATATCGGTTCATGCACGCGCACCAGCGTTTCCACGTCGGGATCGATGTCGCCCTTGACCATGGCGAGATGGATTTCGCCGGTGGTCGTGTCCTCGAAGCCGTGCAGCATGAATCTCCCGTAGGCGCCGCTGACCTCGCGCCGCGACACTTCGCGAACCAGCGCTTCGGTGGCCGCGCGCCATGCGATCAGGTCGCGGATGGCGCCGATCTTCAGGCCGTGTTCCTGCGCGAAGGTGATCAAGTCGGGCAGCCGCGCCATCGTGCCGTCGTCCTTCAGGATTTCGCAGATCACCGACGCCGGCTCCAGCCCGGCGAGATGGGCCAGATCGCAGCCGGCTTCGGTGTGGCCGGCGCGGATCAGCACGCCGCCCTTCTGTGCGGTCAGCGGGAAGATGTGGCCCGGCATCACGATGTCGTCGGGCTTCGCGTTGCGCGCCACGGCGACCTGGATGGTGCGCGCGCGGTCATGCGCCGAAATGCCGGTGGTCACGCCGGTCGCCGCTTCGATCGACGCGGTGAAGGCGGTGCCGTGCGGCGTGCGGTTGTGGCGCACCATCTGTTCCAGCCCGAGCTGGCGGCAGCGCTCTTCGGTCAGCGTCAGGCAGACCAGGCCGCGGCAGTGCTTGACCATGAAATTGATCGCTTCGGGGGTGACGAATTCGGCCGCCAGCACCACGTCGCCCTCGTTTTCCCGATCTTCCTCATCGACCAGGATGACCATGCGGCCCGCCTTGATGTCGGCGATGATGTCCTGCACCGGTGCCAGTGCGCTCATGCTTTGTCCCCCGCGACCATCATGCGCTCCGCGTAGCGGGCGATCAGGTCGATTTCCAGATTGACGCGGCTGCCTGCGGCGAGCGCGCGCAAGGTCGTCACCGCGACGGTGTGCGGAATCAGATTGATCGAAAACTCGCAGCCATCGTCGACATCGGTCACTCGATTGACCGTCAGGCTGACGCCCTGCACCGTGATCGAGCCCTTGCGCGCGATGTAGCGCGCCAGCGGCCGCGGCGCGACGATGACCAGTTCGTGCGATTCGCCGATCCGGGTGAAGCTGCGCACGATACCCACGCCATCGACGTGACCGCTGACCAGGTGGCCGCCCAGCCGGTCCGACAGGCGCAGCGCCTTTTCCAGATTGACCTCGCCCGGCGCGTCCAGCCCGACCGTGCAGGCCAGCGTTTCCTTCGACACGTCGAACAGCGCGTGCCGGCCGTCGATGCCGACCACGGTCAGGCAGACGCCGTTGTTGGCGATGGAATCGCCGACGATGACGTCGTCGAGTCCGAGACCGTCGGTGTCCACGGTCAGACGGACGCCCTGCTCAAGCGGGGCGATATGGGTGATGCGACCGATGGCGGCCACGATGCCGGAAAACATGGGAGAGGGACGTGAGCTGCGAAAGAAGACGGATTTTACGCGATCAGCGCGAGCCGCTGGCGGCGATCGCGCGGCCCAGCGTCGACGAGAAGGGCCCGGCCGGCACGAAACCGACCACCCGCGTCCCCGCGATCTCCTGTCCCGACCGGTCGAAGAACAGGATGCCGGGCGGCCCGAACAGCCCGAATCGCTTCAGCAGCGCCTGGTGTTCGGCGGAATTGGCGGTCACGTCTGCCTTCAGCAGCGTCATGCCCGCCATCTGCGCAGCAACCTGCGGGTCGCTGAAGGTGAAACGTTCCATTTCCTTGCAGCTGACGCACCAGTCGGCGTAGAAATCGAGCATGACCGGTGCCGTGGCTGCAGCAAGTCGGGCATCGAGCTCAGCCGCGTTGCCGACCGGCTGGAACGCGGGCGCCGCGGACGCCGCTGCGGCGCCGCCGCGCAGCACCGCCAGCGGCTGCAGCACGTCGCGCGAACCGGCCGCCGCACCGATCAGCAGGCTGGCACCGGCCAGCAACGCGATCACGCCGACACCCTTCCACAGCTTGTGCCAGCCGCTGGCGTGCGCTGGCAGCGGGTCGAGGGCGTGCAGATAGACGCTCGATGCGATCAGCAGCGCCGCCCACGCCAGCATGGTCACCACGCCGGGCAGCACCGGCGAGGCGATCCAGATGGCGGTGGCCAGCAGCAGCACGCCGAAGAAACGCTTCACGCCTTCCATCCACGGTCCGGTGTGCGGCAGCAGCGAACGCGACGCCACGCCGACCGCGATCAGCGGCGCGCCCATGCCGAGCGCCATGGCGAACAGCGCCAGACCGCCGAGCACGGCGTCGCCGCTCTGCGCGATGTACAGCAGCGCGCCGGCCAGCGGTGCCGCCACGCAGGGGCCGACGATAAGCGCCGATGCCGCCCCCATCAGCAGCAGGCCGCCGATCGAGCCGCGCTGGTGGTTGGCCGTGTCGGACAGGCGCGACTGCAGCGCCGTTGGCAGTTGCAGTTCGTAGAAGCCGAACATCGACAGCGACAGCACGACGAACACCAGCGCAAAGCCGCCCAGCACCCAGGCGTTCTGCAACGCCGCCGACAGCAGCGTGCCGGACAGACCCGCCGCCACGCCAGCCAGCGCATAGGTCGCGGCCATGCCCAGCACGTAGGCCGCCGACAGCGCGAAAGCGCGCCCACGCGAAATATGCGCGCCATGGCCGACGATGATGCCGGACAGGATGGGCACCATCGGCAGCACGCAGGGCGTGAAGCTCAGCAGCAGCCCGAAACCGAGGAAGCTCACTGCGATCAGCCACAGATTGCCGCTGCGCATCAGGCCGGCGACCATCGACGAGTCGTCGCCAGCTGGCGCGACGGCTGGCTGAGCCTGCGACGCTGCGGGTGCCGCCGGTTCCGCAACCGGCTGCTCGCTGCGCCCGCCCAGCCCGCGCAGGCGGTCAAGCACGGACGCGCCGGCTGCCTCGTCGAATCCGGCCACATTCACCCTTACCCCCGGGTTGGCCGGATCGAGCACCAGCGTCTGTTCGGACGGCGGATAGCAGATTCCGGCGTCGGCGCAGCCCTGTGAACGCACGGTCAGCGTGATCGGCGTGTCGGGCATGGAGCCGAGCGGCAACCGGATCGGCAGCACGCCGCGGTGCACCTCGACGTCGCCGAAGATTTCGTCCTTCTTCATCTTGCCCGGCGGGATGTCGGCCGGGCCGAGCGCTGCCTGCTCGGCTGCGAAGCCCAGCTTGTCGCGATACAGGTAATAGCCGTCGGCGATGTCGAAGCGCACTTCGACCGTCGTCGCATCGACCACTGTTGCGGACAGCCGGAACGCCTGCTCGAGCGGCAACAGCGCGGGCTCGGCCCGTACGAAAGCGCTGACGGACAAGGTCAGCGCGAGGCAAAGCATGCGAAACAAACGGGGCAGCATCGGGATCATCGGTGGCCCTTCACGGGCGGACGGAACATCGGTTGGAAAGTCATGTATCAGGCGCTCGGGGCAGCGGGTCGGGTGTACTCACCGACCCAGGTCAGGTAGTCATCCAGCCCGCGCTCGACCGGTACGGCAATGATTTCGGGCAGGTCATAAGGATGGGCGGCGCGCAATGCGGCTACCAGCGCATCGTAGGCCGCAACACTCGTCTTGATGGTCAGCGGTACTTCCAGCGCGTCTTCGACCGCACCCTGCCAGCGATAGATGGACCGGACCGGCGCGCCGATGCTGACACAGGCCGCCAACCCGCGCTGCACCAGATCGCGCGCGATGCGCGTTGCCGCCGCTTCGTCCGGCAGCGTGGTCAGCACCAGCAGCATGCGCGCGTCGCTCATCGCCCGGCGGGCGCGGTGGCGCGCCACCAGCGTTCGATCAGCAGACGCAGCACGTGCAGCCGGCCGTGGAAGAAGTGATCGGCTTCGCCCAGCACGCTGACCGGCAGGTTCTGCGGCGCGGCCCATGCCAGCACGTGTGCCAGCGGCACGACCTGATCGCGCTCGCCGTGGATCACCAGCGCATCCTCGCGCACCGGACCCGGCGCGTAGTGGCGGATGCCTTCGACCGATCCGGCAGCCAGCCCGACCAGCACCATGCCGGCGACCGGCGCGCCGCGGGCGGCCAGCGCGTCGGCCAAACGGGTCGTCACGTAGGCGCCGAAGGAAAAGCCGGCGACGATGACCGGCAGATCGCCGAAACGCGCCCGCGCATGTTCGATCACGGCCAGCTGGTCGTCGGTTTCGCCGCGACCTTCGTCGTGCGTGCCTTCGGTCCTGCCGACGCCGCGGAACTGCGCCCGCAGCGCGACGCAACCCAGTTCGCGCAGTGCGCGCGCCACTGTCAGCACCACCTTGTTGTCCATCGTGCCGCCGTACAGTGGGTGCGGATGACCGACCAGCGCGATGGCGCGCGGCGCGCCGTCCGGCATTTCGGTCAGCGTTTCGATCGTGCCGACCGGGCCGGCGATCACGCCGCGTTCGGACTGTATGCGTGCGTTCATCAGACTTTCAGCCGCTCGACCACGCGGTCATTGACCAGATGTTCTTCGATGATTTCGTCGATGTCTTCCTGATCGACGTAGGTGTACCAGACCGCTTCCGGGTAGATCACGATGACCGGGCCTTCGCTGCAGCGGTCGAGACAGCCCGCCATGTTGACGCGCGCCTTGCCTTCGCCCGACAGGCCGAGCGCCTTGACGCGCTTCTTGGCGTAGTCGCGCAACCCGGCCGCGCCCAGACTGTTGCAGCACTGTTCGCCGTCGGGCCGCTGGTTGCAGCAGAAAAACACATGGTGCTTGAAGTGGCTCATCGGCCGGTCTCCGGATGTGTATTGAGTCGAGTGCGGAAGGTCGTCAGACCGTGATTATCGGTGATCGTGGGCTGCATGTCGGCTGCGTCCTTCACGCGCCTGCAGCGCCATCAGGTAAGGCAGGGCGAAATACGGCCACAGCGCCGACGCCAGTCGCGTCAGGCCGCTGAAATTGAAAAAGTGGCCCGCTCGCCAGGCGTCCGACACCGCCGACGGATAAGGGTTGTACGGCGCCAGATTCGCCAGCGCGACACCCGCCAGCAGCGCCAGCGCGGCCAGCGCGAAACGCAGCGTGGCCGGCAGCCACAGCACAATGCCCAGAGCCAGAGCGCCCGCCACCAGACCGGCCAGCGCACCGGGCGTCGCCCACAGCCAGGCACCGCCAGCGGGCACCAGCACCGCCCCCGAACCGGCCTTGACCGCCAGCGCGATGACGAAACCGCTTGCCAGCAGCCATAGGCTTCGCGCGCGCATGCTGTGCCAGCCGATCACGCCGACGCCGACCATGGCGCAGATACAGGCGCCGATCTCGACCGCCCGGTAGCGGTGTTCGGTGAAATCGACCGGTGGCGGCAGGCCGAACAGATCGCGAAGGTCACCCAGACCGAACAGTGGCGTATCCGGATCGATCTGTGCCACCCACCACAGGCACAGCAGCACCAGCGCAATGTCGCCGGTGTGGCCGCGCACGATGCGCCGGGTGCGCCAGCGGGCAAGCGCGCCGCCGTCATTGAGCACGCCGCCCCAGCGCCAGCCGATCAGCGCGCCGATCGCCGCACCCACCATGTTCGACAGCACGTCAAGATTCGACGGCACCCGACGCGGCAGAAAGTGCTGCAGCACTTCCAGACTGATCGACAGCCCGGTCGCCAGAATGATCGCCAGCACAAGGGCGGGTGTGCGGCGCAGCCGGGGCGCCGCGGCCGGCACCAGCAGAAAACCGAGCGGCAGGTAACCCAGCGCGTTGGCGACGACGTCGAAGCGCGTCCAGTAACGCGGCCAGGGCGCCGTCAGAAAATCCAGCAGCCGGTCGCCGGCGTCGCGGAACTCGCCCAGCGGGTGCAGGCTGGCATAGGTGATCAGGAGCGCCCACGCGACCGCGAGGTGGCGCGCCAGCTGGGTGGTGTGCGGGCCGGAACGGATCATGCCAGCAGCGCGGCCAGTGCCACGTAGCGCGCGCCCTTGCCCAGCGCCATCATCAGCGCGCTGCGCCAGGGCGGCAGACGCAGCCAGCCGGCGGCGACGCACAGCGCATCGCCGATGAACGGCGTCCACGACAGCAGCAGCACCGGTGTGCCGTGCCGGCGCACGAATTCGAGCCGCTCCGGGAGCGCCCGGCCCGGAATCAACCGCCCCATCCAGTAGCTGGCCATGCCGCCGGCCGTATTGCCCAATGTGGCAAGCAGCACGGCTGCCTCGCGCTGGTCCGGATGCGCCGTGACGACGGCGATGAACATCGGCTCGGAGCCGACCGGCAGTATCGTCGCGGCGAGAAAGCTGGCGATGAACAGGCCACCCAGGCTGGCTTCGGCGCCCGGCATCCAGTCCATCATTGCCATTCGGCGCGCGTGCATGGCATTTGCCGGCAGAGCGCGCGCGCTGCTAGGCTTGCGCCCCTGTGCGCCGCCCATTCCCGCGACGGCGCGCGCAAGGCTGTATCCCCATCATGCACATCGACTACCTCGAAAAGATCCTGAACGCGCAAGTGTACGACGTGGCGATCGAAACGCCGCTCGACCTCGCCCCGAACCTGTCGCGGCGCATCGGCAACACAGTGCTGTTCAAGCGCGAAGACATGCAGCCGGTGTTCTCGTTCAAGCTGCGCGGCGCCTACAACAAGCTGGCCAACATGACGCCGGAGGCGCGCGCACGCGGCGTCATCTGTGCCTCGGCCGGCAACCACGCGCAGGGCGTGGCGCTGTCGGCGGCAAAGCTGGGTTGCCGCGCGGTCATCGTCATGCCGACGACGACGCCGCGCATCAAGGTCGAGGCGGTCGCGGCACGCGGCGGCGAGGTGGTGCTGGCGGGTGAATCCTACGACGAAGCCTACGCCCATGCGCGCACGCTCGAAGCGGAACAGGGCCTGACCTTCGTACACCCCTTCGACGATCCGGACGTGATCGCCGGCCAGGGCACGATAGGGGTCGAAATCCTCCGCCAGCACCCGAAACCGATCGACGCCGTGTTCTGCTGCGTCGGCGGCGGCGGGCTGGTGGCCGGCGTCGCTGCTTATATAAAGCGGCTGCGGCCCAACACCCGCATCATCGGCGTGGAGGCATCGGATGCCGATGCGATGGCGCAGTCGCTGGCGGCCGGCCGGCGCATCCAGCTCGACACCGTCGGCCTGTTCGCCGACGGCGCAGCCGTCAAACTGGTCGGCGAGGAAACCTTCCGCCTGGCACAGCTCTACGTCGACGAAATGGTGCTGGTGAACACCGACGAAATCTGCGCGGCGATCAAGGACGTGTTCGAAGACACCCGCTCGATTCTCGAACCGGCCGGCGCGCTCGCGGTGGCCGGAGCCAAGGCCTGGGCGGCGAAGAACAACGTGAAGGGCGCGACGCTGGTGGCGATTGCCTCCGGCGCCAACATGAATTTTGACCGCCTGCGCTTCGTCGCCGAGCGCGCCGAAATCGGCGAGTCGCGCGAGGCGGTTCTGGCGGTGACGCTGCCGGAGCGGCCGGGCGCGTACCGCGAACTGGTCGCACTGTTCGGCCGGCGCAACATCACCGAGCTGAATTACCGCTACAAGGACGCGAAAGAGGCGCACGCCTTCGTCGGCGTGCAGGTGTCGGGGCGCGACGAGGCCGCCGAACTGGTGCGCCACCTGGTGGCGAACGGCTATCCCGCGCTGGACCTGACCGATGACGAACTGGCCAAGCTGCACGTGCGCTACATGGTCGGCGGGCGCAGCCCGGAAGCGGGCCAGGAACAGGTGTACCGCTTCGAATTCCCGGAACGGCCGGGCGCACTGATGAAATTCCTCGACGCGATGTGCCGCGACTGGAACATCAGCCTGTTCCATTACCGCAACCACGGTGCCGACTACGGCCGCGTGCTGGTCGGCATGCAGGTGCCGGCGAGCGATCGGGCCGCGTTGCAGACCTTCCTCGACGCGCTGGGCTATGCCTACCGCGACGAAACCGACAACCCGGCCTACAAGCTGTTCCTCGGATGAAACCTTCGCTGTTTGCAGGGCTGCTGGCGCTGATGTGCGGCGCACTGACCAGCGCCGCCGCACTGGCCGGCCCGCTCGCCTACATCACGAACCAGGGCTCGCACGACGTCAGCGTGGTCGACCTCGAAACATCGCGCGTGATCGCTGCGCTGCCCGCCGGCAAGTCACCGGCCGGCGTGTGGGTCAGCGAGGCGGCGGGCAAGGCCTTCATCAGCAGCCCGGACAGTGCGAGCATCACCGTCATCGATCTGGCGACGCGTCGGGTCACCGGCAGCATCCCGGCCGGCAAGAGCCCGGTCGGCATCACGGTGACGCCGGACGGCCGACGACTGCTGGTGGCGGACTGGTTTTCGCACCGCGTGCTGGTGTTCGACGCCGCCACACACGCCGCGCTCGGCGAGATCGCGGTCGGCAATGCGCCGGCCGGACTGGTCGCCTCGCCGGACAGCCGCACGGCCTGGGTGGCCAACCGCGACGACAATGCAGTCGGCGTGCTCGACCTCGCACAGATGAAGCAGGTATCGACGATTGCGGTCGGCAATCACCCATTCGCACTGGAACTGTCGGCCGACGGGCGCACGCTGTACGCGCTGAATGTGTGGAGCAATGACGTGTCCGTGGTGGACGTCGCGCAGCAGCGCAGCGTGGCGACACTGCCGGTCGGCAAGGGGCCGTACGGCATCGCCTTTTCGGACGACGGCGCGCGCGCCTACGTGACCAATCAGCAGGGCGACAGCGTATCGGTCATCGACACCGCGCAACGTCAGGTCATCGCGACCTGGCCTTCGGTCGTTTATCCCGAGGGCGTCGCAGTGACCGGCAATACACTGCTGGTCGTCAGCTGGATGGACGATCTGGTCGGCGTGTTCGACGCGCAGACCGGTGCGGCGCGCGGCACCATCGATCTGGGCCGCAACCCGCGCGGCTTCGGCCGCTTCATCCATCGCCCGGCGCCTGCGCATTGATCGCTGCGCCGCCTGCGGCTATCGACGCCGCCTTTGCAACAACCGTTTTTGACAACCGAGGAGATACCATGCGCGCAGTTTCGGCGTTCATCATCATGCTGGCCGCATCCCTTGCCGCCACTTTCGCACACGCCCACGGCCCGACGCGCCAGAAGGCCTTCGAATCGATCACGATCAAGGCCAGCCCGGAGGCCGTGTGGGACAAGGTCGGCGACTTCACGAAGTTGCATGGCTGGCATCCGGCGGTCGAAAGCAGCAGCACGACCAATCGCAGCGAAGTCGGTTCGGTCCGCACACTCAATCTCAAGGGCGGCGGTCAAGTCATCGAAACACTGGAGTCCATCGACCCGGCCGCGAAGAAGTTTTCCTACCGCGCCAAGGATGGCGGTGCGCTTCCGGTCACCAACTACAGCTCCAACATGACGGTGAAGGCCGGCGAAGGCGGCACCACGGTGGTGGAATGGCGCGGCGCCTTCTACCGCAAGTACATGAACAACGACCCGCCGAAGGGCGAGGACGACGATGCTGCGCTGAGCGCCATCACCGGCGTCTACAAGAGCGGCCTGGAAAACCTGAAGGCCGTGCTGGAAAAGTAGGCGGCCCGAGTGAAGCGAAAGCCGGCGCATGCGCCGGTTTTTTTTCGCCCGTCGCTCATCTGTAGGGACCGAATACCCCGGCTTCGCTGACGATCCAGTCCATCGGAATGTCGTGCGGCTGCGGGTCCAGATCGTCGAGTCGTCCGTCCTCGATGGCAATGCCGATGGCGCGCGGCGCCGGCGTGAGCGCGGCCAGCGTGCGGTCGAAATGGCCGGCGCCGTAACCGAGCCTGAACCCGCGTGCGTCGAAACCGTTGCATGGGATCAGCAACAGCTCGGGCACCACCGGCGCGCCATCCGCCGGGTACGGAATGCCGTAGCGGTCGCTGGCCATGGCGCTTGCGGGTGTCCAGCGACGGAACGTCATCGGCTGGCCTTTTTCCCCTACCACCGGCAGCGCCGCCCAGCGCACAGCGTCGCCGGTCAGCCAGTCGCGCACGACGGCGAGCGCATCGAATTCGCCGCGGTAGGGCCAGGTGAAGCCGATGGAGGCGGGTGCGAGTTGCGCCAGCAGCGCCTCAAGATGGCGGGCGATGGCGGCATGCCATGGGGCCAGCGCAGTCGCCGGCATGGCCTCGCGCCGGGAAACCAGCGTCAGGCGAAGTGCGCGCCGTCGGGCGCGATCGTCGGGAACATTCACGTGCGGGCGGTATCATGAGTATCAGCAAGCGAAAACGATAGCAGATGCCCATGCAATTCACCCTCAGTGCGCAGGTCAAGCGCGCATGCCGCCCGCTCCTGTTTGCGCTCGCACTGTGCGCGCCTGCGGTGCAGGCCAACGCTGACGCCGCCTTCATCGCCGCACGCGACGCATTTTCCGCCGGCAACCGGCAGGCTTTCGAGCGCAGTGCCAGCGGACTGCAGTCGCACGTACTCTCGTCCTACATCGAGTATTACCGGCTGCGTCTCGATCTCGACCGCGCCTCACCCGACCGCGTCGCCGCCTTCCTCGAACAGCACGCTGGCACGCTGGTTGCGCAGCGACTGCGTTCGGACTGGCTGCGCCAGCTCGCAAAGGCCGAACAATGGAGCGACTATCGCGCCCAGTACGCCTTGCTGCCGCAAAGTTCGCCGACACCCGAAGCCGATCTGCGCTGTCACGCGCTGCGCGCCCGGCTGGATGTTGCCGAACAGGCTGCGCTCGCCGATGCAAAGCTGCTGTGGGCGACGATGGACGAGCCGCCGTCCGCCTGCGCACCCGTCTTTGCCGCACTGTTCGACGCCGGCCGCCTGACAGAAGATGAAGTGTGGCTACGCGCACGTCGTCACATGGAACTGCGGCGCCCCGGCCAGGCGCGCAGCACGCTTGCCTTGCTGCCAGACGCTGCTCAGCCGCCGGCCAGCGCGCTGGACGACATCATCAGCAGCCCGACGCGCTGGCTCGATCGCCAGCCCGCCAACTTCTCGATCACCCGGCGCGGGCGCGAACTGGCGCTGATGGCCATCGCGCGCCGTGCGCGCAGCGACGTGCGCGGCGCCGAACGCAGCCTCGAAGTGGTTGCCCACCGATTCAGCGCCGAGGAGCGCGGTTACGCCTTCGAGCAACTTGGCTGGCAGGGCGCGCAGCAGCACGATACGCGCGCGGTGCAGTGGTGCCGGTCGGCCGATGATGCGCTGCAGGGCGAAGAAGCCCTGGCCTGGTGCGCGCGCGCTGCGCTGCGCGCAACGAACTGGAAGGTGCTGCGCGACATCATCGGCCGCATGCCGCAGACGCTGGCCGAGAAGCCCGAGTGGATCTACTGGGACGGCCGGGCGCGCAGCGCGACCGGACACGTCGATCAGGCGCACGCTGCGTGGCGACGCATTGCCGGCGAGCCGCACTTCTACGGCCTGCTCGCGGCCGAAGAGCTCGATCAGCCGCATCGACTGCCGCCGCAGGCCACGGCGCCGTCGGTCGATGAAATCCGTCGCGCCGAGGCGACGCCAGCGATCGCGCGCGCGCTCAAGCTGTTCGAGCTCGACCTGCGCACCGAGGCGGTACGCGAATGGAACTGGGCCATCCGCGAAGCCGATGACCGCGCCCTGCTCACCGCGGCGCACGTGGCGCTGCGCCACAAGTTGTGGGACCGCGCCATCAACAGCGCCGACCGCACGACGCTGGAACACGACTACTCGCTGCGCTACCTCGCACCGATGCGCAGCGATGTCGAACCGCATGTGCACGCCCGTTCGCTTGACCTGAGCTGGGTGTATGGGCTGATGCGGCAGGAAAGCCGCTTCATCACGCGCGCCAAATCATCGGCGGGCGCGCAGGGCCTGATGCAGGTGATGCCGGCGACCGGCCAGTGGGTGGCAAAGAAAATCGGCTTGAACGGCTACAAGCCATCGCAGATCGCCGACCCGGACACCAATCTGCTGCTCGGCACCAGCTACATGCGGCTGGTGCTGGACAGCCTCGACGATCACGTGGTGCTGGCCAGCGCCGGCTACAACGCCGGGCCCGGCCGGGCCAAGAAGTGGCGCGCCGCCAAGCCGCTCGAAGGCGCGATCTACGCCGAAACCATTCCGTTCAACGAAACGCGCGACTACGTGAAGAAGGTGATGGCCAACGCGGTGCTGTACAGCCTGGTGTTCGGACAGCCCGACAGCCCCGGGCTCAAGCAGCGCCTGGGCACGATACGGCCGGGTCCGGGCGCGCTGCCGGACGATCCGATATAAGAGTCCGCCCGCACTGGACCGCGCCATGGCCGGCACACGTCTTGATCCCGGTCACGCATCCCCCTGCTGCGACGCTGGTAGCATGATGGCCGTTGTTCAACCCGAGTGAGCGCGATGTCCCTTTCCACAGTTCTCCTGATCGGCGGCAGCGGTTTCATCGGCAGCCACGTCGCCCGCCTGCTTGCAGAGCGCAACATCCGCGTCATCGTGCCGACGCGCCGGCGTGACCGCGCCAAGCACCTGATACTGCTGCCCACGGTCGATGTCATCGAAGCCGACGCGCACGATGGCGCCACGCTGCACCGCCTGATGCAGGGCGCCGATGCGGTGGTGAATCTGGTCGGCATCCTGCATTCGCGCAGCGGCAGCCCCTGGGGCAAGGATTTCGAACGCGCGCACGTTGCGTTGCCGCACGCCGTCGCCGCCGCAGCAAAAACCGCCGGCGTGCCGCGCATGGTGCAGGTCAGCGCACTGGGCGCAGCCGCTGACGCGCCGTCCGAATACCAGCGTTCGAAGGCCGCCGGTGAAGACGCCGTACGTGCCAGCGGACTCGAATGGACGATATTCAGGCCGTCGCTGGTGTTCGGCGACGGCGAATGCTTCCTGCGCCTGTTCGCGCGGCTGCTGAAGCTGTTTCCGGTGATGCCGCTGGCTGGCGCCGACACGCGTTATCAACCGGTGGATGTGCGCGACGTGGCGCGCTGCATCGTGCATGCGCTCGACAGCGACGACACCATCGGTCAGATGTATCCATTGTGCGGGCCCAAGGTGTACACGATGCGCGAACTGGTGCAGCTGACCGGTCGCACCATCGGCCGCGATCCCTGCGTCATCGGCCTGCCCGGACCGCTGGCATCGCTGCAGGCGCTGATGCTCGAAATGGCGCCCGGCCCGACGTTGATGTCGCGCGACAACCTGCGTTCGATGAGTGTCGACAACGTGTGCGACGCCGGCTGCACGCTCCCGTTCGGCTTCACGCCGGCGCTGCTGGAAAGCGAGATCGGCCGTTGCCTGGCCGACTTCACGCCGACCGACCGTTTCGAGCGCGCACGTTCAAAGGCAGGCAGATAGGGTGCGCATCTACCGCGTCGGCGGCTCGGTTCGCGACGAGCTGATGCAGTTGCCGGCCGGTGATCGCGACTGGGTGGTGGTCGGCGCCACGCCCGACGACATGCGGGTCGCCGGCTACACGCCGGTCGGCCGCGATTTTCCGGTCTTCCTGCATCCCGATACGCACGAGGAATACGCGCTGGCGCGTACCGAGCGCAAGACCGCGCCCGGCTACCGCGGCTTCGTGTTCCACGCCGATGCATCGGTCACGCTGGAAGAAGATCTGCAGCGGCGCGATCTGACGATCAATGCGATCGCACGGGCCGATGACGGCACGCTGTTCGATCCCTGCAACGGTCGGGCCGACATCGAGGCGCGCGTGCTGCGTCATGTCGGCCCCGCCTTTGCCGAAGATCCGGTGCGTATCCTGCGGCTGGCCCGCTTTGCCGCCCGGTTCCATGGCTTCACCGTCGCACCGGAAACGCGGGCGCTGATGCGTGGCATGGTCGAGGCGGGCGAAGCCGGCGCCCTGGTTGCCGAGCGCGTGTGGCAGGAGCTGTCGCGCGGCCTGATGGAAGCGCACCCCTCTCGCATGATCGACGTGCTGCGCGACTGTGGGGCACTGGCCGTTGTTCTGCCCGAGGTCGATGCACTGTTCGGCGTACCGCAACCGGAAAAGCACCATCCGGAAATCGATACCGGCATCCATCTGCTGCAGTGTCTGGATTGGGCGGCCGCGCATGATGCGTCACTGGCGACGCGCTGGGCGCTGCTGGCGCACGATCTGGGCAAGGGTACGACACCGCGCGAAGACTGGCCGCGCCACATCGCCCACGAAGCGCGCAGCGTGAAGCTGGCGCACGCGCTGGCCGAGCGCCTGCGCGTGCCGACTGAGATTGCCGACATCGGCCGGTTGGTGGCGCAGGAGCACACCAACGTCCACCGCGCGGCCGAACTGCGTGCCGACACGATGGTGAAATTGCTGGAGCGGCTGGACGTGATGCGCAAGCCGGAGCGGCTGGCCGACATGCTGCTGGCCTGCGAAGCCGACCAGCGCAGCCGGCCCGGCTTCGACGCCGCCGGCTATCCGCAGGCGGACATCGTGCGCAGGGCAGCGGCGGCGTTCAGGGCGGTCGATGCCGGCGCGATTGCGCGATCGATGGCGGAAAAGGGCAAGACGGGGTCGCCGGAAAGCGGACCCGCCATCGCGCGCGAAGTGCAGGCCGCGCGGATCAGCGCCGTGGCGGCTGAGCGCTCAGCCAGCGGGCTTCGCGTCGTCCCAAAGTGACGCGATCGCCGGCGTGGGTGCGCCCAGCCCGAAGTGGCGATAGATCGCCGCGGTGACGATGCGCCCGCGCGGCGTGCGCTGCAGATACCCCTGCTGGATCAGATACGGCTCGATCACGTCTTCTATCGTGTCGCGCGACTCGCCGACCGCGGCGGCGAGGTTGTCCACGCCGACCGGGCCGCCATCGAACTTGTCGATGATGGCGCCAAGCAGCTTGCGGTCCATCATGTCCAGACCGAGGCTGTCGACGTCTAGCATGGTCAGCGCGGCATCCGCCACTTCGCGTGAAATGGCGCCGTCGGCCTTCACCTGGGCGTAGTCGCGGCAACGTCGCAGCAGGCGGTTGGCGATGCGCGGCGTGCCGCGCGAGCGGCGCGCGATTTCGACGCTGCCTGCGTCGTCCATCGGACAGTCGAGCAGGCGGGCCGAGCGGCGTACGATCAGCGCCAGTTCGTCGGCGGTGTAGAACTCGAGCCGGGCAACGATGCCGAAGCGATCGCGCAGCGGATTGGTCAGCATGCCGGCGCGCGTGGTGGCGCCGACCAGCGTGAACGGCGGCAGGTCGAGCTTGATCGAGCGCGCGGCCGGGCCCTCGCCGATCATGATGTCGATCTGGAAATCTTCCAGCGCCGGGTAGAGTATTTCTTCCACCACCGGGCTCAGGCGGTGGATTTCATCGATGAACAGCACGTCGTTCGGTTCGAGGTTGCTCAGGATCGCCGCAAGGTCACCGGCGCGTTCCAGCACCGGGCCGGACGTCTGGCGCAGGCTCACACCCATTTCCGCGGCAACGATGTGCGCCAGCGTGGTCTTGCCCAGACCGGGCGGACCGAACAGCAGCACGTGGTCGAGCGGCTCGCGCCGCGCGCGCGCCGCGGCGACGAAAATGTCGAGCTGTTCGCGGATCTTGACCTGGCCGATGTATTCGTCGAGCCGTTTCGGGCGCAGCGCGCGCTCGAGCGCGTCTTCCTTCACGTCGGCCGGCGCAGCCGACACCAGACGTTCGGCTGCCGCCTGCAGCGGATCGGTATGGATCATCGCGTCACACCTCTGCCGGATCGAACCAGCGCCATTCGCCGGGCGCCAGATCGGCCGGCAATTCGAGCCGGCCGACGGCCACGCGATGCAGCGCCTCGACCCGGTTGCCGGCAGCGGCCACCATGCGCTTGACCTGGTGGTACTTGCCCTCACCGATGGTGATGGCGATCCGATGCTCGTCCAGCTGCTCGACCGCGTGCGCGGCGACCGACACGTCGGGTGCGTCGTTCAGCGCCACGCCGCTGCCCAGCGCCTTGAGCATTGCATCATCCACCGCATGCTTCACGGTGGCGACATAGCGCTTGAGCACGCCGTGCTTCGGCGACGTGAGCGTGTGGATCAGCTGGCCGTCGTCGGTCAGCAGCAGCAGGCCGGTGGTGTCTTCGTCGAGCCGGCCGACGCACTGGATCGCGCGCACGACCAGCGGCGACGGCAGCAGCGAAAACACCGCCGGATGGTGCTTGGGCTTCTGCGAGCATTCGTGGCCGGCCGGCTTGTGCAGCATTACGTATGACGGCGAGTGATAGCGCCAGGCTTCGCCGTCAACGGTGTAGTCGAGGTCAGCCGTGTCCACGTCGATGAATGGGTCGTCGACCATTTCGCCGCGCACGGTGACGCGTTCGAGGCGCACCAGGGCGCGACATTCGCGGCGGGTGCCGAAACCCTGGCTCTGCAGGATGCGTTCGAGCTGCATGTCAGCGTTGTCCAACGTGTGGGTTGTATTGGCGTTCTTCGCCGAAGGTCGACATCGGGCCGTGGCCCGGAATGAAGCGGATGTCGTCGCCCAGCGGAAACAGTTTTTCGCGGATCGAGCGGATCAGGTCGGCGTGGTTGCCGCGCGGAAAGTCGGTGCGGCCGATCGAACCGGCGAACAGCACGTCGCCGACCTGAGCCAGCCGGCCGACGCGGTCGACGAACACCACATGACCCGGCGTGTGGCCCGGGCAATGCACGACGTCGAGCGTCACGTTGCCGACCGTCACGGTGTCGCCGTCGGCAAGCCAGCGCGTCGGCTCGAAGGGCCGACAGGGCGGAAAGCCGAACATCTGCGACTGCACCGGAAAGCCGTCGATCCAGAACTTGTCGTCCGGGTGCGGACCTTCGATCGGCAGGTCGAGCTGCTCAGCCAGATCCCGCGTGGCACCGGCGTGATCGAGATGGCCATGCGTGATCAGTATCTTTTCCAGCGTGACGCCCTGCCGTTTGACCTCGGCAAGAACGCGTTCGAGATTGCCGCCCGGATCGACCACGGCGCCCTTCATGGTTTCGTCGCACCACAGCAGGGTGCAGTTCTGTTCGAACGGGGTGACCGGAATGATGGCGTGACGGAGCATGCGGCGTGCGGAAAGAGGCAGGGACTGCGCATTGTACGTGGTGGGTGCGCGAGGCATTCGCCACACGCAGGGCGAGATGCAACTGGCGCCCGTCGCGGGCAGCGGTTACGGTCGAATACATTGACCGCAACGGGGCAGCTCATCGTGATCGACCTTCATTTCTGGCCAACGCCCAACGGCTACAAGGTATTGATGTTCCTTGAAGAATCCGGCAATGAGCACCGCATTGTGCCGGTGAACATCGGCGCCGGAGAGCAGTTCCGGCCGGAATTTCTGGCCATTTCCCCGAACAACCGCATGCCGGCCATCGTGGATCATGCGCCGGCGGACGGCGGCGCGCCGCTGTCGGTGTTCGAGTCGGGCGCCATCCTGCTTTATCTGGCCGAAAAGACCGGTCAGTTCATGCCAACCGGACTGCGTCAGCGGGTACAGACGCTGGAGTGGCTGTTCTGGCAGGTCGGCGGGCTCGGCCCGATGGCCGGCCAGAACCACCATTTCGTGCAGTACGCGCCGGAGCCGATCGCCTATGCGATCCGCCGCTACGTCGACGAAACCTCGCGCCTGTACAGTGTGTTGAACAAGCACCTCGCCGATCGCGCCTTCATCGCCGGTGCGCAGTACGGCATCGCCGACATGGCGAGTTACCCATGGACCGTGCCGCACAAGCGCCAGCAGATGAATCTGGACGACTTTCCGCATCTGAAGCGCTGGCACGAAGCCATTCGCGACCGTGCGGCCACCGTGCGGGCGTACGCGCGGGGTGCGCAGGTCAGCGACAAACCGGTGGTCGACGAGCTTTCCAGCAAGGTGCTGTTCGGGCAGAACGCGGACACTGTCGGCAAGCCTCCGGGCGTTTGACGCGGTCACGCTTCGCAACATGTTCGACGCGCTGCACGATGAAGCGCCGATCGGCCTGTGCTAGGCTTTCCAGCACTGCGCCATGCGCATCTTTCCAGTCCTTCGGGAGAAAGCAATGAGTGCCGAAAAGCTGATTCACGACGCTGCAGACGAGTGCGAATGGGATCCGGATACCGTCGTCGGCATCCTTGCCGAGTTCATCGACGAATTCACCGACCCGGATGATTTCAAGGCCTTCCTTGAAGCCCGCGTGGCGGAAGAGGCGGTCGATGGCTACGACGAGGACGAAGAAGAGGAAAGCGCTGGCGCCGACGACTACTGAACATCCGCAGGCGGAGGCGTCTTCGGCAGGTCGCTCTGAGGGATCAATCAGGCCGCGAAGTCGCCGTCCAGGTAGAACCAGCGACCGTTTTCGCGCACGAAGCGGCTCGTTTCATGCAGCCGGTGCGCGCGCCCGCCCAACTTGCTGCGGGCGACGAATTCGACCGTGCCGTGATCGGCATCCTGCATCGAGCACTCTCGCACTTCCAGCCCCAGCCACTTCAGTCCCGCCTCAGCGGGCGCCAATGCGTGCGGCCGTGTTGTCGGATGCCAGGTGGCGAGCAGGTAATCAGTCAGGGCGAGCACGTAGGCGCTGTAGCGTGAGCGCATCAGCGCTTCGGGGGTTGCCGCTGGCTCGCCGGCGTGATGACGTGCGCAGCAGTCGGTCTCGATGCGACCGCTGCCGCACTCGCAGCGACTCATTGCGCGCGCGTGACCCGGGTGTTGCCGCTCGCGCCGACCAGGCGGACGCGCTCGCCGATCGCGAACTTCTCGTCACCTTGCTGGACGACTGAAACCACGTTGCCGGTGTCGAGCCGTATCGTGATTTCCTGACCCGCGCGGCGGGTCGCACCTTCTTCGATGAATGCGCCAGCCACACCGCCCACCACGGCGCCTGCAATGGCACCCGCCGTGGATCCCTGACCGCCGGCCAGACCGCCGACCGCCGCACCCGCAGCGGTCCCGATATTCGACTTCGTTCCCTCGATCGTGATCGCGCGCACGCTTTCGACCGTTCCCTGGCGGACCGACATTTCGCGCCGCGCCTGTTCGCGCGAATAGGTGTCTCCCGACAGGCTGGACTGACAACCTGCGAGAACGATGCCGGCCAGCAACAGGGCGGGCAATGCGATGCGATTCATGATGCTTCTCCGTATGCGGCCGCGACATCGCGGCCATACTGACCTTTTACCGCGCGCCGCACGGCGCGTCAGCCGGCCAATGGTGAGCGCATGTTTCGGCTCTCGAAACGTCGCCCCGGCGCTCAGAATGCCAGCGCAGTGCCGAAGGCGGCGCGATGACGGACGGCGATGTCGTCACGCGTCGGCAAGTGGTTCTGCCCGCCCCGGCTGGCGATCTTGATCGATCCCATGACCGACGCCAGACGCGCAGAGGCAATGATGTCGGCACCGCGCGACAGGCCGTACAGCAGGCCGCCGCGGTAGGCATCGCCGCAACCGGTCGGGTCGGCCAGCGTGTCGGCCGGCACGCAGGCCACTTCGGTCACCATACCGCCAGTGTAGACGCGCGAGCCTTCAGCGCCGCGGGTCACGATGAACGCCTCGACCTTTTCCGCGATCTGCGCTTCGGTCAGTCCGGTGCGCTCGCACAGCAGCCGGGCCTCATAGTCATTGACCGTGCACCAGCGCGCAAGATCCAGGAAATTCAACAGATCGTCGCCGCCGAACATCGGCAGGCCCTGACCGGGATCGAACACGAACGGGATGCCCGCGTCGGCAAACTGGCGCGCATGCGAAATCATGCCGTCACGGCCATCGGGCGCGATGATGCCCAGTTTGACGCCAGCGGCATCGGACACGCGGTTTTCGTGCGACACGTTCATCGCGCCCGGGTGGAAGGCGGTGATCTGGTTGTCGTCGAGATCGGTCGTGATGAAGGCCTGCGCCGTGAAGGCGGTGTCGACGCGTCGCACATGGGTCGCCGGGATGGCGAGCGACGAAAGGCGATCCATGTAGGGGCCGGCATCATGACCGACGGTGGCCATGATCAGCGGCTCGCCGCCGAGCAGCTTCAGGTTGTAGGCAATGTTGCCGGCACAGCCGCCGAATTCGCGCCGCATGTCGGGCACCAGGAAGGCCACGTTCAGGATGTGGATCTGGTCGGGCAGGATGTGCTGCTTGAAACGATCCGGGAACACCATGATCGTGTCGTAGGCGATGGAGCCGCAGATGAGGACGGACATGAAGGCAGACCGGTGGCGAAAAGCGCAAGTATACGGGCTTCCGCCGCCGTTTCAGCCGCGCGAACGCGCGCTGCGCAGTGCCTCGGCATTGCGCACCGTGGCGCGCAGGCGGCCGGCAAAGGCGTCCACCACGCTGTCCCAGCCCAGCTGCTCGACGCTGGCACGCGCGTGCACCGCCATGCCGGCGCGCAGATCGTCATCGAGCCCTGCGCGCACTGCCTGCGCGATGAAGGTGTTTTCGTCGCCCGGCGCGGCCAGCAGCCCGTTGTGCTCCGGCACCACCAGTTCGGCTGCAGCCGCCTGCGCGTAGCTCACCACTGGCAGTCCGCTGGCCAGCGCCTCGGTCAGCACATTGCCGAAGGTTTCGGTCAGGCTGCCGAACAGGAACAGGTCGGCGCTGGCGTAATGGGTGGCCAGATCGTCGCCGGTGCGCATGCCGGCAAACAGGTGATGCGGATACTGCCGCGCCAGCGATTCACGCGCCGGGCCATCACCCACCCACAGCATGCGGGCTTGCGGCCGCTGCGCACGCAGCGCTTCGAAGGCGCGCGCCACCAGGTCGAGATTCTTTTCCGGCGCCATCCGGCTGACGAATGCCACCACCGGATCGCGCTCGCCGACGCCCCAGGCGGTGCGCAGCGCGGCGCTGCGCCGCTGCGGCGAAAACAGCCGCGTATCGACGCCGCGCGCCACCACCTCGACATTGCGGTAGCCGCAGTCGATCAGCTGCGTCTGCATGGCACGGGTCGGCACGAAGGTTTCGTGGCCCATGTTGTGGAAGCGGCGAAGGTAGGCGGAGATCGGGCGCTTGAGCCAGCGGATGCCGTAGTGCGCGCTGTAGGCGTCGAAATTGGTGCGGAAGTCGCTGGTCACCGGCAACTTCAGCTTGCGTGCGCCGGCCATCGCGGACCAGCCGAGCGGACCTTCAGTGACCAGGTGCACCAGGTCCGGCCGTTCGACCGCCCACAGCCGGGCCAGCTTCTGCTTGGCGGGCAGGCCGACGCGCAGCGTGCCGTAGCGCGGAATGGGCATGCCGCGCGCCAGCACTTCGTGCAGCGCGCCCGACTGCATCGCGGTATCGTCCGCGTGCTGGCGCGGCCGGATCAGCTGGATGCGGTGACCGCGCGCCAGCAGGCCGTCGAGCATGCGCTTGAGGCTCATGGCGACGCCGTTGATTTCCGGTGGATAGGTTTCGGTCACCACGGCGATACGCAGCGGTTCATCTGCCGCGTGCAGTCGTTCCACGGTGAAGGCGAGTTCGTCGTCGGCGTCGTCCGGTCGCATCCGCGCAGTGTCGCGACCGGCCAATGCAGCAACATGACGGCGCGGTGACGCAACCATGACAGCCACTTGATGTCCATCGGCGAAATGAAAATCGGCAGTCGAACAAAAGGGAAGACGAAAACCTCGATGTGGGCGACACTTCGCGGCGCCGCAATGGGCGCGCTGCTACCTTCTTTGCTCTCGCATGCACTGCTCGGCACGGCGTCAGCCGCCGAGTCGGTGGCCGGTCTGGTGACCGAAGCACCGGCTGCCGCGCCGGTGGGCGACGATGTGCGACTTGCACAACAGCTTGCCCGCCATGCCGGACAGCCGCTGGTGATCAATTTCTGGGCCTCGTGGTGCGAGCCCTGCCGCGACGAAATGCCGGCGCTGGCGCGTCTGCCGGCGAAGCTGGCCGGAACCGGACTGGTCGTGCTGACCGTAGCGGTGGCCGATCGCGAAGCCGATGCGGCACTGTTCATGCAGCGCGCGCAGCTCACGCTGCCGGTGCTGCATGACCGCGACCAGCGTCTGAGCCGGCTGTGGGGCGCGCGTCTGCTGCCCTATACGGTGATCCTGGACCGGCAGCATCGCGTCGTGGCGCGTGCGCAGGGCGTGATCGAATGGGAGGACGACGCGGTGCTCGAAAGGCTGCGGCGTCTGCTGAAATAGCTATTGAATCAATCGGAGTGTGATCATGGATCGTCGTCGTTTCATCCAGTCTTCCGCACTGGCCGGGCTGTCGGGCGCGCTGCCGCGGATCGGCTCTGCCGCGCAACCCGCCTTCAATCCGTCGCCGTCCGCCGGCTGGCGCACCTTCGAGGTAACCACCGTTGTCACGCCGGTGACGCGCGGTGAAGTGGCCACGGTGTGGATTCCGCTGCCGTCGATCGACAATCCGGACTGGATCCGGCCGCTGGCCAGTGACTGGCAGGGCAACGCAGCGCGCGCCGGCATTGCAGAAGACACCGTATATGGCGCGAAGATGCTGGTGGCGCAGTGGCGCGCCGGTCAGGAGGCGCCGGTGATCGAACTGGTGAACCGCTTCGCCACGCGCGATCGCGCGATCGATTTCAGCCAGCCAGGGGCCGTCGCGCCGCTCGATGCGCCGTCGCACAAGCTCTACACGCAGGCGACCGAACTGCTGCCGACCGACGGCATCGTGCGCGACACCGCGTTGAAGATCACCCGGGGCGCGGGCAGCGACATGGAACGCGCCCGCGCCGTGTACGAGTGGATCTGCGACAACACCGAACGCAACCCGAAAACGCGCGGCTGCGGCCTCGGCGACATCCGCAGCATGCTGGAGAGCGGCAATCTGAGCGGCAAGTGTGCCGATCTGAATGCGCTGTTCGTCGGTCTGGCCCGCGCCGCCGGCCTGCCGGCGCGCGATGTCTATGGCGTGCGCGTGGCGGATTCGAAATTCGGCTATAAAAGTTTGGGCAAGGCCGGCGACATCACGAAGGCGCAGCATTGCCGCGCCGAAGTGTGGCTGGCCGGTTTCGGCTGGGTGCCGGTCGATCCGGCGGACGTGCGCAAGGTGGTGCTGGAAGAGCGCCCCGGCCTGACGCTGAAGGACGACGTGGTGGTGGCCGCACGCAAGGCGCTGTTCGGCTCGTGGGAAATGAACTGGCTGGCTTACAACGTGGCGCACGACCTGAAGCTGCCGGAATCGACCGGGCCGGCCATCCCCTTCCTGATGTATCCGCAGGCGGAAACATCGGCCGGGCGCGCCGACAGCCTCGATGCGGCCAATTTTGTCTACACCATCACGTCGAAGGAAGTGACCGCCTGACCCTGACTGCCCTCGCCGGCGCGGCCATCCAGCGCGCCGGTCCGTCACCGTGAAAGACTCCCGCCTGCTGCGCGCCGACGCGCACTTCCGCCTGACCGACGTTCCGCGCGCCATCCGGTTCTTTCTCGATACCGACCGGCGGCGCTACCTGCTGTTCATCTGCGTGCTCGGCGTGGTGCAGTTCTACCCGATGCTGCCGCCCTACCTGATCGGACAGGTCGCCGACTTCCTGATCGGCTGGCAGCGCGGCGACAGCCTGACGCCGATGTACACGCTGATCGCCACGCTGGGGGTGGCGCACGCGGTGGTTGCGCTGGTGCGGCTGTCGACCAAGCGGGTGATCGGCCGCATGTCGATCGATGCGCGCATGCGCGCGAAGGTGTGGGGCTTTGAACGCCTGCTCGGCTTTTCGCTCGGCTGGCACCAGAAGGAAAGTACCGGCAACAAGGCGCAGCGCGTGCTGACCGGCGCCGATGCGGTGCGCGACTGGACCAGCGAACTGGTCAATGCGCTGCTCACCGCATCGGGCGCCTTCTTCGGCGCGCTGATCGCCTGCATGCTGCTGCATCCGGCGACCGTGTTTTTCTTTCTGTATTACTGCGGCGTACTGGGCTTCATCGAGTGGTACTTCTACCGGCGCATCGCAAAGCTGTCCGACCAGATCAACGCGTCGATGGAAAACGCCAGCGGCAGCTTCGTCGAAAGCGCCGCCAATATCCTGTCGGTCAAGGCGATGAATGCCGGCGCCGACATGACGGCGCGGGTCGCAGCACGCGAACAGGCGGCGCGCGACTTCGCCTACCGCCGGCTGCGGCTGACCAACACCAAGTGGATGCTTTTCCAGCTGCATACCGCGCTGGCCTGGTCGCTCTACATACTGGGTGTGGCCTGGGGCGTGATGGAAGGCGGGTTGTCGGTCGGGCTGGTGCTCACCTACACCGCCTACTTCAACACGCTGCGCGAGGCGTCGATGGACATGACCGACCGCGTGCAGACCATGATCGAACGCACCTCCAACCTCGGCCGCATGATGCCGCTGTTCGCGCCACAGGCCGCGCAGCACGGCACGCTGGACTGGCCCGCCGACTGGCGGGCACTGCAGGCCGAATCGCTGACCTTTGCGCACGACGGCCGGCGCGTGCTCGGCCCGCTCGATTTCACGATAAGGCGCGGCGAGCACGTCGGCATCGCCGGGCGTTCGGGTTCGGGCAAAAGCACGCTGGTGAAGCTGCTGCTCGCGCTCTACCCGCCGGAATCGGGTCGGCTGGCGGTCGATGAGGTGCCGCTGTCCGACATCCGGCACGAGGCACTGCTGCACCAGATCGCCGTGGTGCCGCAGGAAACCGAACTGTTCAGCCTGTCGCTTCGCGACAATCTGACGCTGGGTCGCGACGTCAGCGAACTCGCCCTGCTCGATGCCTGCCGCATCGCGCAGCTCGACGACGTGATCGCGCTGCTGCCCGACGGGCTGGACAGTCCGGTCGGCGAGAAAGGACACAGCTTGTCAGGTGGCCAGCGCCAGCGCGTCGGCATCGCGCGTGCCGTGCTGCGCGACGCGCCGGTGCTGCTGCTTGACGAAGCCACGTCGGCGCTCGACGCCGACACCGAAGCGCGCGTGATCGACGCGCTGATGAGCGATCACGCACCCGGCCGCACGGTCATCCTGATCGCACACCGGCCGCGCGCCTTCGAACGCATGGGCCGCGTGCTCACGATGGACGCCGGGCAACTGGTTGGTCCCTCCGCGGCCGTGCCGGCCTGATAGGGGTTGCACCGCTGCGGCCGGGATGCGGCGGCGGCTTGCGAAAGTCGGAGTTGGGCATCGCTGCGCTCACCCCAACCTACGTGCGGGCGGTGCTCGGCGGGTACTTCCACCGGGGTATTGCGGCGAGCGGGCGCGGTGGCCGAAGCGGCGGTCTTTGCGGAGGCTGGTGTTGGGCATCGCTGCGCTCACCCCAACCTACGTGTGGACGGTGATGGGCGGGTACCTCCACCGGGGTATTGCGGCGAGCGGGCGCGGTGGCCGAAGCGGCGGTCTTTGCGGAGGCTGGTGTTGGGCATCGCTGCGCTCACCCCAACCTACGTGTGGA
>NZ_JAUYRO010000049.1 GCF_030696805.1 Methyloversatilis sp. | reverse complement strand
TGCGTCCGTCGTGCTTGGCGGCATACAGCGCCTGATCGGCACGCTCCACCAGCGTCTCCGGCGTATCTTCCGCCCGCCAGGTGGTGACGCCGGCACTGATGGTGACCGCCAGTGCTTCACCGATCGTCGGCAGCGGGCAATCGGCAATCCGGCGCCGGATGGTGTCCGCCAGTACCAGTGCGTCGGCTTCGCGGCAATCGCGCAGCACCAGCAGGAATTCTTCCCCACCCCAGCGGCACGCCAGGTCCGATTCGCGCAGGCTGGCGCGGATCAGGCCACTGACGTGCTCGATCATGCGATCCCCGGCCAGATGGCCATGGCGGTCGTTCAGCGCCTTGAAGTGGTCGATGTCGAACAGGATCGCTGACAGCGACTGACGCGCGCGTCGGGCATCTGCCAGCGTCTGCACCATCATGATTTCGAACGCGTGCCGGTTCAGCAGACCCGTCAGGCGATCCGTGGTGGCCATCTTTTCCAGGCGGAGCTGATAACGGTCCAGCGTCAGACTTGCCAGATACACCGTCGCCAGCGTGATCAGCACGCACAGGCAGAGATTGATGTAGAGGGTGCGCCGGATATCGGCCAGTGCATCGTCCTCGACCTTCTCGACCACCAGAAACCACTTCATTTCCGGCACATAGCGCACATTGAGCAGGTACTCGCGTCCATTGCTGCGGTACTGGAACGAACCGGACTCCGCTGCCAGCATGGCGGGCGCGATGTCACGCAGGCCTTCGACCTCGTCCAGACGGCCCGCGCCATGCCAGGGGGCTTCGCCAAACAGCACGACCTTCCCCTGTTGATCGACGAAATAGACGCTGCGCTGATAGCGCTGCTGGTAGCCGGCCAGCAGCTTGCGTACGGTATCGACCGTCAGGCCGACGCCGGTCACGCCCATCAGGCCGCCGTCGTAGTCATACACGCGGTAGTTGATGAACACGGTCAGCGTATCGCGGCTGCGCGTGTCGGTATCGACGTTGATTTCGTAAGGTTCGTCCAGCCGGCGCACCCGGAAGTACCAGCTGTCCTGCGGGTTGTCTTCGCTCACCTTGCGCAGCAATCCGTCCGGGTGATAGTAGTTTCGCGTGCGCTCGGATACGAAGAAGCTGGTGAAGGTGCCGTAGCGGCTGCGCACCTCGCCGAGGAACTTGGTCAGCGCCGGCACATCGCGTTCGCTGCGCAGCACCCAGTCGCGCAGAAAGGTGTCGCCGGCCATCATCGACGCGATGAACACCGGGCGGATCAGGTCCTTCTGGATTTCCGAGTAGATGTTGTCCGACGTCAGCGGCAGTTCGCTTTCGACGATGGCGCGGTGAATCCCGTTTTTCGACACGTAGTAACTGACCAGCGTCGTCAGCACGAATCCGAGCGAAAGCAGCAGACCGAGCAGCAGCAGCAGCCGGTGCTTGCCGGTCACGCGGCCACGCGTGTGACGGCTCATGGCCTGCGCGGGCAACGGCGTCGGGGCCGCAGAGCCATCGGCATCGTTGCGCTGCAATGGAGTCTGCCGGGAAGTCATGAGGATCGAAGGAAAGAAGACGCTGCAGTCTTAACGGCAGTTAGCCGGACGACTGCAACATGCGTGTCGGCCGGTACCGCTACCGGCCGACACCGGCTCAGCGGGCGATCGGCTTGTAGCGGATGCGGTGCGGCCGGGCGCCGTCTTCGCCCAGGCGCTTCTTCTTGTCGGCTTCGTATTCCTGATAGTTGCCGTTGAAGAAGGTCCACTGCGAGTCACCCTCGGCCGCCAGTATGTGTGTGGCGATGCGGTCGAGAAACCAGCGGTCGTGCGAGGTCACCAGCACGCAGCCGGAAAACTCGAGCAGGGCATCTTCCAGCGCACGCAGCGTTTCGACGTCGAGATCGTTCGACGGCTCGTCAAGCAGCAGCACGTTGCCGCCGGCGATCAGTGTTTTTGCCAGATGCAGCCGACCGCGTTCGCCACCCGACAGGTTGCCGACGATCTTCTGCTGGTCGCCGCCCTTGAAGTTGAAGCGGCCGATGTAGGCCCGGCTGGGCATTTCGAAGCGGCCCACGGTCAGGATGTCGGCGCCGTCGGCAACCGCTTCGAACACCGATTTCGATCCATCGAGCCCTTCACGTGTCTGATTCACAGCGGCGATCTTGACCGTCGGCCCGACCACGATTTCACCGGAATCCGGCTTGTCCAGCCCCTGGATCATGCGGAACAGCGTCGATTTGCCGGCGCCGTTGGGCCCGATCACGCCGACGATGGCGCCGGGCGGGACGCTGAAACTGAGGTTGTCGATCAGCAGGCGGTCGCCGAAACCCTTCGACACGCCGTTGAATTCGATCACCTTGTCGCCCAGCCGCTCGCCCGGCGGAATGAAGATTTCGTGCGTTTCGTTGCGCTTCTGGTACTCGACGCTGCTCATTTCCTCGTAGCGCGACAGACGTGCCTTCGATTTGGCCTGGCGCGCCTTCGGATTGCCGCGCACCCACTCGAGTTCGGTTGCGAGCGCCTTCTGGCGCGCCGATTCGGTGTTCTCTTCCTGCTTCAGGCGCGCACCCTTCTGGTCCAGCCAGCTCGAATAGTTGCCCTTCCACGGAATGCCGTGGCCGCGGTCGAGTTCGAGTATCCATTCGGCCGCATTGTCGAGGAAGTAGCGATCATGGGTCACGGCCACCACGGTGCCGGGAAAACGCACCAGGAACTGTTCCAGCCACTCGACCGATTCGGCGTCGAGGTGGTTGGTCGGCTCGTCGAGCAGCAGCATGTCGGGCTTGGACAGCAGCAGCTTGCACAGCGCCACGCGGCGCTTTTCACCGCCGGACAGCGGCGCGATCTTCGCATCCCAGGGCGGCAGACGCAGCGCGTCGGCGGCGATTTCCATCTGCGTTTCGATGTCGGCACCGGCGGTCGCCAGCACGTTTTCGTACTTCGCCTGCTCTTCGGCCAGCTTGTCGAAATCGGCGTCGGGCTCGGCGTAGGCGGCATAGATCGCATCGAGCTTCGTGCGCGCCTCCATGATGTCGCCGAGGCCCGACTCCACTTCTTCCTTCACCGTCTTTGCCGGATCGAGCTCGGGTTCCTGCGGCAGATAGCCGATGCGGATGCCCGGCAGGTGCTGCACTTCGCCCTCGAATTCCTTGTCGGCGCCGGCCATGATGCGCAGCACCGTCGATTTGCCCGAACCATTCAGGCCGAGCAGACCGATCTTTGCGCCGGGGAAGAAGGAAAGCGATATGTCCTTGATGATCGTGCGCTTGGGCGGAACGACCTTGCTCACGCGGAGCATCGACATCACGTATTGGGCCATGGTGTGCTGCGGGGATGACTGGAGAAGGCGGAAGTATGCCGCAGTCGCCTCAAACACGCCGGCTCGCACTACCATCCGGCGTCGGCATGTCGTTCATGCGCCGGCGTCAGACTACCCAGACCGCACACAGGACACCCCATGATCGGTTCGATCGGCCTCATTCTCATCGGCGCGCTGCTGCTGGCGTCGAATCTGGAGCTCTTTTCGCTGCGGGACCTGGGCGAGATTCTCGGCACCTGGTGGCCGGCCGTGCTGATCGCCATCGGCGCCGCCGGGCTGATCAAGCGCAAGTAGCCAGCCGGTCACCCCGGCCGGCAGGCGTTGGGCGCCTGCCCGCCCCGCTCACTTGCGGCCGTAGGTGTCCTCGAAGCGCACGATGTCGTCTTCGCCGAGATAGCTGCCTGACTGCACCTCGATCATTTCCAGCGGCAGCTTGCCCGGGTTTTCCAGCCGGTGCGTCGTGCCCAGCGGGATGTAGGTGGACTGGTTTTCCGAAAGAAGCAGGATGTTTTCGCCGCAGGTGACGCGGGCGGTACCGCTTACGACGATCCAGTGTTCGGCACGGTGGTGGTGCATCTGCAGCGACAGCGACGCACCCGGATTGACGACGATGCGCTTCACCTGGAAGCGCGAGCCGGCGTCGATCGAATCGTAATAGCCCCACGGCCGATACACCTTGCGGTGATTTTCCGCTTCCGGCCGCTTGTTCGCCTTCAGGTGGGCGACGATGCGCTTGACGTCCTGCGTACGGTCCTTCGCGACCACCATCACCGCATCGCTGGTTTCGACGACCACGACATCCTTCATGCCGAGGCAGCTCACCATGCGGGTTTCGGCGAATACGAGGCTGTCCTGCGTGTCCTGCAGCAGCACGTCGCCACGCGACACATTGCCGTCGGCGTCCTTCGCGGCCACCTGCCACAGCGCATCCCATGCGCCGACATCGGACCAGCCTGCATCGAGCGGCACGACCACGGCCGGCGCCAGACGCGGGTCGCCGGCCGCCAGCGGTTCCATGATGGCGTAGTCGATCGAGTCGGACGGGCAGGCCGCGAATGCGGCCTTGTCGATGCGGTAGAAGTCGTGGTCGGCGGCGCCGCGCTCGTAGGCGTTGCGACTGGCCGCCTCGATGTCCGGCCGGAAGCACTTCAGCAGGTCGAGCGCCACGCTGGCTTTCATCATGAAGATGCCGGCGTTCCACAGATAGTCGCCGCTGGCCAGATAGGCCTCGGCGGTTGCCGCGTCGGGCTTTTCGACGAAGCGGTCGAGCGTGCGTGCCGGGCCGCCGGCCAGCGCCGCGCCGGTCCGGATGTAGCCATAGCCGGTTTCCGGCTTGTCCGGCGTGATGCCGAAAGTGACCACTGCACCGGCTTCGGCGTGCGCAGCGCCCAGCGCCACCGCATCGCGGAAGGCTGCCGTATCGCGGATCACATGGTCTGACGGCATGACCAGCAGCACCGGATCGGCCGCTCCGGCGGCAAGCGCAGCCAGCGCCAGTGCCGGCGCGGTGTTGCGGCCCATCGGTTCGAGCAGCAGCGACGCCGGCTGCACATCGATCTGGCGCAGCTGCTCGGCGGTCAGGAAACGGTACTCCTCATTGCACACGATCAGCGGTGCGGCAAGCGTCAGCCCAGGCGCGCCGGCGCGCAGTGCGGTGTCCTGCAGCAGCGTGCGCTCGCCATCCAGCGGCAGCAGCTGCTTCGGATAGCGTTCGCGCGACAGCGGCCAGAGGCGGGTGCCGGAGCCGCCGCACAGGATGACGGGTTGCAGGGTCATGACGGAAACCTGAGTGAAGATCGGAGCCCCGAAGTCTACGTCATGCCCTGCGGCGCTTCGCGATAAATCCGTTACAGCACAACGCGTTCGGTGCGCGCCGCTGCGCGGGGGAAAGCGAAAGAACAGGGGCCGGGCACTTGCGTGCCCGGCCCCCGTGTCGGCTGCTGCCCTGAATGATCAGTGCGCGAGGCGGAAACGACGCACCGTCACATCAAGTTCAGCGGACAGATCGGACAGATCGCGTGCCGAACCGGCCACCGAGCCGGCGGCGCTGGCGTTCTCTTCCACCATCTGCACGATGCGCTCGACGCGCTGTGCCAGATCCTGACTCGCGACGGCCTGTTCCTTCAAACCGCCGGACACCTCGGAAATGGTACCCACCACCTGCTGCGCACGGCCGTCGATGGCGAGCACCTTTGCACCGGCAGTTTCAGCCTTCTGCAGACCATCACGCACGCGCACCACCGTGTTCTGCATGTGCTCGGATACATCGGCAGCGCCGGACTGGATGCGCTGCACCATCTCGGTGATTTCACTGGCCGAGCGCGCCGACTGTTCGGCCAGCTTGCGCACTTCGTCGGCCACCACAGCGAAACCGCGCCCCATTTCACCCGCCCGCGCCGCTTCGATCGCGGCATTCAGCGCCAGCAGGTTGGTCTGATCGGCGACATCGCGGATGACATGCACGATGGTGGTGATGCGCGACACTTCTGCGCCCAGATCGTTGGCGCGCTGCGAACTGGCTTCGATGCCTTCGGTCACCTGCTTGATCTGCGACACCATGGCGCGGATGTCGGCAGCGCCTTCGGATGCGCGATGCCCGGCCTCGACCGACGTCGCGTTGGCCTCCTGGCTCAGTTCGCTGACATGGGTGATCGAGGTCGACATTTCTTCCAGCGACGCCGCCATGGCCGCCGCCAGTTCCGCCTGCGATTCCGACGAACTTCTGACCTGATCGGTCGCGCCCGACAGCTGCAGCGCCGAATCGCTCAACCGGCTGTTGGCACTGCCGATGGTCGTCACCATCTGGCGCAATGCCTGCTGCATGGCCTGCACCTCGACCTGCACGCTGGCCAGTTCGCTGCGCCCTTCCGGACGCAGATCACTCGTCAGGTCGCCTTCGGCGATGCGCTTCACGGCGACCAGCGTTTCGTTCAGTTGCCCGGTGATGCTGCGCGTGATCACGAGGGAAATCACGATGCTCGCCGCGATGACCATCACCGCGGCAACGATGACCGCGAGCTTGAGCGATTCGGCGCCGGATTCCAGCGAGGCGATCGAGCGGGCGTTGCGCGAGCGGACCGCCTCGATCAACTTTCCGGTGGCTTCATTCAGCGAGATCGCCGCCGGACCGTGCGCAGCATGCAGCAGCGCGTTCGCTTCGGCGTTGCGGTTGGCGAAGGACAAGACGACGATGTCTTCGGTGATCTTCTTGAAGGCCGCCCAACGATCCGTAATGGCAGCCGCGGCGGCCTGCTCGTCCGCAGGCGTATCCGGCAGCGCCACCAGCGCTGCAAGCTTCGCAACCGCTGTTTCTGCCGCCGCTTCGTACTTGTCGAGCTTGGCGCGCACGGCAGCCAGTTGCGTGTCTCCGGTTTCGATGATGGCCGAACGCGAATAGACCCGCACGCGCTGGATCGAGTCATTCAGGTCGGCAATGGCGTCAACCTTGGGCTGCGTGCGTTCGCTGACCTCGTGCGACACATCGGCGATGTGCATCGCCTGGATCTCGATGAACACGACGACAGCAGCAAAGATCAGCGCGATCAGGCCGAATCCCAACCCAAGGCGTGCGGCAATGGACATGTTTTTCATGGCAGTTCCCTTTTTCAGGGTGTCCGCGCAGGCCAATCCCGCGTCTGGGCGGGAAAACTGCGTCAACAGATATCCCCGGACACCGTGGGGACTTTTACGACCTTCGGGTTAAATTCCTTTAGCAAATATGCGCCCTGTTCGGCACATATTTCTGTCACGGTAGAAAGAGGGATACGTAGTGCGCTAAGCGGCGCCCGGATCGAGATCGGCGGGCACCGGCAGGTCGGCAGGCGGACGGGGCTTTTCGACGCCCTTGGCGAAGGCGTCGTTCAGTTGATAGACGTAGGCAAGCACCTCGGCGACCGCGCGGAACAGCCTTGCCGGCACCTCCTGCTCGAGATCCACGTGCTTGTGCAGGGCACGCGCCAGCGGCGGCGCCTCGACCAGCGGCACGCCGGCTTCGGCCGCCAGCGTGCGGATGCGCAGCGCCACTTCGCCGGCGCCCTTGGCCACCACCCGCGGTGCGCCGCCCTTGGCCACGTCGTACTTCAGCGCCACCGAAAAGTGGGTCGGGTTGGTCACCACGACGTCGGCCTTCGGCACATTGGCCATCATGCGGCTGCGCGCCATTTCGCGCTGCTGCTGGCGGATGCGGCCCTTCACCTGCGGATCGCCCTCCTGCTCCTTGAATTCCTGCCGCGCCTCTTCCTTGGTCATCTTCAGCTCGGACTGGAAGTGCCAGAGCTGGAACGGCACGTCGATGGCGACGATCAGCGCCATGCCGGCCACCAGGATCACCGTCGCGGTCATGATCAGGTCGCCGGTCGCCGCCAGCGCCACATCGACCGGCGCGCTGAACATGGCGAACAGCATTTCCTGGTCGCGCAGCACCACCCAGGCAGCCACGCTGCCGACCAGCGTGGCTTTGCCGACACCCTTGCCCAGCTCGACCAGCGCGGTTTTCGACACCATGCGCTTGAGGCCGGCCAGCGGATTGAGCTTGGAGAATTTCGGGCCGAGCGCCTTCGGCGCGAACACCACGCCGCCCATCAGGAAGGGCGCGATCAGCGCAGCGACCATCAGCGCGAACATCAGCGGCGCAAGCACCAGCAGGCCGTCGATGATGCAGTCGATCAGGATGGTGAACATCGCCGACGGATCGAAGATGGCGCGCCGGTCCACCGTCAACCCGTCGCGCAGCAATTGCGCACTGCGCGGCCACATCCAGCCGGCCAGACCATACATGCCGGCCACACCGGTCATGGTGACCAGAAAGGTCGCCAGCTCGCGCGAACTCGGTACCTGCCCCTCCTCGCGCGCTTTTTCAAGCTTGCGTGGCGAGGCGGGTTCGGTTTTTTCGAGATCGCTTTCTTCTGCCACGTTCGCAGATCAGTCAGGAAATGAACAGGAAGCCGATTGTGCAAGCGGCCTGTGCCGGACGATCTGCGGAAAAGACGGGAAAAAGCCCGGCGAAGCGCACCCGGCGGGGGTTGGCCTCGAGGCGCTACGCGCCTGCGCACCAGCCAGGACTTCGCAGTTAATTCAAAAACAGACTAAGCAATTCACTTCTTATTATTTCCAGATATGGATGCCGCTTTGTAGGCTCCCGCATCGACATTCCGAATCAACCTTCCTTCCGAGACCACCATGCACATCACTTCCCGCAAACCGGGGCGACGACCGTGAACCGGAGCACCCGGCGCGTGCTGCCCGGCTTCAACCTCACGCTCGGCTACACGCTTTTCTATCTGTCGGTGATCGTGCTGATCCCGCTGTCTGCCGTATTCATCAAGACGACCGAACTCGGACTGGCGGAATTCTGGGCCGTCGTCACCGCACCGCGCGTCGTCGCGACCTACAAGCTCACGTTCGGCGCGTCGCTGCTGGCCGCCGCCATCAATGCGCTGTTCGGCCTGATGCTCGCCTGGTCGCTGGTGCGCTACAGCTTTCCGGGCAAGAAACTGGTCGACGCCCTGATCGACCTGCCGTTCGCCTTGCCGACCGCGGTGGCCGGCATCGCGCTGACGGCGTTGTATGCCAAGAACGGCTGGCTGGGCCAGTGGATCGAAGGTGAATTCGGCATCAAGGTCGCTTTCGGCCCGCTCGGTGTGCTGGTCGCGCTGATCTTCATCGGCCTGCCCTTCGTCGTGCGCACGGTACAACCCATCCTCGAGGACCTCGATACCGAACTGGAAGAAGCGGCCGCCAGTCTGGGCGCGCGCCGCTGGCAAACCTTCCGCTACGTGACGCTGCCCATCCTGCTCCCTGCGCTGCTGACCGGTTTCGCGCTGGCCTTTGCCCGCGCGGTTGGCGAGTACGGCTCGGTCATCTTCATTGCCGGCAACATTCCCATGGTGTCGGAGATCACCCCGCTGATCATCATCACCAAGCTGGAACAGTACGACTACGCCGGTGCGACCGCGATCGCGGTGGTGATGCTGGTGCTGTCCTTCATCCTGCTGCTGACCATCAATGGTCTGCAGGCGTGGACCAACAAGGTAACCGGGAGGGACCGCTGATGGCTGCCGTCACGTCGCTGCACGCCGCGGTCGACCATGCCGCCAGATTCGAAACGCGCTCGGCCACCCGCGAGCCGACCTGGATCAAATGGACGATTGTCGGCGTTTCGCTGACCTTCTTCACGCTGTTCCTGCTGATGCCGCTGATTGCGGTGTTCGTCGAAGCCTTCCGCAAGGGCTGGGATACCTATCTTGCCGCGCTGATCGAGCCGGATGCGCTATCGGCCATCAAGCTCACGCTGATCGCGGCCGCGATTGCCGTGCCACTGAATCTGAGCTTCGGCCTGGCCGCCGCATGGGCCATCACCAAATTCGAGTTTCCGGGCAAGCAGGTGCTGATCACGCTGATCGACCTGCCGTTCTCGGTATCGCCGGTGGTGGCCGGCCTGATCTATGTGCTGGTGTTCGGCGCCCAGGGCTGGTTTGGTTCTTCGCTGGCCGACAACGACATCAAGATCATTTTCGCGGTACCGGGCATCGTGCTGGCGACGGTTTTCGTCACCTTTCCCTTCGTGGCGCGCGAGCTCATTCCGCTGATGCAGGCGCAGGGCAAGGAAGAGGAAGAAGCCGCGGTAGTGCTGGGGGCAAACGGATGGCAGACCTTCTGGCATGTCACCCTGCCCAATATCAAGTGGGGCCTGCTGTACGGCGTCATCCTGTGCAATGCGCGGGCGATGGGCGAGTTCGGCGCCGTGTCGGTGGTGTCAGGCCACATCCGCGGGCTGACCAACACCATGCCGCTGCATGTCGAGATTCTCTACAACGAGTACCAGTTCGCCGCTGCCTTCGCCGTGGCCTCCTTACTGGCCCTGCTGGCGCTGGTCACACTGTGCATCAAGACGTGGATCGAGCATCAGGCCGCAAAGACCAAGGAAGAATCATGAGCATCCAGGTAAAGAACATCCACAAGGGCTTCGGCGAGTTCGTTGCGCTGGGCGACGTATCGCTCGACTTTCCGACCGGCGAACTGGTCGCGCTGCTCGGCCCGTCCGGCTGCGGCAAGACCACGCTGCTGCGGATCATCGCCGGGCTGGAATTCGCCGACAGCGGCCGCGTGCTGATCGACGGCGAAGACGCATCGGACACCCACGTAAGAGAGCGCCATGTTGGCTTCGTGTTCCAGCACTACGCCCTGTTCCGCCACATGAATGTGTTCGACAACGTCGCCTTCGGCCTGCGCATGAAGCCGCGTGCCGAGCGCCCCAGCGAAAAGGTGATCCGCACCAAGGTGCATGACCTGCTCAAGCTGGTGCAGCTCGACTGGCTGGCCGACCGCTTTCCGTCGCAGCTGTCCGGCGGCCAGCGTCAACGCATCGCACTAGCCCGCGCTCTGGCGGTCGAACCGCGCGTGCTGCTGCTCGACGAGCCGTTCGGGGCACTCGACGCCAAGGTGCGCAAGGAATTGCGCCGCTGGCTGCGCCGCCTGCACGACGAACTGCACATCACGTCGATCTTCGTCACGCACGACCAGGAAGAGGCGCTCGAAGTCGCCGACCGCGTCGTGCTGATGGACCACGGCAAGGTCGAACAAATCGGCACGCCAGAAGAAGTTTACCGTCACCCGGCGACGCCCTTCGTCTACGGCTTTCTCGGCGCGGTGAACCCGTTCCACGGCAAAATCGATGGCAGTACCGTGCGCGTTGGAGACGACGTGCTCCCGCACGAGGTCAACAGTTTCAAGCAGGGCGACGATGTGGTGGCCTTTGCCCGGCCGCATGAGCTCGACATCGTCATCGATCCGGCGTCCACCGCCGGCGTATCGGCACGCATCGCCCGCGTGCTGTCGTTCGGCGTCACGGCCAGGGTGGAGCTGGACGGCCTCAATGGCGTGTCGGGCCAGCACTTCGAAGTGGAAATGACGCGCACTCGAGTCGAGGAGCTGGGACTGCAGGAGGGCCAGCCGGTACGGCTGCTGCCGTCGCAATTGCGCGTTTTTGCGCGCTGATCGAGGATTTCCGGAAAGACACGGCATCATGAATTTTCAGCAACTTCGCATCATCCGCGAAACGGTCAGGCGGCAATTCAACCTGACCGAAGTCGCCAATGCGCTGTTCACCTCGCAGTCGGGCGTGAGCAAGCACATCAAGGACCTCGAAGACGAACTGGGCATTGAGCTGTTCGTGCGCAAGGGCAAGCGCCTGCTTGGCCTGACCGACCCCGGCAGCGAACTGGTCGAGATCGTCGAACGCATGCTGCTCGACGCCGGCAACATCAAGCGGCTGGCCGAACAATTCGCCCGCCGCGACGAGGGCCAGTTGCGTATCGCCACCACGCATACCCAGGCGCGCTATGCGCTGCCGCGCGTGGTGACCGAGTTCAAGCGGCTGTTCCCCAAGGTGCACCTGGTGCTGCTGCAGGCCAGCCCGGGTGAAATCGTCGAACTGCTCAACGACGGCGAGGCGGACATCGGCATCGCCACCGAAACGCTTGCCGGCGCGCCCGAACTGGTGGCCTTCCCGTTCTATTCATGGCATCACGCAGCCATCGTGCCGGCCGGCCATCCGCTCGAAAGCGTGTCACCGCTGACGCTGGAAGCCATCGCCGAACATCCGGTCGTGACCTATCACGAAGGCTTCACCGGCCGATCGAGCATCGACGCCACCTTTGCGCGCGCCGGCCTGCTGCCCGACATTGTCATGTCGGCACTCGACGCGGACGTGATCAAGACCTATGTGGAACTCGGGCTGGGCGTCGGCATCGTCGCGTCGGTCGCCTTCAATCCGGACCGTGACACCGGGCTGCGCCTGCTCGACAGCGACCATCTGTTCGCCGCCAACACCAGCCTGATCGCACTGCGCCGCAAGCACTACCTGCGTGGTTACGCCTATCGCTTCATCGAACTGTGCGAGCCGTCGCTGAACGAAGTGACCGTCAAGGTCGCCCTCAAACCCGGGGCAGCGGAAGACTGAACGCATCGCGCCCGACAGCGTGGAACGAGCGCCCTGCAGCGCATGCTGCAGGGCGCTTTCTCATTGCGCAGGCGCTCATCCAGCGCACGAATCGGACGTCGTACGGCGCATAAGCTTTGCATCGAATGTGCGCAAAGCAATGCAGATCTAATTGGTTCGCACCGCTCGCAGCGCCGCCTACAGTGCGCTCCGTCACTACCCCACGGAGTTCAGAAAAATGCGTCACACCCTGAGGAACATCGCCGCCAGCCTGCTGCTCGGCAGCACGCTCGCCACCTCGGCCATCGCGGCCGACATCACGCTGCTCAACGTGTCCTACGATCCGACGCGCGAGCTGTATCAGGAATACAACGCCGCCTTCGCGAAGCACTGGAAGGCGAAGACCGGCGACACCGTCACCGTCAAGCAGTCACACGGCGGATCGGGCAAGCAGGCCCGCGCTGTCATCGACGGTCTGGAAGCCGATGTGGTCACGCTGGCACTCGCCTATGACGTGGGTGCGCTGCACGAAAAGGGCAAGCTGATTCCGGCCGACTGGCAGAAGCGCCTCAAGCACAACGCCTCGCCCTACACCTCGACCATCGTGTTCCTGGTGCGCAAGGGCAACCCCAAGGGCATCAAGGACTGGAACGACCTGACCAAGCCGGGCGTAGAGGTGGTGACGCCGAACCCGAAGACCTCGGGCGGCGCACGCTGGAACTACCTCGCGGCGTGGGGCTATGCATTGAAGCAGCCGGGCGGTTCGGATGCCACGGCCAAGGAATTCGTCCGGAAGCTGTTCGCCAACGTGAAAGTGCTGGATTCCGGCGCCCGCGGTTCGCTGACCACCTTTACGGAACGCGGTATCGGTGACGTACTGATCAGTTGGGAAAACGAAGCCTATCTGGCGGTGAAGGAACTGGGCCCGGAGAAATTCGATCTGGTCACGCCGTCTGTGTCCATCCTCGCCGAGCCGCCGGTCAGCGTGGTTGATAGGGTTGTCGACAAGCGCGGCACGCGTGCCGTGGCCACCGCCTACCTGGAATACCTGTACAGCCCGGAAGGCCAGGATCTCGCCGGAAAGCACTACTACCGCCCGATCGATCCGACCGTTGCAGCAAAGTATTCGATCCAGTACGCCAAGGTATCGCTGTTCAACATCGACGATGTGTTCGGTGGCTGGAACAAGGCGCAGAAGGAACACTTCTCCGACGGTGGCACGTTCGATCAGATCACCGTCAAGTAATCCGTCTTCATGTCCATCCTGTTCATCCAGGGCAGTCCCGTCGAGCCTTCCCGCTGGGCGGCTTTTCGAGGCCGATGGCCGCAGTGCGCAAGCGCGTCCGGATGGCTGAAGAACGCGCAGGGCAATCTGCCACCCGGGCGCATGATGGGAGCGCCAGGTAACAGACAGACGCAGCGATTCTGGCGACGCTTCGTCGGCGATCCCGCGCCACCCTGAAATGAACCGCAAAGGAGATACACCATGACCATCAGACTGGGCGACGTCGCCCCCGATTTCGAACAGGCATCCAGCGCCGGCACCATTCGCTTCCACGAATGGCTGGGCTCAAGCTGGGGTGTGCTGTTCTCTCACCCGGCCGATTTCACGCCGGTGTGCACCACCGAACTGGGCCTTACCGCCAAGCTCAAGGACGAATTCGACAAGCGCGGCGTCAAGGCCATCGCGCTGTCGGTCGATCCGGTCGAGTCGCACACGCGCTGGATCGCCGACATCAACGACACACAGAACACCACCGTCAACTTCCCGATCCTCGCCGACGGCGATCGCAAGGTCAGTGAGCTGTACGACATGATCCATCCGAATGCCAACGCCACGCTCACCGTGCGTTCGCTGTTCATCATCGACCCGGTCAAGAAGGTGCGTCTGATCATCACTTACCCTGCCAGCACCGGGCGCAATTTCGACGAAGTGCTGCGCGTCATCGACTCGCTGCAGCTCACCGACAAGCATTCGGTAGCGACACCGGGCAACTGGAAGCAAGGTGACGACGTGGTCATCGTGCCCTCGCTGCAGGACCCGGAGGAAATCGCTCGCCGCTTCCCGGCAGGCTACAAGGCAGTACGCCCCTACCTGAGGCTGACGCCACAGCCGAAATAGGCGCAAGGAAGGCGGAATGCAGCGGCAGGAAGGCCCGGTGCAGACCGGGCGTTTTTCCTTGCACGCCCTCCACAAGACACCTGGAACAACGCTTGTCACCAGCGCTCTCGGCGCGCCGGGACGGCGGGGGTTTCACCGATGCCGCGGCGACACATGTCTTTCACCCGGCAAAGTGGCAGATGAGGCATCTGCCCGCCCCGTAAGGCCGTAGCCGTGGGTAACATGGGAATGCAGGGTTCGGGGGCGGCTTCAAGCCTATTTCCGAACGATTTGCCCTGAACAGGGGTCTGTACGTGACGTCCGCAGACATTGTTCGATCTTCGCCCCGGAGTACGCCTGATGAAACTGAAAACCTTCTGGATAGTATTTGCACTGGCCACATCGGCGCAGGCTGCCACCACCGCCACCATGGCCACGCCACTGCGGCCGGTCGAGGCGCATGCGCTGGCGGCACAGGCCAGCGCGGAGTTGTTGTCGCGTTTTCATTATCAGAACGTACCGCTCGATGACGCGCTATCGATCAAGATTTTCGACCGCTACCTGAAGACGCTTGATCCCGACCGCATCTATTTCCTGCAGTCGGACATCGACACCTTCGGCGCGGTGCGCACCCTGCTCGACGACGCCATCCTGCAGCAACGGCTGGAAGCCCCGTTCGCCATTTTCACCCGTTATTCGCAGCGGGTGCGCGAACGTCTGGCCGATGCGCGCGTGCTGCTTGCCACGGGATTCGATTTCAACAAGCCGGACAGCTACCGCTATGTGCGTACCGATGCGCCCTGGGCGTCGTCGGAAGCCGAATTGAAGGAAATCTGGCGCAAGCGGGTCAAGAACGACTGGCTGCGCCTGAAGCTCGCCGGCAAGGACGATGCAGCGATCCGCGACACGCTGACCAAGCGCTACGATCTTGCGATGGCTCACACCGCGCGTTCGAAAAGCGACGACGTGTTCCAGCTGTTCATGAATGCGTACGCCGAATCGATTGAACCGCATACGAGCTACCTCGGCCCGCGCGCGTCGGCCGACTTCGCCATCACGATGAAGCTGTCGCTGGTCGGCATCGGCGCCGTGCTGCAGGAACGCGACGAGTACGTGACCATCCGCGAACTGGTGCCGGGCGGCCCGGCAGCGCGTTCCGAGCAGCTCGCGATCGGCGACCGCATCGCCGGCGTGGCCAAGGACGAGAACGCCCCGATGGCCGATGTGCTCGGCTGGCGGGTCGATGACGTCGTGCAGCTGATCCGCGGCACGAAGGACACCAAGGTGGTGCTGGATGTGCTGCCTGCGGACGCTGGCCCGGACGGCAAGCTCAAGCGGATCACGCTGATGCGCGACACGATCAAACTGGAAAAGCAGGCGGCGGCCAAATCGGTTATCGAAGTCGGTGGCGACGTGAAGCAGAAAGTCGGCGTGATCACGCTGCCCACCTTCTATCAGGACGTCGACGCCCGTCACAAGAATGACGAGAACTATCGCAGCGCCAGCCGCGACGTCGAGAAGCTGCTGGCCGAACTGAAGGCGGAGAAGGTGGGCGCGGTGCTGATCGACCTGCGCAACAACGGCGGCGGCTCGCTTGACGAGTCGGTGCGGCTGACCGGCCTGTTCATCGATCGCGGCCCGGTGGTGCAGCAACGCAATCCGAAGGGACAGGTTCGCATCGAGCAGGACCGCGAACCCGGCGTGGCCTGGGACGGGCCGGTCGGTGTGCTGATCAACCGCGCGTCGGCGTCGGCGTCCGAAATCTTCGCCTCGGCGATCCAGGATTACGGTCGCGGCATCGTCATCGGCGAACAGAGCTTCGGCAAGGGCACGGTGCAGACCCTGCTCGACATGGATGAAATGGCGAAAAGCGAGAAGCCCACCTATGGCGAACTGAAGCTCACCGTCGCCCAGTTCTTCCGCGTGTCCGGCGGCACCACGCAACTGCGCGGCGTGACACCCGACATCCCGCTGGCGTCGTTTGCCGACCGCGAGCGCTTCGGCGAATCGAGCTACGACAACGCGCTGCCCTGGACGCAGATCGAACCGGCCGACTTCAAGCCGGTGGGCAGCACGCGCGAACTGCTGCCGGCGCTGACCACGCGGCACAGTGCCCGTGTGGCGAACGACGCAGGCTATCGCGAGTTGCTGGAAGACATCGCCGAAGTCGAAGCCATCCGCAAGCGCACCGAAATCTCGCTCAACGAAAAAGAGCGGCGCAAGGAACGCGAAACACAGGAAGCCCGGCTGAAAGCGCGTTCGATGTCGAAGGCTGCCGTCGAGGGCGACACCGACGGGCCGGCGCTGCCCCGCGATGACGGACTGCAGGCGGGCGAGCGCAGCCTGAGCGCGGAGCTGGCTGCCGAAAAGTCACGCAAGGCAGCGCGCGACGTGCTGCTCGAGGAAGCTGCACACATCATGGGCGACATGGCGAGCCTGACGAAAGCGGGAACGGAGCTGGCGCGCAACGGCAAGGCCACGGCCGGCGTCGCACCCGCGCAGTGATCTGAAAGGACATGACCGGCCCGCTCCGCGGGCCATGTGTCACGGCGAGGAAGATGGAAATGAGTGGAATGGAGGGCCCGGTGCTGGTGGTACCGGGTCTCAACGGCAGCGGGCCGAACCACTGGCAGAGCTGGATGGAAGCGCTGATCGGCGCGCGGCGCGTCGATCAGGACGACTGGACCCGGCCTGACATCGACCTGTGGTCAGCGCGCGTCGCAGACGCGATCGTCGCGCAGGCGCGGCCTGTGTGGCTGGTGGCGCACAGCTTCGGCTGCCTCGCGTCGGTGGTCGCGGTCAGCCGCCTTGCCGACCGGATTGCCGGCGCCCTGCTTGTCGCACCGGCCAGTCCGGACAAGTTCGGCATCACGGCACGCATTCCGGACACACCTTTGCCGTTCCCGACTGTTCTTGCCGCAAGCCGGAATGATCCATGGATGAAGTTCATGTCGGCTGCCCGCTGGGCCGACCGATGGGGCGCGCGCCTCATCGATCTCGGCGAGGCCGGGCACGTCAATACCGAATCCGGCCACGGCGCGTGGCCGGAAGGACTCGAACTGTTCCGCCAGCTTCAGGCGAGCGCGCCGGCGATGACCGGACCGCTGCAGGACTGACGCCGGCAGCCGGTCCGCTCAAGGCGCCAGTCTTCAGGCACCTGTCTTCAGGTGCCTTACCTCAGGTACCTTCCAACTCCTTCTGCAGTTCGCCGGACTGGAACATTTCCTTGACGATGTCGCAGCCGCCAATGAATTCTCCGCGCACGTAGAGCTGCGGGATGGTCGGCCAGTTGGCGTACTCCTTGATGCCCTGACGGATTTCCGCATCTTCCAGCACGTTGATCGTGTGCAGGTTCTGCACGCCGACGTGCTTCAGTATCTGGATCACCGTAGCCGAAAAGCCGCACTGCGGAAATTGCGGCGTGCCCTTCATGAACAGCACCACCGGGTGGCTGGTGACGGTTTCCTTGATCTGTTCCTGGACGCTCATGGTGTTTTCCTTTCAATGGGTCAAGTCAAAAGCCCGGCTGCGCATGACGCAGACCGGGCGAAATCGTGCCGGACGTAGCGACACATTCATCCGCCTGCATGATTCGATCCGCGCGACCGAGCAGATTCATCGCCACATCACCCCGCCGGTGACACGTTCGATGCCGGCGAGGTCGCGCCAGGAGCTTACATCGGTCAGCCCGGCGCAGCGCATCAGCGCACGCACCGCCGGCGCCTGATCATGCCCATGCTCGCACAGCAAGCAGCCCCCGGGCGCGATTCTCGCAGGCGCGCTGCCGCACAGGCGGCGCAGGTCGTCCAGTCCGTCGGTGCCGCCGACCAGCGCCGTTTCAGGTTCGAAGCGCAGATCGCCTTGCGCAAGGTGCTCGTCGCCAGCCCGAATGTACGGCGGGTTCGACACGATGCAATCGAATTCGTGCCCGGTCACAGATTCAAGCCAGTTCGAGGCGATAAAGCCGATTTCAAGGCTCAGTCGTTGCGCATTGTTGCGTGCAATCTGCAGCGCGACGTCCGACCTGTCGAGCGCCGAGACCTGCGCTTGCGGGCAATTCGCCTTGATGGCCAGCGCGATGGCTCCGGAGCCGGTGCCAGCGTCGAGCACGCGCGGCGCCTCGAGGTCGCGGATGCGCGCCAGCGCCAGTTCGACCAGCAACTCGGTGTCCGGCCGCGGGATCAGCACGCCGGGTGCCACCGCGAGTTCAAGCCCGAAGAACTCGCGTCGCCCGACCAGATAGGCCACCGGCTCACCCGAGGCGCGCCGTTCGAGCAGCGCATCGAGCGCCGCGACGGATTCCTCGGCCAGCACCTCGCGGCCGCGCGCGATCAACCCGGCGCGGTCGCAGCCCAGTGCATGCGCCGCGAGCACCTGCGCATCCCGGCTGTCGATGCGGGTGCGGGCGCTGCGCAACCAGTCGTCGAGCGTCATCGCAATCCTCTACCCGGCACCACGCGGAAAAAGACCCTTCACGCGCCTTCCTCCGCCAGTTGCGCAAGCTGTTCGGCCTGGTGTTCGTGCGCCAGCGCGTCGAGCAGTTCCGTCAGGTCGCCGTCCATGATGGCGTCGATCTTGTACAGCGTCAGGTTAATGCGGTGGTCGGTGATGCGGCCCTGCGGAAAATTGTAGGTGCGGATGCGTTCCGAGCGGTCACCGCTGCCGACCAGGCTTTTGCGCGTCGAGGCGATCTGACTGTCGCGCGCACGCACCTGCACGTCGCGGATGCGTGCCGCGAGCACGGCCATCGCCTGCGCCTTGTTGCGGTGCTGGCTGCGGTCGTCCTGACATTCGACGACGATACCGGTCGGCACGTGGGTGATGCGGACCGCCGAATCGGTCTTGTTGATGTGCTGACCACCGGCACCCGAAGCGCGGAAGGTGTCGATGCGCAGGTCGGCCGGATTGATGTCGATTTCCGCCACTTGATCCACCTCGGCCATCACGGCCACCGTGCACGCCGAGGTGTGGATGCGGCCCTGGGTTTCGGTGACCGGCACGCGCTGCACGCGGTGGCCGCCCGATTCGAACTTGAGCCGCGAATAGACGCCGTCGCCGGCCACGCGCGCGATGATTTCGCGGTAACCGCCGAGGTCGGATTCGCTCGCCGACA
>NZ_JAUYRO010000113.1 GCF_030696805.1 Methyloversatilis sp. | reverse complement strand
GCGACACGCGCGACTGGTCGCACATCGGCGTCGTCACCCTCAATCCGGAGCGTGACGCCGTCGCCAACGCCGCGCTTCATGTCGAAGGCTTACTCGCGTCAGTCGCATGAATCAGGCGACAACTATCTTGACTTGCTCCGGCGAGCAGAAGGCGCGCGATCTCTCGGGCTGTGACGACGAGCAAGTGCGCGCGGCGCGCACCCGCGAGCGGCTCACCCGCGAAGCAACGCAGATCCGCGACTGGCTCGCGGCCAACCCGGACGAGCGGCGCGGGGCCAAGGGCGCCGTGCGCTTGAGTAACCGCACCGACAACGAGTCGGCCAAGATGGCCACCGGCAAGGGCGTGATCCAGGGTTACACGGGTGTGGCCGCGGTCGATGCCGCACACCAGATCGTCGTCGACGCGCAGGCGCACGGCACCGGCTCCGAGCAGGAACTGCTGCTGCCGGTGGTCGATGCGACCGCGGCGCAGCGCACGGCGGACACGGCGATCTGCGCCGATGCGGGCTACCACTCGGAGAAGAACCTCAACGAACTGGACAATCGACAGATCCCGGCCTGGATCTGCGACAACGGCTACCGGCAACGCGACCCGAGGTACGCCGAACAGGCGAAACACAAGGCCAAGCCTGATGCGCTATGGGACAAGAGCGACAAGGCGAAAGACGCGCGCGCGGCGCAGAAGACGAAGCCTTACGCCAACACCGATTTCATCGAAGCGGAAGACCGCAGCCACTGCCTGTGCCCGGCGGGCAAACGGCTATATCGCAACGGCGGCAACTGCACGATCAACAGCTACGCTGCCACCAAATACACCGGAGCCGAGCGCGACTGCGTGCCGTGCGACCAGCGCACCCGATGTCTGCGCACGCCGCACCAGACGAAGGTGAGACAGGTCGCCTTTTTCCGCGGCAAACGCGATGGCAGCGCATCGCACACCGACCGGATGAAGCGGCGCATCGACTCGGACCAGGGCAAGCGGATGATCGGCGCGCGCTTTGCCACGGTCGAACCGGTGTTCGG
>NZ_JAUYRO010000107.1 GCF_030696805.1 Methyloversatilis sp. | reverse complement strand
CGCGCGCACCCCGCCAATCCCCGGCTTGGCCCGTCCCCCGCGCCCCGCCCCCACTCTCCCACCCCCCCGTAGGTTGGGGTGAGCGCAGCGATGCCCAACACCCGGCCCCCGCAGGAGCGCCGATGGCCTCAGGCGATCCTGTTCGGCCCCACGACCGCTCCTGCCCTTCTGCGAGCCGATTACCGGCCGGCGCCCCACCGCCTCCATGTCGACCGTAACGCTGCCCGCGGCGCGACGACCGTCGATTCCGCGTTGCAGACCCGCGTGCGCACGCGCCATAGAAAATTGAACGTCCCTCACCACACCCATGGACGGACTGCGTCTGTGGTTCCGGGCGCCGTCCGTTGTCGGGACATGTGCGGACGCCGGAGGGAGTTTCGACACCGCAATCGCCTGAGGGGCAGATTCCTGCCAAGACCGCCGGAGCTTCGGAGCCCCGCAGGACCTGTCGATGAAAGATGACTTTCCGATATCCAGTGGAAAGCGGCAGATGCGCTTCCACTCCGGTTTGACGACACCTCCGCTCCGGCATCTCTTCAGGCATATCTTTTTCGATACAGAACAAGGCTTTGATCTGTATCAATATTTTTGTTGCAGCGCAGTAGGCCAGACTGGCCCGCAACTTGTTAGTCCTCACCACCCACCCGTGCGAATCGAGGTTCGTCCGAGGTGTTTCGAGGCCCGTCGGCACACGGCTCGCCGGCAACAGGGTGAGCGGCGCGGCAACAGGCCCCAGACAACAAGAAATACAGGAGAGAGACCAGGATGGAAACCTTCTATGAGGTGATGCGCCGGCAGGGCATTTCGCGCCGCAGCTTTCTCAAGTACTGCTCACTGACCGCCACATCGCTCGGGCTTGGCCCGGCCTTCGTGCCGCAGATCGCGCATGCGATGGAAACCAAGCCGCGTACACCGGTGCTGTGGCTGCACGGGCTGGAATGCACCTGTTGTTCCGAATCCTTCATCCGCTCGGCGCATCCGCTGGCGAAGGACGTGGTGCTGTCGATGATTTCGCTCGACTACGACGACACGCTGATGGCCGCCGCAGGGCACCAGGCCGAAGCGATCCTCGAAGAGATCATGACCAAGTACAAGGGCAACTACATCCTGGCGGTCGAGGGCAACCCGCCGCTGAACCAGGACGGCATGAGCTGCATCATCGGCGGCAAGCCCTTCATCGATCAGCTCAAGCACGTGGCGAAGGATGCCAAGGCCATCATCAGCTGGGGCAGCTGCGCGAGCTGGGGCTGCGTGCAGGCTGCCAAGCCGAACCCGACCCAGGCCACGCCGGTGCACAAGGTCATCTTCGACAAGCCCATCATCAAGGTGCCGGGCTGTCCGCCGATCGCCGAGGTGATGACCGGCGTGATCACCTACATGCTCACCTTCGACCGCATTCCCGAACTGGACCGTCAGGGCCGGCCGAAGATGTTCTACAGCCAGCGAATCCACGACAAGTGCTACCGCCGCCCGCACTTCGACGCCGGCCAGTTCGTCGAGGCCTGGGACGACGAATCCGCACGCAAGGGCTACTGCCTCTACAAGGTCGGCTGCAAGGGCCCGACCACCTACAACGCTTGCTCCACGGTGATGTGGAACGAGGGCACCAGCTTCCCGATCAAGGCCGGTCACGGCTGCATCGGCTGTTCGGAAGACGGTTTCTGGGACAAGGGTTCGTTCTACGACCGGCTGACCGACATCCACCAGTTCGGCATCGAAGCGAACGCCGACCAGGTCGGCGCGACCGCCGCCGGTGTGGTCGGAGCGGCCGCCGTGGCGCACGCCGCGGCGTCGGCGATCAAGCGCGCCACGCAGAAGACCGATTCGACGACCACCGCCGACCACTGATCCGCGCCGCCGGCGCATGAGCGACGGCGCGTGTGCGGGCAGACCCGATTCCAGCAAAGGATACAGAGATGGGTGCTTACGAAACTCAGGGCTACACGATGGACAACACCGGCCGGCGCATCGTCGTCGATCCGGTCACCCGCATCGAAGGCCACATGCGTTGCGAGGTCAACGTAGACAAGGACAACATCATCCGCAACGCGGTGTCGACCGGCACCATGTGGCGCGGCCTCGAAGTGATCCTGAAGGGCCGCGACCCGCGCGACGCCTGGGCCTTCGTCGAACGCATCTGCGGCGTGTGCACCGGCTGCCACGCGCTGACCTCGGTGCGCGCGGTGGAAGACGCGCTCGGCATCACGATTCCGAAGAACGCGTACCTGATCCGCGAAATCATGGCGAAGACGCTGCAGGAACACGATCACGCGGTGCACTTCTATCACCTGCACGCGCTCGACTGGGTGGACGTCTTGTCGGCGCTGAAGGCCGACCCGAAGAAGACCTCGGAACTGCAGCAGACCGTGTCGCCCAGTCACCCGATGTCTTCGCCCGGCTACTTCCGCGACATCCAGAACCGGCTGAAGAAGTTCGTCGAAAGCGGCCAGCTCGGTCCCTTCATGAACGGCTACTGGGGCAACAAGGCCTATGTGCTGCCGCCGGAAGCCAACCTGATGGCCGTCACCCACTATCTCGAAGCACTCGACCTGCAGAAGGAATGGGTCAAGGTGCACACCATCTTCGGCGGCAAGAACCCGCACCCGAACTATCTGGTGGGTGGCGTGCCGTGCGCCATCAACATCGACGGCGACGGCGCGGCCGGTGCGCCGGTCAATATGGAGCGGCTGAACTTCGTCGAAGCGCGCATCAAGGAAATGATCGAGTTCAACAACAACGTCTATATCCCGGACGTGCTGGCCATCGGCACGATCTACAAGAACGCCGGCTGGCTGTATGGCGGCGGCCTGGCAGCCACCAACGTGATCGACTACGGCACCTATGAAAAGGTGATGGGCGACCACAGCACGCAGCAGTTGCCGGGCGGCGCCATCCTCGATGGCAACTGGGACGAAATCCTTCCGGTCGATCCGCGCGACCCCGAGCAGGTGCAGGAGTTCGTCAACCACAGCTGGTACACGTACCCCGACGAAAGCAAGGGCCTGCACCCGTGGGACGGCCTCACCGAGCCCAACTACGTGCTCGGCGCCAACACGAAGGGCACCCGCACCAACATCGAGATCATCGACGAGGACGCCAAGTACTCGTGGATCAAGTCGCCGCGCTGGCGTGGTCATTCGATGGAAGTCGGCCCGCTGTCGCGCTACATCCTCGGCTATGCGCATGCGCTCAAGGGCAACCAGTACTGCCAGCGCGTGAAGGAACAGGTCGATGGTTCGGCACGCATCATCAACAGCGACTTCCCGAAGGCGCTCGGCATGGCGGAAACCAGCTACACCGCCAAACAGCTGCTGCCCACCACCATCGGCCGCACGCTGGCGCGCGCGCTCGAGGCGCAGTACTGCGCCGAAATGATGCTCGACGACTTCAAGGAACTGGTCGCCAACATCAAGGCCGGCGACACCAGCACCGCCAACGTCGAGAAGTGGGACCCGAAGACCTGGCCGAAGGAAGCCAAGGGCGTCGGCACGGTGGCCGCACCGCGCGGCATGCTGGGCCACTGGATCCGCATCAAGGACGGCCGCATCGAAAACTACCAGTGCGTCGTGCCGACCACCTGGAACGGCAGCCCGCGCGACACCAAGGGCCAGATCGGCGCCTTCGAGGCCAGTCTGATGAACACGCCGATGGCCAATCCGGAAGAGCCGGTCGAAATCTTGCGCACGCTGCATTCCTTCGACCCCTGCCTCGCCTGCTCGACGCACGTGATGAGCGAGGACGGCCGGGAACTGACCACGGTGAAGGTGCGCTGAAGCGCACCCACGACATGACGACATCAGGAGGAAACATGAATACGTCCCTCGCCTTATCCCTGGCCCGCCGCGCCTGCGTCGCGGCCGCCCTGACGCTGGCTGCCGGCGTCGCTCACGCACATGAAGGTCACGGCGCACACGGCCTGGCCGCCGGCCTGGCGCATCCCTTCGCCGGTGTCGATCACCTGCTGGCAATGATCGCCGTCGGCGTGTGGTCGGCCGCCGCGCTGCGGGGCGCCCGACGCCTGGCCGGCCCGGCCTGGTTCCTGCTCGCGCTGCTGGCCGGTGCCTTCGTCGGCGTGCAGACCGGCGCCGGTGTTTACATCGAAGCCGGTGTCGCGCTCAGCGTCGCGCTGTTCGGCGTGCTTCTGCTGGCGCGCCGACAACTGCCGGTGCTCGGCGGGCTTGCCCTGGTCGCAGCAGCCGGCGCGCTGCACGGTGTCGCGCACGGTGCCGAATGGGCAGCCGGTACGTCCTTCGCCGCCTATGCCGCCGGCTTCATGCTCGGCTCGGCACTGCTGCACGCCGTCGGTCTGGTTGCCGGCGCGTGGCTGGCGCGCGTGCCGGGCTGGGTGTGGCGCGTGCAGGCGGCAGGGCTCGGCGCTGCCGGCCTGTTCATGTTTGCGTCGCGCATCTGAAGCAGCCAACCGCGGGAGACTAAAGATGTCCGCCACTACTGAAAAGCTGTCCCACGCCACCGGCATCGACGAGGGGGCGGTTGCCCACGGCCGCTCGATCAAGTCGGTCTACGTGTATGAGGCGCCGGTACGCGTGTGGCACTGGATCAACGCGCTGGCGATCACGGTGCTCGCGCTGACCGGCTACTTCATCGGCTCGCCGCTGCCGACGCAGCCGGGCGAAGCCAGCGCCAACTACCTGATGGGCTATATCCGCTTCGCCCACTTCGCCGCCGGCTACATCCTTGCGGTCGGTCTCATCGGCCGCACCTACTGGGCCATCGCCGGCAACCACCATGCGCGTGAGCTGTTCTGGGTACCGCTCTTCACCAGGGCCTACTGGGTCGAGGTGCTGGGCATGCTGAAGTGGTACGCCTTCATCAGTCCGCGTCCCGGCCGCTACGTGGGCCACAACCCGCTGGCGCGCCTCGCCATGTTCTTCGGCTATCTGCTGCTTACGCTGTTCATGATCGTGACCGGCTTCGCGCTGTACGGCGAAGGCTCGCAGATGGGGTCGTGGCAGGAGCGGATGTTCGGCTGGGTCATCCCGCTGTTCGGCCAGTCGCAGGACGTGCATACCTGGCACCACCTCGGCATGTGGGCGCTGATCGTGTTCATCATCGTGCATGTCTATGCCGCCATTCGTGAAGACATCATGGGGCGGTCGAGCGTGGTGAGCACGATGATTTCCGGCCACCGCACCTTCAAGGACTGACGCCATGTCGGCCGCCGCTTCGCCCGCCGGACGCAGCCCGGCCGACCCGCCCACCGCCTCCTCGTTCCCAGGCAAGCTCGTTGTGCCACCTTGGCGTCCCGGACTGTCACCGCTGCAACGCGTACCCGCCGGTATCCCGGTGCGTGCGCCGTGGCATCCGGGACGATTTCTTTCGCGCAACTATCTGGAACCGCTCGGCATGTCGCAGAGCCAAGCCGCGCGCGCGCTCGGCATGTCGCGCCGCCGCCTGCACGAAATCGTTCACGGCCAGCGATCGATGACGCCCGACACCGCCATCCGCTGCGCCCTGCTGTTCGGCACCGACGCCGCTTTCTGGCTGGCGCTGCAGTCCGCCTGGGACAGCTTCCACGCCTGGAAGGCGCTGCGCGCCACCCCCGACGCCACGCTTCCGCGCGGCGCTCACTGACTTTTTCCGAAGGGAAGTTCGACCGTGAACCCGAATCCGTCCGCAAGCAGCTGTCACCCACCCCGTGACAGCATCGTCGTGCTCGGCATCGGCAACGTACTGTGGGCCGACGAAGGTTTCGGCGTGCGCTGCGTCGAGGCATTGCAGCAGCGCTTCGAATTCGATTTCGCCGCGGATACGGGCCCCGAGGTGCAGCTGATCGACGGCGGCACCCAGGGCCTCTACCTCGTGCAGCACGTGCAGGCTGCCGACTGCCTGCTCATTTTTGATGCCATCGACTACGGGCTCGAGCCGGGCACGCTCAAGTGCATCGCCAACGACGACGTGCCGCGCTTCATGGGCGCCAAGAAGATGAGCCTGCACCAGACCGGTTTCCAGGAAGTGCTGATGCTGGCCCAGCTGACCGGGCGGTATCCGCGCGAAGTACTGCTGATCGGCTGCCAGCCGGAAGAGCTCGAGGACTACGGCGGCAGCCTGCGCCCCACGGTGCGCCGCGCGATGGAAGGCGCACTGACGCTGGGCCTGGGCGCTCTGCGCCGCTGGGGAGCACGGCCGGTGCCGCGCACCACGCCGCTGACCGTGCGCGAGTGCATCACCTTCGCCGAACTCGAACTGGCGCGCTACGAAGAGGAACGTCCGCCGGAAGACGTCGCCTGCCGCAGTGGCGACGCGCGTTTCTTTCCTGCCGCCGGTGCGGAGGACTCGACTGTAGGCACAGCCTGATCATGTGCCTGGGCATACCGATGCAGGTGACCGCCGTCGAGCCGGGCCATGCGCGCTGCGCGGGCCGGTTGGGTGAACGCCGCGTGCGCAGTGCGCTGGTCGGCGAAGTGGCCGTCGGCGACTGGCTGCTGGTGTTCCTCGACAGCGCGCAGGAACGCATTTCGGTCGAGCGGGCGCGTGAGGTCGACGCCACGCTTGACCTGATCGAAGCGGTCATGCGGGGTGACGCCGGCGATGGCGACGCCGCCTTCGCGCTGCCGTCGGCAATGAGCAGCGAACAGCTGCGGGCGCTGTCCGGCGCGCGCACGGAAGTGCACGACCACTCGCAGGAAAACACGCACCACACCACGCAGGGAGAAAGCACATGAGCATCGAAACCGCAGCATCCGAAGCAGTCGTCACGCTGCCGGTCGCCGCACCGGCAGCTGTGTCGCCGCTGATCGAACGTCTGGTCAGCGCGCACGGTGCGACCTGGCTCACCGCCGACAATGTCGCCGACTGGGCGGCCGGCGGTGGCGACCGCGTCATCCTGCTGGCGGGCGACCCGGTGCGCTTCCCCGAGGCACTGGATCTCGCCGTCGTGCTGCCCGAACTGCGTCAGCACTTCGCGCAGCGCTTCATCGTCGGCGTCGCCACGCGCGAACACGAAGACGCGATCGCCAGACGCTATGGCTCGATCCGCTGGCCGGCGCTGGTGTTCGTGCGCGACGGCCAGTACGTCACCGTGCTGTCCGGCATGCTCGACTGGCAGGTCTATGTCGAGCGCGTCGGCGAAGCGCTCGCGATGCCTGCGTCGCGCGCGCCCACCATCGGCATTCCGGTGCGCCATGGCAGCGCATCCGATTCGTCCTGTCACTGAACGGAGTACGGCACGTGAAAGAATCTCCCGCATTTCCCTCATTTCCCATTCCGGTCGCCGTCATCGGCCCCGGCACCCAGGTCGAAGGCGAAGCGCTGCACTACCTCAACATGCCGCAGGGCATGGAAACCTTCCGCCCGCCCATCCTGCCCGAGCCGGAAGAGCTGGTCGGCCACGAACAGGCCCATCTGGCGCTGCGCGACGTGCTCGCCTGCCTGGGCGAGACGCGCACCGACGGCCGCAACCGCAGCATCGACCTGACCCGGCTGCCGCCGGAGGACCTGAAACTGATCAATCAGGTCATGGGCGAAGGCGAGGTCAGCGCGCAGGTACGTACCGACGACGATGCGGGCCAGCACGTGGCGGTGCAGGAGTCGGTGTTCGCCGGCGTCTGGCGCGTCATCGTCAGCGACGGCGGCAAGGTCGTGTCCGACACCATGGAGGTGGGGGCCATTCCGCAGGTACTGCGTACCTCCGCCACCGACGACCTGTGGATCACCGTGCCGCGCTGGCAGGGCGCGCTGCCGCCCAATGTGCAGAACGCGCCGGCGCTGCTGGCCGAGATCGAGGACCAGTGGCGCGCATGGAAGCCGGGCACGCCGGCGCACGTCGTGAATCTGACGCTGCTGCCGATGTCGAATGCGGACATCGGCTTCATGGACCACCACCTCGGCACCGGCCGCGTGCTCATCCTGTCGCGCGGCTACGGCAACTGCCGCATCACCAACACGTGCGTGCCCAACACCTGGCGTGTCGTCTATTACAACTCGCAGGACTTGGTCATCCTGAACACGGTCGAAGTGAGCGCGCTGCCGGAAGTCGCGATGGCGGCGAAGGAAGATCTGGAAGACTCGTTCGAACGCCTGACCGAAGTGCTCGCCTGGGTGGAGGGCGACTGATCATGTCGGCCACTGTGCGTTTCGAAGGCAGCTATCTCGGCGACGCCGGCAAGTTGCCGGACAATGCGAAGCTCGAATGCAAGATCTGCTGGTGGGTGTATGACCCGCAGCAGGGCGACCCGGTGTGGCAGATCACGCCGGGCACCGCGTTCACCGACCTGCCGTCGCACTGGCGCTGCCCGCAGTGCGACGGCGATGCCGACCAGTTCATGGTCATTGATTGAGACTGCCGCGCAGCCAATATGACCGACCCGATGCTCGCTCACCGCATCAGCGCCCTCGAAGCGCTGTTCCGCCAGATCGCCGACACCCGCATGGCCGGGCTGCCGATCGTGAACGCGGCGCTGTGCGTCGAGACGGTGGGTTTCGAGCCCTTTGCGTCGGAGCCGGATCTGCCGGCGGCGGCCAGCGGTGTGCTGGTGACGCCCTGGTTCATGAATCTGGTGCGCCTGCCGCTGGCGCGCGAGGACGAGCTTGGCCGCGTCGGCGTCACGCGCCGGCTGGCGGTCGGGCGCGAGCACTTCGACTTCATCGGCGCGCACGAGGCGGCCATCGGCACCTTCGACGCCTGTTCGCTGTTTTCGCCGATGTTCGATTTTGCGTCGCAGGACACCGCCGTCGCCACCGCGCAGGCGGTGTTGGCACGCCTGCGCGAGCCGCTTCCCGAAGTGGTGACAGATGTGGCGGAACAGCCGGAACGCCCGGCCCGCCGCGGCTTCCTGTTCGGCCGGAGTCGCACGCCATGATGTCGCTCGACGCGCTCGCGGGCGTGCTGCGCGTGCAGCCGGGAGCCGCACGCCCGACCGCACTGGTCGGTCAGCGTCCGGACTGGGCGGCGCGGCTGGCCGTCGGTCGCCCGGCACAGTCGCTGCCCGACCTGCTCGGCGCCGTGTTCAGCCTGTGCAGTCACGCGCACCGGTTGAGCGCCCGCGCTGCGGTCGACGCGGCGCGCGGTATTGATGCGCCGCCGCCGGACACACTGCGCAGCGAAACCCTGCGCGAACACCTGCGCCGCGTGCTGCTCGACTGGCCGGCGCGGCTGGCGGCGGAACCGTCGACCGACGCGCAGCGCGCGCTGGCCACCTGTCCGGCGCTGCGGGCTGAAGGATGCAACGACGCGTGTGCCGACAACATGCCGGACTGGATCGAGCGCCACCTGCTCGGCTTGGCGCCAGCGCACTGGCTGGCTGCCTTCGAGCGCGCACCGCAGCAGGCCTTTGCCGACTGGCGCGATGGCGCGCCGTCCTGGCTGGCTCGTCTGCTGCGCGACAGCGCGGCGCTGGCCGACGCGCCGCTTGCCGCGTCGGCACCGCTGCACGTACACGCCAGTGAAGCGGCGCTGCGCGCACTGGCCGCCGCGATGACGCAGGACCCGGCCTTCACCCGCCGCCCGCGCATCGACGGCGCCTGTGCGGAAACCGGCTGCTGGACGCGGCTGGCCGATGACACCATGCCGGTATCCGCGTCCGGCCGTTTCGCGGCGCGGCTGGCCGAACTGGTGCGCCTCGCGCTGCCCGGCGGCGAGCGCCGCCTGCGCAGCGGCCGTCTCACGCTGGCGCCGGGCGAAGGGCTGGCGTGGGTGGAAATGGCGCGCGGCCTGCTGGTGCATCACGTGCAGCTCGACGGCCGTGGCGACGACGCGCGCATCGACGCCTGTCATGTGCTGGCGCCGACCGAATGGAATTTCGATGCCGACGGCGCGGTGGCCGCCGCGATCGAGAAGCTCGACCCTGCGGAACCCGACTGTGCACGTCGCGTCGCCCTTCTGATGGCGGCATACGACCCCTGCGTGCGCTACGAGGTGGCCGGCGCCGCGGAGGTGGCCCATGCATGAAGCCAGTCTGGCCGGCGGCATCCTGCAGCTGGTCGAACGCACCGCCGAACGCGAGCGCTTCGTCCGCGTCACGCATCTGCGACTGGAGGCCGGGCAGCTGGCCGGTGTCGAAGCCCGCGCGCTGCGCTTCGCGCTCGAAGCCATCGCGCCCGGCACGCTGCTCGACGGCGCGTTGATCGACATCGATGAACCGCCGGGTCAGGCTTGGTGCATGGACTGCAGCCTCACCGTGCAGATCACGCAGCGCGGCGACGCCTGCGCGCACTGCGGCGGCTACCGGCTGCAGCCAACCGGCGGCACCGACCTGAAGGTGATCGACATGCAGGTCGAGGATTGAAGTGCGGATTCGGAGGCCCTATCGCGGGCAGGGCCCGCTCCTGCGGGGGTGGGGCGGGCAGAAAGGAACAGGTGTTTTGGGTGAATGCGCATGAGCTTCTCCGTGTGCGGTTTCTCAATCCCTCTCCCGCATCAGCGGGAGAGGGTGGCGCGCAGCGACGGGTGAGGGCTGCGGCGTTTGCTCCCTCACCCCCGGCCCCTCTCCCGCTGATGCGGGCAAGGGGAGAAGGGCGATGCGGTGGTGGGGTGGAACGGTTTTCGTAGGAGCCTGCCCCGCAGGCGATTCGGTGGTGGATGAACGCAGGCGCGGATTCGGAGGCCCTATCGCGGGCAGGGCCCGCTCCTGCGAAGGGCGATGTGGCGGTGGGTTCACAGATCGGCATGCCGGAGGACGACGCGGCGGTGGCAGGAATGGATCACCCGGCACAGACCGGGTAACGAAGGAGGAGATCGATATGTGTGTAGTCTGCGGATGTGCCGACAGCGGCGACAAGGGCGTGACGATGGAAGGCGGTGCCGGCCATCACCATTCTCATCACGGCCACGCCTACATGCCGGCCGCTCGCCGCGCGAAGCCGGCGCGGCACGAGGCGGCGCATGTGGCCGTCGACGCTTCCAGCGGCGACCTGCACTTCGGCGCCGGCGCGGCGAAGGTGTCGGTGCCTGGCATGAGCCAGGCGCGCGCAATACGCCTCGAAACCGACATCCTCGGCGAGAACGATCGCGTGGCTGCGCAGAACCGCGAGCAGTTTTCGGCGCACGGCGTGACCGCGCTGAATTTGGTGTCCAGCCCCGGCTCCGGCAAGACCACGCTGTTGTGCGCCACCATCGAGGCGCTGAAGACGCGGGCGCCCGGCCTGCGGGTGGCGGTGATCGAGGGCGACCAGCAGACCTCCTTCGACGCCGACCGCATCCGCGCCACCGGCGCACCGGCGCTGCAGATCAACACCGGCAAGGGCTGCCACCTCGATGCGCCGATGGTGGCCGAAGCCTTTGCCCGCCTGCATCGCCACGATGCCGGACACGGCGACAGCCGCAGCCTGCTGTTCATCGAGAACGTCGGCAACCTCGTCTGCCCGGCCATGTGGGATCTGGGCGAGGCGGCCAAGGTGGCCATCCTGTCGGTGACCGAGGGCGAGGACAAACCGCTGAAGTACCCGGACATGTTCGCCGCCAGCACGTTGATGCTGGTGAACAAGATCGACCTGCTGCCCTATGTGAATTTCGACGTCGAGCGCTGCATCGCCTTCGCGCGCCGCGTCAATCCGGCCATCGAAGTCATCCGCGTGTCGGCCACCACCGGCGAGGGCATGGGCGACTGGCTGGCGTGGATGGCGTCACGGCTGACGAGCGACGCGGTGGCCGGGCTGCGGGCAGGTCTCGACGACATCGTGCGGAGCGTCGCCTCATGAGCCCGACACCGCCCACCGTGCTGGCAGTCGGCGCCTGGTTGAAGAACGCCGCCTGCCTGCTCGAGGACGGCCGCGCGGTGTGGTCGCCGCTGCATGGCGACCTCGGCGACCCGCAGGCCTGCGTGGCGCTCGACCGTTCGCTGGATGCGCTGCTCGCGCAGGCGACCACGCCGGTCGCAGCGATCGCACATGATCTGCACCCGGATTTCTACAGCACCCAGCGGGCGGTTGCGCTGGCCGACCGGCTCGGCGTGCCGGCCATCGGCGTGCAGCACCACCACGCACACATCGCCGCGGTGATGGCCGAGCACGGCCTGACCGAACCGGTGGTCGGGCTGGCGCTCGACGGCGTGGGCCTGGGCACCGACGGCCTCGCCTGGGGCGGCGAACTGCTGTGGGTCGCCCCCGGGGACTGGCGCCGGCTTGGTCACCTGTGGCCGCTGCAACTGGCCGGCGGCGACGTGGCCGCACGCGAGCCCTGGCGCATGGCCGCCGCCGCGATGCATACGCTGGGTCGCGGCCCCGACATCGAAGCGCGCTACACCGTTGCAGTCGGCGCGCAGGCCGCGCGCACCGTCGCCCGCATGCTCGATACCGGTCTGAACAGCCCGCCCACCACCAGCACCGGCCGCTGGTTCGACGCCGCGGCCGGCGCCCTCGGCGTCAGCGTGCGCCAGTCGCACGAGGCCGAAGCCGCCATCGCGCTCGAAGCAGCCGCGCAGCGCTGGTTTGCCGTTCACGGCGAGCCGACGCTGGACAAGGTCTTCGAGGTGACGGGCGGCACCGTGCTCGACCTGCGCCCGCTGCTCGCCCGCCTGCTCGACTGGCCGGACGGCGAAAATCGATGCGACGAAGCCGCCGCGTGGTTCCACCTGGCACTGGCCGACGGCCTCGCGCAGTGGGCGATCACCGCTGCACACGATACCCAGGTCGACACCGTCTGTCTTGGCGGTGGTTGTTTCATGAATGCGCTGCTGACCCGCCGCGTCACGCTGCGGCTGGAAAGCCGCGGCCTGCGCGTGTTGCGACCGCAAGCCACCTCCTGTGGCGATGCCGGCCTGGCGCTGGGCCAGGCCTGGGCAGTCGCACAGCAGATCCACCTCGCCCCCGGCGTGCTCACGGAGTCCCTGTCATGTGTCTAGCCATCCCCGCCATGCTGGTCGAACTGCGCGCCGACGAGCGCGCCGTCGTGAACCTCGGCGGCATCCGCAAGGACGTGTCGATCGAACTGGTGCCCGAGGCGGCCGTCGGCGACTACGTCATCGTCCATGTCGGCCACGCCATCGGCATGATCGACCCGGAAGAGGCCGCGCGCACGCTGGCGCTGTTCGGCGAGATGAGTGAAGCCGCCGCGCGGGCGGATGCGTCATGAAATACATCGACGAATTCCGCGACGGCGAAGTCGCCCGCAAGATCGGCGAGCGCCTGCGCGGCGAAGCCGACCCGGCCCGCCAGTACAGTTTCATGGAGTTCTGCGGCGGCCACACGCACGCCATTTCGCGCTACGGCGTGCGCGAACTGCTGCCGCCGAACGTACGCATGATCCACGGCCCGGGCTGCCCGGTGTGCGTGCTGCCGATCGGCCGCGTCGACATGGCGATCAAGCTGGCGCTCGAGCGCGGTGTCATCGTGTGCACCTACGGCGACACCATGCGCGTGCCGGCGTCCGACAACCTGTCGCTGACCAAGGCGAAGGCGCGCGGCGGCGACATCCGCATGGTGTATTCGGCCACCGACGCGCTCACCGTGGCGCGCGACAACCCGGGGCGCGAGGTGGTGTTCTTCGCCATCGGCTTCGAAACGACGACGCCGCCGACCGCGCTGGCCATCCTGCGCGCGCAGCGCGAGGGCCTGGCGAACTTCAGCGTGCTGTGCTGCCACGTGCTGACGCCGTCGGCCATCACGCACATTCTCGAGTCGCCCGAGGTGCGCCGCTACGGCACGGTGCCGATCGACGGCTTCGTCGGACCGGCGCACGTGAGCATCGTCATCGGCTCGGGCCCGTACGAGCATTTCGCCGAGGAATACCGCAAGCCGGTGGTGATCGCCGGCTTCGAACCGCTGGACGTGATGCAGGCCATCCTGATGCTGGTGCGCCAGGTAAACGAAGGCCGGGCGCACGTCGAGAACGAGTTCTCGCGCGCGGTCGACCGCGACGGCAACCTGGGCGCGCAGCAGAAGGTGTCCGAGGTGTTCGAACTGCGGCCGACCTTCGAATGGCGCGGCCTGGGCGAGGTGCCGTACAGCGCGCTGAAGATCCGCCCGGCGTTCGCGCAGTTCGACGCCGAGCGCCGCTTCGGCCTCGGCTACACGCCGGTCGCCGACAACAAGGCCTGCGAGTGCGGCGCCATCCTGCGCGGCGTCAAGCAGCCGACCGACTGCAAGATTTTCGGCACCGTGTGCACGCCGGAAAACCCGGTGGGCTCGTGCATGGTGTCGAGCGAGGGGGCGTGCGCGGCGCATTACGCCTACGGCAGATTCAAGGATATTCCGGTGAAGGTGATGGCATGAACGCACGCGACAACTCGACCGGCGGCACGGTGCGCGCCGGTTACGTCCGGCCGCTGGACATCCGCAACGGCCGCATCGACATGGGCCACGGCGCCGGTGGCCGCGCCGCCGCGCAATTGATCGAAGAGATTTTCCTCGCCGCCTTCGACAATCCCTGGCTGCGCCAGGGCAACGACGGCGCCGCGTTCGCCATCCCGGCCGGCCAGCGCATGGTGATGGCGACCGACGGCCATGTGATCTCGCCGCTGTTCTTCCCCGGCGGTGACATCGGCGCACTGAGCGTGCACGGCACGGTCAACGACGTGGCGATGATGGGCGCCACACCGCTCTACCTGGCGGCCAGTTTCATCCTCGAAGAAGGCTTTCCGCTGGCTGACCTCAAGCGCATCGTGCAGTCGATGGCGGCGGCGGCGCGTGACGCCGGCGTGCCGGTCATCACCGGCGACACCAAGGTGGTCGAACAGGGCAAGGGCGACGGCGTGTTCATCAGCACCACCGGTGTCGGCGTGGTGCCGCACGGTGTCGACGTATCGGGCGCGAACGCGCGGCCGGGCGACGTCATCCTGCTGTCCGGCACCGTCGGCGACCACGGCGTGGCCGTGCTGTCGCAGCGCGAATCGATCGAATTCGAAACCACCATCACCTCCGACACCGCGGCGCTGCACACGCTGGTCGCCGCCATGCTGGCCGCGTCACCGGCCATCCGCGTGCTGCGCGACCCGACGCGCGGCGGCCTGGCCACCACGCTGAACGAAATCGCCGGCCAGTCGGGCGTCGGCATGCTGCTCGACGAGGCGGCCATACCGGTCAAGCCCGAAGTCGACGCCGCCTGCGAACTGCTCGGGCTCGACCCGCTGTATGTCGCCAACGAAGGCAAGCTGGTCGCCATCGTGCCGGCAGAGCAGGCCGACGCGGTGCTGGCGGCGATGCGCGCGCATCCGCGCGGTGCGGATGCCGCACGCATCGGCGTCGTGCAGGAAGACACGCATCACTTCGTGCAGATGAACACCCGCTTCGGTGGCCGGCGCGTGGTCGACTGGCTCAGCGGAGAGCAGTTGCCGCGCATCTGCTGATGCCGGCGCTGCGCATCCTGCTGCTGTGCCACAGCTTCAACAGCCTGAGCCAGCGCCTGTACGCCGAGCTGACGGCGCTCGGTCACACACTGTCGGTCGAACTGGACATCGCCGATGCGGTGACCGGAGAAGCGATCGCGCTGTTCCGCCCCGACCTCGTGCTCGCGCCCTTCCTGAAGCGGCGCATTCCGGAGTCGGTGTGGCGCGCCGTTCCGTGTTTCGTCGTGCACCCGGGTCCGCCGGGCGACCGCGGTCCGGCCGCGCTCGACTGGGCAATTCTGGAACGGCAGCAAGAGTGGGGCGTCACCGTGCTGCAGGCGGATGGCGATTTCGACGCCGGCCCGGTGTGGGCGCACGCCACGTTCCCGTTGCGCGCGGCGTCCAAGGGTGCGATCTACCGGCGGGAGGTGACCGAAGCGGCGCTGGCTGCGACGCTGCAGGCGATCGCGTGCTTTGCCGCCGGCGACCCGCCACAGAAGCGAGCGCCCTCTGCCGACGGCTGGCGCGGAGTGCTGCCGCAGTCGCGCCGCGCCATCGACTGGTCGCGCGACGACAGCTCGACCGTGCTGGCGAAGATCCGCGCGTCCGACGGGCAGCCGGGTGTGGTGGGCACGCTGTTCGGCCGGCCGTGCCGGCTGTTCGACGCCCACCTGGCGACCGCGGCCGCACTGGCCGGCCTCGGCGGCGCGCCGGGCGACGTGCTGGCGCAGCGCGACGGTGCGCTGCTGCGCCGTACCGTCGATGGTGGCGTCTGGATAGGGCGCGTGTCGGTCGCCATCGGTGACGCAGCGTCGCCGATCAAGCTGCCAGCAACGCAGGCCTTTGCGGCGGAAACGGCTGCGCTGCCCGAGCGCGCCGCGCCACTCGTGCGCGCGGCCGATGAGTGGGACGAGTGGTCCGAGTTGCGCTACACCGAACGCGGCGAACGCGGTGCGCGCGTCGGCGTGCTGAGCTTCGACTTCTGCAATGGCGCGATGTCGACCGCGCAGTGCGTGCGCCTGCGCGACGCACTGGTCGAGCTGAAGCAGCGCGACACGCAGGTGCTGCTGATCGCCGGTGGCGACGGCTTCTTCAGCAATGGCATCGACCTCAACGGCATCGAGGCGGCCGCGCACCGCGACGGCGACAGCGCGGCCGACGAATCGTGGCGCAACATCAATGCGATGAACGACGTCGCGCTGGAAATCATCACCGCCACCGACCGCCTCACCGTATCGCTGCTGCGCGGCAATGCCGGCGCTGGCGGCGCCTTCCTCGCGCTGGCGGCGGACGAGGTGTGGGCGCAGCGCGGCGTCATGCTGAATCCGCACTACAAGAACATGGGCAATCTGTACGGTTCGGAATACTGGACCTATCTCGCGCCGCGCCGGCTGGGTGCCGACGGCGCGCGCGCGCTGATGCAGCGCCGGCTGCCGCTGTCGGCCCCCGAGGCGCTGCGCATCGGCTTCATCGACCGCTGTGTCGACGTGCCGGCCGGCGAGGCGCTCGATGCGGCGGTGCGGGAGGCTTCCCTGCTGGCTGCATCGTACAATCTGCGCGATCGCGTGCTGCGCAAACAGACCGAGCGTGCGGCCCACGAAGCCGAGCGTCCACTTGCCGATTACCGCCAGGAAGAACTGTCCCGCATGCACCGCAACTTCTACGGCTTCGACCCCAGCTTCCACATCGCACGCCACCACTTCGTGCACAAGCTGCCGCATGCCTGGACGCCACGCCATCTGGCGGTGCACCGCGAGGCCGGCGCCCGATGAACGCCACGCTGCGCCTGCCCACCGTACTGGTGGTCGACGACGAGGTGCGCTCGCAGGACGCGATGCGCCGCACGCTCGACGAAGATTTCAACGTGCTCACCGCCAGTGGCGCCGACGACGCGCGCCAGCAGCTGGAGCGGCACGCGGTGAACGTCATCCTGTGCGACCAGCGCATGCCCGGCCTGACCGGCGTGCTGTTCCTGAAAGAAGTACGCGAGCGCTGGCCCGACGTCGTGCGCATCGTCATTTCCGGCTACACCGATTCGGAAGACATCATCGCCGGCATCAACGACGCCGGCATCTACCAGTACATCCTGAAGCCCTGGGTGCCGGACCACCTGCTGGCCACCGTGCGCAACGCCGCCGAGGCGCAGACGCTGCAGCAGGAAACCGCCCGCCTCGACCTCGAACTGCGCACCGCCACGCCGGTGCTGCGCCAGCGCGCCGCGCACCGGCTTGAGCGTGCGCGCAAGACCTTCGGCTTCGACCGCATCGAGCGCTCGCCCGGCAGCCCGCTCGATTCGGTGTGCGAAATGGCGGCACGTGTTGCGCGCTACGACCTGTCGGTACTGGTGCTCGGCGAATCGGGCACCGGCAAGGAACTGCTGGCACGCGCCATCCACTACGCCAGCCCGCGCGCGGGCGGCGCCTTCGTGGTTGAAAACTGCGCGGCGATACCGGAAACCCTGCTCGAATCCGAACTGTTCGGCCACAAGCGCGGCGCCTTCACCGGCGCCTACGAAGACCATATCGGCCTGTTTCAACGTGCCGACGGCGGCTCCGTATTCCTCGACGAGATCGGCGAAACCTCGCCCGCCTTCCAGGTACGCCTGCTGCGCGTGCTGCAGGAAGGCGAGGTGCGCCCGGTCGGCGGCACGCGAGCGCTGCCGGTGGATGTGCGCGTCATTGCGGCCACCCACCGTGAGCTCGAACAGCGGGTGCGCGAAGGCCTGTTCCGCGAGGATCTGTACTACCGCATCGCCGGCGCCACCTTCACCGTGCCGCCGCTGCGCGAGCGGGTCGGTGATATCGAGCCGATCGCCCGTCGCGTGATCGACGAGGTGGGCATCGAACTGGGCCGCCCCGGCGCGGCGCTGAGCGACGAGGCCATGGCCTGTCTGATGGGCTATCCGTGGCCCGGCAACATCCGCGAATTGCGCAACGAACTGGCGCGCGCGCTCGCACTGAGCGACAGTGAGCGAATCGAGGCGCAGTCGCTGTCGCTGCGCGTGCTGCACGGTCAGGCCGGCCTGACCGCTGCCGCCAGTGCCATGCCTCTGCCGGCCAGCGGCACGCTGGCCGAGCGACTGGACGCGATCGAAGCCATGCTGCTGCGGGAAACATTGCTGCGTCACCGCTGGAACAAGACGCGCGCGGCCAAGGAACTGGGTCTGTCCCGCGTCGGTCTGCGTGGAAAGATGGTGCGCTTCGGACTGGAGGGCTGATGGTCGTCAATGCTGCAGCCGTGAGCGAACCCACGGCGGAAACCGCCGACGCCGTACTGGATCGCTGGCAGCGCGACCCGCTCGCGCTGGTGCAGATCCTGCGCGAAACGCAGGCCGCCACATACTGGCTGCCGCGTTCGCTGCTCGTGCATATCGCCGCAGCGCTGGGGCTCACCGTCGCCCATGTCGAAGGCGTGGCCGGCTTCTACCGCTTCTTCCACACTAGCCCGGTCGGATGCGTGCGGCTGCTGTTCTCCGACAACATCACCGACCGCATGCTAGGCAGCGAGGCGCTGCTCGCGCAGTTGTGCGCCCGCCTCGGCGTGGCGCCCGGCGAGGTCGATGCGCAGGGTCGCTTCAGCGTGGACCGCTGTTCCTGTACCGGGCTGTGCGACCAGGGGCCGGCGCTGCTGGTGAATCATCACCAGGTCGTCACGCGGCTGGATGGGGCGCGCGTCGATGCGCTGGCCGACTGCCTGCTCGCCGGTACGCCGGTCGAAGAGTGGCCTGACGAGTGGTTCCGGGTGGTCGACGGCGTGCAGCGCGCCGACCTGCTGCTGACCGGCCTCGCGGCCGATGCGTCCTCGCTGCCGGCCGTGCTGGCGCGGTCCCCGCAGGCCCTGCTCGACGAGGTGGCGCAGTCCGGCTTGCGCGGACGCGGCGGCGCCGGCTTCCCCACCGAGCGCAAATGGCAGGCCTGCCGTGATGCACCGGGTCCGCTGCGCTGCGTCGTCTGCAACGCCGACGAGGGCGAGCCCGGTACCTTCAAGGACCGCGTGCTGCTCGCGAGCCACGCCGATTCGGTGTTCGACGGCATGACGGTGGCGGCGCGCGCGGTCGGTGCGCAGCAGGGCTTCGTCTATCTGCGTGGCGAGTACCGCTTCCTGCTGCCGCAGCTCGAACAGGTGCTGGCGCGCCGCCGCGTCGCCGGCCTGCTCGGCCGCAACGCCGCAGGCATTGCCGGCTTCGACTTCGACATTGCGATCCACCTCGGTGCCGGCGCCTATGTGTGCGGCGAAGAATCGGCGCTGATCGAGTCGCTCGAGGGCAAACGTGGCACGCCGCGCATCCGCCCGCCCTTCCCGGTGCAGGCCGGCTACCTCGGCCGGCCCACCGTGGTGAACAACGTCGAAACCTTCTGCGCGGTCGCCCACATCGCGCGTCGCGGCGGAGCCTGGTGGGCCGGCATCGGCACCGCGCAATCGACCGGCACGAAAATCCATTCGGTGTCCGGCGACTGCGCGCGGCCCGGTCTGTACGAATACCCGCTGGGCACGACCATCGCGCAGATACTCGACGAATGCGGCGCGCCTCAGGCACAGGCGGTGCAGGTGGGCGGGCCGTCCGGCGCTTGCATACCGGCGTCTGAATTCGGTCGCGCCATCGCTTTCGAGGACGTGCCGAGCGCCGGCGCCTTCATGGTGTTCGACCGCTCGCGCGACCTGTTCGAAGTGGCGCGCCACTTCGCCCGCTTCTTCGCGCACGAAAGCTGCGGCCTGTGCACGCCCTGCCGCGTCGGCACCGAACTGGTGGTGCGGCGGCTCGACAAGCTGGCGCACGCACGCGGCGCCGGCCACGCTTCGGCGTTCGATATCGAACGCCTGCACGACCTGGACACCGTGCTGCACAGCGGTACCCACTGCGGTCTCGGCGCGTCGGCCTGCAATCCGCTGCGCGACACGATGCGGCATTTCGGCGCGGCCTACGCGCAGCGCTCGACTGCGGCGCAGTTCCAGCCCGATATCGATCTCGACGCCGAACTGTCGTCGGCGCGGCGCGTGACCCGACGTACCGACGCGGGTGCGCATCTGCACACGGACACGCCCACATGAGCGCCGTCGACCCGTCCTTCGAACTGGATGGCCAGCGCGTGCCGCTGCAGCCGGGCGACACGATACTGGCCGCCGCCGCGCGCGCCGGGCTGGACATACCCTACCTGTGCTGGAGCGCCGAGGTGTCGGCCAGCGCGTCGTGCCGGCTGTGCACCGTGCTGGCCGACGGCCGTCCGGTGGCCGCCTGCGTGACGCCGGCGGTGGCCGGCCAGAAGGTCGAATGCCGCAGCGCATCGCTCGATGTGCAGCGGCTGCGCCTGCTGCAGATGCTGTTCGTCGAGGGCAACCACTTCTGCCCCGGCTGCGAAAAGAGCGGCAATTGCGTGCTGCAGGTGCAGGCCGAACGCGCCGGCATGACCGACCTGCATTTCGAAACGCTGAATCCGGAGCGGCCGGTCGATGCCAGCCACCCCGACGTGCTGTTCGAACCCAACCGCTGCATCCTGTGCCAGTTGTGCGTGCGCGCCAGCGACGAAATCGACGACAAGCAGGTGTTCGCCATCGGCGGCCACGGCATCGCCACCCGCCTGCTGATCGACAGCCCGAGCGGCCGGCTGGGCGACAGCGCGCTGTCGGTGGGCGACCGCGCTGCCCACATCTGCCCGGTCGGCGCGCTGTTGCCCAAGCGGGTCGGCTTCGCGGTGCCGATCGGCCAGCGCCGCTTCGATACGGAGGACACGCGCGGATGAACGCGCCGCCCATCCCCGAAGCGCCGCGCAAGCTGCGCGTGGCCACCGTGTCGCTGGGCGGCTGCTTCGGTTGCCACATGTCGCTGCTCGACATCGACGAGCGGCTGTTGGAACTGATCGAAAAGGTGGACTTCGACCGCTCGCCGCTGACCGACATCAAGACCGTGGGTGAATGCGATGTCGGGCTGATTGAAGGCGGGCTGTGCAACGCCGAGAACGTCGAAGTGCTGCGCGCCTTTCGCGCGCACTGCAGGGTGCTGGTGGCGGTCGGCGCCTGCGCCATTACCGGCGGTCTGCCGGCACTGCGCAACCATCTGGACGTCGGCGACATGCTGCAGTCGGTGTACGGCGAGGTGCCGGATGACCCGGAACTGCCGCTGCCGCTGAACCGCGTGCTGCCCATCCACGAGGTGGTGCACATCGACCATGCGCTGCCCGGCTGTCCGCCGCCGGCCGACGCCTTCTGGCAACTGCTGCAGGACCTGATCGCCGGTCGCACGCCTGTGCAGGCACCCGGACTGATCCGCTACGACTGAATAATCCTGAAAACCTCGGTTGACCGCTTGCCATGAAACCAGAATCCCTGCCCATCAACATTGTTAGGTGCTTTGCACCAGCCATCCTCCGGGTGAGACCGCTTCGACGTCGCGTGGACGGCCGGCAGGGCGCCCGGCTACGTTGCTCGTCCTTGCAGGGAGCTATCCTGCCGCGTCCTCGCGCCTTGCCGTACACCCTGCCGACCATCCCCACGACGCCGATCAACTGACGTTTTCAGGATCATGGACACGCGCCCGCTTGAAACCGCTGCCGACCCCAAAGGACTGCGCCGCATCGCAATCGATCCGCTGTCGCGCGTCGAAGGCCACGGCAAGGTGACGCTACTGCTCGATGACGACAACCGTGTGCGCCAGGCTCGGCTGCACATCGTCGAATTCCGCGGCTTCGAAAAATTCATCGAAGGCCGGCCTTACTGGGAAGTGCCGGTCATGGTGCAGCGGCTGTGCGGCATCTGCCCGGTGTCGCACCATCTCGCGGCGTCGAAGGCGCTTGACCGTGTGGCGGGCGGCTGGCCGGTGCCGCCTGCGGCCGAGCGCATCCGCCGGCTCATGCATTACGGCCAGATCGTGCAGAGCCACGCGCTGCACTTTTTCCATCTGGCCTCGCCCGACCTGCTGTTCGGTTTCGACGCGGGCGTCGATCAGCGCAACATCGTCGGCGTGGCCGCAGCCTTCCCGGACGCCGCGCGTCAGGGCGTCATGCTGCGCAAGTTCGGGCAGGAGGTGATCCGCATCACCTCCGGCAAGCGGATTCACGGCACCGGCTCGATACCCGGCGGCATGAACCGCGCGGTCGATCCGGCCGAGCGCGACGCGCTGCGCGCCGAACTGCCGCAGGTGCTGGCCTGGGCGCAGGACGCGGTGGCACTCGCCCGCCGGTTGGTCGAGGGCCTGCCGCCGCGCTATGCCGATTTCGCCGACACGCCGGCCGCCATGATGTCGCTGGTCGGCCGCGACGGCGCGATGGAGCTGTACGACGGCGTGCTGCGCCTGCGCGAGGCCGACGGCCGCATCGCGGTCGACGGCTTCGACGACCAGCGCTACCGCGAACTGATAGACGAGGCGGTGCGGCCCTGGACCTATATGAAGTTCCCCTACCGCCGCAGCCTCGGCGTCGACGACGGCTGGTATCGCGTGGGCCCGCTGGCGCGGCTGCAGAACTGCGACTTCATCCCGACGCCGCGCGCCGAAGAAGCGCGCCAGGCCTTCGTCGCCGCACACGGCGGCCGGCCGGTGCACACCGTGCTGGCCACCCACTGGGCGCGCATGATCGAACTGCTGCACGGCGTCGAAACCGTGGCGGCGCTGCTGGACGACCCGCGCATCACCGGCGGTCCGCTGCAGGCCGAGGGGCCGCGCCAGCGCTCGGGCATCGGCATCATCGAGGCGCCGCGCGGCACGCTGATCCACGAGTACGAGGTCGGCGACGACGACCTCGTCACGCGCTGTAATCTCATCGTGTCGACCACGCACAACAACCAGGCCATGAACGAGGCGGTGCGGGCGGTGGCGCTGCGCTATCTCGACGGCGAAACGATCACCGAAGGCCTGCTCAACCACATCGAAGTGGCCATCCGCGCCTACGACCCCTGCCTGTCCTGTGCCACGCACGCGCTCGGCCAGATGCCGCTGGCGGTGAGCCTGCGCGCGGCCGACGGCCGCGTGCTCGACCACGTGCTGCGCAGCTCGACCGGCGAACTGCTGCGCGACGGCCCGGCGCACGACGCCGAGGCGGCGCAATGACCGCCCCCTTGCTGGTACTGGGCTGGGGCAACCCGAGTCGTGGCGACGACGCGCTCGGCCCGATGCTGGTCGATGCGCTGGCGGCGTATGCCGGACGCGCGTTGCCCGCCGGCGCGGTGGACTGCCTCAGCGACTACCAGTTGCAGATCGAGCACGCGCTCGACCTGGTCGGTCGCGAACGCGTGCTGTTCGTCGATGCGGCGGTTGGTCTCGACGCTGCCTTCGCGGTGAGCGCGGTACAGCCGCAGCGCGAGCGCCAGATCACCAGCCACGCGCTGTCGCCGCCGGCGCTGCTGCAGGTGTTTGTCGACCTTCAGGGGTGTGCGCCGCCCGAGTGCTCGCTGCTTGCCCTGCGCGGCCGCCGCTGGGCGCTGGGCGAGGTGCCGGACGCCGCCGCGTGTGAGGATCTGGCGCGCGCGCTGGAGTGGGCCACCGGTTGGCTCGAACGGTTCGCCTCGCCGCAGGTGGCCGAACAGGGAGTGATCGCATGAATGTGCTCTGGTTGCAGTCTGGCGGCTGCGGCGGCTGCAGCATGTCGCTGCTGTGCGCCGACACCGACGATTTCCATGGCCAGCTGCGCGATGCCGGCATCGATCTGCTGTGGCATCCGTCGCTGTCGCTGGACAGCGGCAGTGAAGTGACCGCGCTGCTCGGCCGCATCCTCGACGGCGACCTGCGGCTCGACGCGCTGTGCATCGAAGGGTCGCTGCTGCGCGGTCCGAACGGAACCGGCCGCTTCCACGTCATGGCCGGCACCGGTGTGCCGATGACCGAATGGGTGCGCCGGCTCGCTGCGAAGGCGCGTCACGTGATCGCCATCGGCAGCTGCGCCGCCTGGGGCGGTGTCACCGCCGGCGGCGACAACCCGACCGACGCCTGCGGCCTGCAGTACGAGGACGATCGCCCCGGTGGCCTGCTGGGTGCCGGTTTCCGCGCTCATGGCGGCCTGCCGGTGATCAACATCGCCGGTTGCCCGACCCACCCGAGCTGGGTGCTCGATACGCTGATGGCGCTGGCCGCCGACGGCTTCACCGACGCCGACCTCGACACGCTGGGCCGGCCCCGTTTCTACGCCGACCAGCTGGTGCACCACGGCTGCACGCGCAACGAGTATTACGAATTCAAGGCCAGCGCCGAAAAGCCCTCCGACCTCGGCTGCATGATGGAAAACATGGGCTGCAAGGGCACGCAGGCGCACGCCGACTGCAACACCCGGCCGTGGAACGGCGAAGGTTCGTGCACCCGCGGCGGCTACGCCTGCATCAGCTGCACCGAACCCGGCTTCCAGGAACCGGGCCACCCCTTCCACGCCACGCCGAAGATCGCCGGCATCCCGATCGGCCTGCCGACCGACATGCCCAAGGCCTGGTTCGTCGCGTTGGCGTCACTGTCCAAATCGGCGACGCCGAAGCGGGTGAAGGTGAATGCGGTGTCGGACCATGTCGTCGTGCCGCCGGTGGCGAGACGGACGAGGCTGAAGTG
>NZ_JAUYRO010000072.1 GCF_030696805.1 Methyloversatilis sp. | reverse complement strand
CAGTTCGCCGATCAGCGGCATGCGGTCGGGCGTCGCGGTGCGGAACGCGACCCGACCGGCGAGTTTGCGCACATCGGGCATCAGCACGGTGTCCGGCAGCAGCCGCCCGAGCCGGGCCAGATTGCCGGCATGGCTGTCGCTAGCCGCGGATGCGGATCAGTGGCAGCGCCAGCGCAGCCGCAGCCGAGGCATTGGCCTGCATCACTGCGTCGGCCGAACCGCACAGGCACTTGCCGTCGATGCCAGTCGGCCCGCCCAGCGCGGTGACGAAGCCGCCGACCCAGCGGCGAAACGCTGGCTCGAATTACCTCGGATCAATCACCTCGAATATGCGCAGAAAGGTGTCTTGCGAAGGCGCGCTGGTTGGCAGCGAGAGAAAGCGGCGCAGCCAGGCTCACTTCTCTGCCACCCATTCGGCGATGTCTTCGACCGTGTCGCAGTCGGTCATGTCAAATGATCATCCCGTGCTGCAGGGCGTAGCGCACGAGCTCCACCGCGCTGGTCATTTCCATTTTTTGCAACAATCGCTTCTTGTGCGAACTCACCGTCTTTGCCGACAAATGCAATTGTTCGGCGATGTCGTTCAGGCTGGTTCCCTGGACAATCAGTTGGAAAATCTGGTACTCCCGTTCGGAAAGACGCTCATGGGGTACTTTTCCCTCATCCGCTGATGTGAAAAAGACAAGCTTATCAACCAGTTCCGGGTCGATGTAGCGCCCACCTCGTGCGACCTTGCGGACAGCGGCGAGAATGCTGGAGGCGGGAATTCCCTTCGTCAGATAGCCGGACGCCCCCGCCTTCAGGGCGCCGGCGGCGATTTGCCGCTCAGCGTGCATGCTGAGCACAACGATGGCGAGTCCGGGGTGTTCATCCTTCACGCGATTCAAGAGGTCAGTGCCACTGGGACCGGGCATGTTCAGATCGGTCAGCAACAGGTCATAGTGCTGCTCGCGCAAAGCGCCCAATACCGCCCATCCGCTGTCGGCTTCGCCAGCAACCTCGATATCTCCAGCCATGCCCATTACCTGACGAATGCCCTGCCGGACGATGTCGTGGTCGTCAGCGATAAGTATGCGAATCATGGGTGTCTGCGTCCGCTTTTTGCCGCGAGGAGTCTGTCGGGGCCCTGCAGCGCTCCATGCTTGGTATCAGCGTTTTGCTCCTGACACGGAATACTGGCTGTCACAACGGTGCCTTCGCCGGGCACGCTGTGCAGCCGCGCCTCGCCTCCAAGAATGATGGCGCGCTCGCGAATGCCCATCAGGCCGAAAGTATTCTTTCCAGCAATCGTGCTCTCCTCGAAGCCTCGTCCGTCGTCGCGTACCTGCAACACCAGGTACCCCATTTCGACGCGGAGCGACACGTCCACCTGTCGTGCCGCCGAATGTCGCGAAACGTTGGTCAGGGACTCCTGAAGGATGCGAAACACCGCGGTAGCGCTCTCGTCGTCGAGCAGAATAGCCCTCGCAGGCAAACTCAATGTGCAGGTCACGCCCGTCCGCGAGCGGAATTCGCTCACCAGCCATTCGGCAGCCGCTTCGAGCCCGAGATTCATGGCCGCCGGGCGCAACTGACTGGCAACGTTACGCACCATGGAAATGGTGCGATCCATCAGTTTCCGCATGGACTCAACCTGCTCGGCAAGCGCTGGAAGGGCAGCACAAAAACGCATTTCAAGAATCGAGATATCGAGACTCAGCGCGGTCAGATACTGCCCCAGTTCATCATGAATTTCCCTGGCGATACGGGTACGTTCTGCTTCCCTGACCTGTTCGTTGTGAGCAGCGAATTCACGTATGTCCTGGCGCGAACGCAGTAATTCTTCGGTCCGCTCCCGGACGAGCTCTTCCAGCGAGCGATTGCGTTTCCGCATTGCATTCTGGTACATGCGCATGCGGATGAGATTGCCAGCGCGTGCGAGAAGCTCATCGAACTGAAATGGCTTCGTGACATAGTCGGACGCGCCCGCACACAGCGCACAAAGTCGGCGCCGGTGGTCGTCCTGAGCGGTGACAACCAGCAGAGGAGCCAGATCGCCGTCAAACTCGGCTATCAACTGTTCCATGAGCTGCACGCCATCCATGTGCGGCATATTGAGATCCAGAAGGATGAGATCGAACTCTTGCTCGCGGCACAGTGCGGGAACGTCGCGCGGATCGGTGGCGGTTACCAGTTCCGTGTAGCCGTGGCTGCGCAACATCCGCACCATCATCCTGATGCTCGCGAAGTCGTCATCGACGAGCAGTATGCGGGCCTGCAAGGGATCAACCTGCGCATCTGCAGTGCCCAAGGGGGCGCGAGGCCCGTCGGCCACAGTTCCTTCGTATTGATTGTCGGTCACGCTGCAGTACTGGCGAGATGGCGGTCGATGGCACTCATCAATACGTCCAGATCCAATGGCTTGGTGAGGTAATCGATGAAGCCTGCGGCGCGTCCGATTTCCTCGTCGCCCAGCATCGCATTGGCGCTGACGGCGATGACGGGGATCGAACGTGTCAGCTTATCGGCCTTGAGTAGTTTCAATACCGAGTAGCCGTCCATACCCGGTAAATTGATATCCAGCAGGATCAGATCGGGACGCTCCCGACGCACGAGCTGCAACCCGTCGTACGGATCTTCACTGACGAACAGGGAAATGTCCTGCCGGCGCTTGAGCAGTTGCTGCATGAAGCGCAGGTTGGCAGGGTTGTCTTCAATGTACACAATCGTCCTGCCTTCCTTGTCCTGCCCCGGCGAGGTCCCGATGGCTTCCTCTACTGCCGGCAACGACCTTGCCACGGGTTCGCCGTCGGCAACGACGACCGGAAGCTCGATCCAGAACGTGCTTCCAACTCCCTTCTTGCTTGCAACGCCGATCCGTCCCCCCATCATCTCGGTAAAGCGTTTGGCAATAACGAGACCGATACCTGTGCCCTCGATGGCGGACGCTTCCTGACCGAGCCGATTGAAAGGGGTGAACAGGTCCGCCTGCCTCGCCTCGTCGATACCTGACCCGGTATCGATTACGGAAATGCGCAGCCAGTCTGGCTCGGTCACGGCACATTTCACCGTCACACTGCCCCCCTGGTGGTTGTACTTCACTGCGTTCGAAAGCAGGTTCAGCAGAATCTGCCTCAGCCGCAATCGATCGGCGAAAGCCCACAGGGCCCCTGACGAGTTGCTCTGGACAAGCGTCAGACCTTTCTGTCGTGCATCGGCTTCAACCTGGACGAGACATTCCTGCAGCAGAGTTTCCAGCTGCACCGGTTCCGGACACAAGATCTGCCTGCCGGTTTCGATGCGTGACAGATCCAGCACTTCGTTGATCAGTTCGAGCAGATGGCGGCCCGCCTTCAGAATCTCGCTGACGCTGTCGGCGTGCTCCTCGGCCAAAGTGCCTTCGATCCTCATGAGTTGCGCAAAGCCCAGGATGGCATGCATCGGTGTGCGCAATTCGTGACTCATGCGCGACAGGAATTCCGACTTCGCCCGGCTGGCCTGTTCAAGTTCAAATTCACGCAGTTTCTCTTCAGTCACGTCCTGCACCGTCCCCATGATTCTGCCGAATTGCTCTTGATGGACGAGACAGCGCAACTGCATGAAGCGGATTTCGCCGTCCGGCCGGACGATTCTGGCATCCAGGCTGTGCGGCCCCGGGGTCGCTCGCACGCAGATCACTGCAGCGCGGAAACGCTCAAGATCGTCCGGATGTATCAGTTCATACAGAATCTGCAGGGTAGGCTGACATGTGGCGGCATCCAGGCCGGTCAATTCGTACACCATTTCGCACCAGTCAGTGGTGCCGTTCGTCAGGTCGACCATCCAGTGGCCCAGGCGCGCGATGCGCTGCGCCTCGAGATAACGCGACTCGGCTACTCCCAGCGCTTCCTGGGTCTGCTTCAGGGCGGTGATGTTGGTGCGGATGGATACGTACTGCGTTGGCAGTCCCGTGTCATCCATGAAGGGAACGATGGTTGAGGCCACCCAGTACATGCTGCCATCCTTGCGCCGATTGCACAGCTCACCCTGCCAGCTCTCACCCTTTATCAGCTCGGACCACAAGCGGTCATAAAAGTCCTGGGGGTGAAAGCCTGACTTCAGGATGCGATGGTTCTGCCCCAGAAGCTCCTCGCGGCAGTAGCCACTTACCTCGCAGAACAGCTCATTGACATACTCAATGTTGCCATCACAGCCCGTGACACTGACGATTGCATGCCTGTCGAGAACAGCCAGCAGGCGACGGGCTTCCGGCGCCAGGTCGTTCGTTCCGGCAAGATCAGCTGCTGAACTCTCTCCAACTCCGGTATGGACTGGTTGTGACATTTGCGGCTCCCATGTGCGGGGCAAGGTTCGTACCGTGCCCTCCTGTTTTGTAACTGCTACAGCTTTCGTCTGGCCTCGGCTGCTTCTGCCAAGGTGCCGGCTTCCTTCCTGCGCCGGGCGATCGCGATGGAACAAGCGCGATGCCGGCACCAGACAACGAAAACGTCGTCAGTCGGCGTCAACGACGCTGGCCGGCATGACGGAAGGACGCTTTGCCTCAGGCAGGCTGATCCAGAATCGACAACCCTCTCCCGCCTCGCCGGTTACCCAGATCCGGCCTCCCATCAGCGTCATCAAGTGCTTGCAGAGTGCCAGGCCAACGCCGGTACCTTCGGCCTGATCCGTTCCAAGCCGCTCGAAAGGCGTGAACAGCCGCGCCTGCTGGGCGCGCGTCAATCCCGATCCGGTATCAGCGACGCAGATGAACCAGCATCCGTCTTCGAGCTTGCAATCGATGCTCACCGTGCCTGCCGGATGGTTGTACTTCACGGCGTTGGAAAGCAGGTTGAGCAATACCTGTTTGAGACGGATCTGATCGGCCACGACAAAAACCTGCCCCGGCAAGATGGAGTTCCGGAACTCGATGCCCCGGACGTCCGCATCCGGGCGGGTCAGATTCAGGCATCCGCACAAAAGGTTGCCGAGGTCCACATCAACCGGCCTCACTTCCAGATGCCCCGCCTCGATGCGCGACAAGTCCAGTACCTCGTTGATCAGGTCCAGCAGGTGCCGGCCCGCATGCACGATTTCCGCCACGTGCTCACGTTGAAGATCGTCGAGTGGATGCTGCGTATCGGTACGCAGCAACTGGGAGAAACCGAGAATCGCATTCATCGGTGTGCGCAACTCGTGACTCATGCGGGACAGGAATTGTGATTTCGCGCGGCTCGCCTGTTCCGCGTCGTCCTTGGCACGGAGCACGGCCTCTTGCGCCATTTTCCGCTCGGTGATGTCACGGCACACGCCCAACAGGTCGCCGCACGGAAGACCTACGGCGTTGATATCGGTCGGCACGTTTCTGCCGTCCTTGCGTCTGAGATCGAAATCCGTGCGCAAATGTCCGCGCTCGCACAATTCATCGAACAGTCGTCGGGCCGTCGCGACATCTTGTACCTGCACGATGTCATCGACGCCCATCGCACACAGTTCCTCGACGCTGAATCCGAGCATTGCCGACGCCCGGCGATTGGCATAGTTGAAACGCCCCGCCGGGTTGGCGATGAGTACGGCATCGGCCGCGTGTTCGAGCACAGTGCGGAAGCGCTCCTCGCCTCTGCGCAATGCCTGCTCGGCTTGCGTGCGCTCGGTGATGTCCTGCATGACGGTACAGAAGCCGTGCGAGGTTCCGTCCGTTGCGCCACTGGGTATGTAGGCGACCGATATCCTTCGTTCGCCCAGCCGCGGCAAGGTCATCTCGACTTCATAACTGACCTGTTCGCCCGCCAGGGTCCGTGCGATCCACGGCGCTGCAACCAGGTAGGTCTGCTCGCCCAGCAGTTCGGATACATGTTGCCCGAGCACGTCCTCCCGCTGCCGGCCAAACCACTCCTCGCACTTGGCATTGATCATCCGGTGTCGCAGCCCGTGATCCACATACGCGATGAGCGCAGGTGCCGCATCGGTCACCACTCGAAGCAGCCTTTCGGCCTGCCGATGCGTCGTGACGTCCCGCAAGACCAATACGCGCGTCGCTCCGGTGAAGCCGCCCCTTGGCCGGCCACGTGCCTCGACGGTAATGCGCGTGCCGTCACCGCACAGCATGTCGTGTTCGATGTCGCTGACCTGTTCGTGCCGGATGGTGTGCATTACCCGCTCCCGATGCTCAGGGACGACAAGTTCCTCTATGAAGTGTCCTTTCAGGTCATCGACGGAGCGGCAAAGCATTCGCGCGAGCTGGGCGTTGCAATCGATTATCCGGCCACCTTCGCTCAGTACCACCGCTTCGAAGCTCGCTTCCGAAAATGCAGCCAGCCTTGCTTCGCTCTGCCGCAGGGCCTGCTCGGCAAGCATACGCTCCGTGATGTCGTGAACCATGCCGACGGAACGGACAATGTGCCCCGACGCGTCGCGGAAATGCTGGCATTTCTCGTGCACGAAGCGAATCTCTCCGCTGCCCTTGCGCACGATGCGGTGCTCGATTTCGTAGCTGTCCCGGTTATCGCCGAGCGAACTCGAATAGGCGCGGTCTACCGCTTCTCGATCATCGGGATGCACACATTGCAGGAACGCTTCATAGGTGGCGCTGAATTCATCGGGCTTGAAGCCGAGTATCCGGAACACCTCGTCGGACCATTGCAACCTGCCGTCGACCAGGTCGAGCTCCCAGCTTCCGAGATGAGCAAGCTCCTCGGTCCGCATCAGTTGTGCGCGGCTTTCGAGCAAGGTCTGCTCGGCCTTCTTTCGCTCGGTGACATCCATATTGAAGCCGGACAGCAAAACGGCTCTCCCAGACGCGTCGAATTGCGCCGCACCCACGCCATACATCCATCGGGTTTCGCCGTCATCGCGGCAGACGCGGAATTCGACTTCGAACGGATCGCCATGCACAAAATGCCGGTTCCAGGCTTCATCGACCCGGGGCAGGTCTTCCGGATGCACGCGTGATCGCCAGTACTTCGCACTGCGCATGCCTCCCGGCGCAATGCCATAAAGCCGCTCGTATTCCGGCGACCAGTAAAGCTGGTCCTTACGCAAATCCCATTCCCACAGGCCGACCTGGGCACCTTCCTGTGCGATGCGCAAGCGTCGCTCGCTCGTCCGCAATGCTTCGTCGGCCAGCTTTTTTTCCGTGACGTCCTCGGTAAGGATGGCAATTCCGCCGACCGTCCCGTCCGACAAGTACCACGGACATATCTCCCAGCGCAGCCACTGCACGCTGCCGTCGGCACGCTCGAATCGATCTTCGTCGATCCGCACCACCTGTCCAGCCAGCCCGCTGCGATGCGCGGACTTCCACCGGTCGGGGATATCGGGAAACACGTCGTAGTGACTCAGCCCGACAAGCTCGCGATCGACGAGTCCGTAGTCCTGCTTCCATCGATCGCTGACCGCCAGATAACGCATGTCCCGGTCTAACATCGCCAACGCTGCAGGTGCATGCTCGATGAGTATCCGCATCCGTTCCCTGCTCTCGTTGAGCGCCACTTCGGCTGCCTTCTTTTCATCGATGTCTTCGATGATCGCGATGAAATAGTCGGGCCGGCCATCCGGGCTCAGACACATGACGAGTGTCAGCCTGATCCACACAGCGCTTCCATCCTTTCGTACATGGTGTCTTTCGACGGCGCACCTGTCAGCCTCATGCGCAAGCATCCGGCGCATGTCCACCATGTCGGCTGCAGGGTTATCCGGGTGGATCAGGGCTCCGAAATTGCGCAACAGAAGGTCTTCCCGGCTGTAGCCGACGATGTCGCACAACCTCTGATTGACGCAAATCCAGCGACCGTCCGGGGTCACGCGGGCGATGCCGACCGTCACCGATTCGCAGGTTGTTGCCAGACGGCGTTCGGTATCGCTCAGCGCCTGTTCCAGACGCGCGTGAACCTTGCCGAAAAGGTAGCCAATGAGCAGGAAGAGTCCGAAGGCGTAGAACCTGGTCGGGCTTTCGATCGCCCAGCTCAGCTGCGGCGGGATAAAGAAGAACCAGACCAGAAAGATGCTCAACGCAGCGCCGGTAAGGCCGCCGCGTACCCCGTCAAGCCGGGCGCTGAAGAAAACGGCCGGAAAGAAAAGAAACCATACGAAGGGCGCGAGCCAGGGCCAAAGCAGCCATTGCAGCCCACATGCGAGCAGCGGCAAAAGCAGCGCGAGAACAAACTGTGGCGTCATTCCGGGGTACGCGGGAAAGCAGGCCACGGGAAATCGATCGGCGCGAGTACAGCTCGGGCAGGGCGTGACGACGTCCGGCTCGGGGCGTCAGGGAGCGATCCCGACCCGTGCGTTGCCAGCCGAACTGAAGCGAACGTTTCCATCCCGTTGAACCCGCTGGGGTGCTAGGCCGCAGAAACCTGCGGTTCCGCGAAGCGGTTCCGGATCTCAAGTACGGCAGGAAGATTTTCCATGAACAGATCGACCAGTTGCGGATCGAAATGCTTCTCGCGTTGGTTGCGCACGAAATCGAGTGCATCTTCGATCTGCCACGCGCGCTTGTACGGGCGCTCCGACGTCAGCGCGTCGAATACGTCGGCCACCGCGACGATTCGGCCCTCGAGCGGGATGCTCACGCCTTGCAAGCCGCACGGATAGCCGCTGCCATCCCATTTTTCGTGATGGGTGAAGGCGATTTCGCGCGCCATATTCAGGATGTCCGAATCATCGCCGGAAAGAATGTCCGCGCCTATTGTCGTGTGCATCTTCATTATTTCCCATTCTTGCGGTTCGAAACCACCAGGCTTCAACAGGATGTGATCTGGTATTCCGATCTTTCCGATGTCGTGCATCGGACTTGCGTTGAGCAGCAACTCACAGGATTCCCGCCCCATTCCAACCGCCTCGCCCAGCAGCGCCGATATCTTGCTCATGCGGACAATGTGCAATCCGGTCTCGTTATCCCGATACTCCGCCGCCCGGCCCAGACGACGCACGATCTGCAGCCGTGTGTCGTACAGCTCCTGCGTTCTTTCGCACACGCGCTGCTCCAGCTGGAGATTGCGCCCGCGAATATGCTTCCGGTTGAGCTGGGCCTGCAGAAGGTTGCGCACCCGTGCCGACAGTTCCTCGATGGAAAAGGGTTTTGTGATGTAGTCCTGCGCACCGCTGCGCAATGCGCGGATCCGGTCTTCCTGCGCGTGCTGGGCGGTCAGGATAAGGACGGGCGGCATGTCGTCCTGGTTCAGCGCCTGGAGCTTGCTCATGATCTCGAAACCGTTCATTCCCGGCATGTTGAGATCGAGTACAACGAGGTCATACCGGTGGCTTTCGAAGTGCGGCAACACCGCGTGGGGGTCAGAAAGTGGTGTAAGTCTGGTGTAGCCTGCAGCCTTCAGCGAACGTTGCAGCAGCTTCAGATTAACGATTTCGTCGTCTACAAGGAGGATGTCTGCCATCCGGACGTCGAGTTCCTCAAGACCGACACCGTTATCCAGTCGGCGCTCCCGATCCCACAATTCAGTTGCACTCATTGCATTCATCAGCGTGCCATTCCCTTGCTGATTGAGCGCTCCGTTCCGGAGTGCTCCGTTGCCCAAACCCCGCGTAGCCGCCGTAACAGGCTGGTGAGAACCCCTTCCACTGTTTCCAAGCTCGGGTTTTGAGGCAGGCTTCCTTCTCGAATCGCAGTTCCACTTTTCCCGATTTTCCTTGCGCAGCCAGCTGTTTCATCCCACAGGCGACGTCATCGCCCATGCCCGTGAGGGTCATGCCCACCGCATCTCGGTTTCTACAGTCTGCCGCCGAGCGGAACGGTACATCGACAGGCGGCTTGTGGCGGTTCGCCGGCGGGCTGTCGGGACACCACAACGGAGGGGGTGACTCAACGACTATCAAGTGACGAATTGCGAGACCGACTTCCGCATCCGTTCCATCGTGTCGCCGAGCCGCGCCACCGTCGCGTTGCTTTGCCCCACCGCGGCCATGTTCTGCTCGGTCATGACGGACACCTGTTCGACGTTCTGCGCCATTTGCGTCATCGCCTGCTGCTGTTCATGCGTGGAGCAGGAGATGTCATTGACCATGTGAGAGGTGTTCTCCATCTGTTGTGAAATTTCGCCCAGAGCCGAACGCACCTCTCGTACCAGCACCACGCTGGCATCGACTTGCATGGCGCCCGAACGCATGCTGTCGACAGCTTTGCCGGTTTCGCTCTGAATCGATTGTGTCATGGCGGCGATTTCCTGAGTTGCCTGTGCGGTACGTTCGGCGAGCTTGCGTACCTCGTCCGCGACCACGGCAAATCCACGCCCTTGTTCCCCGGCGCGAGCGGCCTCGATGGCGGCATTCAGCGCCAGTAGATTGGTCTGATCGGCGATGTCCTTGATCACCAGGGTGATCCGCGAAATATCCTCCGCCCGACTACCCAGCATCTCCACCTGTTGCGCCGCCGCCTTGACGGACTCCGAGAGAGTGCTGATCGTCTGACTGGTCTGCTCGGACAGTTCTGCTCCCTTGGCTGACAAACGCGTTGCAAGCGACGCGGAGTCCCGGGTTGCAGCGGCGTGATTGGCGACTTCACCTATGGATACGGTGATTTGCTCGATGCCGGACGCGGCAGCGGCGGACGCGTCGCTTTGCACTCTGGCCGAGTTCTCGACGCTGGCGATGTCGCCGCTCACTTCAACGACGGATTCGCGCACCAGTTTCGCGCTGTCCTGCATGCCAAGCAACGTTGCCTGCACCCAAGCTACGAGATCGTCTATCGTGCGGCCAACGTCGCCGATCCTGTCCTCTCGCTTCGGATCAGAACGCAACTTCAAATTGCCACTTTTCATGATCGCTTCGAGGTGATCGGCCATCGACGTCATGTCCCGATTCATGCGTGGCCCCGCAAACAGGGCGTAAAACAATCCCTGTGCAAACCCCAGGCACGCCAACGATTCAATAACAATGGTTCTCGCAGGGAACTCGACCAGCATGCCGGCGACACTGGCAGCGCTCAAGAGCAGCAGCAGCACGCTCATGAGCAGGCTCTGGTTGCGAAAATCGAGATAGTGCGCCAGCGGCGATTTGCGCTTGGGGACGATGCGGCCGTGTTTGACACTGATCAAGGCATCGCCCTCGCGCAGGCGTCGGTAGGCTCCGTCAGCCGCTGCGACTTCCTCCCGCGTCGGGCGTAAGCGGACCGATTGGTAACCAATCACCTGGCCATTCTCGCGAACCGGGGAACTGTTCGCAACGACCCAGTAATAGCCGCCGTCGCTGCGACGGTTCTTGACGATGCCGCGCCAAGGTCTTCCCGCCTTGAGGTCGCGCCACATGTCGGCAAAGGCCTCGGGCGGCATGTCCGGATGGCGCACCATGTTATGCGGTTGCCCCAGCATCGCGTCCCGAGTGAAGGCGCTGATGGACGCAAAAGCTTCGTTCGCTTCGACGAGGTTGCCGGCGAGATCGGTGCGCGAATAGATGAACATACCCTCGGGAAGCAGGGTCTCGGCGGTCGTGACAGGTTGGTTGATGCGCATGGGTTCCTCCGTGAGCGGAAAAAAAGTTGCAATTGAAGTATCCGTAGAACCGAAAAGGTTAAACGGCCAGTCTGTCTCTCTGCCGTTCTTCGGTCTCCACCGCGGGCGCAAGGAAGCACGCCAGCCCTTGCAGATCAGCAGGCAACGAGGGCACGCCGAACAGGTAGCCTTGCAGGCGGTTGCATCCCAGCTTGGCGAGTTGGGCAAATTGTTCGACTGTTTCAACGCCTTCGCCCACAACCTCCAGATTCAGATTGCCAGCCAGCGAAATGATCGCGCGCACGATAGTCATTGCTTCGGGATCGGCGGTCAGTTCGCTTACGAAACTGCGATCGATCTTCACCGTGCGCACGCGGAGGCGCATGAGGTACGACAGTGAGGAGTAACCTGTACCAAAGTCATCTATTGCTATGGAGATTCCGATAGCATTAAGAGCGGCGAGCACAGCGCCGGTATGCTGAAGATCTTTCATCAGCGTGCTCTCGGTGATTTCGAGTTCCAGCAGGTGCGGATCGAAACTGGCCTCGATCAGGGCGGCGGAAATGTCGGCAACCAGTTCCGCATCGGTCATTTGCCTGCCCGAAAGGTTGAAACAAAGCCCGATATCCGGGCGCAAGCGCTGCACGTTCCGTACGTCGTGCAGCGCTTGACGCAGCGACCAGCGGCTCACCGGAACAATCAGTCCAGTTTCTTCCATGATGGGAATGAAGCGGTCGGGCGGTACCGAGCCCATTTTTGGACTGTTCCATCGCAACAGAGCTTCAACCGCCATCATCCGGCCCGAGTGCGCGTCGACGATGGGCTGATAGACGAGGAAAAGCTCTTGCCGGGCCAGCGCCCCATGCAGTTCGATCTCGAGCGCCAGATCGCTATGCGCATGCACGTCCATGTGATGTTCATAGAAACAGGAGGTATTGCGCCCTGCTGATTTCGCCTGGTACATCGATACATCGGCCCGACTGAGCAGTTCGTCTTTTGACGCTGCATCGTCGGGGTACAAAGCGATGCCCACGCTGGCGGTGACGAAAAATTCGCGTCCCTCAAGGCGGATGGCCTGCCCCAGCCCCTTCAATATATTCGCGACGACCTGGCTCACGTCCTCACGGCACTTGACCTCTTCGAGCAGGATCATGAATTCGTCGCCACCGAGCCGCGCCACCATGTCGGTCGCACGGACGCTGGCACGCAGGCGCCGCGCGATCTCTATCAAGAGACCGTCGCCGACGTTGTGGCCCAGCGTGTCGTTAATCACCTTGAAACGGTCGAGATCGATGAACAACACAGCTAGTTGCTGCCCTTGCCTCCCGGCGCTGCTCATTACCTGTTCCAGCCGTTCCATGAACAGACGCCGATTCGGTAGTTTGGTCAGTGTGTCGGTGTTCGCGAGGTATTCGAGTTGGTCTTGGACGCGTATGCGTTCGCTCACGTCCTTGGATGTTGCTACGTAATGGCTGATCCTCTGCTGGCTGTCGAAGATGGGACTGATGGTCTTTTCTTCGAAATACAGTTCGCCGCTTTTACGCCGATTAGTGAATACCGCGCGGAAAACCTCGCCCCGTTTGATCGTGCTCCACATGCAATCGTAGAACTTACTACTGTGCTGATCTGACTTGAGGATGCGGGGCGTATGGCCCAGCACTTCTTTGGCGAGGTAACCAGTGGTACGTTCGAACGCCGGATTGACGTATTCGATGAAGCCAGCGGCGCAAGTGATAAGCACCGAATCATGTGTCTGGTGGGCCGCCTGAGCGAGGATTTCAAGCTCGCGGGCGATGCTGGTTCCCGCTGCTACTTCGCTCAGCCGGAGCAACCACTCTTCGGCGCCCGACACGTTGTGAAAGCATGTGCATTCAACGTTTACTGTTCTTTCTGCAACACTTGCCTGCAAACGCCAGACATAACTATGAGGGTCGCTACGACAGTCCGCCATCACCTGCGACCAGCTTGTCGTGCCTTGGTCTGACAACGCCTCAAATATTGCAGTGACGAGCCGCCCCGTCAGGTCAGGCACACCGTCTAGCGTCTGCGAGTGGCGCAATACGACCCCTTTGGTGGAGACCAGAAGATAAGTAGCCGCTTTAGGCTGGGGGGGCATGAAGCTGCCGAAGCGGACTGCGGTGTGACTTTCCGGTTCGTAATCGAGTGCGTAGGGCGTTCGGTGCCCTCCGGACGCGAAGCGTGTGAAGTCGTTCATAGATCAATACCTTTCAACTGCATGCGTGCCACGATTTGGCTGTGCATCATTGTTGGAGTTTGTATTGCGCCGCACCTCGGCCTCTTCTTGGTCCCTCCTCCTTCTAACGAGACGCTGGAAGAGGCTGCTGATCCACCTTCTGCTGCGCTTGAAACCGCAGACTTGCAACCACTCATGGGTTGAGTTAACGCCGTTCCAATAGGGGCGCGGTATCAGGAGATGACTCGGGGAATACCCAGTGGATACTCACGTGATTAAGGATTTCCCTACCTGCATCGCAGCAAGAGCAGGTATTTTTTTGGGGGGGCGCGCGTGCAGAGTGGGTGAATGGTCCAGGGCCGTTGCACTCGAAAGTCATAGCGGTTTGATCCCGAGCACGGCCAAAGGGATGTTTTCGTCACACGCAGCGCGCTTGCGATTTCGTCGCAGGCTGGCTCTGGCTCTGGCGGTTCAGGTGCAAGTCAGGTTGTGCACCGTTTTCTTCAGCAGCGACAGATTCTGCGGCGCATGGTCCTTTCGAACGGAGCAGGCGTCTTCGCCGAACCGCACGTCGTCCAGCACCCGTGCATCCGGTGCTCGATGCCCCAGGGCGCGCGGGCAGCGCCTGCCCGCTCGTCGGCGCTCAGTCGCGCGAGCTGAGGTAATGGCGAAACTCGGGCCCGGCGTACTGGCTACCCTCGGTGCGCTTCGTGAGGATGCGACCGATCCAATGGCAACCGGGCTCTTGCATCGGATCGACGTTGCTGTCTGCCGGTGGTACTCAAGCAGAGTGCCCCACGGGGCGTCCGTGGCTCTTTTCGACGGGGCTGCGCACCAGCGGGGGGGCGACAAAAGCGCCTCGGATCATGCGCAACAAATTCGGCTGGTGCCGCTGACCTCCAGCAGATAGTCGCTTCCCTGCGTGACGATGTGCTCCGCATTCGCTTTCTGGCAGCCCCCCGCGTCAATGCTCAAGAAGTAGCCGCCGAGATCCAGGTCCGAAAGCAGTAAGGGGTCGCCGTGATTTCGTTGCTCTTGCTGGCAACCGTCCAACTTCCTTGGGGTCGGTTCAAGCCCGGGGCGGTTCAGACGCCTGCCCGAGCACCAGCGACAGATCGCTTTGAAAGGCGCTGACCATGTGCACCATGTCCTGTTCCGCGTTGGCCGAAGCGCGCAGGTACTTGCCGTTGATGGCGATCCAACCGCACAGCGCGATGACGATGCCGCCGATCCATCAGTGAACCGCTTGCTCGAACTGCTGCGGGTCGATCGACCGGAAGATGCGCAGAAAGGTGTCCTGCGAAGGCACGTCGTTGGGCAGCGCGAGACAGCAGCGAAGCCGCGGTTCCTTCATCGTGGCACATTCGGCGATGTCCTCGACCGTGTCGCAGTCGGACAGCAGGCACACACGACCATCACCAGAATCTCCTGAAAGTCATGCCGCGTGCCGTTGCTGGGACGGCGCGGGTCCGCTGGGCGCAAAGAGGTACTTGCAAGTGCAAGAATGTAAAAGACAATTCGAGGCGTGCGTGTCAAGTCTGGCCGTAGCCTGACTTTGATCCAGCTCAAGTTTTGGCGAAGAACCTTGCTGGTGCGATGGCCGATGCGAGGTCGTGTTCGACCGGCAGCGGGTCGCCGCACAAAGCCGCGGCCAGCACTTCGGCACCCAGCGTCGACCACACCAGTCCGCGCGAACCCAGCCCGGTGAAGGCGTACAGGCCGGGTTGGCCG
>NZ_JAUYRO010000059.1 GCF_030696805.1 Methyloversatilis sp. | reverse complement strand
GGTCGAGTGCAGCACATCGATCGCCTGCTTCCAGTCCTGGCGGTAAACCAGATCGTTGAAGTAGGGACTGATGTTGTTGACCGGGCAGCCGTTGTTGCAGAACGGAATGCCGCAGTCCATGCAGCGCGCACCCTGCACCTTGGCTTCTTCGTCGCTCAGGTGCAGCACGAATTCGCGGTAGTTGTGGACGCGCTCGGCGACTGGCAGCGACGCCTCGGACAGGCGCTGGAATTCAAGAAAACCGGTGGACTTTCCCATGACTCGTGTTCCTGTTACTTGGCCAGGGCTGCGCTGGGCGCTTCCGCCTTTGCAGCCATTTCGCGCAGCGCGCGACGGTATTCGATCGGCATCACCTTGACGAACTTCGAGCGCCACTGCGCCCAGTTGTCGAGCACGTCGCGCGCGCGCGCCGAGCCGGTGAAGTGCAGGTGACGGGTGACCAGGCGACGGATGATTTCTTCGTCGCACATGTCGACATGGTTCACCAACGCGCGACCGATCACATCAACGTCGGCGTCGTCTGCAAGATCACCGCTCAGTGCGTCGATTTCGACCATGGACATGTTGCAGCGTTTGCCGAAGCTGCCGTCTTCGTCGAGCACGTAGGCGACGCCGCCCGACATGCCGGCGGCGAAGTTGCGGCCGGTCTGGCCGAGCACGACCACGGTGCCGCCGGTCATGTATTCACAGCCGTGGTCACCGGTGCCTTCGACCACCGCGATGGCGCCCGAATTGCGCACCGCGAAACGTTCGCCCGCCACGCCGCGGAAGTAGCACTCGCCTTCGATCGCGCCGTACAGCACGGTGTTGCCGACGATGATGTTCTGTTCGGCCTTGCCGCGGAACGCGTCGCTCGGCTTGATGATGATGCGGCCGCCCGACAGGCCCTTGGCGACATAGTCGTTGCCCTGGCCGGTCAGCTCAAGCGTGATGCCGCGTGCGATGAAGGCACCGAAGCTCTGGCCGGCGGTACCGGACAGTTTCACCGTGATGGTGCCGTCAGGCAGGCCGGCGTGACCGTACTTGCTGGCCACTGCGTGCGACAGCATGGTGCCGGCGGTGCGGTTCACATTGGTGATCGGCGATTCGATCACCACCGGCTTGCCGCTCTCGATGGCGTCTTTCGCCTTGGCGAGCAACACATGGTCGAGCGCGCGGTCGATGCCGTGGTCCTGCGTTTCCGAATGGCAGCGCGACACTTCGGCCGGTACCGGCGGCATGAAAAAGATGCGCGAAAAGTCGAGCCCGCGCGCCTTCCAGTGTTCGATGCCGGCACGCGTGTCGAGCAGGTCGGCGCGACCGATCAGGTCTTCGAACTTGCGGATGCCCATCGACGCCATCAATTCGCGCACCTCTTCGGCGACGAAGAAGAAGAAATTGACGACGTGTTCCGGCTGACCGGTGAATTTCTTGCGCAGCACCGGATCCTGGGTCGCGACGCCGACCGGGCAGGTGTTCAGGTGGCACTTGCGCATCATGATGCAGCCTTCGACCACCAGCGGCGCGGTGGCGAAGCCGAACTCATCGGCGCCGAGCAGCGCACCGATCAGCACATCGCGACCGGTCTTCATCTGGCCGTCGGCCTGCACGCGGATGCGGCCGCGCAGGCGGTTCAGCACCAGCGTCTGCTGGGTTTCGGCCAGGCCGAGTTCCCATGGCGTACCGCAGTGCTTGATCGACGAAATCGGGCTGGCACCGGTGCCGCCGTCGTGACCGGCGATCACGACGTGGTCGGCCTTGGCCTTGGACACGCCGGCCGCCACGGTACCGACACCGATTTCGGACACCAGCTTGACCGACACCGAGGCCTGCGGATTCGAGTTCTTCAGGTCGTGGATCAGCTGCGCCAGATCCTCGATCGAGTAGATGTCATGGTGCGGCGGCGGGGAAATAAGGCCGACACCAGGCACCGAGTGACGCAGGAAACCGATGTATTCCGACACCTTGTGGCCGGGCAGCTGACCACCCTCGCCCGGCTTGGCGCCTTGTGCCATCTTGATCTGCAGCTGGTCGGCACTGGCCAGGTACTCGGCGGTGACGCCGAAACGGCCGGAGGCGACCTGCTTGATCTTCGAACGCAGCGAATCACCCTTTTTCAGCGGCAACGCGACTTCGACGCGCGACGAACCGATCAGCTTGTCGAGCGTGGTGTCTTCGGTCACCGGCTTGAAGCGGATCGGATCTTCGCCGCCCTCGCCGGTATTCGACTTGCCGCCGATGCGGTTCATCGCGATGGCCAGCGTGGTGTGCGCTTCGGTCGAGATCGAACCGAGCGACATGGCGCCGGTGGCGAAGCGGCGCACGATTTCGGCCGCCGATTCGACTTCGGACAGCGGCACCGGCGGGCCGGCCGGCTTGATGTCGAACAGACCGCGCAGCGTCATGTGACGCTTCGTCTGGTCGTTGATGATCTTCGCGTATTCCTTGTACGTGTCGTACTTGTTGGCACGCGTCGAGTGCTGCAGCTTGGCGATCGCGTCCGGCGTCCACATGTGTTCTTCGCCGCGGACGCGGAAGGCGTACTCGCCGCCGGCATCCAGCGCATTGGCCAGCACCGGGTCGTTGCCGAAGGCCTGGGTGTGCGTGCGCAGCGCCTCTTCGGCGACTTCCGTCAGGCCGATGCCTTCGACCTGGGTGGCCGTGCCCGTGAAGTAGCGCTTCACGAAGGCCGAGTTAAGGCCGATGGCTTCGAATATCTGCGCGCCGCTGTAGGACTGATAGGTCGAAATGCCCATCTTGGACATGACCTTGTTCAGGCCCTTGCCGACCGCCTTGATGAAGCGCTTGGACGCGTCCTTGGTCGACAGCCCGGACGGCAGCTCGTCGGAAATTTCGGCGATGGTGTCGAAGGCCAGCCACGGACAGATCGCCTCGGCGCCATAACCGGCGAGCAGAGCGAAATGATGGGTTTCGCGTGCCGAACCGGTGTCGATGACCAGACCGGTCAGCGTGCGCAGGCCCTTGCGCACCAGATGGTGATGCACGGCAGACGTGGCGAGCAGCGCGGGGACCGCGACGCGCTCGCGCGACACCGCGCGGTCGGACAGCAGCACGATGTTGAAGCCGTCGGCCACCGACTTCTCGGCTGCATTCTGCAGGCGCTGGAGGGTGGCTTCGCAACCGGTGACGCCGTCGGCGGCCGGATAGGTCATGTCGAGCACCAGCGAGCGGTATTTGCCGCCGGTCAGGCGCTCGATGTCGCGCAAGCGCATGAGGTCCTGGTTGGTCAGCACCGGCTGGGTCAGTTCGAGCCGCGGTGTCAGGCCGTCTTCGTTGTCGGCCACACCCATCAGGTTCGGACGCGGGCCGATGAAGGACGCGAGCGACATGACGATCTCTTCGCGGATCGGGTCGATCGGCGGATTCGTCACCTGCGCGAACAGCTGCTTGAAGTAGCTGTACAGCGGCTTGTTGCGGTCGGACAGCACCGGCAGCGTCGAGTCGTTACCCATCGAGCCGATGGCTTCTTCGCCGGCCGAGGCCATCGGCGCGAGGATGAACTTGATGTCTTCCTGCGTGTAGCCGAAAGCCTGCTGCGTGTCGAGCAGGGTTTCGGTGCGCGGATTGGTGTACTCGACTTCTTCCAGTTCGGTCAGGAAGAAGCGCGAATCGGTGATCCACTTGTCGTACGGATATTCGGTCGACAGCTCGTGCTTGAGCGCACCGTCTTCGATGATCGCGCCCTTTTCGAGGTCGATCATGAACATCTTGCCCGGCTGCAGGCGCCATTTCTGGATGATGCGTTCGTCCGGAATCGGCAGCACGCCCATTTCGGATGCCATGACGACCATGTCGTCGTCGGTCACCAGGAAGCGTGCCGGGCGCAGGCCGTTGCGGTCGAGCGTGGCACCGATCTGGCGGCCGTCGGTGAAGGCGACGGCCGCCGGGCCGTCCCACGGTTCCATGATCGCGGCGTGGAATTCGTAGAACGCGCGGCGCTCTTCGTCCATCAGCGGATTGCCGGCCCAGGCTTCCGGGATCAGCATCATCATGGCGTGCGCCAGCGAGTAGCCGCCCATGACCAGCAGTTCGAGCGCGTTGTCGAACGACGCCGAATCGGAGCCGCCTTCGACGATCAGCGGCCACAGCTTGTCGAGATCCTGCCCCAGCGCAGCCGACTTCATCGACTTCTGGCGCGCCTTCATCCAGTTGATGTTGCCGCGCACGGTGTTGATTTCACCGTTGTGGGCAATCATGCGGAAGGGGTGGGCCAGATCCCAGGTCGGGAAGGTATTGGTCGAAAAGCGCTGGTGCACGAGGGCAAGCGCCGACATCGCACGGCTGTCCTGCAGGTCGAGGAAGTACTCGCCCACCTGGTTGGCCAGCAGCATGCCCTTGTAGACAAGGGTGCGCGACGACAGCGACGGGATATAGAACTGACCGACGTCGGACAGCTTGAGCGCGCGCACCGCATGTTCGACGCGCTTGCGCACGACGAACAGCTTGCGCTCGAAGGCGGTCTGGTCGGCCACGGTGTCCGGGCGTGCGATCAGCACCTGGCGCATCTGCGGCTCCATGGCGCGGGCGGCTTCGGCCAGCACGCTGCTGTCGCGCGGCAGGTCGCGCCAGCCGAGGAAGGTCAGGCCTTCTTCATGGATGATGCGCGCGACGACCGATTCACAGGCGGCGGCGCCATTGGCGGATTGCGGCAGGAAGACGGTCCCGCAGGCGTAATCGCCAGCGGCGGGCAGCGTGATGCCGAGTTTGCCCGCCTCGTCGCGCAGCAGCGCGTCGGGCATCTGGATCAGGATACCGGCACCGTCGCCGAGCATCGGGTCGTAACCGGTGGCACCCCGATGATCGAGATTCTTCAGGATCAGCAGACCCTTTTCAATGATGTCGTGCGACGTGCGATTCTTGATGTTCGCAACGAAACCCACACCACATGCATCGTGCTCGTTTTCGGGGTCGTACAGACCTTGAGTATGGGGAAGACCCATTGCATTCGTCCTCGGAACTCGTTTGCCAACCGCGCACGGAACCGGCCCTGCGGCCTGTCGCACTGCGGGAATTCGCACCTCCAAGCCCGTGAAAAAGCCGGCTTCCACGATCATCGCCTGACGGCGGGACGATGTGGGCACCGGCTCGGGTGGCCTGGCCGCTTCAACGCTGAAGCCGCTCCGGGCACTTTTGGGGTGGACGATGGAGTATACGGACATGCACGGCCGCAGACAATACTCGTTCCGCGGTGCATCAAAACGTGACGGAATCCGGCGTGCGGCGGTCGCTTCAGATGTCGCCCACAGCGAACAGGCGGCGGTGTTCGCGCATGGCGTAACGGTCGGTCATGCCGGCGATGTAGTCGGCGATGGCGCGTGCGCGGTCGTCCTTCGCCATGGTCTGGTACTGCGGCGGCAGCAACTTCGGGTCACCGTAGAAGGCACCGAACAGCTCGCCCACGATGCGCCGCGCCTTGGCCGTCATGCGCAGCACCTGGTAATGGCGGTACAGCTCGTCGCGCAGGAAGTTCTTCAGGGCGCGCTGCTCCCCCCGCATGGCCTCACTGTAGGCGACGAGCACCGGCCCGCCGCGCACGTCTTCGATCGATTCCGGCGCCTCCGCGGAAATGCGCGCCCGGGTTTCCTCTACCAGGTCAACAACTTGTGCGTTGATCATGCGGCGAATCGTTTCATGGATCAGCCGTCGGCCGGCAATCTGCGGGTACAGCGCGAGCACTTCGCGCCGGTAGCGCGCGAACACCGGTACCTCTTCCAGTTGTTCGAGCGTGATCAGGCCGGAGCGCAGACCGTCGTCGACGTCGTGGTTGTTGTAGGCGATTTCATCGGCCAGATTGCAGATCTGCGCCTCGATGGTCGGCTGGGTGCGTTCGATGAAGCGCCGACCCAGGTCGCCGAGGTCCTTCGCGCGGGCTGGCGAACAGTGTTTCAGAATGCCTTCGCGCGTTTCGAACGTGAGGTTCAGCCCGTCGAAGGCGCCATAGCGCTCTTCCAGCAGATCGACCGTGCGCAGGCTCTGCAGGTTGTGTTCGAACCCGCCGTGTTCGCGCATGCACTCGTTCAGCGCATCCTGGCCGGCATGCCCGAACGGCGTATGACCGAGGTCATGCGAAAGCGAAATCGCCTCGACCAGATCCTCATTCACCCGCAATGCGCGCGCGATCGAGCGAGCGATCTGCGCCACTTCGATGCTGTGGGTCAGCCGCGTGCGGAAGAGGTCACCCTCGTGATTGACGAACACCTGCGTCTTGTACTCGAGGCGGCGAAACGCGGTGCTGTGGATGATGCGGTCGCGGTCGCGCTGGAACTGGCTGCGTCCGGACAGCGCGTCTTCGGCGTGCACACGGCCCAGCGAGTTGCCTTCGCATGCGGCGTACGGGGCCAGTTCAGTCATCGGAGCAGCACTGGTCGATCGCCGATGCGACATCCGTCTGCGTCGCCTCGCCCCACACCACGGCATCGCCGATGGCGCGCAGCAGCACCAGCCGCAACTTGCCGGCTTCGACCTTTTTGTCGTGCGACATCAGCTCCAGGTAACGGTCGACGCCCAGACGCGGGCCGCGAAGCGCCAGGCCGGCCGCTTCGTGGATGCCGCGGATGCGCGCGATATCGGCGTCACCCAGCCAGCCCAGCCGGCGCGACAGTTCCGCCGCCATCAGCGTGCCGGCGGCGACGGCTTCGCCGTGCAGCCATTCGCCGTAACCCAGACCGGTTTCGATCGCGTGGCCGAAGGTGTGTCCGAGATTGAGCAGTGCCCGCACGCCGGTTTCCGTTTCGTCCTCGATCACCACCTCGGCCTTGTTGCGGCAGGAGCGTTCGATGGCAAATGCCAGTGCGTCGGCGTCGCGTGCGAGCAGGCGTGGCATGTTGATTTCGAGCCAGTCGAAGAATTCCCCGTCGCGGATCAGGCCGTACTTGATCACTTCGGCCAGCCCGGCCTTCAGTTCCCGCTCCGGCAGCGTATCGAGCGTGTCGATGTCGGCCAGCACCAGCCTGGGCTGATGGAAGGCGCCGATCATGTTCTTGCCCAGCGGATGATTGATGGCGGTCTTGCCGCCGACGCTTGAATCGACCTGCGACAGCAGCGTGGTCGGGACCTGTATGAAGGGAACGCCGCGCTGGTAGGTCGCCGCGGCGAAGCCGACCATGTCGCCGATGACGCCACCGCCCAGTGCGATCAGCGTGGTCGAACGTTCGACACGGGCGCCGAGCAACGCGTCAAAGATGAGGTTCAGCGTCGGCCAGTCCTTGTGCGCCTCGCCGTCGGGCAGCACGACCAGCTGATGGGCGACATCGACCGAATCAAGTGCGGCGAGCACGCGTGCGGCGTACAGCGGTGCAACCACCTCGTTGCTGATGACGACCGCGCGCTTGCGTTTGAGCACCGACGCGAACAATTCGCCACGATCGATCAGGCCGCGACCGATGTGGATGTCGTAGGCACGCTCATCGAGGGCGACATTCAGGCTGCGCATCGGCTCAGGTATTCCCGTTCAAGTTGACGAACGATGGTCAGCGGACTGCCATGTCCGCTTTCGGCGACGAAATCGGCTACTTCACGGTACAGCGGATCGCGAATGCCGTGCAGTTCGCGCACCCGCGCACGCGGGTCCTCGACCTGGAGCAAGGGACGGTTGCGGTCACCCCGCGTGCGGTGCCACAGCACGTCGGGCGGCACATCGAGATAGACGACCCAGCCACCCGCTTTCAGGTGCTTCCGGTTCATCGGGTCGAGCACGGCGCCGCCGCCGGTTGCCAGTACGAGGCCCGCTTCCTGGGCCAGCGCCTCGATCACCGCGCTTTCGCGCCGGCGGAAACCTGCCTCGCCCTCGATTTCGAATATGGTCGGAATGCTGACGCCAGTGCGCGCTTCGATTTCGTGATCGCAGTCGACGAAGCGCTTGCGCAGGCGTCGCGCAAGTTGCCGACCGACCGTGGTTTTGCCGGCGCCCATCAGGCCGACGAGAATGATGTTGTCGCTGTGTTCCACGGGCCGGATTCTAGCAGTGCCCGCCCGCCCCGCCCCGGCTGACGGCCTCAAGTTGAGGACCGCCGTCCGGTCAGTGAGGAATCAGCGCAGCGTGAGGTTGTCGCTGACGATGCGCGGCGTCACGAAGATGAGCAGCTCGGCGCGGTTGTCGCGGGTCTCCGTGTTGCGGAACAGGAAGCCCACATACGGCAGGTCGCCGAGGAAGGGTACGCGCGACTGGGTGCGGCGTTCTTCCTGGGTGTAGATACCGCCGATGACCACCGTACCGCCGTTTTCGACCAGCACGTCAGTCTTGACGTGCTTGGTGTCGATGGCCACACCGGCACCGGTGGCCAGTTGGGTGTTGGGCGTGTCCTTGTTGATGTCGAGTGCCATCTGTACACGTCCGTCCGGCGTGATCTGCGGCTTCACCTTCAACATCAGGTTGGCCTTGCGGAAGGAAATGCTTGTCGCGCCCGAGCTGGTGGCCTGCTGGTACGGAATTTCGACACCCTGTTCGATCAGCGCCTCGTTCTGGTCCGAGGTCATGACACGCGGGCTTGAAATCACCTTGCCCTTGCCGTCCTGTTCGAGGGCGGACAGCTCGAGATTCAGGAAGCGCGTGGCCGACGAATTGAACAGCACGAAAGACAGCTGGCCGGGAGCGCGGCCGCTGATGTTCGACGCACGCAGATTGACCCCGAGCGAATCCGTGGTGAAGTTGGGCTGGGTCTGCACCTGACCGGTCTGGAAGCCGGTCGCCAGAGACGAACCGCCGATGTTCAAACCGGCCCGTCCAAGTTGCACCGAGCCCGCTTGCGCCTGGTTCAGACCCAGTCGCGCACCCAGATTCTTGGCGAAATCTTCGTTCGCTTCGACGATGCGTGCCTCGATCAGCACCTGACGGGTCGCGATGTCGAGTTCGCTCAGGATGCGGCGGATGTCTTCCAGGCGGCTCGGAATATCGGTCACGATCAGCTTGTTGGTACGCACATCCATCACGATCGAGCCTCGCTTTGACAGGAATCGCTTGTCCTTGTCATCGGTGATGGCTTTGTGAAGAACGTCCGCCTTGTGATAGTTCAGCTGGAAGGTTTCGGTGCGCAGCGGCTCGAGTTCGCTGACCTGCTGCTGGCTCTCCAGTGCAAGTTTTTCCTTGGCCGACAGTTCGTCGCGCGGTGCAATCCAGATCACGTTGCCGGTCTTGCGCTTGTCCAGGCCCTTGGCGTCGAGAATGATGTCGAGCGCCTGATCCCAGGGCACATCCTTGAGCCGCAGCGTGAGTGAGCCACCGACGGTGTCGGAAGTGATGATGTTGTTGTCGGTGAAGTCGGCGATGACCTGAAGTACTGACCGTACGTCGATGTTCTGGAAGTTCAGCGACAGCTTCTCTCCCTGGTAGCCGGGCTTGCTGCCCTGAACCAGCTTGTTCGGGTCTTCGACCAGGCGCTTCACTTCGAGGATGAACTGATTTTCGCTCTGGTAGGCGTTGTGCTCCCACAGACCGGTCGGCGTCACGGTGAGGCGCGTGTTGGCGCCTGAACGCACGACCTCCATCTGGGTGATCGGCGTGCCGAAATCAGTCACGTCGTAGCGCTTCAGGAATTCGTCAGCCACCGAAGCGCGCAGGAACTCGACCACCAGCTTCGAGCCTTGTTGACGGATATCGATGCCGGTATTCGGGTCGGACAGTTCGACCACCACACGGCCTTCACCATCCTTGCCGCGACGGAAACCTACGTTGCGCAGCGTCTGCGCGTCCTGCGACACACCCGGCTCGGCAAAGCGCGACACGTTGTCGGACTGGGCAACCGCCTCGGAACTGGCCGGCATCGCGAGACTGATGTAGAGATCACGCCCGGAAATGCGGGTATTGAACGGCGACAGCTTGTTCAGATTCAGCACCAGACGCGTGCGATCGCCGACTTCGACGATGTTGTAGCTGCGCAGATGTGCCTCATTGACGGTCTGCGAGTTGCGACCCACGGCATTGCCGGTGGCGGGGAAGTCGAATGCCACACGCGCGGGCGATGCGATGCTGAAGTTGGCCGGTACCGCGGGCAGTTCGGTCTTGGTAGTGACCTTGATCAGCACCTCGCCGCCCTGCTGCGACACCAGAATGGATTCGATGCTGTTGGGCTGGCTCTGGGCAGCCGCCGCGATGGGTATCAGACCTGCGCCAAGGGCCACGATCAGGCATGCGATCTTGCGGACGAAATTCATTTGTTTGTCTCCTGCTCCAGCAACTGGAGCGTACTGGTACGTTCGACCCATTCGCCGTCCGCGTCCTGAACGATTTCCTTGAGGGTGATGCCGTCATCCGCAATGGCCGTGATGACACCGAAATTCTGACCCATGTAATTTCCTGACCTGACCCGGTGCAATGTCGTGTCCGCCTTGATCAGCGCATACGCGATCTTGCCCTGCTGCAGCACGCCGACCATGGCCAGCGAATCGAGCGGGTATTGTTCGAGCGGCTCCTTGCGGCGATCGAGATCCGGGCCCACACCGCCACCACCGCCGCCCTTTTTGCGCTCCGGCTCGATCTTGGCCTGGCTGAACGGATCGATCAGTGACTCGGTTTCGTAGGCCACGATGATCGAAGGCTTGATTTCGGGCAGTGGCTTGACCTGCCCCTTCAGCCCCTGGGTGCTCTGTTCCATCCATGCGCGCACGTCCTGATGGTCCTCCGAACCGCAGGCCACCAGACCACTGCACAGCACGGCGAGAGTCAATGCGCGCTTCACTGCTTGTTCCCCTTCTCGCGCTCTGCCTTTTCGCGTTTCACGCGTGCCAGTTCTTCCTCGTCGAGGTAGCGGTACGTGGTCGCCACCGCATCCATCTTCAGCAATCCGTCCTTGCCTGATTCGATGCCGATCGACCCGATCGTCACGATGCGCGAAAGCTTGGCAACATCACCCGCAAAACTGCCGAGATCGTGGTAACCGCCGGTCACCCGCAGCGTGATCGGAAGCTCGGCGTAGAAATCCTTGACTGCTTCGCTGCCCGGACGCCAGATCTCGAACTGCAGGCCCCGGCTCAGGCCGGCCTGACTGATGTCCACCAGCAGCGATTCCATTTCCGCCTTGTTCGGCAGCTGCTTCAACAGTGCCCCGAAAGACCTGTCGATATCGCTGAGTTGCTGCTGATACTGTTCGAGATTGACCGCTTCACCCTTCTTCTGCAGCCACTGTTCCTTGAGCGATTCCTCTTCGGCGCGCTTCTGTTCGAGCTCCACCATCAGCGGTTCCCACAGAAACCACCAGCCGGCAGCAACTGCCGCGATCAGCAGGCCGAGGAGCACTGCCAGTTTCGGCAGGATCGCCCAGTTACCGACATCCTTCGGATCGAGGTTCTTGAAATCATCCCCGATGCGCGTGAAATCGAACTTCGGAAGCTGGATGTCCTTCATGTCTTCCTGCCTTTGGCGACGGTTTCGTCCGCGGCCCGCGTGATGTACAGATCGAGGTTGAATTCGTTCATGCGACGCTTGTCGATGTTCGATCCCTTGATTTCCACCAGCGTCGGCCGCTCCAGCAGGGGCGACGATTCGAGGTTGCGCATCAGGCTGGAGACGCGGGCGTTCGATTGCGCATAACCGATCAGGTTGATCTTTCCGCCTTGCTGCGACACCTTCCGGATGTACACACCTTCCGGCACGTTCTTGGCGAGTTCGTTGAACAGGCCCACCGCTTCGGACCGGTTGCCCTGCAAGGACTCGATGACCTGCTTGCGCTGGATCAACGCGTCGGTCTGCTCGCGCAGGCGCTTGATTTCGTCGATCGACTTGTCAAGCACCGCGATTTCTGTCTTCAGGAAGGCGTTCTTCTCGTCCTGCGCCGATACATAACCGTTGATCACGCCATTCACCAGACCCACGATGAGTCCGCCGAACAGCAATGTCGCACCGGAAAACGCGACGAACTGCTGGCGTCTTGCCTTGCGCTTTTCCTCGCGATGAGGAAGCAGGTTGATCCGTATCATGCGTCGAACCTCCTCAATGCGAGGCCGCAGGCAACCAGCAGCGACGGCGCATCCTGACTCAGGCGCTTTGCGGTGACCGCAGAAGACAGCTGCATGTCGACAAACGGATTGGCAATGCGGGTTTCCACCTGCGTGCGGTTGGCCACCACTTCATCGAGTCCCGGAATGACGGCACAGCCGCCAGCGAGCACGATGTGGTCAACACTGTTGTACTGGGTCGAGGTGAAGAAGAACTGCAGCGCGCGCGACACCTCAAGCGCGAGGTTATCCATGAAGGGGCGCAGCAGGTCGTTTTCGAAGTTTTCCGGCAGCGTATTGGTGCGCTTCGCCGCTTCGGCTTCTTCGGGGCTCATGCCGTAGTTGCGCATGATGTCCTGCGTCAGCTGGTAGCCGCCGAATGCCTGTTCGCGGGAATAGACCGGCTGATCGTTGCGCAGGATGATCACGTTCATCACGTTGGCACCGACATCGACCAGCACGATGTTGGTGTCCTTGCCGCCGTCGGGCAACTGCTTCTCGACCAGTTCGAACGCCGCCTGTGCTGCGTAGGACTCGACATCGACGACCACCGCACGCAGTCCGGCGGCTTCGGCGATGGCTACGCGGTCTTCCACCTTTTCCTTGCGCGACGCGGCGATCAGCACCTCGACTTCATCCGGGCTGCCCGGTGCCGGGCCGACCACCTGAAAGTCGAGATTCACTTCGTCGAGCTGGAAAGGGATGTACTGATTGGCTTCCGACTCGACCAGCACTTCGAGTTCCTGCTCGCGCTGGTTGGCTGGAACGATGATCTTCTTGGTGATGACGGCCGCGGCGGGCAGTGCCAGCGCGACATTGCGCGTCGACGTGCCCATGCGCTTCCATGCTCGCCGGACCGCGTCGGCCACCTCGTCGAGCTTGGCGATGTTGCCATCCACCACCGAATCGCGCGGCAGGTTTTCGGTGGCATAGCGCTCGATGCGGTGCTCGCCTTTCGCTGTCCGCGACAGCTCGACCAGCTTGACCGCCGAGGACGACACGTCCAACCCCAGTAAAGGGCGCGCTCCCGGGTTAAAAATCGACAGGTCGAAGGCCAAGCTTTTTCCTTTTAAGACAGTGAATTAGACCCAATACTCACAATTTACATTAAGATGCTAGCAGCAAGGTATCGACAAGTAAACAAATTTTGGGTAGGCGCGAGGCAGGGGTTCTTCGGGTCCGCCAGCTATAATTCGCGCTTGTTGCCCGTCCGGAAATCCGTCCTCTTGCCCCCCGTCCTTCGCTGGTTCATCTACCCGTTCGCTGCTCTTGCCGGTTCGCTGATCATCGGCGCCGCGCTTGCGTTGATCGTCGTTCTGCTTGCTTACCCGCAACTGCCGTCACTCGACATCCTTACCGACTACCGACCCAAGATTCCGCTGCGCGTCTATAGCGCAGACGGACATCTGATCGGTGAATTCGGAGAAGAGCGTCGATCGGTCGTTCCGATCGCCCAGGTTCCCGATTCGCTCAAGCAGGCCATCATCGCCGCGGAAGACGAGCGCTTCTATCAGCACTACGGCATCGACTACTTGGGTATCGCGCGCGCAGCCCTGTCCAACATGACCAGCAGCGGACGGAGTCAAGGTGCAAGCACCATCACGATGCAGGTGGCGCGCAATTTCTTCCTGTCCAGCGAGCGCACCCTGCGCCGCAAAGTCTATGAAGCCCTGCTCGCATTCAAAATCGAAAACAGCCTTACAAAAGACCAGATACTCGAGCTCTATATCAATCAGATCTATCTCGGGCAGCGGGCGTATGGCTTCGCTGCCGCGTCCAGAGCCTATTTCGGCAAAAACCTCGCAGACCTTAGCGTGGCGGAATCGGCAATGCTGGCCGGGCTGCCGAAGGCACCGTCGAAATACAATCCGGTCGTCAATCCGAAGCGCGCCGCGCTGCGTCAGGCGTACGTCCTGCGCCGCATGAACGACCTCGGATATATCGACGATGCAACGCGGACGGCAGCGGTGGAGCAGCAACTGCCGGTGCGCCGCGACGGCGCCCAGTCCGAACAGCGCGCCGATTTCGTGGCTGAAATGGCGCGCCAGATTGCAGTGGAAAAATTCGGCGAGAACGCCTACGGACTAGGGCTGCGCGTCGTCACGACGATACGGCGCGCGGATCAGGCGGCGGCGATCGAGGCGGTACGCAAGGGCGTGTTCGATTACGACCGCCGGCACGGCTATCGCGGCGCAGAGGCCTTCATCGACCTGAAGGACATCGTCGCCGACGACGATGAAATGCTTGATGACCTGCTGCAGGACGTCCCGGACGCCGCCGGTCTGCATGCGGCCATCGTGCTTGAGGCCAGTCCGACCGGACTCAAGGTGTACAAGCGCGGCGGCGAGGTGCTCAAGCTCGGCGCCGACGCCATCCGATTTGCCCGCGCCATGCTCGACGACAAGGCCCCGCCGGCTCGACGGCTGCGTCGCGGCGCCCTGGTGCGCGTGATGCCGGATGCCAAACTGGGCTGGGTGATCGGCCAGATGCCGGAGGTCGAGGCGGCGCTGGTGTCGATCGACAGCGCCGATGGCGCCGTGCGTGCGCTGGTCGGCGGCTTCGACTTCAACCGCAACAAATTCAACCACGTGACCCAGGGCTGGCGTCAGCCGGGGTCGAGCTTCAAGCCCTTCATCTATTCAGCAGCACTCGAGAAGGGCTACTCGCCTTCGACAGTCGAGGACGACACGCCGCTCGTCGTGTCGGCGGGAGAAACCGGCAGCCAGAGCTGGCAGCCGAAGAACTACGACGGCAAGTACGACGGGCCGATCTCGCTGCGAACCGCGCTCGCCAAGTCGAAAAACATGGTGTCGATCCGCGTGTTGCGCTCGATCGGGCCGCGTTACGCGCAGGACTACATCACCCGTTTCGGTTTCAACGCCGCGCGTCATCCGCCCTATCTGACGATGGCGCTCGGAGCCGGATCGGTGACGCCATGGCAGATGGCGTCCGGCTACGCGGTATTCGCCAATGGCGGCTTCCGGGTCGAGCCTTACGTGGTGCGCGAAATACAGGACGGAAGCGGCAAGGTGCTTGCGCGTTTCACACCGACCGCGCCACGTGAAGAATCACAGCGCGTGATCGACGCGCGCAATGCCTACCTGATGGACAGCCTGATGCAGGACGTGGTGCGCCGTGGCACCGCAACGCGCGCATTGCAGCTCAAGCGCAGCGATCTTGCCGGCAAGACGGGCACCACCAACGAATATCTCGACGCGTGGTTCTGCGGTTATCAGCCGTCACATGTGACTGTTACATGGCTCGGATTCGACACGCCGCGCTCGCTCGGGCGTGGCGAAACAGGTGGTTCTGCCGCGCTGCCGATGTGGGTGGACTACATGCGCCACGCACTGAAGGACGTTCCGGAGGAGCGCCTCTCACTGCCCGATGGTCTGATCAGCATCAACGCCGGCGAGGACGCGCGGGGCAATCCGCGAACTGATCTGATGTACGAGGAACACCTGCCGCCCGCGCCGGAGTCGATCCCCGACGAACCCGAAGGACCGGCGTCTGAAGGAGAAATCGTGCCGGATGCACCACCGGCACCTTTGCCGCCGTCGGGCCCGTCGCCCTCCGGTCACATCGTCCCGGGATCTGTCGGGCTCGGCGGCACAGCGGATTTCAGGGCAGCAGGCGCACCGACTCGCCGGCCTGCTGGCTGACCAGGGCTTCCAGTGCCTGCATCAACTCAGCGCCATCGCGCGTACCGATCCAGCGACCGTCTTCCGGCCGGAAATGGAAGCCGCCGGAGCGCGCCGCCACCCAGATTTCCTGGGCGACGCCATGTCGGTTGATCACCATTTTCGAGCCGTTGGCGAATTCGAGCTCAAGCACACCACCGGCCTGCAGTTCATAGTCGATGTCGGCGCCGCTGCGTTCGACAGCCTGCTCGATCGCGGCCAGCGTCGCATCGGCCAATTTGTTAAATTCGTTCTCGTTCATTTCCGGCTACCCGACATGTTTTCCAGCACACTCGTGCGCATTGCCGCACTGACCCTGATACTCGCAGGTTGCGGCACCAAGGGACCCCTGACGCTGCCACCGAAGGACACGATGCGGCCACCGGCAACCGCAGTCCCTGCAAAGCCAAAGACCACTCCGGCTCCGGCTCCGGCAGCACCGTCCAAGGATGATAGCAAGGCGCCCGCACTATGAAGCACTTCGAAACCCGCGGCGGCAGCCTGTTTGCCGAAGGTATTCCGCTCGAACGGATTGCCGCCGAGTTCGGCACACCGACCTTCGTCTATTCGCGCGCAGCGCTGACCGACGCCCATGCGGCCTACGCCGAGGCGCTGACCGGGCGTGACACCATGTTGTGCTACGCGGTGAAGTCGAATTCGAACCTTGCCATCCTGAATCTGTTCGCACGGCTCGGCACCGGCTTCGACATCGTTTCCGGCGGCGAACTGGCACGGGTCATCGCCGCAGGCGGCGATCCGGCCAGAGTCGTCTTTTCCGGTGTCGGCAAGACGCGCGACGAAATGCGTGCAGCGCTCGAACACGGCATCTACTGTTTCAACGTCGAATCGGAACCCGAGCTCCACCGCCTCGCCGAAGTCGCCGGCGATCTCAGCAAGCGCGCGCCGATCGCGCTGCGCGTCAATCCGGACGTCGATCCGAAAACACATCCGTATATCTCCACCGGCCTGAAGTGCAACAAGTTCGGCGTACCGATCAACGATGCGCATGCGCTCTATCTGGCCGCGGCGAAAATGCCGCAGCTGGACATCCGCGGCATCGCGTGTCACATCGGTTCGCAGCTGCTCGATCCGGCGCCGGTCGCCGAGGCAGCGGCCAAGGTGGTCGCACTGGCCGAAGCACTGAACCGCGACGGCATCGAGCTGCGTCATCTCGATCTGGGCGGCGGCCTCGGCATCCGCTACGACGACGAGACGGTACCGGCTACGCGCGACTATCTCGCCCCCCTGCTCTCCGTGATCGCGGACCGCAAGGAAAGGCTGCTGCTCGAACCCGGCCGCTCGCTGGTCGGCAATGCGGGCGTGCTGCTGTCAAAGGTCGAATACCTGAAACGCGGTGAGGACCGCAACTTCGCCATCATCGACGCCGCGATGAATGACCTCGCCCGCCCGGCGCTGTACGACGCTTTCCACCGCATCGCCGAAGTGCGTCCGCGCGGCACGCCTGACACCTACGACGTGGTCGGGCCGGTGTGCGAAAGCGGCGACTTCCTCGGCCGCTCGCGCAAACTGGCCGTCGAACCGGAGGATCTGGTGGCGATCTTTTCCGCCGGCGCCTACGGCATGACCATGAGCTCGAACTACAACACACGCGCCCGCGCAGCCGAAGTCATGGTGGATGGCGACGTGTGCCACCTGATCCGGGCCCGCGAGCGCATCGAAGACCTGTACGCGGGCGAGCGCCTGCTGCCATGATGCGATGAGCGCTCCCGTCGACGACTCACGCGAGCGACTGCGGCTGGACAAGTGGCTGTGGGCGGCGCGCTTTTTCAAGACACGCACGCTGGCGGCCGACGCGATCGACGCCGGCCGCATCCAGCTCAACGAGGCGCGCGCCAAACCATCACGCGAAGTGCGCATCGGTGACCGGCTGGACATCCAGACCGGCGAGCTGCGCTACACGGTGATCGTGCGCGCTCTTTCGGGCAAGCGCGGTCCGGCCGAAGTCGCACGCACGTTGTACGAAGAAACGGCCGAAAGCATGGCTGCGCGCGAGACGGCGCGCGAACAGCGCCGGCTGCAGCCCGAACCTTCGATCGGCCTGCACGGCCGGCCGACCAAGACACAGCGCCGCGAAATCGATCGCCTGCGCGCTAGAATTCGAGGCGAATGAGCCGCAGCCCGATGCGGGATTTGCGGCGACCGGATTATCAATCAGTCGAAAAGGAAGCGAAATGTCCGAACGTATCGTGATGAAGATCGGTGAAGCGACCGTCTTCGCCAAGGAAGGCCAGTTCACCGACGCCATGCCGGAAATCGTCATCGGTTCGATCGACGGTCCGGTCGGCCAGGCCTTCGCCCAGATGATGGGCCAGACCGCCGGTCACACGCGCATGCTGGCCGTGCGCGATTGCAACCAGATGGCCAAGCCGGCGACCATGATGGTGCCCAAGGTGACGATCAAGAATTCGCGCACGGTCGAACTGCTGGGCGGCGTGGTGCAGTCGGCCACTGCCGACGCCGTGGTCGACAGCGTTGCCGAAGGCATCATCCCGAAGGAGCTGGTTGACGAACTGGTCATCATCGATCTGGTGTGGCTGGACCCGAACGCGGTCAAGGACCCCAACCTCGACATGAAGGATCTTTACCGTACCAACTACGAAGCGATGAAGCTGGCCATCCAGCGCGCGATGACCGGCAAACCGACGATGGAAGAGCTGATCGCCAACCGCCACAAGATCAAGCACTGCATGTACGACCCGGACGCCTGATAGCAGCTTGTCATCACCGGAAAAGCCCCTGCACAAAGCAGGGGCTTTTTTTTATGCGGTATGAACCTTCACAAACCGACCTTGTTTTGAGCACCCTCGGCATCCAGAATGAATGAAGCTCAGCTGTTGGCTGGGCGCAGGGAGGAATGCCGATGGAAATTCGGGCCGACAGCACATCCGGGCATGAGAATGCGCCGATGCCGCAGATGAGCGACGACGCGTTCCGGCGCGTCGTCGAGTATGCGCCGAGCGCCATGGTGCTGGTCAATGACCAAGGCATGATTGTTCTGGTCAATGAACAGACGGAAAGGCTGTTCGGCTACCCGCGCGCCGAACTGATCGGCCGCTCGGTTGACCTGCTGGTCCCCTCCGCTGCGCGGGCTCACCACGCCGACTTCCGTCGCAGCTTCCTGACTTCACCCAGCCCGCGCCCGATGGGTGGCGGACGCGATCTGTTCGCCTGCCGCGCCGACGGAAGCGAATTCCCGGTCGAAATCGGTCTCAATCCGATGGACACAGGCAATGGCGTCATGGTGCTTGCGTCCATCGTCGACATTACCGAACGACGGCGCGCACAGCAGGTACTGGAACAGGCATTGCTCGAGAAGACGGTGCTGCTCAACGAGGTGCATCACCGGGTCAAGAACAATCTTCAGGTCATCTCCAGCCTGCTCAACCTGCAGGCCAACAACGCCGACGAACCGCGCGTGCGCGACATCCTGAACGAAAGCCAGAACCGCGTGCGTGCGATGGCGCTGACCCATCAGCTCCTCTACGAGCGCAAGGATTTCTCGCGCATGGACCTCGGCGATTACCTTGATCGTCTGGCCCAGCTGCTGCGCGGCACCTACCGCAGCGGCTCGAACGGCGCCGAACTGCATCTCGAACGACCGGCACAACCGGTGTACCTGGATCTGGAACGCGCCATCCCCTGCGGGCTGATGGTCAACGAGCTGGTCACCAACGCCTTCAAGCACGCCTTTCCGGACCAACGCCGCGGCGACATCATCATCACGTTGTCCGGCAACGGCCCGCGGCTGACGCTGGCCGTGCGCGATGACGGCGTCGGTCTGCCGCAGAATTTCGACTTCGAAACGGTCAAGTCGCTAGGCCTGCAACTGGTGCCCCTGCTGATAGACCAGCTGCATGGCGAGCTGCAGATACTGCCCGGCGGCGGCGCCCATTACCGCATCACTTTTCCGGCAGCCCTTTCGATACGAGGTACGCCATGAACGCCCCGCTCCCGATCAATCTGATGCTGGTCGAAGACGAACGCGTGATCGCCTTCGACCTGAAGACCCAGCTGCAGTCATTTGGCTACCGGGTCGGCGCCGTACTGGCCAGCGGCGAACAGGCCGTCGATCGGGTCGCCGACGTGGCGCCCGATCTGGTGCTGATGGACATTCATCTGGACGGTGCTCTGGACGGCATCGATGCAGCGCTGCAGATCCAGGCACGCTACCGGGTTCCGGTGGTGTTCCTGACCGCCTACGCCGAGGATGACACGCTCAAGCGGGCACTGGACTGCCGGCCATTCGGTTATCTGGTCAAGCCGTGCGAGGCGCGCGAACTGCACGCGACGATACAGATGGCGCTGGCCCGACGTGAAGTCGAGGCGAACGTTGAACGCAGCGAGCAGCTGTTCAGGCTGGCGCTGGACGCGGCCTCGCTGGGCGTACTGGAATGGCAGGGCGATTCGATGCGGCTGCACGGCGATGGCCATCTGCGCGGCTTGTTCGGCGACCGGCCTGTACCGCTGGACGAAAGCTGGGACATCTTTTTGTCACGTGTAGATCCGGACGACCGGGCGCACATCAAAGAAGCGCTCGACTCCGCACTGGAACGCGGCGATCCGGTACACATCGAGTTCCGCACGGCGGGCAATGGCGGGGCACGCAGTCTTGCGGCACATGCCCGCGCATATGGTGAGTCGTACAGCGAACGGCGCATCGTCGGCATCCTGCAGGACGTGACCCAGCGACGTCGCGATGAAGCGTCCCTGCGCCAGTCCAGCGTGGTGTTCCACAACTCCGCGGAAGCCATCGTCATCTGCGACATCCAGCGGCGCATCGTCGCGGTGAACGCCGCCTACACCCGCATCACCGGCCATGCCGAATGCGACGTGCTTGCGCTCGACCCCGAGCAAGTGCTCGGCACAGGCCACGACGACGCCTTCTACGCCGCGCTGGTCGCCTCAGCCGGTGCGGGCTACTGGCAGGGCGAGGTACAGTGCCGCCGCGCGTCCGGCGACAGCTTTCCCGCATGGGAGAGCATCAGTGCGGTACGCAGCGAAAGTGGCGAAGTCACCCACTTCGTCGCTGCACTGTCGGACTTCACGGCCGTCCACCAGATCGAAGCCAAGCTCAATCATCTGGCACATCACGACGCGCTGACCGATCTGCCCAACCGGCTGCTGTTCGACGACCGCTTCGAACAGGCAATCGAACAGGCGCGTCGCCTGGAGCAGCGCTGCATCCTGCTGTTTCTCGATCTGGACAGCTTCAAGGGCGTGAATGACACGCTGGGCCACGCCGTCGGCGACGACCTGCTGCGCACCGTGGCGAAGCGCTTGCGTACGGTATTGCGCCGCAGCGATACGCTGGCCCGTCTTGGCGGGGACGAATTCGTCGTGCTGACCGGCAGCGCGCAGCCGGAGGAAGCTTCCCGCCTTGCGCTCAAGCTCCTCACGGCGCTGAACGCGCCGTTCGACCTCGGAAAGGAACAGATCCGGATCTCGGCCAGCATCGGCATTGCGGTGTTCCCGGACCACGGCATCGATCGCAACGTACTGATGCGGGCTGCCGACATCGCGATGTATTCGGCCAAGTCGCAGGGCCGGAATCGCTACCAGTTCTTTTCCGAGGACATGTCGGAGCGCACGCATGAACGGATGCAGATGGAGCAGGGCCTGCGGCGCGCCATCGATGCCGATGCGCTGCAGGTGCATTACCAGCCCCAGCTGCGCCTGATCGACCGTCGCATCGTGGGCGTGGAAGCGCTGGTGCGCTGGCCGCATCCCGAATGGGGCATGATCCCGCCGTCGCGCTTCGTGCCGGTGGCGGAGGAAAGCGGCATCATCGAAGCGATGGGACAGTGGGTGCTGCGTCGCGCCTGCCATGACATCGTCGGGCTGGCAAACAGCGAAGGTCAGCAGATGCGGCTGGCGGTGAACGTATCGGTACGCCAGTTCCTGCGCGACGACTTCGTCGCCCAGGTGCTCGAAGTGCTGGCCGAAACCGGCTTCCCCGCTGCGTCACTGGAGCTGGAAATCACCGAATCCACTCTGCAGGTGATCGAACGCAGCGCCGGCATACTCGACGCACTGAAGCAGCTCGGCGTATCCATAGGCCTGGACGATTTCGGCACTGGCTACTCGTCGCTGAGCGTGCTGCGCGGCCTGCCGATCGACCGCATCAAGATAGACCGCTCATTCATCATCGATCTGACCGACAGCGACGATGCGCGCGCCATGATCGACGCCATGCTCACGCTGGGCCGGTCACTGCGCATGAGCACCATTGCGGAAGGCATAGAACTGGACACCCAGGCTGAACTGCTCGGCAGTCTCGGTTGCGCCGAAGGACAGGGATTTCTGTTTGCGCGGCCGATGCCGCTCGACATGCTGCACCAGATGCTCGCCAGCCGGCACTGAGCGCAGCGATGCCCGGCGATCGGCTGGCGCAGGACGTCGTCGGGCGCGAACCGACAGCGGCACCGCCCTATGCTGGCTCGACCGCCTCGACCGGCAGTGTGTCCAGGTGGCGTCGCAGGATGCGGTAATGGTCGTAGTCGAAGCGGACGGCGATACCTGCGGGCAAGGCATCCGCTTCTTCCGCGGCGCTGCCCAGATAGCACCAATGCGACAGCCAGTGACGCTCGCCACGCAGCGCCCCGGGCCGTCGTTCACGCACCACCACCCGACCCGGCCACGGCCAGTCCGGCACCCGCAGCCCGTCAAGCGCACTCATCATCCGCAGATCGTGCTGCCGCGCATCCTCGCGCCCGCAGCACACGCCGCGACAGCGCTTGATCTGCACATTCACGCAGGCGGCGGTACGCCTTTCGTGCCCCTGCAGGCCGATGCGTTTCGGGCACAGCTGCCACGCCGTCGCCATTTCGCGCAAGGCTGCCATGCAATCGCGGCGCGAGCGGAACGGGCCATACAGACCGCTCAGCTGCTGCGGCGCGACGCGGTCGAGATCGACCACAACCAGCGCCGCCTCACCGGCAGCGACTTCGTTGCCCGGGCCCCCGAGCAGGTGCAGCGCAACAGCCGGGCCAGTTGCCCGTGGCGGCTTGTTGTAAGGCGGCTGCAACTGTTTCACGAGCTTCGCTTCAAGCAGCAGGGCGCCCAGTTCGCCAGCGGTCTCGGTCCATTCGACGCGCCGCGTGTCTCGCGCAAGCCGCGCTGCCTGACCCGCCTTCTGCTGACCACTGAAGTGGGACAGCACGCGCGCGCGCAGATTGCGGCTGCGCCCGACAAAAAGTGGGGCTTCAGCCATTGCCGGCAACAGGTCTGCAGCGGCGCCCGGCACAACCGGCTCGCCATAAAAGAGGTAGACGCCCGGCGCCTCCGGCGGGTCTCCCACGGCGCCCGGTGCGAAACCGGGCACCGGCGATGCGGCAAGCCCGGCCTTGCGTATCGCCGCATCGATCTGCGCGACCGGAAAATCGCGCTTCACGATGTCGAGCACGTCGCACACCACGCGGGCGTCGCCCAGTGCGCGGTGGCGCGCATCGCAGTTCAGGCCGAGCCGCTCCATCACGGCATCCAGCCCGTGACGCGGATATCCCGGGTAGAGCGCACGCGACAATTTCACCGAACAGAGCACACGCGGCGCAAAGGACAGTGAAAGGCGAGCGAATTCGTTGCGCAGGAAGCCGTGGTCGAAGCGTGCGTTGTGCGCCACGAACAGACGGTCATGCAGCAGCATGGCCACCTGCTGCGCGATGTCGGCAAAGCGCGGCGCCCGGCGCACCATGTCATCGGTGATTCCGGTGAAGCGCTGGATGTTGCCGGGAATCGGGATGCCCGGATTGACCAGACTGGACCATTCGACGCGACAGTCCCCGTCCACCAGCACGATGCCGACCTCGGTGATGCGGTCAAGCGCCGGATCGCCGCCGGTCGTTTCCAGATCGACAATGGCCAGCGGCGTGTCGAGCAGGCTCATCAGGCGGATGCAAACGTGAGCAGCGACCAAGGCGGTGCTGCCGGATCAGGTACCGGATTCAGTGTGACTCGCCCGGCGTCAGGTCAGCCTGATACGGATAGGCCTTCTGCGGAACCTTTGCTTCATCGAAGCGGCGCTGGCTTTCGAGGTCCTGCGGCTTGTCCCACCACAGCGCGCGTCCCTTGCGCTGCTCTTCAACCTGCTCCGGATTCTTTTCCAGGTACTCACGCATGAAACGCGTGTGATCCGATTCGTAATCAGCCACTTCAGACTCCAGACAGAAAATTCGATGATTATTGCTGCGCGCCCCTGCGACCTTCTTCGGCCTTTTCGCTACCGGCACGCACCCTGTTGATGCGCACCACTTCCGGTACGCGACGCAAGCCCTTCATGATGCGCGCCAGATGCACGCGATCACTCACCTGCAGCGTGAAATGAATCTGTGTGTACAGGCTGCCGTCTTCTTCCATTCCGACATTCTGGATGTTGGCGCCGCACTCCGCGATTTCGAATGCCACCTTGGCCAGCACGCCCGGGCGATTCGCCGACACGACGCGGATGCCGACTTCGAACACGCGGCTGGTGTCGCGCTCCCACTCGACATCGACCCACTGATCGCCTTCCTTGCGGTTGCGCCGCAGCGTCGGGCAATCGTGCGCGTGGATCATCAGGCCGGAGCCCTTGCGCATCTGGCCGACGATGGGGTCGCCGGGAATCGGCTGGCAGCAGCGCGCGATCTGCACTGCCATGCCTTCGGAACCGCGGATCAGCAGCGCACTTTCAGGCACCTCGATGCCGCTGCCGGCCTCGCGTGCGGTCTGCAGTTCGAGCAGGCTGCGCGCGACGAAGGTGGCCGAACTTTTGCCCTGACCGATGTCGGCAAACGCGTCCTTGCGGTTGCGGATATCGGCTGTTTCAAGCCAGTGTGTCCACGACACATCGCTGATTTCATCAGGCGTGACACCGAACTGGCGCAGCGCCTGGGTCAGCAGCCGCTCGCCGAGCTGCGCCGATTCCTCGACCTGCATGTTCTTCAGGAAGTGACGGATCTGTGCCCGCGCCTTGCCGGTCTTCACGTAACCCAGCCAGGCCGGATTCGGATTGGGGTGTGTTGCGGTGATGATGTCCACCTGATCGCCGCTGTTCAGTTCGCTTCGCAGCGGCATCAGCTCGTGATTGATGCGACAGGCGACGCAGCAGTGGCCGACATCGGTATGCACTGCATACGCGAAGTCGACCGCGGTCGCACCGCGCGGCAGCGACATGATCTTGCCCTTGGGCGTGAAGACATAGACCTCGCCCGGAAACAGGTCGATCTTCACGTGTTCCAGGAATTCGGCCGAGTCCGGCGCCGAACTCTGCAGTTCGAGCAACGACTGCAGCCAGCGGTGCGTGTTGGCCTGCAGATCATCAAGCGATTGCTCGCTGTCCTTGTACAGCCAGTGCGACGCCACCCCGTTCTGCGCGATCTGGTGCATTTCCGAAGTGCGTATCTGCACTTCCACCGGCGTACCGAACGGGCCGATCAGCGTCGTGTGAAGCGACTGATACCCATTGGCCTTCGGGATCGCGATGTAATCCTTGAACTTGCCGGGTACCGGCTTGTACAGCGCGTGCAGCGCGCCCAGCGTCAGGTAACAGGCGGCCACATCCGGCACCACCACACGAAAGCCGTAGATGTCGAGCACCTGCGAAAACGTCAGGTGCTTGTCGCGCATCTTGCGGAAGATCGAATACAGGCTCTTCTCGCGACCGAACACGTCGGCTTCGAGCCCGCGTTCGGGCAGGCGGGTACGGATGGCGTCGGTGATCTTGCCGACCACTTCGCGCCGGTTGCCGCGCGCGGCCTTCATCGCGCGGTCGAGCACCCGGTAACGCAGCGGATACATGGCCTGGAAGGCCAGATCCTGCAGTTCGCGATACACCGCGTGCAGACCGAGCCGGTTGGCGATCGGCGCATGAATTTCGAGCGTTTCGCGCGCGATGCGCCGCTGCTTGTCCTGGCGCACGCAGCCGAGCGTGCGCATGTTGTGAGTACGGTCGGCCAGCTTGATAAGGATGACGCGCACGTCGCGCGCCATGGCCATCAGCATCTTGCGGAAGTTTTCCGCCTGCGCATCTTCCTTCGACTGGAATTCGATCTTGTCGAGCTTGGACACGCCATCGACCAGTTCGGCGACCACCTTGCCGAAGCGCTCGGCAATCTCTTCCTTCGTGATGTCGGTGTCTTCCATCACGTCGTGCAGCAGCGCGGCGCACAGCGCCTGGCTGTCGAGTTGCCAGCCGGCGAGAATCTCCGCCACCGCGACCGGATGCGACACGTAGGGCTCGCCGCTCATCCGGAACTGGCCGGCATGCGCGCTGGCGGACAGCGCATAGGCGTCGCGTATGCGCTGTACGTCTTCTTCCCGCAGATAGGCAGAAATGGATGCGATCAGGCGATCGAAGTCTCCGCCGTGGGGACCGGCGAGATTTCCCGCGTGGGGATCGTTGTCGGCCAGACCGATGGCGACAACGGGTGCTTCAGGCGAAGGTTGTATGACCGGGGTGGGCATGAGTATGTCGTCCACCGGCCGCATGGTTCAGTTCAGAGCCTGAGGCCCGGTCGCATCAGACCTGGCCACGGTTCAGGATTTCGACACCGTACTTGCCGGCGGCGATCTCGCGCAGCGCCACCACGGTGGGCTTGTCGTTTTCGGCTTCGACCTGCGGCGTGCTGCCGGCTGCGAGCTGACGCGCACGGACGGTGGCTGCCAGCGTCAGCTGGAATCGGTTGGGGATGCGCTTGAGACAGTCTTCAACAGTAATACGTGCCATGGTCAGTCAATGCCCAGTGATTTGAATGTTTCAGGATGCCGCGCCATCTGGCTGGTCGTCAGCAAGCGCGCGGCCTGCACAACGGATACCAGTTCAGCTTGAGCTTGACTCAGTATGTCATTGATTATAACGAAATCGAATTCGTGAAGATGACGTATCTCGTCGCGCGCCGCGGCCAGCCGCCGCTCGATGACGTCGGCTGCATCCTGTCCGCGCCCGTTCAGCCGCGCCGCCAGCGCGTCCAGAGAAGGCGGCAGGATGAAGATGCCGACCGCGGTCGGGAACAACGTACGCACCTGCTGCGCGCCCTGCCAGTCGATTTCAAGCAGCACGTCACGGCCGGCCGACAATTGTTCTTCGAGCCAGCGGCGCGACGTTCCGTAGCAATTGCCGTGCACCTGCGCCCATTCGAGAAAGTCGCCCGCCGAGCGCATGGCGTCGAAAACGGCGGCGGAAACAAAATGGTAGGCCACGCCGTCCGCCTCACCCGGACGCGCGGCGCGCGTCGTATGCGAGATCGACAGCTGAATCTGGGGGTCGCGCTTGAGCAGACCGCGCACCAGGGTGGTCTTGCCGGCGCCCGAGGGCGCACTGACGATGAAAAGCAGTCCGCGTGTTGCCATGATTGCAGTGTTGCTCGGTGTAAGCGGGATCGTTGCGATGCGCCGATCCGTGGATGATGGGTCAAACGGGAACAGCGGGTAAGCAGGAATTCTACTGGTGCCGGCGCGACAGATCACGCTGTGCCGTCCGGTCAGTGCTTGAGGGAAGGCTGGTGACACCACCGCTGGCCGGAAGAAAGCCCGGGAACGCAAGTTCAGGAAATCCTGCCGGACATTGGCTGTCTGCCATCAACGCGCAAGAAACCACTGTAATGATACTTACGCTGGCCGGTTCGCGGCACACCGCTGACCTGCGCGGGTAAGTTCACCACACACAAGGGCCCAGAATGGCTAACAGCAACAAGGGCGTTCTCAGCGGCAAGCGCGCGCTGATCATCGGTATCGCCAATGAGAACTCGATCGCCTGGGGCTGCGCGCGCGCGCTGCACGCGGCCGGGGCTGAACTGGCGATCACCTATCTCAACGACAAGGCGAGACGCTTTGTCGAACCGCTGGCGCAGGAACTCGGCGCAGAACTGCTGCTGCCGCTGGACGTGTCGGTGGAGGGTCAGATGGAAGATGTTTTTTCGGCGATCCAGAGCACCTGGCGCCGACTCGACATTGCGCTGCATTCGATCGCGTTTGCGCCGAAAGAGGCGCTGGCGGGCGGTCTGCTCGATTGCCCGGCCGACGGATTCGCGAAGGCCATGGACGTGTCGTGTCATTCCTTCATCCGCATGGCGCGACTCGCCGCACCGCTGATGACCGATGGTGGCTCGCTGTTCGCGATGAGCTATACGGGTGCCAACAAGGTGGTGCCCAACTACAACGTGATGGGCCCGTGCAAGGCGGCGCTGGAAGCGTCCGTGCGCTATCTGGCTTTCGAGCTCGGGCCGAAGGGCATCCGCGTGCACGCCATCTCGCCGGGGCCGCTGCGCACCCGGGCGGCGTCCGGGCTCAAGGAATTCGACGAACTGCTGTACGAAGCGGTCCAGAAGTCGCCGATCGGCGAGCTCGTGGACATCGACGATGTGGGCGTCGCCCTGACCTATCTGGCCACCGATTACGCGCGCCGCCTGACCGGCTCGACCTTCTACGTCGATGGCGGCCACAACATCATGGCCTGATGCGGGTGCAGCCCAGTGGCGCACCTGGCTAGCGCGGATCCGGACCATTCAGCCGGCTGGCAGACACTTTCTGAAAAACATCCACTCATCCCGAAAGCAGAAAGTTCATGAACCACTTCACCGACCCCGATTCGCTCTGGATAGAAAACCGCACCTACGATGAAATCGCCGTGGGCGACACGGCTACCCTGTTGCGCACGCTGCGCCACGAAGATATCCACATGTTCGCCATCATGTCCGGCGACATCAACCCGGCGCACGTCGATGCCGAGTACGCGCGATCGTCCATCTTCACCGAAGTCATCGCCCATGGCATGTGGGGCGGCGCGCTGATATCCACGCTGCTGGGCACCCAGTTCCCCGGTCCCGGCACGATCTACGTCGACCAGACACTGCACTTCAGCCGCCCGGTAAGGGTCGGCGACACCGTGACCGTGACGGTGCGCTGCGATCGCAAGTTCGATCACAACAAGCACATGATTCTCGACTGTGTCTGCATCAATCAGCATGGCGAGAAGGTGATTCACGGCACGGCCGAGGTCCTGGCGCCGAGCGACAAGATCAGGCTGGTGAAGACGGAATTGCCGGAATTCCGGCTGTCCGACACGAGGAAGACTCGCTTCGAACGCCTGATGCAGATCACGCACGGCCTGACACCGATTTCGATGGCGGTGGCGCACCCCTGCGACGCGGAATCGCTGCGCGGCGCCCTGCTTGCCCGTGACCGTGGCCTGATCGTGCCGACGCTGGTCGGCCCCGAGGCAAAGATACGTCGACTCGCCGAGGAGTTCGGCCTGGATATCGACGACTGCCGGATCGTTGATACGCTGCACAGCCATGCTTCGGCCGAGCGCGCGGTCGCGCTGTGCCGCGCCGGCGAGTGTGAAGCCCTGATGAAGGGCAGCCTGCACACCGACGAACTGGTCAGCGAGGTGATCCGGAAAGAGACCGGCCTGCGCACGGCTCGACGCATGAGCCATGTGTTCGTGATGGACGTGCCGACCTATCCGCGGCTGATGCTGATCACCGATGCCGCGATCAATGTGGCGCCCACGCTGCTGGAAAAGGCCGACATCGTGCAGAACGCGATCGACCTTGCGCACATCCTGCACATTCCGGAGCCCAGGGTTGCCCTGCTTGCAGCAGTGGAAACGGTCAACCCGACCATGCCATCGACGCTTGACGCCGCAGCACTGTGCAAGATGGCGGATCGCGGGCAGATCAGGGGCGGACTGCTCGATGGCCCGCTGGCCTTCGACAATGCGATCTCGGCAGCGGCGGCGCTTACCAAGGGCATCCGGTCAGTGGTGGCGGGACAGGCCGATATCCTGGTCGTACCCGATATCGAGTCGGGCAACATGCTCGCCAAACAGCTGGAATACCTCGCTGAGGCGCTCGCTGCCGGCATCGTGCTGGGCGCCCGCGTACCGTTTGTGCTGACCAGTCGTGCCGATTCTGCCGAGACCCGAACCACCTCGACCGCCATTGCCGTCGTGATGGCCCATGCAAAACGCAATGCAGTGACGAGGGGCGATGCATGAGCGATGCCGTGCTGACGCTCAACGCCGGCTCCAGCTCGATGAAGTTCGCGCTGTTCGCGTTGCCGGCGAACTCCCGCGATGTGCCGCAGCAAGCCCGCGTGACCGGCCGGATCGATGGCATCGGGGCGGCCGGGCAGCCGGCACGCCTGAGGGCAGAGGATGCGGCGGGCAACCGGCTGGAAGATATCGAGCTGCCGATCGAGGGGTCAGCGGAACTGCAGCACCGCGAGGCGCTGCGCCGTATGGCGCAATGGCTTCACGACTGCGACGCCGGATTGCGCATCACAGCGGTCGGTCATCGCGTGGTGCATGGCGGGCGGCAATTCTCGGCACCTGTCCTGCTCGATGCGCAGGTGATCGCGGCCCTGCGCGATCTGGTTCCGCTGGCGCCCCTGCATCAGCCGCACAACCTTGCCGGCATCGATGCGATGGCCAGCGCGCTGCCCGGTGTGCCGCAGGTGGCCTGCTTCGATACGGCGTTCCACCGCACGCAGCCGGACATTGCACAGATGTTCGCGCTGCCGCGCCACATCACCGCCGAAGGCGTGCTGCGCTACGGCTTCCATGGCCTGTCGTATGAATTCATCGCCGACGTGCTGCCGCAACATCTGCCGGCCGCCCGGGCCGACGGACGGGTGATCGTCGCGCACCTCGGCAACGGTGCATCGATGTGCGGCATGGTCGCGCGCCGGAGCCAGGCAACCAGCATGGGATTCACCGCAGTCGACGGACTGATGATGGGCACTCGCACCGGCAGCCTCGACCCCGGCGTGCTGCTTTACCTGATGGAACAGCACGGCATGGACGGACAGGCGCTGACCCGCCTCGTGTACAGCGAATCCGGCCTGCTCGGCGTGTCGGGGCTGTCTTCGGACATGCGCACATTGCTCGCATCGGATAGTGCGGACGCCGCGCAGGCGGTCGATCTGTTCTGCTATCGGGCGGTACGCGAAATCGGCTCGCTGGCCGCCGCCATCGGAGGCATCGACGCGCTGGTGTTCACCGGCGGCATCGGCGAACACGCGGCCGCAGTGCGCGAGCGGATCTGCCGGCCACTGGGCTGGCTCGGCCTCCAATTCGACCCGGCGGCCAACGACGCCGCTGCGGCTTGCATCAGCACCGCCAGCAGCCGCGTGGCGGTGTGTGTCATCCCGACCAACGAAGAGTGGGTGATCGCGCGCCACACCGCCGAACTGTTGTGCTGACTACATGCGCGGCAACGACGATGCCGCGTGCGCTTACTCGATGTTCTGCACCTGTTCGCGCATCTGTTCGATCAGCAGTTTCAGTTCCATTGCCACATTGCCGACGTCCTGCGCGACCGATTTGGACGCCAGCGTATTGGCTTCCCGGTTCAGTTCCTGCATCAGGAAGTCGAGCCGCTTTCCGGCGGAGCCACCCTTCGAGAGGATGCGCTCCACTTCCTCGAGGTGCGCGCTGAGGCGGTTCAGTTCCTCGGCCACGTCGATGCGCACCGCGAACAGGCCGACTTCGGTGCGGATGCGCTCGTCGTCGGCGCTGCCGATCGCTTCCTGCAGGCGCTGGGTCAGCTTCGCCTGATACTCCTGCACCACTTCCGGTACGCGCGGCGTGACCTGGGCGACCAGTTCGCGCATGCGCGTCACGCGTTCCATGAGCATCGCGGCGAGGCGCACACCCTCCCGCTGGCGCGATGCGGTGAGTTCGCCCAGCGCCTGCCGCACGGCGCGACCGGCAGCCTCAAGCAGCGCCTCGGCCGACACCGCCTCGTCACCAAGCATGCCGGGCCAGCGCAGCACTTCGGCCACCGACAACGGCGCCGCGTCAGGCAGCGCACTGCGCACGCTGGCGTCGAGCGCCACCAGGCGGGCCAGCAGCGGCGCGCTGAGCGCCAGTTCGCGCGCACTGTCGCCGCCTGCCTGCAGGCCGCCACGGCAATCCACCTTGCCGCGCGACAGCGCGCCGGTGATCTGCTCGCGCAGCAGCGGCTCGGCGACGCGCAATTCGTCGGGAAAGCGGAAATGCAGATCGAGGAAACGAGAATTAACCGTGCGCAGCTCAAGGTTAAGCGTTGTCTGGCCGACAGCCACTGCAGCTGTCGCAAAACCCGTCATGCTGTGAATGCTTCCCACGCGATGTTCCCTCTCTGATTGTCAGGCATGATCCGCGTGGTAACTGATGACCCGCGCGATGACCCCGCGCACTTGCCTGCGTGGCTGTCGGGCAGCTTTACAGCGTGTTACCAAACGCCCAGAATCGCGCCAAAACAAGGATCATAGCGGCCCGCAGAATGCCACCACAAGTCAATTGCGCCCTGCCGCCGGGCTTTGAACTCGATCAATACCGCATCCACAGCCAACTGAGCCTGGGTGGATTTTCGATCGTCTACCTGGCGCACGACCGCGACGAGACGGCGGTGGCCATCAAGGAATACCTGCCGAACGCGCTGGCGCTGCGCGACGAAGGCCAGATCACCCCGAACATTCCCGAAGAATTCCTGCCCGCCTTCCGCTACGGCATGAAATGTTTCTTCGAAGAGGGCCGTGCGCTGGCCGGCCTGAATCACCCGAACGTGGTGCGCGTGCTCAATTTCTTCCGCGCCAACGAAACCGTCTACATGGTGATGCGCTACGAGCGCGGCCGCACGCTGCAGGAATACATCACGCGCCGCCGCGGTGAAATTCGTGAGAGCTTCATCCGCTATGTGTTCACGCGGCTGTTGAACGGCCTGCGCGAAGTCCATGCGCACAAGCTGCTGCACCTCGATCTGAAGCCGTCGAACATCTATCTGCGCAACAACGGTTCGCCCGTGCTGCTCGACTTCGGCGCTGCGCGCACCACACTGATGGCCGACACGCCGATGCTCAAGCCGATGTACACGCCCGGCTTCGCAGCGCCCGAGCACTACCGCAACCGCGATCTGCTCGGCCCGTGGAGCGACATCTACAGCGTAGGCGCCAGCATGTACGCCTGCCTGTCGGGCGGACCGCCGCAGGCCGCCGACCAGCGGCTGGACAACGACAGCGTGATCCTCGCGTCGCAGCGCTGGATCGGGCAGTACTCGCCGCAACTGCTTGAAACCATAGACTGGTGCATGGATCTGAACCATCTGAAGCGGCCGCAAAGTGTGTTTGCGCTGCAAAAGGCGCTTGCCACCTGGGAGCGGGATCAGGTCGAGCCCGTAACGCAGGTCGAAAGCACCGAAGACAACTGGCTGGACCGCGTACGCGCCCGGCTGAGCGCGCTGGTGGGCAAATGAGATTCACGATTTTTCAGGAAAGCCGGGTTGGCAAGCGCAAGTCCAATCAGGACCGCATGGCTTATTCGTACTCGCGCGATGCGCTGCTGATGGTGATCGCCGACGGCATGGGCGGTCATCTGCAGGGCGAGGTCGCAGCGCAGATTGCCGTGCAGTACATGGTCGAATCCTTCCAGCGCGAAGCCAAGCCGCGCCTGGCCGATCCTTTCCTGTTCCTGTCGCGCGGCCTGACCAATGCGCACTGCGCCATTCTCGACTACGCCGATGAGCGCGACATCGAGGACGGCCCGCGCACCACCTGTGTCGCCTGCGTCATCCAGGATTCGGTCGCCTACTGGGCGCATGCGGGTGATTCGCGGCTGTACGTGCTGCGCGCCGGTCACGTGATGACGCAGACGCGCGACCACTCGCGCGTGCAGCGCATGATCGATCGCGGGCTGCTGGACGAGGATGGCGCGATGACCCATCCGCACCGCAACCGCATCTACAGTTGCCTCGGCGGCCCGATCGCGCCTCAGATCGAGTATTCGCGCAAGACGCCGCTGCTCGCGGGCGATACCGTGTTCCTGTGCAGCGACGGTGTATGGGGGCCGCTGGGCAACGACCAGTTGCTCAGGTTGTTCACCGAGATCGACGTCATGCAGGCAGTGCCGCGCGTGATGGACAGCGCCGAAGCTGCGGGTGGCGAAACCTGCGACAACCTGACCATGGTTGCGCTGAACTGGCATGACAGTTATGCCGAGGAACCCCGCGGCTCCGTTACGACCAAAACCTTGCCGCTGGACCGCCACACCACAGTGCTCGAAGGCTTCGGTGACCGCGTGCCGATCCGCGAGGACTGGGACGAGTCGGCCATCGAGGCGGCGATTTCCGAAATCAATACCGCCATCAACAAGTATTCTTCCAAAGGACAGTAACAGTGACCCGACCCAGTGGCCGCCGGCCGGACCAAGCGCGCTCGCTGCGCATCACCCGCAATTTCACGCAGCATGCGGAGGGTTCGGTGCTGATCGAAGTCGGTGACACGCGCGTGCTGTGCACCGCCAGCGTCGAGGAAAGCCTGCCGCCCTTCCTGCGCGGCAAGGGCCAGGGCTGGGTGACCGCCGAGTACGGCATGCTGCCTCGCTCGACGCATACGCGCAGCGCTCGTGAAGCCGCCAAGGGAAAGCAGAGTGGGCGCACACAGGAAATCCAGCGCCTGATCGGTCGCAGCCTGCGCTCGGTCACGGACTTGGTCGCGCTGGGCGAACGCCAGATCACGCTCGACTGCGACGTGCTGCAGGCTGATGGTGGCACGCGTTGCGCCTCGATTACCGGTTCCTACGTGGCGCTCCATGACGCTCTCCAGGGTTTGGTCGCCGCGGGCAAACTGGCCGCCCACCCGATGCGCGACTTCGTCGCCGCGGTGTCGGTGGGCATCGTCAAGGGCATTCCGGTGCTCGATCTCGATTACAGCGAAGATTCATCTTGCGACACCGACATGAACGTCGTGATGACCGGCGCGGGCGGCATGGTCGAATTGCAGGGCACCGCAGAGGGCGAACCCTTCTCGCGCGCCGAACTCGACGCCCTGCTGGCGCTGGCGGAACAAGGCATTGGTGAAATCATCAACGCACA
>NZ_JAUYRO010000056.1 GCF_030696805.1 Methyloversatilis sp. | reverse complement strand
CAGTTCGCCGATCAGCGGCATGCGGTCGGGCGTCGCGGTGCGGAACGCGACCCGACCGGCGAGTTTGCGCACATCGGGCATCAGCACGGTGTCCGGCAGCAGCCGCCCGAGCCGGGCCAGATTGCCGGCATGGCTGTCGCTGCGCACGCTGCAGTCTACGTCGCCGACGTCGAAGCTGGCGCCCAGATTCAGGTCGCCGTCCGGTGTCGGGCAAAGATAACCGTCGCAGCACAGCGTGACGTGCAACTGCGGCAGCAGCGCGCGTGGCAGGCGGGTGACCTGGCCGCGGATGCGGATGAGTGGCAGCGCCAGCGGCGACAGCGCAGCCGCGTCCGACGCATTGGCCAGCACGACCGCGTCGGCGCTCACCAGCGTGCTGTCGCCGGCGCTCACCTGCCAGGCGGCGCCGTCATGTGCGAGACCGATGACCTCGCTGGAAAACAGCCGGGTCACGGCGTCGCCGGCCCGCTCAAGATTGGCTTCGCACAGGCTGGGTGGATTGACCCAGGCGCCGCGCGGAAACCACCAGCCGCCGCGCGGCACCGTGTAGCCGACGCGCCGCGTCATTTCCCAGTCGGACAGGTGACGAACGAACGCATCGGGCAAGGCGTGCGACGCCCACAGCGCGTGCTGCATCTGTTCCTGTTCGGCGTCCTGCGCGATCTGCATCACGCCGGTCGGGCCCCATTTCAGCGGGCGCCCCTCGCCGTCGAGCCGCCGCAGATGGCTGGAGGCATGCAGGAAGGCGGCACGCGAAAAGCGCGCGGCGAAGCTGTCGTCGCGCGCCACCATGGGGCGCAGCACGCCGGCCGCGTTACCCGATGCCTCCTGCGCCGGTGCGCCGTGGCGCTCGATCAGCACCACTTCGATGCCGCGTGCCGCCAGCCGCTCGGCCAGCGCGCAGCCGGCCAGCCCGGCACCGATCACCGCCACGCGCCGGGGGGCGCTGGTTTGCGGCCGGTGGCGCAGGGCGGCGGCCTGCGCCTGCGCATGCAGCGCGCCGGTCAGCATGTCACGCTTGGGTTTCAGTCCGAGCCGCTTTTCGGTGACGAAACTGTGGTCGGCCAGCGCCCGGCGCAGCGCCGCCGATACGGTCCAGGTCGCCAGCGTCACGTCGTCTGCGCTCAGCCGCTTCAGGTGTCGGCAGATGCGCTCCGACCACATGTCCGGGTTGCGCGCCGGCGAAAAGCCGTCGAGATAGAGCGCATTGGCGCGCACAGTAAGTTGCGGCAGCAGCGCGTCGGCGTCGCCGAAAGCCAGGGTCAGCACGATGCGGCCACCGTCGAATTCGATGCGATGCACGCCGGCTACCGGCAGCGGCCAGCGTTCGATCAGCCGCTGCGCCATGTCGCTCATGTCCTGCGGCAGCGCGCGCTGGAAGTAGGTCGCGAGGTCGTACTGGGCGACCGGATGCTTTTCGATCGATACGAAATGCAGTCGGTCGCAGCGCGTTGGGTCGTCGCGCCAGGCGCGCCATGTCGCGAGGAAGTTCAGACCGAGGCCGAATCCCGTCTCCAGCACGACGAAGCGTTCCCGTCCGGCCCAGCGCCCGGGCAGGCCGTTGCCGCCGAGAAATACGAACTGCGCCTGGGCCAGCGGCCCTTCGCAGGAGTGATAGCGGTCATTGAACAGCGACGAGCGCGGCGTGCCTTCATCATCGAAGGTCAGCGTGGCGGGCTGCAGGAGTTGAAGCGGGCGGGACATTCAGGACCCTTTTTGCCGAATGCGGGTGCGGCACCTGTGATGAATGCAGACGCGCCGGAGTTCCGGTGGCGGCCTGTGGGTGCTGCCCCGTGTGAGTGCCGGCGTGAGTTATCGGCGGCCGGTGGTAGCGCCGGCCTCGCCGCGATCAGTGAGTGGATGGTCGCATTGCATAGTTCGGATCGCGGCGAGGCCGCCGCTCCCACAGCCACAGCTCCCGAAGCAGATAGGGCTACTCGCGGCGCATCTGCGGGAACAGGATGACGTCGCGGATATTGGACGAATCGGTCAGCAGCATCACCAGACGGTCGATGCCGATGCCGCAGCCGCCGGTCGGTGGCAGGCCGTGTTCGAGTGCACGGATGTAGTCGGCGTCGAAAAACATCGCTTCCTCGTCGCCGGCGTCCTTCGCTTTCGCCTGGTCGAGAAAGCGGGCCGCCTGGTCTTCCGGGTCGTTCAGTTCCGAAAAGCCGTTGGCGATTTCGCGCCCGACGATGAACAGTTCGAAGCGCTCGGTGATGTCCGGCTGGGTGTCGGAGCGGCGCGCCAGCGGGCTCACTTCGGCCGGGTAGTCGACGATGTAGGTCGGCTCCCACAGCTGCGCTTCGGCACAGGCTTCGAACAACTGCAGCTGCAGCGAACCGAGGCCGCCCGGCTTGACCGTTTCGCCGTGCGTGTTGATCGCCTTCTTGACGAAGGTCTCGTCGGCCAGATCGGCGTCGGAGTACTGCGGGTTGTATTTCTGGATCGCCTGCACGATGGTCAGCCGGTGGAAGGGCTGGCCCAGATCGAGTTCGCGCCCCTGATACATGAACTTCGTCGTGCCCAGCGCCTGTTCGGCGCAGTGGCGCAGCAGGTACTCGGTGAAATCCATCAGCTGCCGGTAGTCGGCATACGCCTGATAGAACTCCATCATCGTGAATTCGGGGTTGTGGCGCGGGCTGATGCCTTCGTTGCGGAAGTTGCGATTCACCTCGAACACCTTCTCGAAGCCGCCGACCACCAGGCGCTTCAGGTACAGCTCTGGCGCAATGCGCAGGAACAGTTCCATGTCGAGCGCGTTGTGGTGGGTCTTGAACGGCTTGGCGGCCGCGCCGCCCGGGATGGGATGCATCATCGGCGTTTCGACCTCGAGGAAGCCCTGACGCGTCATTTCGGCGCGCAGCGAACTCATCAGCCGGCTGCGCGCGATGAAGGTATTGCGCGAGGCGTCGTTGGTGATCAGGTCGAGGTAGCGGAAGCGGTACTTCGTTTCCTGATCGGCCAGACCGTGGAACTTCTCCGGCAGCGGACGCAGCGCCTTCGACAGCAGGCGCACGGCTTCGCACTTGATCGTCAGCTCACCCGTGCGGGTGCGGAACAGCACGCCGGAACAGCCGACGATGTCGCCCAGGTCCCAGTGCTTGAATGCACCATGCACCTCTTCGCCGACGCCGTCGTTCGTGATGTAGAGCTGTATGCGGCCCGACATGTCCTGGAGCGTCGCGAAACTGGCCTTGCCCATGACCCGCTTGAGCATCATCCGACCGGCCATCTGCACGTGTTCGGGTGTCGCCTCAAGTGCTTCGCCACTGGTCGAGGCGTGCTGCGCAGTGAGCTCGCCCGCGTAATGGGTGCGGCTGAAATCGTTCGGATAGGCCGCACCGCCCTCTCGCCAAAGACGCAGTTTTTCGCGCCGCTCCGCAATGATGTGGTTTTCGTCGTCGGGCGGCAGTGCGGCGGAATCGGTCATGGCGGGCTCGGATGGATGAAGCCTGCACGCAGGTCACGTACAGGCCAAAGGCGCGGATTTTCGCCGATTGCTGGCAGGCGGCACAAGTGCGGTCTCTGTCGGACGGCCAGGTTCGCCTGATCAAGAGCGGTGTCGCTGTGGGAATGGCTGCCTGGTGGGAGCGGCGGTCTGTGGGAGCGGCGGCCTCGCCGCGATCGAGCAGCGATGGTCGATGATCAGCGTGCGTATCGCGGCGAGGCCGCCGCT
>NZ_JAUYRO010000057.1 GCF_030696805.1 Methyloversatilis sp. | reverse complement strand
CCGCACCTGGGTATTCATCGCGCTGGTGAGCAGCGGCATCGCGCTCATCTTTTGCGCCCGCACCCACGGTGGCGCCTGGCTGGATGCCTTGCGCGGCACCGCACCGGTGGCGCGCGCCATCATCGCCGCCACGCTGCTCGCATTGCTCGCCGTGACCAGCGTGCCCTGGCTGGCGATGCAATTCGGCTTCACGCCGCTGTCGCCGGCCCACTGGCTGGCCGCCTGCGCACTCGGTCTTGCGAGTTTCGTGCCGTTGCAGGTCGTGAAGCGCGTGATGCCGGGCGAAAAAAAACCCGGCTCAACGGCCGGGTCATGAACAACGAGGGTCAGGCGGATGCGTATTACATGCGGCGGCGGGCCGCCATGCCGATCAGGCCCAGACCGGCCAGCAGCAGCGCGTAGGTTTCGGGTTCCGGCACCGGGGTGGCGACGGCCAGGTTGTCGAGCACGACGGCGTTGCCCTTGAACGAGATCGAGCGGATGTCGGCCGTGGCACGCGTGATGCCGACGAACTGGCCTTCGTTGAAGCCGAATTCATCCGTGTCGATGCTCAGCGTGTAGGACTCGATGATCTGGTTGTTGTCACCGTAGGCCGACACGACGAGGCCGAACGGCAGAACGTTGTCGGCGTAGTGATTGACGAACGCGCCGGCGCCGGCGGTCAGGTCAGCGAAGGTGAAGCGCAGTTCGCCGATGAAGCCGCTGGCGGCGAACAGGTTGCCGACGCCCCAGGTGCCATTGGTGCCGAGCACGGCAATGTTGGCACCCAGTTGCGAACCTTCGTCACCGGTGAAGGTGATGCCGGGAGCAACCATTTCCGGGCCGCTGGTCAGAAAGCCGTCGTAGCTTTCGAAATCGACGGACAGCGGGTTGAACAGGTCAGCCACATCATTGGTCAGGGCGGCGTGTGCCGGCAACATGGCGAAAGAGGCCAGCGCGGCAGCGATGAAAGTCAGTTTCATGATGAATCCTTTGGTGAAGGGCACGGAGGCAAAGCTGCTCTGCCTCCGTGACGCCCTTGTGAAAACGATGTATCGAAGCGTTAAACGACTGTCGATCAGGTACCGATCACGCCGCCGTCGTCCTTCGTGATGACGATGGTCGCCGAACGCGGCTTGACCGCGCCATTTGCGCTCTGCGTGGTCGGGCCGTTGATGCCGCTGTCCGGCCAGGTGCTGCGCGACGTGAAGCTGCCTGACCAGCTTTCGCCCGGATGCTGGATGTTGACGAACATCGTCTTGTTGTCCGGCGTGGTGACGACGCCGGTCACTTCGCAGCGGATCGGGCTGGTCAGGAAGCGGGTGATCTGGCGCGTGGCCGGATCGGCGCAATACATCGCGTTGCCACCGATATTGCTGTAGTTGCCGGTCGCGTCGCCAGCCTGGTCGGTCTGGATCCACACGCGACCATCGGAGTCGATCCAGATGCCGTCCGGCGAACCGAGGTCGTCGCCGATGATGTTGCCCTGACGCGCCGGGTTGCTCGACAGCTTGTCGCCGCACTCGACGAAGATGTCCCACTGGAAGCCGGTGGCCGCGACATCGCCGCCGTTTTCGTTGAAACGGATGATGTGGCCATGCACGTTGTTGGCGCGCGGGTTGGCAGCATCGGTGACGGTGCGGCCGCTGTTGTTGGTCAGCGTGAAATACACCTCGCGCGTGGTCGGATGCACGGCTACCCATTCCGGGCGGTCCATCCTGGTGGCGCCGAGCTTGTCAGCCGCCTGACGGCACATAATGACCACGTCGCCCTGACTGTTGAACCCGTTTTCCGGCGTCAGACCGTTCTGACCGAACACCAGCGGCAGCCAGACACCCGTGCCGTCGGCGTTGTACTTGGCCACGTACAGCGTGCCGCTGTCGAGCAGATCGCGGTTGGCAGCGCGGTTCTTCGTGTTCAGCTTCTTCGCGCAGACGAACTTGTAGATGTAGTCGTTGATTTCATCGTCGCCCATGTAGAGGGCAACGCTGTTGTCGGCTCCGACCACGCTCCATGCGCCTTCGTGCTTGAAGCGACCCAGCGCGGTGCGCTTGACGGGCATCGAATTCGGGTTCCACGGGTCGATTTCGACCACCCAGCCATGACGGTTCAGTTCATTCGGGTTTTCGCGGAAGTCGAAGCGCGGATCGGCTTCGTGCCAGCGGTAGCCGAAGCCACCCTGGCTCACGCCGTAGCGGGCTTCGTGCGGCGTACGCGGCTGCGCGGCCAGCTTGGCGGCCGTGGTGCCGAAATAGCCGTTGAAGTTTTCTTCGCAGGCGAGATAGGTGCCCCACGGGGTGTAGCCGTGCGCGCAATTGTTCAGCGTGCCGAGCACGGTCATGCCGGCCGGGTCGGCTGCGGTGCGCAGCATCGGGTGACCGGCAGCCGGGCCCGACACCTTACAGGGGGTCGCGCCGGTGATGCGACGGGCGAATGCGGACGGGCGTTGTACCTTCATTTCGCCGGCCATCTTGCGCACTTCGACCACGCTGACGCCGTGCGCCGCGATTTGCGCGTCGACCATGTCCTGCGTGATCACATCGGTACCATAGGTCAGCGTGTGGTTCAGCAGACCCGGGTCGACGTACTCATGATTGGATACGAGCAGGCCGCGGACATTGCTCAGACCGTCGGCACCGACGACCGGGAACGGGAACAGGTGCATGCCGTCGTTGTGCGAGCCGTAGGTCGTCAGCTGACGCGCCTTGGTCATCGCGGTTGACGGATCCCAGTGTGTGAAGGCATCCGGGCCCGGCTTGCCGATCGCATCGCCCCAGGAAATGAGCACCTTTGCGGTGTAGCCGTTCGGCACGGTGATGCCGTCGGTCATCGGCACGATGTTTGCGGGGACGCCGCTGAAACCGATGCCGCCGTTGGTCGGCGACGGGCTGGGCACATAGCCGGCGGCCAGCGCTTCGAGGCTGAAGCCACCCATCGAAGCGAGCACGGCCGTACCGATCGAGCCTTTCATGAAGTTGCGGCGGCCGGTGAATGCGGCCATCACGTCACGGATCGACTCGTTGTCGGTCGGGTTGATCGTCACGTTGTTGTCGGGGTGCAGATGAGCAGACATGTGTTCTCCTCGGATAGATCGAGATGATGGTTCGGGGCTTCTTCCAGCCGCGCAGCAGCGTGCGTCGCATGGATGAGCCCGCGAAGTCTGTATCCCGCATTTGACAGGGGTAAGACGCAGTCTCACGCGTCCGATGGTCCGAACGGCTCATTCGTGCTGCGCAGGGGGATGTCGCCTGTTATGGCAGGCAGCGACGGCTCGGCTGTCGGCAACAAAAAGGGGCGGCACCCCAACCGGATGCCGCCCCTGGCGGGCGGGACGTGGGCAGAAGGCTTACTTGCCCGAACGCATCCTGCGACGGGCCACGCCACCGACTGCGAACAGGCCGGCAAGCATCAGCGCCCAGCTTTCCGGCTCGGGCACCGCAGGGGTGATGGTGACGCGATAGGCCAGGAACATGGTGTCGATGTCCTTGCCGTCGTTGTAGGTACTGCCGACCTGGAAGCCGTCGGTGGTGGCGAAGTCATTGTCGTTGGCGATGAACAGGAAGTAGTCGTTCGGACGATCTGCCTCCAGCGTCGGCAGCAACACCAGGCCTTCCCACTTTTCGGACAGGTTGTCCAGACCGGGCTGCACGCCATTCACCAGACCGAAGCGCGCCAGTTCGGCGTTGTCGTTGATGTCCAGGAAGGGCGTGTAGAGCGCGGGCGTGATGGCCGGGTTCAGCACGCCACCCGGGGCGATCTGTCCCTCGTAGCTTTGGTTGAGGATGTTGGTCGCGTCGCTGATGTCGATCACGTCGACACGGCGCAGATTCGATTGCTGTGTGCCCACTTGAAAGCCGTTGCTGTCGCGCGGCAGGATGAACAGCTGGGTGTCGGACACGGCCAGAATTTCACTCTGTGCGGCCACCAGCGTGCCGGTGCCCTGCTGGAACTTCGGCAGTTGCACCGCGTATTCACCGGTCAGCGTGATCTCGTCCAGATCGCTGACATCGTAGGTGAACAGACGCGTGTTGTTCCGCGTGGACGCATTGGCGAGATCCTGACGCGCGGCGCTCTGCAGGGCAACGAACAGTGTCTTGCCGTCCGGCGACAGTGACAGGCCTTCGAAGCCCTGGTTGTTGGAGCGACCCGCCGTGGGGTTGGCCGGCGTCGGGGCGGGCTGCCCGTCCATCGGATTGTTCGAGCTGTAGTCGGTCACGCCGTTGCGTATCGGGCGCACCGACGGTGCCACCGGCAGTGCGCCGATGAATTCGCCTGTCGCCGAGAACCGATAGATCGACGGGCCGTACTCGTCGCTGATGAGGCGCGAACCGTCGGCCAGGATGACGATGCCTTCGGCGTCGAGCGACAGCTTGCCGTTGTGGCCCTGCGGCAGTTCCGGCAGCAGCGAAGTGGCCGGACGCGCACCACCCGTGAGGACGCCACCCGGTACCGGGTCGATGCCGCTCAGCGGGCGCGAGACGCCGGTCAGCGTTTCGTACAGCAGCGTCGATTGCGTCAGCGCGAGGCCGATCTGGTTCTGGCCCAGACCGGTGCTGCCTGCGGCGGCGGGTGTGAAGTCGACGGCGATGCGGTTGATGCGCGCCGTGTAGTCGATCGTGCCGGCGACGTTGTAGCCGCGGTCGGGTGAGGCATAGAAGATGCCGGAGTAGCTGTTGCCGGTGCGCGTCCAGGTCGAGGCATCGGCCACCAGGCCGGAAATCGACCCGAAGGTTTCACCGTGCTCATCGCGCAGATTGGCCGCCAGCCGGCCAACGCCGACCAGTTCGTGCAGCGTGAATGAGGTGCCATTGACGACGGTCTGCGCAAACGAAACCTGCGCGCCGCCAAGCAGCAGCGCGCCGGCAAACGTCAGGCGGGACAGGTGGATCAGGGATTTTTTCATGTGACCTCTTTGGCGGGCGGCGCCCGTTGCTGTTGTAGGTGGGAAACGAGTGTGGTCAAGCTGCGTGACAATGCGGTGACGCAGGGATGACAGCGGGGCCAGCGCCTTGCGGCGACGGCCCCGGGACGAATCATTCAACCGCGCTTCAGGCGCGACGGCGCGCTGCGAATCCGACCAGCGCGAGCCCGGCCAGCAGCATGGCGTACTCGGACGGCTCGGGAATGGCGACCACCTGACCGGCGCCGTTCAGATACACGGTCACGACGTCGTCGTACACGCGCCGCTGTGTTTCGATCAGGTTGTATTCGCTGTCCAGCACCGGAAAGAGATACACCGGCGTGAAGGTGACCTTGGCGTACAGACTTTCGGTGCCGAGGTACTCGACTTCGACTTCGAGATGTCCGTAGTGCTTGCCGCCATCTATCAGCTGCAGCACGCCATCGACCATCGCCCACTGTTCGGGCTCGGACTGATCGGCCGTCCATTGGCTGAATTCGTTGTAGTTCAGCGCCGGATCGCTCAGCAGGCTGCCGTTCTTCTTGCCGCTGCGCAGGCCGTCACCCGACACGCCGACGTCGTAGTACTGCACGCCGATGCCGTCACCGTTGCTGTCGACAAAGCTGCGTTCGAACATTTCGCTGTGACCGGAAAGCACGGCGGCAACGCCGAACTGCTCGAACATCGGGTGGTACTGGCGCATCGGCGTGCCGCCCTGGCCGGTGGTCAGCGCGTGATCCATGCCGACACCATGTTCGCCGTTGCTGAACGGCACGTGGTGAAACTGCACGAACACCACCTGACCGTCGGCGCGCGCGTCGGCCAGTTGCTGCTCGGCCCAGTTCCACTGCGCGCTGCCCGGGTTGAAATCGGACAGATCGGTGCCGCCGGCCGCTTCGTACTGTTCCTTCGTATAGTTGTTCTGCGTGTCGGTGCCCGGACCGTTGTATTGCGTGCCGGTGAGCTTGTTGGCGTAGTTCTGCGGGCGGTCATCCGGCAGGCCGTTCGAGCTGTCGAGCGTGATGATGGTGATCGGGCCGTAATCGACACGATAGTAGTTGTCGCGATGTTCCGGCGTGCTGTTGTCCGGCGCGTCGAAATAGACGTGGTACTTGTCGCGGCCGAACTTCGGGCCGAAGCGGCCGTCGGCGTCTGTACCGTAGCCGCCGTTGAGCGCGCCGAAGTTTTCCCAGTTGCCCAGCGCCGGCAGGATGGGGTGGCTGGACAGTCCGCTGGCTACGCTACCCGCGTTCTGGCGGAAGAATTCATCCCAGCCCGGCTGATAGCCGCCACCCTGGACCAGGTCACCCGGCATCATCAGGAAATCCGGCGTGCGGCTGTTCACCATTTCAACGTTGCGGCGGTAGCCCTCGTCCTCGGTCAGCACGTAGTTCAGCGTGCGCACGCCGGCCTGCACGCGGGTGCCGAACTTCTGGTCCCAGGTGCCGCCGACGGTAGCCGAAGGACGCGCCAGGCCGCCCGCGGCCAGCGCACCCGGCTGCCATTCGCGACTCGATACCCGACCGGCCGGTTCGGTCTCGGAGTCGGACATGGCGATGAAGCGGATCGACGACCAGGCATCGCGCGTCGGCGCCGTCTTGAAGCTCGACTGGAACACCGAACCGCCCTGCGTCACGGAGTACTGATAGGTGGTGTTGGCCTGCAGCGAACGCACATCGACCGTGTGCTTGTAGTTGTCGCCGCCGATGAGCCACGAGCCCTTGTCCAGCCCGCTGATGCTCTGATTCAGTTCCGCATTGGTGTAGGAAAGCGTGCTTTCGAGTGTCGGCAGGCTGTTCCGCACGATGGGCGACGCGAGGCCGGGGCCGCTGATGGCGAGCGAGCCTGCATCGGCCGACGCGGTGAACCAGGTGAAGTACATGCCGTCGCTCGACGGATTCTGCAGATACGGATTGATGCGGAAGTCGGCTGCGGCAGGCAGTGCAATGAATGATGCACTGAGCGAGGCGATGAGGGCGGCGATGGGACGCATGCGCATGATTCGGGCTCCGGGTCGGTGCGAGGATCATCCTCGCGGCGAGCGAAAGGTAGCGTCCTCACGTTACGGAAAAGATCACGCTGAATGGTCGTTGCTAAGCCGAAAGGACTATGTTGCCCGGAACCGCCGGCGGCGGCGGCTTGTCTGCAGTCAAGTCGGGTGCTGCACGGGCGTGCAACACTTTCTCCCTCCGCCTACCGGGTTTCGGATCAGCGTGCTGCCGATAGAACTGTTCGTCGCGGGTCTGGCCCTGGCCGTCAGCCTCATGCTGCGCCCCTGGCGCATGCTGCGCGGCCCGCTCGGTGCGCCCTGGGTGGCGTCCTGGGTGCTGCTGTCGCTGCTGTGGGTGCTGCCGCAGAACCTGCCGGCCGGCATTTCGATCCAGCTCTCGGGTGCCTGCCTGCTGGTATTGATGTTCGGCTGGCCGCTGGCGGTGATCGAACTGTTGCTGATTGCGCTCGCGGTGTGGCTGTTCGGCCATCTGGGCTGGGCTACGGTGCTGTCGCAGCTGGTATGGATCGGCCTGGTCCCCGCGACGCTGGCACTCGGGCTGGGCGAGGTATTGCGGCGCACGCTGCCGCCACATCCCTTCATCTACGTGCTGGGCCGCGCCTTCATCGGCACTGCGCTCTGCCTGTTCCTGGCCGGGGTGGCGTACGAGTTTGCGCATCACCTGATCGACGGTGTCGCGATGGAACAGGCGCTGGTCGCGCGCTGGCTGATGGCCTGGGGCGACGCCTTCATCACCGGCATGCTGGTGTCGATCTTCGTCGCCTTCATACCCGAATGGCTGGCGACCTGGTCGGACCGGCGCTACCTCGGACCCGGCGGTACCTGATCGCGCAGACGTCGACGGACTGTCGTCAGACAGTTGCCTGCCCGCCCGCGTGAAGCGCACGTTCGGCGCGCAATGCATCTGCGAGCGATTGCTGACCGCTGCGTGCCGCCGCCTCGATCAGCGTCAGGTCGATCACGTCACGCTGGGCATGGCTGCCGCCGAAACGGTGCGAAATGTGGCGGATGGGCCGCAACAGCTCGACCGTCTGCGCATAGTCGCCATTGGCGAACGCCGCCATCGCTGCCGTCGCCGCGCGGCCAACCTCGGCGGTGAAGCGTGCGTTGTCCGCAACGCTTTCACCATTGCCCGCGATGATGGCCTGCTGTGCATCGGCGATAGCCCGGATCAGGCCGGTGCGGCCGGCCGCAGCGAAGACCATCGTTGCATGCATGTCGTTGAAGGCGTAGCGACCGGTGGTGGCAATCGGTGCCCAGCGGTCGGCCAGCGCCTGCCAGCGCGACCCGACATCGATCCCGCGCAGATGCAGCCGCCACAGCAGCGCGGACTGGTCCACCAGGTCGAACACGAGGCCCGGCGCGTCGGCGCATACCGGGCCGTCGTACAGCGCCAGCACGGCGTCGATGTCGTCCAGTCCGAGATGGAACAGTGCCAGATGCCAATGGTTGTGCACCGACAGGAAGCTGTCCTGCGCCCACGCCTGGGGGGCGGCGCGCATCCACGCGATGCCGTCGCGCCCCCGGTTCTGCATTTCCATGACGTGCGCGACGGCGTGCTGCGCCCAGCCGTCGCGCGGCTGGCGCTCGACCGCCTGCCGGCCGTATTGTTCGGCGCGCGCGTAGTCGCCGGTTTCTTCCAGCCCGAACGCCAGCATGCCGGCCACTGCATGCCAGGCCGGCATGTCCGGATGCCAGGCGGGCAGGGCGCGCGCGATGCGGTCGCGCAGCATGCGCGAATCGCCGAGCAGGAAGTCGGTCTGGTGGCCGGCCTGCAATGCCAGCGCATCGAGCGGGTGATCGATCGCGAGGTCTTCGAGCACGCGCGCGGCAGCGCGCCAGCGGCCACCGACCAGCAGGCCGACCGCCCTGACATGGCGCGCTTCGCGCTCATTGGCGGGCAGCCCTTCTGCACGGCGGCAAGCCGCCGCCGCGACCGGGAGTCCGGCCGGTTCGGTACCGAGCAGCATCAGGTAGGCGAGCAGCACATGGCCCATGACCATGTCCGGGCTGTCTTCGAGCGCGGCGCTCACGGTGGCGACCGGGTCGCCGATGAAGCAGCGGAACTGGTGTTCCGCCAGTTCGTGCAGTTCGAGACTGCGCGGGCTGGCGCCGCTGACGGTAAGGTCTGTGATGGTGCGCAAGGGCATGGGCAGACTCCCGTATGGTCGGGCGATACCGGACTCCGTCAGGGACCTGCGCGCCCGTCGCAGGTCACCACGGCTGTCACCTCTTGATGGTAGGCAATTTCGATGTCGGTATCGAGCCCGGTCAGTGCGTCGGTCGTCTCGCGCGTCAAGGGCCGGTCATCGATGCTCCACGGCGCTGCTGGCACACCCTTGCGCGGGAGCGGCAACCCGATGCTCACCGCCTGCCTGCAGACTGGCGGTGAGCGGGTCGGGGGCTCAGAGGTTGCCGCGCGCCCACGGGCCGGTGATGGCGACCGTGATGCCGGGCCGGTAGATGTTGACGAACAGCACGCGGCCGGTCGGATCGAAGCATGCGCCGGCGAATTCGGTGCCGCGGTAGTCGCCGCCGGCGACCTGCTTGCCTGCTGCGCCGATCTGCGCCGCATCGAGCACGACGTTGTGTTTGCCGAAGATGAAGGCTTCGCCTGCCTTGTTGAGGCCAAGCAGACGCGCGCCGGTGCCGAAGGCGTCGGTCGAGCCGCCGCCGTCCTCGCACAGCACGATGCCGCCGCGCGGGCTGACGGTGATGTTGTCCGGATTGTTGCCGACGGTCTGGTCACCGCTGACGAAGATGGCGCGCAGGCGCATCGTCGACAGCGTCAGTTCCCACACGCATCCTTCGCCCTGACCGGGGCGGCCACGGCTGTCGACGCCCGCCGCCGTGTCGATCATGAACATCTTGCCGCCGGCATACCAGATTCCCTCGCCGCGGCTCATGCGGGCACAGCCCTGGCTGCGGGCCAGGAAGCTGGGCCCTGCCATGAAGGCCAGACTGACACCGCCGGGCTGTCCGACCACGACAACCGGTGCGGCGTCCGGGTCGGCGATGTCCACCCATTCCAGTTCGTATTCGTCGCCGATCTCGGGATTGAGCAGGCCGACGTCGTTGGCCTGTGCCAGCGTCGCGGCGGTGGCCTTGCGCACGATGGTCTTCACGCGTGCCGCCTGCAGCATGCCGCCGTTGTGCAGGCTGCCCGGCTCGCCGCTGGTGTCTGCCGGCACGTAGCGGAAAAAGGCGGCCACGTTGCGGTTGTCTTCGGTTTCGTAGACGTAGCCTGTGGTCGGATCGACCGCCACGGCTTCGTGCACGAAGCGGCCCATGCCGACGATGGGATCGGCGATCGATTCAGCCGGGTCGGCACCGACTTCGAATACGTAGCCGTGCTTCTTGCCACCGATCAGCGAAAAGTCGAACACGGTTTCTTCGCAGGTGAGCCAGGTGCCCCACGGCGTGGGGCCACCGGCACAGTTGCCCAGCGTGCCGCCGAGAGACGACTCTGCGCCGGCCCACTTGTTGTCACGGAACAGCAGATTGGTCGTTCCGCCTGCCACATAGCCATCGAACGGCGGTGGTGCGGCCGCGCCCGGATCCGTGACCACGGCAAATCCGCCGGCACCGTTGCTGCCGATGCGGATGGGCACACTGCCGTAGTAGGCAGTGATGATGCCGTTAACACGGGTCGTCGAATAATTGTGCTGCGCATTGATCGCGTCGCCCGGAGTGAGCGCGACGCCTCGTTCGTGATTGCGTACCAGCACGAGTTCGGTGCTGCGGCCGACGCGGCGTGACGTCACAACAGCCATGCCGTCCGGCAGATCCGGCGTGGCACGGCCGTCGTCCATCGCGTCACCGGTCCAGCCGAACGAGCGGTAGCTGAAGCCCTGCGGCAACTGCAGCAGCGGCAGTCCGGTGGTCAGGTCGTTGACCGGCGCAATCAGGCCGTAGGGCGACACAGCTGAAACGGTCTGCTTGCCGGTGGCGGCCAGCGCATTGCTGGCATGCAGCGCGGCCATGACGCCGGTGAAGCGGGTGGCGGCAGCGACGCCTGAGCTCTTGAGCAGCAGGCGACGGGCGGGCGAAAAATCTCTGGACGACATCTGCGTTTCCTTGTTCCGGGGCACGCCGCTCGGACCATCCGGGCGGTCATTCACCTGGAAGCTTGTACGCAGGCTGTTGCAGGGCGTTGACGCACCGGACCGTCAAAACACGCCGATCGGACTATGCGGGCCGACGTCCGCCCCGCTCGATCATCGCGCGCGGGCCGCGAACCGATGCGCGGGCCGCACACGCGTTACTGGTGGTAGGCGATCTCGATGTCGGTATCGAGTTCGGTTACGCAGTCGAGCACCTGGCTGGTCAGGGTCTGGTCATCATCGCTCCACAGCGCTTCCGGGTCGTCTTCGCGCGTAGACAGCGGCGTGATGTCGAAATCGATGAACTGGTCGCCGACCTTGAGCACGGTGACGCCCGAGGCGTGGTCCACCAGGGTCCAGTCGTCGGGCACCTGCAGCTCGGCGGTGATGTGTACGGTCAATGTCTTCATTGCATTCTCCAGTTGGGGTGGCCGCACTGTAACGCGCCGGTCGGGTGGTGGGGCAATTGATCTGCTGGGGATCGATGCCGAGAGACGGGTCGGCGCGCGGGTGTGCGTTCGGTACGATGCGCATCCGGGCCGTGCTTTCGGTTCAGCGACTGCCCGGCCCTCGAAAATGACTTTCCGGAGCTGGAACATGGCGGTGAACCTGATCGAACTTGAATCCGGCCCTGCGCCGACCGCAACCCTCATGGTGCTGCACGGCCTGGGTGCCGACGGCAACGACTTCGTGCCGGTGTGCCGTGCGCTGGATCTCGACGCCGTCGGTCCGGTCCGCTTCGTGCTGCCTGACGCGGCTGAGCGCCCGGTCACGCGCAATGGCGGCTACATCATGCGCGCCTGGTTCGACGTGTTCGCGCCGGGCTCCGGCATCGACGACGAGGCCGGCATCCGCGCGTCGCAACAGATCATCGATGCGCTGATCGCGCGCGAAACGGCACGTGGCATGCCGGCGTCGCGCATCGTGCTGATGGGGTTTTCGCAGGGCTGCGCGATGGCGCTGGTGGCCGGTCTGCGTCAGGCCGAGCGGCTGGCCGGCATCGCCGGGTTGTCCGGCTACCTGCCGCTGGCCAGCAAGACCGCGGCCGAGCGAAGCGCCGCCAACCGTGATGTACCGGTGTTTCTGGCGCACGGTCTCAACGACAGCGTGGTCGACATCGACCGCGCGCTGGCGGCGCGCGCCGTGCTTGACGAGCTGTCGGTGTCGTACGACTGGCACACCTACGACATGGACCACGAAGTCAGCCCGGCCGAGATCGCCGATCTGAACCGCTGGTTGCTGAGGGTGCTGGCCTGATGCCCTGGTAAAACCTCGCGCCGGGCGGCGCAGCCGCTCACGCGAGCTTCGGGGAGCGGGCGGTGAGCAACTGCGCCAGTTCGACCGCCGAGCGCACGCCCATTTTTTCAAAGATGCGCGCCCGATGCACTTCAACCGTGCGCATCGTCACCCCGAGATCCATCGCGATCACCTTGTTCATCTGGCCGGCCAGCACGCGCTCCATCACTTCCAGTTCGCGGCTGGTGAGCTGTGCGAGGCGCTCATCGACCTCGCGCGCCGCCGCCTGACGGCACGAGCGCTGATGGTGGATGTCGAGTGCAGCGAGCGCGCGGTCGACCAGTTCGTTGTCGTTGAACGGCTTCTCGACGAAATCGAAGGCGCCCTTTTTCAGTGCAGCGACGGCCATCGGCACGTCGCCATGCCCGGTCAGGAAGATGACCGGAATGTCTTGACCGTTTTCGCGCAGCCATTCGAACAGTTCGAGCCCGCTCATGCCGTCCATCCGGATGTCTAGCAGCAGGCAGCCGCAGCGCCCGATCTCGCCACCGGCGATCAGCGCCTCGGCCGATGACCACAGCCGCGCGACGTGCCCGCGCGAGCGGAACAGCCAGCCGAGCGCATCGCGGATGGCGTCGTCGTCGTCGACGATGAAGATCTGGCTCGTGATCATGTCGACAGCGCCTGTGCGTCGGCGGCCGGCAGCTTGAGGATGAACACCGTACCGCCCCCATCGGCCGCTTCGAACCAGAGCCGTCCGTGATGCAGCTCGACGATCGAGCGGCAGATGTTCAGTCCCATGCCCATGCCGTCCGGTTTGGTGGTGAAAAAGGGCGCGAAGAGCTTTTCCGCGATGTCGGGCGGAATGCCGGCGCCGCTGTCGCGCACCGCCACCTGCACGTCCCCGCCATCGGCCCGGGTATCGATCTGCAGCCGCCGCTTTTCCGCCGAACTGCCGGCCATGGCATCCATGCCGTTGCGGATCAGGTTCAGCAGCACCTGTTCGATCATCACGCGGTCGGCCAGCACGTCGGCCAGATCCGGCGCCTGCGACGTGGTGATGTGGATGTTGCGCTTGCGGGCGTCGGCTTCGATCAGCGCCACCGCGTCGTCGACGATGTCGTTCAGCGCACAGCGCACGCGCTGCGGTTCGGACCGGCGCACGAATTCGTGCACGCGGCGGATGATCGTGCCGGCGCGGCGCGCCTGCGTATTCATCTTCGACAGCGGCTCCCTGAAGTCCGACAGATGCCCCTGGCCGGTTTCGATCATGTTCAGGCAGGCGGTGCTGTAGCTGGAGATGGCCGACAGCGGCTGGTTCAGTTCATGCGCCAGCGTGGAGGCCATTTCACCCATCGTGATGAGCCGGCCGGTGAATTGAAGCTGCTCCTGCTGCTGCCGGTACAGCGCCTCCGCCTGCTTGCTTTCGGTGACGTCGAGCACCGAACTCATCCAGCCGACGTGCCGGCCCTCGGCATCGACCAGCGGTGCTTCGGAAATCAGCACGTCAAAGCGTTCACCGTCGCGCCGCATGAAGGTCAGTTCGATCGCTTCTCGTTTTTCGGCATTGCCGGCCAGGATGCCGTCGTGCAGCGCCCGGATCTGTTCGGCGTGTTCGGGTGCCCAGTAAGGCATGGGCGGATGCATCGCCATCAGCTCTTCGGCACTCCAGCCCACCATGCGGCAGAACGCCGGATTGACGTGCGTGATGCGGCCTTCGAGGTCGCGCGCGCGCAGTCCGATGATCAGCGAGTTTTCCATCGCGGTGCGAAAGGCATGTTCTTCGCGCAAGGCGTGTTCGGCGGCGAGTCGGCGATTGAGGTGGCGGCGCAGCGCCCACAGGCTCCACAACATGGTCAGTGCGAGGCCGACCAGGGTGACCACCAGCAGCGCCGGCAGCAGGCGGGTTTCGCTGCGGTAGGCGGCGACGCGCAGTCGCAGCCCGTGGCCGGGCGGCTCGAAAGCAATTGAGTAGCCCAGGTCGCGGTTGCCGGACGCGACCTTCGACTTGCTGGCCAGTACGCGTTCGGTGTTGTCGATCACCTCGACCGCATAGCGCTCGGCAAACCACCAGGGCACCGAACGCACGAGCATCTGCGCCAGCGAGTAGCGGCCGCGCATCCAGCCGCGGTCTGTGCCGAGCGGCACCAGCACATCGAACTGCACATCGCCGTCCGGCAAGACCCTCGGCGGCAGATAGACCGCCTGCCCGATCCGGTCGGCCAGTCGGGCCGGTGCGGCGAGTGCCTCATCGGCCGCGTCGACCGCGACCAGGCGTTCGACGCTCAGCAGGCCCTGGCCGTTGCTCACCAGGCTGCGCGCACGCAGTTCGAGCGCCGTCGCGTCGAAACCCTTTTCGGCGGCCTCGCGACCCAGTTGCCCGATCAGTTCCACGTTGCGATCAAGGTGGAAGCGCAAGTCCTGTTCCATCCACAGTACGTCGCTGATCAACGCGGCGCGCTGGTCCTCCTGATCCGCGCTGTGCAGCAGCCAGACCAGTGCCCCGATGGCGGCAAGGAACAGCACCAGGGCCACGCGCGGCAATACCCAGTACCAGCCCGGCGCCGCGACCGGGGTCGGGCGGGTGCGGAAGGCGGACGAGAACGTACTGCTGGTCATTTTCTGCACGGTCCGGGACGGGCGTGGCCGGAGGGGATATCGACGGTCGATCATACGTCCGGCTGCGGCTGCGGCTTCAGCAGCTTCGGATATCCACACTAAACGTTGCGGCAACCTTCATTGGTCGATTGACCCATTCTCTGAAGAATCCCACGGTCGCGATGACAATGTAAAAAAATAAAACATACGACTCAAGGTAATAGCCTCTAGTCCGTTAGTGATAGCAATTGACGAACTTAACGATTTCGACCTGAAGTCTGTACGAAGCACTCTGGGAGATTTAATGAAAAATTCAGTAATTTGTGCGCTGCACACCGGCGTCGCAGCACTGCTGGGTGCGTGGAGCTTTGCACCCTTTGGCTTGCCGCTTTGGGTTCGTGTGGCAGTTGGTTGTATTGCGCTCTGCGCCCTCGGATGGTCGGCCGTTGTGCTGTGCCGACGTGAAGCGCCCGCGCAGCAGCCGACCGAGTTCGACACTGCCGGACCGGACCCGCTTGTACAAGCGATGCACGGCAGCCTGGTGCTGGTGTCGTCCGAGGCGGCGCCAATCTGGAAGCGGCAGATCAATGGCGTGCGCAAGCAGGCCGAGGTGGCGATCGGCGAATTGATCCAGCGCTTTTCGGGACTGGTGTCGAAGCTCGACGCCGCCGTGGCGGCTTCATCGGGCAGCGGCATGTCGGCAGACAAGGGCGGCGTCGACGTGGTGCTCAAGACCTCCCAGACGCAGCTCACGCAGGTGCTGGACGGCATGTCGGGCGCGCTGACGGACAAGAATCTCGTGCTGACGCAGATACGCGAACTGGCCAGTTACGCCGACGATCTGCGCGGCATGGCGAAGTCGGTGCAGCAGGTTGCCGATCAGACCAATCTGCTGGCACTCAACGCCGCGATCGAAGCGGCCCGCGCCGGCGAGGCCGGGCGGGGTTTCGCAGTGGTGGCTGACGAAGTGCGCAAGTTGTCGACCGCTTCGGGCGATACCGGCAAGAAGATCGCCGAAAAGGCGAAGCTGGTCAGCGATGCCATCCTGGCCTCGGCACGCCTGGTCGAAAGTTCAACCAGCCGTGACATTGAATCCTTCAAGGTTTCCGAAGCAAGCATCCAGGGTGTGCTCGGCGACTTTTCCCAACTGCTCGACGGTTTGGCTCGGTCGAACGCAGAACTGCGCCATCAGGCAGAAGGTATCCAGCAGGAGATCGCGGAAACGCTGCCGCACCTGCAGTTCCAGGACCGCATCGACCAGGTGCTTGCCCACGTCTGCGAAAGCCTGGATGAACTCGGGCAGTACGTGTCCGGGAGCCCGGCCGACCAGGCGCCCGACCTGCGTCCGTTGGTCGACCACCTCGAGCGCAGCTACACGACGCCGGAAGAGCGTGGCAATCACGGCGGTTCAGGCAATGCGGGCAGCAAGTCCAGCGACGATCTCGTTTTCTTTTAGGAGTAGTGAAACATGGCAAAGACAATCATGGTGGTGGACGACTCGTCGTCACTGCGCCAGGTCGTCAGCATCGCGCTGAAGAGCGCCGGCTATGACGTTTTCGAAGCTTGCGACGGCAAGGACGCACTGGCCAAACTCACCGGACAGAAGGTGCACCTCGTGGTGAGCGACGTGAACATGCCCAACATGGATGGCATCACCTTCGTGAAGGAAATGCGCAAGCTGCCGGCCTACAAGTTCACGCCGGTCATCATGCTGACCACCGAGAACCAGGAGTCGAAAAAAGCCGAAGGCCAGGCGGCCGGCGCCAAGGCATGGATGGTCAAGCCGTTCAAGCCGGACCAGATGTTGATGGCGGTTTCCAAGCTCTGCCTGCCCTGAACCGAAGCGGAGCGACGACATGGAAATCGAACGCACGGACAACGGTGACGTGACCGAACTGAAGGTGGTGGGTGAGCTGACCATCTTCGGAGCCGCGGACGCCTACGGGTTCCTGACCCGCGCGCTGTCGGAAAGGCGCGATCTTCGGATCAACCTTGCCCGGACCACCGAGGTGGACAGCAGTGGCGTGCAGTTGCTGCTCGCAGCCAAGCGGGCCGCCGAGATGCACGGCCACAGTTTCGAACTGGTGGCGCACAGCGCAGCGATGCTCGAAGTGATGGAACTGTTGCAGCTGAGCCATGTGTTCGGCGATCCGGTCGTGATGCCGGCCCAGGCAGCCTGAACAGAGAAAAGGAACTCCCAAATGGATCTCGAACCCGCCCTCGAGGCCTTCTTCGCCGAAGCAGACGAATTGCTGACCCGGATGGAGGAATCGCTGCTGCAGCTGGAAAGTGAGCCGGACAACAACGAACTGATAAACGACATCTTCCGCGCGGCGCACACCATCAAGGGGACCGCCGGCGTATTCGGATTCGACGATGTCGTCCATTTCACGCATGAAGTCGAAAGTGTGCTGGACCGCGTTCGTGACGGACAGATGCGCGTGACCAACGACGTGATCGGTCTGCTTCTGCGCAACAAGGACCATATCGGCGTGCTGGTGCGTGCTGTGGCGGAAAAACGTGATCTCGATGCAGCCCAGCGCGCCGAAGGCGAAGTTCAGACGGCTGCACTGCTCGCTTTGCTGGGTAAGCAGACCGACAAGCCCGCCGCCTCCGCAGTGATTGCCGCTCCGGTCGACGTAACCCGCAGTGTGCCGGCCGCAGATGACGGTTGCGAAAACGGCAACTGGCATCTGTCGATCCGCTTCGGCAACGACGTGCTGCGCGGCGGCATGGATCCTCTTTCCTTCCTGCGTTATATGCGCACGCTGGGCGACATTGTCCATCTCGACACACTGGCTACCGCCCTGCCTTCCTGGCTGGAATTCGATCCGGAGTCCTGCTACCTCGGTTTCGAGATCGATTTCCGCAGCGACGCTACAAAGTCGGAAATCGAAGGCGTGTTCGAGTTCGTGCGCGAAGAGTGCGTGCTTCACATCATTCCTCCCTATTCGCAGGTTTCCGAGTACATCAGCGTGTTGCGCGCGTTGCCCGAGGACGATCTGAAACTGGGTGAAATGCTTGTGCTGAGCGGTGCGCTCACCCGTTCCGAACTCGAACGCGGCCTGTCCCTGCAGTCGGAAGCAGCGGCCAACGACGCCGAGGAGCCGGCGACACCGCAACAGATCGGAGAAATACTCATCGAGGGCGGTGCAGTCAGTGCAGGGGTGGTCGACGCCGCGCTCGCGAAGCAGAAGCAGGTCAAGGACACCAAGGCGCAGGAGGCGCGCTCACTGCGCATTGACGCCGACAAGCTGGATCAGCTGATCGAACTGGTGGGGGAACTCGTGGTGGCGAGCGCCGGCGTGCAGAACGTTGCACAGATGCTCGCCCAGGGGCATCTGACCGAAGCGAGCGAAGTCCTCACGCGCCTGGTCGAGGAAGTGCGGGATCAGGCACTGTCGTTGCGCATGGTGCAGATCGGCGCCACCTTCCAGCGCTTCCAGCGCGTCGTGCGCGACGTCAGTCGCGAACTGGGCAAGGACATCGAACTGCAGATCAGCGGTGGCGAGACCGATCTGGACAAGACGGTGGTGGAGCGTATCGGCGATCCGCTGATGCACCTGATTCGCAACTCGATGGACCACGGCATCGAAACAACCGATGTCCGGCTGTCAGCAGGCAAGCCGGCGCGCGCGAAGGTGATGCTGAACGCCTATCACGAAGCGGGCGGTGTCGTGATCGACGTCGCCGACGATGGCGGCGGCCTGAACCGGGCCAAGATCCTGCGCAAGGCAATCGAGCGCGGGTTGGTGGCCGAGGACGCGCAACTCGGCGAGCGCGAGATCGACCGCCTGATCTTTGCGCCGGGCTTTTCGACCGCCGATCAGGTCAGCAATCTGTCCGGCCGCGGTGTCGGCATGGACGTGGTCCGGCGCGACATCGAAGCCCTGCGCGGCACGGTCGACATCGATACGGAACCGGGCAAGGGCACGCGCATCCGGATTCGCCTGCCGCTCACGCTGGCCATCATCGACGGTTTCCGGGTCGGAATCGACAAGGCCAGCTTCGTACTGCCGGTCGACATGATCGTCGAGTGCGTCGAACTGGCCGGCTCCATCCGTGATGGCGCCCGCACTCGCGGGTATCTGGACATGCGCGGAGAAGTGCTGCCGCTGCTGTGGTTGCGCGAAGCTTTCGATATGGACAGCTCCGCACCCGAGCGGCGCGAGAACGTGGTTGTCGTCCAGTTCGGCCAGACCAAGGCCGGCATCGTCGTGGATCAACTGATGGGCGAACACCAGACCGTCATCCGGCCGCTCGGCAAGCTGTTCAGTGCGCTGCGCGGCGTCAGCGGCTCGACCATTCTGGGCAGCGGCGAGATCGCGCTCATTCTGGACGTGGCGGGGTTGATGAAGATGGCAGGCAGTGCCGGCGCAACAGCGGCTGGCATTACGGAGATGCAGGGCCAGACATCGCGGGCGATGACTGCGCTCGGCTGAGGTTGGATTGAAGGCCTTGTGGCCAAGAGCGCCGGTACGGCTGAGTCACCGGGCTAAAGATTCATTTTTGGGAAAGGGAGTCAATCATGTTCGGCAATATGAAGGTCGTAACGAGGCTTGCACTGGGTTTCGGCATCGTGATCACACTGCTGCTGGCGCTGTCGGTGCTGAGCATCACTAAGCTGGGTGCGCTGAATGACACCATGGAAGTGATGCTGAAGGACCGGGTGGTCAAGGTAAGACTGGCGGAGGAAATGGTCCGGAACACGGTCGACAACGGCCGTCAATTGCGCAGCATGTTGCTTGCTGCCAATGAGGCTGAAGCCGAAAAGAGCAAGGAAAAGCTGCTGAGCAACCGAAAGCGCAATTCGGAGGTAATGGCGACGGTTGAAAAGATGGCGACTACCGAAACCGACAAGCGTCAATTTTCGGTCATTGTTAATAGTCGGGCTGCACTTTCAGAAAAGTATGATCCCTTGTTTGCGCTCATCAAGGCGGACAGGGTAAAGGCGATCGAATACTTGAAGACGGAATTTACCCCTGCAAATGTGGCTTATGAACATGCACTCCATGATTTTGAGAAGTTCCAGGTTGAGCTCATGGAACAGGACGCATTGCTTGCAGCCGAGACCTATAACCAGACCAATATGCTGGTCATTGGAATCTCCGTCGCGGCAGTGGTGATCGCCACGCTGTTGGGCATCCTGATCACTCGTGGCCTCCTGGGCATGCTGGGTGGCGAGCCGGCTTACGCAGTCGAGGTCATGAAGGAAGTGGCGGCAGGCAATCTTGCGGTGGAGATTGTCACCAAACCGACCGACCGTTCGAGCCTGTTGCACGCCCTGCGCAGCTTGGTCGAACGACAGGCCGAAATCATTACCCAGGTGCGTGGCAGTTCGGATGCACTTGCTAGCGCCTCGGAGGAGGTATCGGCGACAGCCCAGTCTCTGAGCCAGGGAGCGAGTGAACAGTCGGCCGGCGTCGAAGAAACGTCTGCCTCGGTGGAACAGATGTCGGCGTCTGTGAACCAGAACAGCGAGAACGCGCGAGTAACCGACGGCATTGCGACGCAGGCCTCACGCGAAGCGACCGAAGGTGGCGAAGCGGTCAGACAGACGGTCGAAGCGATGCGCAAGATTGCCGAGCGCATTTCCATCATTGATGACATCGCCTACCAGACGAATCTGCTTGCGTTGAACGCGGCGATCGAAGCGGCACGCGCGGGTAGCCATGGCCGGGGCTTCGCGGTCGTGGCGACCGAAGTGCGCAAGCTGGCCGAGCGTTCGCAGGTGGCGGCGCAGGAAATCGGCGGCGTGGCGAATGAATCGCTCAAGGTTGCGGCACGTGCGGGAGAGCTGCTTGAGCAGCTGGTGCCGTCGATCCAGAAGACATCGGATCTGGTTCAGGAAATTTCGGCTGCCTCGGGCGAACAGGCAAGTGGTCTGTCGCAGATCAACAGTGCGATGAGCCAGTTGAGCCAGACGGTGCAGCAGACGGCATCGGCATCGGAAGAACTGGCCGCAACTGCCGAAGAAATGAGCGGGCAGGCGCAGCAGTTGCAGCAAGCCATGGCCTTCTTCCGCCTGCGTGGTGGTGTCCCGGCTACTGCGCAGCCTTCCCGCCGCAGCGGTATCGTGACGCGTCCGCCTTCTGCTGCACGTGCCGGGGCGCAGATCGATGCGCCGTCGGAAGCCGATTTTGCGCGTTTCTGAGCCAGGAGTCGGAACATGAGCCGCAATGCATTGGCGCTGTCGGTACCCGCAGAGGAATCGGAGTCCGATCAGCAACAGCAGTACCTCACTTTCAGGTTGAGCGATGAAAGTTATGCACTGGGTCTGCTGTCGGTGAAGGAAATCATCGAATACGGCGGTGTCACGCAGGTGCCGATGATGCCGGGGTTCGTACGCGGGGTGATCAATCTTCGCGGTCGGGTGGTACCGGTGATCGATCTGGCGAACCGCCTGCGCAGCGAAAGTGCCGCGGTGACGCGGCGGACCTGCATCGTCATCGTGGAGGTGACGAACGACGGTGAGGCACAGGACATGGGCATCATCGTCGATGCGGTGAGCCAGGTGGTCGACATTCCGCCGCAGTCGGTGGAGCCGGGACCGTCCTTCGGTGCGAAGGTGAGGGCGGATTTCATTGCCGGCATGGGCAAGCTGGACGAAGGCTTCGTGATCATGCTGGACATTGATCGCGTGCTGGCCGGTGAAGACATGTCCGCGGTCAATGACATGAAGGCCGCTAGCTGAGCATGGGAGCCTGCGCATGAATACTTCCGCCTCGGCTGCCATCGAAAGTTCGCCTGAATTCAGTGAGGCGGCATTCGGTGCGCCGCCCATCAGCGACGTCGACTTCCGTCGCTTCCAGCGATGGTTGCACGAGGTGGCGGGCATCGCATTGGCCGACCACAAGAAGACGCTGCTCATGGGGCGCCTGTCCAAACGGTTGGGGCCCTGTGGAGTGCGCGGCTGGAGGGACTATTTCGAATTGTTGATGGATGGAAGCCGGCCGGGCGAACTGCAGGTCGCGATCGATCTTCTGACCACGAATGAAACCTACTTCTTCCGCGAACCCGCACATTTCAGCTTTCTACGCGATCACATACTGAACTGCTTCGATGGAAGCGGACCGCTGCGGATATGGAGTGCAGCCAGCTCGTCCGGCGAAGAGATCTATACGCTCGCGATGGTGCTGGCGGATGCGATCGGCATGGGGCGGCGCTGGGAAATATTCGGTTCGGACCTGAGTACGCGAGTGCTCGAAACGGCTCGCCGCGCCCACTATCCAATGACGCGTGCAGACAAGATTCCGCCCGATTTCCTGAAGCGTTTCTGCCTCAAGGGCACCGGCCCTCAGGCAGGCACCTTCCTCATCGACCGCGCGCTGCGCGAGAGAGTATCGTTCGCCCAGATCAATCTGAACGAAACGCTGCCGGACATCGGCGTGTTCGACATCGTGTTCGTGCGCAATGTGATGATCTATTTCGATCCGGATACAAAGCGGCAGGTCATGGCACGCATCCTGACCAAACTGAAGCCGCGCGGGTATGTCTTCGTGAGCCATTCTGAAAACCTGCATGGCATTACCGATCGCGTTGATATCGTCAAGCCTTCAATGTACCGGCTCAAATGACGACATGTGCGTGAGGCCTCCGATGGCGACAGAAATCTTCCTCAAGCCCGGAGATATCGTCTTTGGCGATGAAACGATGTGTCTGCGCACAGTGCTGGGATCCTGTGTCGCAATAACAATGTGGCATCCAGGCCGCCGTATAGGTGGCATGTGTCATTTCATGCTGCCGGGCGGCGGCCATACGGATCGGGCGGGCGATGAACTGAGTACGCGATTCGCCGAGGGCGCCTTGAATTCCATGGTCCGGGAGGCAAGACGTTTGGGAACACGCGAGCTCGATTACGAATTCAAACTATTCGGAGGCGGAAACATGTTCCCCGGGTTTGCGGGCAGCCATAACGTATCGATAGGTGAAGCCAATGTGCAGCGCGCATGGGAGCTGCTGGATGCCTTGGGAGTCCGGCGGGTGGCCGAACATACCGGCGGGTACGGCCAGCGCGTGCTGATGATGAACGTGAGCAGCGGCGTGGTATCGATGCGTCATGACGACACCTGTTCCCGCGCTGGCGTGAACACCCACGGGCAACTTCCATGCTGAGCCGGGCTGTCGTCAATCCTGCTGCACCGGCGGGCGCCCGTATCCGCGTTCTGATCGTCGATGACTCGGCTGTCGTGCGCCAGGTGCTGTCGGAACTGCTGTCCGCCGACCCGCAGATCCGCGTTATCGCGACCGCATCGGACCCGCTGGTTGCCTTCGAACGATTGAAGGTCGAATGGCCGGATGTCATCGTGACCGACGTCGAAATGCCGCGCATGGACGGCGTCACCTTCGTGCGTCGCATCATGTCGGAACGCCCGACGCCCATCGTCGTGTGTTCGTCGCTGACCGAGAAGGGGGCGGAAACCACGATGGAAGTGCTGGCGGCAGGTGCCATCAGCGTGGTGACGAAACCCAAGATCGGGATCAAGCAGTTCCTGCATGAGTCGGCCCATGCGCTGACCGATGCGGTCAAGGCGGCGGCGCGAGCACGTGTCGGTCGGCCGCGCCCGACTGCACCACCGAGCCCCAAGTCAGGGCCGAAGCTGAGCGCTGATGCGATGATGGCCCCGCCGGCCGGCGAGGCGATGAAGCTGACGACCGAGCGGCTGGTCGCGCTGGGCACCTCGACTGGCGGTACCCAGGCGCTCGAAGCCGTATTGACGCGCCTGCCTCGAGTTTGTCCGGGCATCGTCATCGTGCAGCACATGCCCGAGCGTTTCACGGCGGCGTTCGCTGAACGGCTGAACAATCTGTGCGAAATCCTTGTAAAGGAAGCGGTCAATGGCGATCGCGTGATGCCTGGCGTGGCGCTGATTGCTCCGGGTGGGCGCCACATGATGCTAAAGCGCAATGGCGCGCAGTACGTGGTTGAGGTGGTCGATGGCCCGTTGGTCAACCGACACAAGCCCTCGGTCGATGTGTTGTTCCGCTCGGTCGCGCGTTACGCGGGTAAAAACGCGTTGGGCATCATCATGACTGGCATGGGTGACGACGGCGCGCGCGGGTTGAAAGAGATGCGTGACGTCGGGGCAAATACTTACGCCCAGGACGAGGAAAGCTGCGTTGTTTTTGGTATGCCCAAGGAAGCGATCCGCTTCGGTGCGGTCGAGAACGTGGTGGGTCTGGAACAGATTCCGGGAGTGATATCGCGCTATGGAAAGTGATCCTCTTGTTCTTGACATACTCAATGCGAGCGGTGTCATGGTGGTCGAAGACAGCGTACCGCAACGCATGGTGGCGGTGGGCTTGTTGCGCAAGATCGGGCTGACCCGAATCGAGGAGGCTGCAGATGGCGCCGACGCGCTGCAACTGCTCAAGCGGCTGCCGGTGCCGCCGGCGGTGTTGCTGGTCGACCTTGAAATGCCCGGCATGGATGGGGTCGAACTGCTGCACCGGATTGCCGCGGAGGGCTACCGCGCCGGCGTGATCATCGCCAGCGCACGTGAGCTGGCGTTGATCCAATCGGTGGAGAGCATGGTCAGTGAAATGGGATTGATCATGCTTGGCGCATTGAGCAAGCCGCTCAGCGAGGCGACTCTTCGTGACGCGCTGTTGAGTCTGGCTGACAAGGTGGGCAGCCCCAAGCGGGGAAACGGGGCTCGATTACCTGACGTGACGCCGGATGAGTTGTCCGACGCGCTCGAACGCAAGTTGATCGTGCCCTGGTTCCAACCCAAACTCGACCTGCAGACGTGGTTGCCGCGAGGAGCCGAGGCGCTGGCGCGCTGGCGCTGCGACGACGGTTCTTTGATCGAACCGATGCGTTTCATCGCGGTTGCCGAGGAGCACGGCTTGATGCCGCACCTCACGGTAAACATGGTGGATGCGTCGCTCGCGGCGCTGCGCCGCTGGGACAGCCGGGGGCTGCGCCTGTCTGTAGCGATCAATTTGTCGCCGGTGACGCTGAACGACCAGCAACTGGCCGACGATTTGATCGAGCGTGTTGCGGCTGCTGGTATCGAGCCGTCGCGCATCACTTTCGAGGTGACGGAGACCGCGATGGCGCAAGGCGTATCGGCGGTAAAAACGTTGCTCCGGCTCAAGCTGCGTGGCTTTTCGCTGGCGATCGACGATTTCGGCACCGGCTTTTCGTCGATGCAGCAACTGTCGAAGATTCCATTTTCCGAACTGAAGATCGACCGTTCCATCGTGCACGATGCGCACATGCGCCCGAATCGCCGCACCATTCTCGAATCGGCCATCGAAATGGGCCGGCGCCTGGGTATGGTGACTGTAGGCGAAGGCGTGGAGCGGATCGAGGATCTTCATCTGCTGCGGCATCTGGGGTGCGAGCTTGCGCAGGGCTATTTCGTGTCGCGGCCGGTTTCTTTCGATGATTTCCTGCCGGTCGTCACCCATCTGCACCGCTCGCTCACCGAAAAGATCGGCGACTCGAGCCGAAAGCAGACGTCTGTGCTGCGCACAGGCTGAGCAGCCAATAACCGGTGCAGCCTGCAGCCAGCAGGCAGATGCGCCGCCCCGCTCAGCGGTTGCGGATATCCACAATGGCGACGTGCGTCGTCGGCCGTCAAGATCCTCCCATCACACGGTGTTCGCATGCCGTGTGTCCATAACAGGAGGAGATCCCATGAAACTGCATTCCATGTTGTTCGGCCTGATCGCGCTCGGCCTGACCCCGTTTGCCGCTGCGCAACAGCCCATCGTGATCAAGTTCAGCCACGTCGTGGCCACCGAAACGCCGAAGGGCAAGGCGGCGGACTACTTCAAGAAGCGCGCCGAGGAACTGACCGGCGGCAAGGTGAAGGTCGAGGTGTATCCGAACAGCCAGCTGTACAAGGACAAGGAAGAGATGGAGGCGCTGCAGCTGGGTGCGGTGCAGATGCTGGCACCATCGCTGGCCAAGTTCGGCCCGCTGGGTGTCAAGGAATTCGAGGTGTTCGACCTGCCGTTCATCTTCGACGGCTACGCCGACCTGCACAAGGTGACCAAGGGCCCGATCGGTGCCGGCATCCTGAAGAAGCTGGACTCCAAGGGCATCATCGGTCTGGCGTTCTGGGATAACGGGTTCAAGTCCTTTTCGGCCAACACGCCGATCAGGACGCCAGCCGACCTGAAAGCGAAGAAGTTGCGCATCCAGTCGTCCAAGGTGCTCGAAGAGCAGATGCGCAGCATCGGTGCCTTGCCACAGGTGATGGCGTTTTCCGAGGCCTATCAGGCGCTGCAGACCGGCGTGGTCGACGGCACCGAAAATCCGCACTCCAACATGTATACGCAGAAGATGCATGAGGTGCAGAAGCACATGGCGGTGACCGACCATGGCTATCTTGGCTACGCGGTCATCGTGAACAAGAAGTTCTGGGACGGCCTGCCGGCCGACGTGCGCGGCCAGCTCGATAAGGCGATGAAGGAATCGACCGAATACGCGAACAAGATCGCCAAGGAAGAAAACGACGCCTCGCTCGACGGCATCCGCAAGAGCGGCAAGACCCAGGTCTATGTGCCGACGGCCGACGAGCGCCTCGCGTTCAAGCGCGTCATGGTGCCGGTGCACAAGAAGATGGAAGGTCGTATCGGTCGCGAACTGATCGATGCCATCTACAAGGAAACGGCCTTCGATCCGTCGAAGCTGTAAGCCGTTTGCTCCGGTTGCTGCCCGGTCGGGCGGCAACCGCCTGATCCGCCGGGCGCAGGGCTCTCTGCGCGCCTTACACAATTTTCAGGGAGACCGCCGTGCTCCGCTTGCTCGACCATATCGAGGAGTGGCTGATCACGCTGCTGATTGGCGTCGCCACCGTCGTCATTTTCGTCGCGGTAGTCCATCGCTACGCCACGGGATTTAGCATCCCGGGCCTGCAGGACTGGCTGCTGTCACTGAACCTCAGCTGGGCGCAGGAGCTGTGCATCATCCTGTTCGTGTGGATGGCCAAGTTCGGCGCCGCCTACGGGGTGCGCACCGGCATCCACGTCGGCGTGGATGTTCTGATCAATCAGCTGCAACCTGCGCTGCGCAACAAGTTCGTCATTTTCGGACTGGCGGCCGGCGCGTTGTTCACCGGCATTGTGTGCGTGCTGGGCAGTCACTTCGTGTGGGAGAACGGCGCCGCCTACGCGGTACGCAGCACGATCGGGATGGACGTCGGTGATCTGTATGAAGGACCGACCACGCCCGATCTCGAGTGGCCGACCTGGATGGTCTACATGGCGATCCCGCTCGGCTCCGGCCTGATGTGCTTCCGCTTCCTGCAGGTGATGACGACCTTCATCCGTACCGGTGAGCTGCCGCATCACGATCATGCGCACGTCGAAGGCATGGACGAGGTCAAGCCCATTCTGGTGGGCGAGGCGGTCGAAAACGCGGAAGAAGCCGAACACGCGAAGGGAGGCCGCAAATGAGCGCCGCCATCATCTTCGTCGTGCTGCTGGTGCTGATGCTGACCGGCATGCCGGTATCGATCTCGCTCGGTCTGACGGTACTGACCTTCCTGTTCACGATGACCGACGTGCCGGTCGAGTCGGTGGCGCTGAAATTGTTCACGGGTATCGAGAAGTTCGAAATCATGGCGATTCCGTTCTTCATCCTGGCCGGCAACTTCCTGACCCATGGCGGTGTGGCGAAACGCATGATCAATTTCGCCACTTCGCTGGTCGGTCACTTCCACGGTGGTCTGGGCATGGGCGGTGTCGTGGCCTGCGGTCTGTTTGCCGCGGTGTCGGGTTCCAGCCCGGCGACCGTGGCGGCGATCGGCGCCATCCTGCTGCCGGCGATGGTGAAGCAGGGCTTTCCGATGAAGTTCGGCGCCGGCATTGTCGCCAGCTCCGGCGCGCTGGGCATCCTGATTCCGCCGTCCATCGTCATGGTGATGTACGCGGTGTCGACCAATTCGTCGATCGGCGCCCTGTTCATGGCGGGCGTGATTCCGGGCGCGGTGCTGCTGTTCATGCTCGGCTTCACGACCTGGTGGTATGCGAAGAAGAACAATTATCCGCGCATGGCAAAGGCCCCGGTTGCTGACCGCCTCAAGGCCTTTCGCGAGTCGTTCTGGGGCTTGATGCTGATCGTCGTCGTGATGGGCGGCATCTACACCGGCATCTTCACACCGACCGAAGCAGCGGCGATGAGTGCGGTGTACGCCTTCATCGTGGCCGTGTTCGTCTATCGCGATCTGCCGCTGAAGCGCATTCCGAAGGTGCTGCTCGATTCGGCCAACATGAGCGCGATGCTGCTCTACATCATCACCAACGCCATCCTGTTCTCCTTCCTGCTGACCTCGGAGCAGATTCCTCAGGCGGTGGCGGCCTGGCTGGTGGACAGCGGCCTGGGTGCGCTCGGCTTCCTGCTGGTGGTGAACATCCTGCTGCTGCTGGCCGGCAATATCATGGAGCCTTCGTCCATCATCCTGATCACGGCGCCCATCCTGTTCCCGGTGGCGATGGCGCTGGGCATCGATCCGGTGCATTTCGGCATCATCATCACGGTGAATATGGAAATCGGCATGATCACGCCGCCGGTCGGGCTCAACCTCTATGTCGGCAGCGGCATCGCGAAACTGGGCATGACCGACATGACCAAGGCAGTCACGCCCTGGCTCGTCACCATGCTCGTGTTCCTGATGATCGTTACCTACTGGCCGTCGCTGTCACTGTGGTTGCCGCGTACGCTGGGCATGATGAGCTAACGGCCTTCCGACTGTCCGAAGTTGCAACCGGCTCAAAACGCCGCACCACCCTGGTGCGGCGTTTTGCTTTTCCAAGATTGATTCAAGCCAGGCGCTCCGCCGGTCGTTACTTGCAGAACGAGTCGGACGGCGCACCGCACCGAGAAGTCAAAACAACACAAGCGCCGCTCCATTTTGGCCATCGATCTTGCTTCCGAGGAGGAACACATGAGAAATCAGCTCAGCGTACGAAAGGCGTTCATATTTCATTCACTGTTGGCGAGTGTCGGTAGCGTGACGACACTCGGGGTACAGCAAACGTTCTTTCCGGGCACCGCCGGTATGTTGGCCGCAGGCGCGATCAGCTTCGCGGCAATCCTCGGCGTCGGTTTCTGGTTCGGCAACGGCTTCGGCCGGCGAGCCGAAATGCTCGTCAATGCGCTGCACAGCCTCGCCGAGGGCAAGCTGAACCACAAGCTCAATCTGTCAGGCAAGGACGACTTCGCTTGGCTGGGTTACGAGTACAACCAGGCCTGCAAGTCCTTTCGCAAGCTGATCGAGAAAATGACGGTACTGTCATCGACACTGACGCAGTCCGCCGAGGAACTGTCGCAACTGACCATCACGGCGAACCAGAACGGTACGAAGCAGGCGGACCGCATCCGCACCGTCGCCGAGGCGATGGAGGAAATGACGGCGTCGGCGCGTCAGGTTGCCGCCCTGTCGGCGGACATGGACAGCATCGTGCGCAGTACCGGTGACAGCACGCGCAGCGGCAAGACCGACCTCGAACATTCGATGGCAGGCGTCAGCCGCATTGCGGTCGAGATGGAAGAGTCGCTGACAGTGATCGAACGGCTGGTGAAGGATTCCGAAGAAATCGCCAAGATCAACGACGTGGTGAAGGAAATTTCGGATCAGACCAACCTGCTGGCGCTGAACGCTGCGATCGAAGCCGCACGTGCCGGTGAACAGGGCCGTGGTTTTGCCGTGGTGGCCGACGAGGTGCGCAAGCTGGCTCAGCGCACGCAGGGCTCGACCGCCGACATCGAACACATCGTTGCCAAGATCCGTCACGACGCGAAGGAAACCGTTGAACGTGTCGGACAGGCCAGCGAGCGGGTCAGTGGCGCTGTAAAGACTTCGCGCGGCGCGGTCGACACCTTTACGAACATCCTGCAGCGCATGGATGAACTGGTCAGCAAGTCCGGCGAAGTCGCACTGAGCATGCAGGAACAGGACACCACGGCGCATGCCATCCTGCGCAATGCGGGCGAATTGTCGGCACTGTCGGAAGACAATGCGCGCGGTGTGTCGATGACCGCGACGCAGGGGGAATCGCTGGCCGCGTCGGCACGCGAGCTCGAAGGCAGCCTGCGGACCTTCCAGGTCTGATCCGCTCCCGCATACTGCAAAGGCCCGCTGGCATGCACCGGCGGGCCTTTTTCATTTCGGATGCCGGTCAGCGGCTGCGCGAATCGACGTAGGTCTTGATCGCCCACACGGCTTCCTGCTTCAGGATGCCGTCCCACGCGGGCATGTGTTCCACACCAAGGATGTATTTGCCCTTCAGCACCGTGGTCACGAAATAGTGGTCCACGTCGGCCAGGCAGCGCGCTTTCAGCGCGGCGTCCTGCACCTTCTTGCAGTAGCGCTGCAGCCGGCGCAGCGGCGGTGCGGGGTGGCCTTTGGCGTTCATGTCAGGGCCGTGGCATTTCGAACAGGTTTCGTTGTACAGCGTGCGCCCGACGGCGGCGATCTGCTCATCGCCACGATAGGGGTTGGCATCGCGCCAGCCATCGCCCAGCGCGGGCAGGGACGACGTGTCGGTCAGTGGCGCTTCGGGGCGTTCGGCCCCGACGGTGCCTGACAAGAGGATCAGCGAGGCGGCGAACAGCGCAGTGAGCAGTCGGTGTGTCATGTCGGGTCTCGGCATCATTGATCGGGCTTACCAGTCCACCGGGCAGCCGTCGCAGCCCTCGAAGCTCACGTCGAGGAATACGGCAAAGCGGGTGAAGCAGTTCTTCATGACAGCGTTGCGGAAGTCGGCTTCCTGGAACTTCGTTTCCTGCATGTTCACGTCGATCAGCCGGGCGCCGTTCAGCCTCACATGGGTGGCACGGGCGGCTTCCATGTTCGCCATCGACAAGTCGGCATTGCTGAGGTCGGCGCGGAACATGCGCGCGAACTCCAGATCCGTGGCGATGAGCCTGGCGCCGCGCAGCGATGCGGCAGGAATGTTCGCCTTCTGGACGTTCGCCGCGCTCAGATCGGCCCCATCCAGCATGGCGCCAGCCAGATTGGCGCTGCGCAGGTCCGCGCGGACCAGCCTTGCGCCAGTCAGATCGGCACCTGCAAGATCGCGCAGCGACAGGTCGGCGTGACTGAGGTCAACGCCGGGACAGCGGGTGTAGGGCCAGATGGGGCAGCCATTGATGACCAGCACTTCTTCATGCACGTCCTCGACAGACGACGCATCCACGGCATGGGCCTGGGCAGTCAGGCCAGCGAGCAGCACAAAGAAGGCGACGATGCGCGAAAGCTTCATGGGCGGATCCGGAAAAGAGACCTGATCGTCACGGCTCCGGGAGCGAAAGGCGGCGCCCGGGTGCTTCCGATGGGTGGATCAGCGGAGGAGTGGCCGCTGTTTCCCCCGGCTCGGGCGTGTCGACCAGGAATAAAGGAACGGACCGTCGGCAGACGGCCCGCCTGAGGAGGAAATGACGGGGCCTCGCGGCCCCGCTGCATCAGCGCTTCGGCAACTTGAAGGCCCAGAACGAGCCGCCTTGATTCACCTGCTTGGTCAGCTCGGCCATGTCGCCGCCCCACAGCGGCACGGCACCACCGTAGCCTGACGCGATGCCGACGTACTGCTCACCGTCCTGTTCCCACGTGATGGGCACCGAAACCACACCGGAGCCGGTCTGGAACTTCCACATTTCCTTGCCGGTCCTGGCGTCGAAGGCCTTCACGTAGCCGTCCGACGTACCGGTGAACAACAGGCCGCCAGCGGTGGTCAGCGTACCGGCCCACAGCGGGAACTGCTCCTTGTGTTCCCAGGCGATCTTGCCGGTCTTCGGGTCGATCGCCCGAAGCGTGCCGACGTGGTCATCAAACAGTTTCTTGATGCGGAAGCCCTGGCCGAGGTAGGCGGCACCCGCCTTGTAGGTGACGTTTTCCGTCCAGTAGTCCATCGCCCAATGGTTGCCCGGGATGTAGAAAAGCTCGGTAACCGGACTATAGGACATCGGCATCCAGTTGGTGCCGCCGAGGAAGGGCGGCGACACGAAAATGCTTTCGCCTTTCTCCTCGCCCGCCTTCGGCTTCGGCGGGTACTGGCTTTCGACCACGTTCGGCATGCCGGTCTTGAGGTCGAAACCCTTGGTCCAGGTGATGCCATCGACAAACGGCCAGGCACCGATCAGTGCCGTCTGCTTCCACGGGTAGCCGGCACCGGTGGCCAGCTTTTCGCGGTCGGTCACGAAGAAGTAGCCGTTGCGGTCGGCGTGCGCCGAAGCCTTCACCAGCTTGCCGGTCTTCGGATCCTTGTATTCGAACAGCAGCACCGAATTGTTGCCCGAGAAGTCCCAGGCGTCGTTTGGCGTGTGCGAGAAGAAACCCTTCAGTTCGCCGTTCGATGCATCGACATAGGCCTGGCCGGAGGTGAACAGGCTGGGCCACTTGGACGGGCTGTCGCCTTCCTTGGTGCGCTTCCACGTGTTCCACGGCGCCGGGTTGCCGGTGCCGATCACGACCATGTTCTGTTCGACATCGAACGAGGCGGTCTGCCAAGGGGCACCGCCACCGTGACTCCAGGCTTCGACCTTGCCGGTCGGCGAGCTGGGGTCATCCGGCCAGCTGGGTGCCTTGGCGTCGCCGGTCGGCGTGCTGTCCTTGCCGTTCAGCCGACCCATATGGCCTTCGACCATCGGGCGTGCCCAGATTTCTTCGCCGGTGTCGACATCTCGTGCAAACAGATAGCCGATCACGCCGAACTCGTCACCCGACGAGCCGTGCACCAGCATGACGCGGCCGCTCTTCTGATCCTTCACGACAAACGGTGCGCCGGTCATCGTGTAGCCGATCTTGTGGTCGCCCCACTTCTTCGACCAGACGACCTTGCCGGTGTCCTTGTTCAGCGCGACCATGCCGGCGTCCAGCGTGCCGAAGTACACCTTGTCGCCGTAGATGGCAGCGCCGCGATTCACCACGTCGCAGCACGGGCGGATGTCGTCGGGCAGGCGGTGCTCGTAGGACCACAGCCGCTTGCCGGTCTTCGCTTCGACGGCATACATGCGCGAGTACGAAGCGGTGATGTAGATGATGCCGTCGTGCACCAGCGCCTGACCCTGCTGGCCGCGCTGCTTTTCGCCACCGAAGGAATAGGACCACGCGGGGGAGAGCGCTGATACGGTTTTCGTGTTGATCTGCTTCAACGGGCTGTGACGTTGGGCCTTCATGCCCAGGCCGTAGGTCAGCACGTCGCCGGTCGTCTTGTCGTCGTTGACGATGTCTTCCCAGCTCACCGTCTTTGCGGCGTGGGCCGGGCTGGCGAGCAGCGCGCCGAGCGCGATGCAAAGTGCCGGGTTCTTCAGTGAAAACGTTTTCATCCTGACTCCTCTTTCAGTGTGATGTGTCGTGTCGGCGTCGCCGCTCGCCATGGCATCCGGGTGACGGGCTGCGACACGCACTGCAGCGTAGGCAGGCAGGCCGCAAGCTGTTGGTAGAAAATTCCCGCGAAAGCAGGGAGTCGGTCCCGGTGTTGGCGGGTGTTCCACGGTTGAACACCTTGATGTCGCGCCCTGAGACAGCCGCATGGCGTTAAGCTCGCGTCTCGAGGACTGGCCATCGCCTTGACGGGCGCCGACACGGCGATGGCCCTTGTTTTGCTTCCCGAAACGGGGCAGTGCAGTGATCCAAAGATCGATAACCAGGAGTAGATCCCGATGAAGCAGTTACTGATGGCCCTGTGGCTGGCGCTGGGGCTTGGTGCAGCGGCTGGCGCGGCCGACCCGCTCGGTTCGTCGCGCTGGCCTGACCTGCAGCGCGAATATGCCGGCAATGCACCGGTCACCTTCGATTCGCGTGTCGAGGTGCTGGCGCCCAAGGTGGCCGAAGATTCGATGAACGTGCCGGTCACGATCAAGTTCCGGAACCTGCCCGATGTGAAGCGCGTGCTGGTGGTCGCGGACTTCAACCCCATCGTCAAGGTGCTGGACTACCAGCCGCTGCTGGCACAACCCGGGCTGTCCTTCCGCATCAAGCTGCAGCAGGCCAGCCCGATCCGCGCGCTGGTGCAGACTGGCGACGGCAAGTGGTATGCGGGCGGCGTGTGGGTCGATGCTGCGGGCGGCGGCTGCACGGCGCCCAGCACCGGCCGCAGCGCGCCGGACTGGGCCAGCACGCTGAACCAGGTGCAGGCGCGCGTATTCCACGACGGGCAGAACCAACGCGTGCGGCTGCGCATCATGCATCCGATGGATACCGGCCTTGCGCCAGGCATTCCGGCCTTCTATATCGAGCAGCTGGCGGTGGAAGACGCCAGCGGTGAGGCGATGCTGCGCATGGAAACATTCGAGCCGCTGAGCGAAAACCCGGTGTTTTCGTTCGACTTGCCGGATACCGGCAAGGCGGCGCTGCGTGTGGTCGGTCGCGACAACAACGGAAACCGCATCGACGCGATGGTGCAGCCATGATCGGGCGGTTCCTGCTCGCCCTTGTCCTGGCCGGTGGCACGCTGCTGGCGCAGGCGGCTGATCCGACTGCCGCAGACCGGTTCGACTACGGCCTCGTGCCGCAGAAGATCGCCGAGAACAGCTGGGCTTTCGTCGGTCGAACCGAGGACATTTCCCGCGACAACGGCGGCAATATCGTCAATACCGCCTTTGTCGTGACGGCCGAGGGCGTTGTGGTGATCGACACCGGACCGTCACGTCGCTACGGCGAACAGATGCGGGCGGCCATCGCCCGCGTGACCGACCGTCCGGTCATCCGGGTGTTCAATACCCATCAGCACCCGGATCACTTCCTTGGCAATCAGTCATTCTCCGGCGTGCCGATGGCGGCGCTGCCGGCTGCGCAGGCCGGCATGCGGGAGCAGGGCGGAGCCTTCGCCGACAACATGTATCGCATGGCCGGTGACTGGCTGGCCGGCACCGAAGTCACCGTGGCGGATCAGGCGGCACAGGCGGGGCGACTGACGATAGGCGGTCACGAGTTCGAGTTGATCGCGCTGGAAGGCCACACCGGAGGCGATCTGGCGATTTTTGACCGCACCACCGGCGTGCTGTACGCCGGTGACCTGATCTTCCTGGACCGGGCACCGACCACGCCGCACGCCTCGATCACCCACTGGCGCGCAGCGCTCGACACGCTCGCCGCACTCCCGGTGAAGCGCACACTGCCCGGCCACGGTCCGGTACATGACGACCGGCGTGGCGTCGTCCAGACACGCGACTGGCTCGACTGGCTCGACGACACGCTGAATCGCGCGGCGATGAGCGGCATGGACATGGCTGAAGTGATGGTGCTGCCGCTGCCCGAACGTTTCGCGCAGATGCCGCTGGCGCGCAGCGAATTCGAACGTTCGGTCACTCATCTGTACAGCCGCTACGAACAGCAGACGCTGAGCACTGCTGCGCCCTCCCGATTGAAACAAAAATGAACACCTGACCTGTTTCGCGCCGCTCGCAAGGCGGTGCGACCGTATTTCCCCCTCGTTTGTACTTGGCCCGCTTCTTGCGATCGCTGCTAGCCGATCAAGGGAAGACATCCCGGCAAACAAGAGACAAACTCACCACTGAGGAGGAAGTATGAAAGGTTTGCGTACCACGACGCTGTCCGGCGTCCTGCTGTCTGCATTCGCCGCGCTGGCCGCACCGCAAGTCATGGCCGGCGTCACCGACAAGGACATCGAAGCCGACGCCAAGACCACGACCAGCATCCTGTCGTGGGGCATGGGCACCGAAGGTCAGCGCTACAGCCCGCTCGACAAAATCAATGTGAAGAACGTCAAGAACCTGGTTCCGGCCTGGTCCTTCTCCTTCGGTGGTGAAAAGCAGCGCGGCCAGGAATCGCAGCCGCTGATCATCAACGGCAAGATGTACGTGACCGGCTCCTACTCGCGCCTGTACGCGCTGGACGCCAAGACCGGCACCAAGCTGTGGCAGTACGAACACCGCCTGCCGGACGGCATCATGCCGTGTTGCGACGTGGTGAATCGTGGCGCCGCCGCCTACGGCGACCTGGTCATCTTCAGCACGCTGGACGCACAACTCGTTGCGCTCGACCAGAACACCGGCAAGGTCGTGTGGAAGGAAAAGATCGACGACTATCAGGCCGGCTACTCGAATACCGCCGCCCCGATCATCGCCAAGGGCCTGCTGCTGACTGGCGTGTCCGGTGGTGAATTCGGCGTCATCGGCCGCGTTGAGGCACGCGATCCGAAGACCGGCAAGCTGGTGTGGGTCCGCCCGACGGTCGAAGGCCACATGGGCTACAAGTACGACGCCGCAGGCAACAAGACGGAAAACGGCATCAGCGGCACGCTGAACGCCACCTGGACCGGTGACCTGTGGAAGACCGGCGGCGCAGCCACCTGGCTGGGCGGCAGCTATGACGCGAAGACGGGCCTGGCCTACTTCGGGACCGGCAACCCGGCACCGTGGAACAGCCACTTGCGCCCCGGCGACAACCTGTTCTCGTGCTCGACCGTCGCCATCGATGTGACCACCGGTCAGATCAAGTGGCACTTCCAGGGCACGCCGAATGACGGCTGGGATTACGACGGTGTGAATGAATTCGTCACCTTCGACATGAACGGCAAGCGCATGGGTGGCAAGGCCGACCGCAACGGCTTCTTTTACGTGCTGGATGCCAATACCGGCAAGTTCGAACGCGGCTTCCCGTTCGTGAACAAGATTACCTGGGCCAAGGGCCTGGACGCCGAAGGCAGGCCGATTTTCGACCCGGCCAACCGCCCCGGCGACCCGGCCAAGAGCGCTGACGGCAAGAAGGGCGAATCCGTGTTCTCGGCACCGTCCTTCCTGGGCGGCAAGAACCAGATGCCGATGGCCTACAGCCCGGACACCGGCCTGTTCTACGTGCCGGCCAACGAGTGGGGCATGGAAATCTGGAACGAACCGATCACCTACAAGAAGGGTGCGGCCTATCTGGGCGCCGGCTTCACGATCAAGACCATCGAGGACAAGTACATCGGCGCCCTGCGCGCGGTGGATCCGAAGACCGGCAAGATCGTGTGGGAAGTCACCAACAACGCTCCTCTGTGGGGTGGTGTGATGACAACCAAGGGCGGGCTGGTGTTCTGGGGTACCCCGGAAGGCTTCCTGAAGGCAGCTGACGCGAAGACGGGCAAGGAAGTGTGGTCCTTCCAGACCGGCACCGGCGTCGTGGCCCCCCCGATCACGTGGGAGCAGGACGGCGAGCAGTACATCGGTGTCGCGACCGGCTGGGGCGGTGCCGTGCCGCTGTGGGGTGGCGACGTCGCCAAGAAGGTGAACTACCTGAATCAGGGTGGTTCGATGTGGGTGTTCAAGCTGCACAAGTAATTTGCAGAATGGACCGATGCAGGCACGACGCTTGCATTGGTTCCTGTGCCGTGTCTGTTTCAGTGTTTTCAGGCGCGGCATCTCTTCAGCAGGACATGGCTCTTCAGCCGGCTCGCAAGGCCGGCTTTTTTTTGCCTGTCAATTTTCGACTTGGTTTGCCCGTCAGCCTTCCTTGAGCTTGCGGTAGAGCGTGGTGCGGCTGATTCCGAGTTCGCGCGCCGTCGCCGCGACGTTGCCGTCGTTGCGCGACAGCGACTCGCGGATTGCGCGCAGTGTCAGGCTATCGAGATCGCACGGGGAACCGGCGCCCGCCGCGCCCTCGCCTGCCAGCCCACTGCTGGCTGGCTGATGATCCAGTTCGTCGATGAAGTCGTCCGGCAGGTGCGGCCGGCCGATCACGCCATCGTCCGCCGCCATGACGCCTGCCGTGCGCAGCAGGTTGGCCAGCTGGCGCATGTTGCCCGGCCACGGATGGCGTTCGAACAACTCGAGCACCTCGTCGTCTATGCTCAGGCCGCGCGGAATCGATGACTCGCTGTCGAGAATGCGCTGCACCAGCGCGCGCAGGTCACTGCGTTCGCGCAGCGGCGGCAGCATGACGGTCAGCCCGTTGAGCCGGTAGTAAAGGTCGGCGCGGAACATGCCTTGGGCGACCAGATCGCGCAGCTTGCGGTGGGTGGCGCAGATGATGGAAAGGTCGACTGGTGTGGCGCGGCCGCTGCCCAGCGGCACAACGTTGCGTTCCTGCAGCACGCGCAGCAGGCGCGCCTGCAACGCGAGCGGCATGTCGCCGATCTCGTCCAGGAACAGCGTGCCGCCATCGGCCTGCATGATGCGGCCGGCGTAGCCCTTGCGCCGGGCGCCGGTGAACGCACCATCTTCGTAGCCGAACAGTTCTGATTCAATCAGACCATCCGGAATAGCCGCGCAGTTGACCGCCACGAAGTTGTGGTCGCGACGCGGGCCTTCGTCGTGGATGGCGCGCGCCAGCAGTTCCTTGCCTGTACCGGTTTCGCCCTGGATCAGCACCGGAATGTCGCGGCCGAGCACGCGCTTCACTTTTTCCACGACGGCATTCATCTGCGCGTCACCTGTGCTCAGGCGCTCCAGGCCGCAATCAGGGTCGGCTGGCGGCCGCAGCGAAGTCCCTGTCGAACCGTCATGGCGAGAAACATCCATGCTGAAAACTCGCGCCGGCGGGCGTGCCAGCACGCCCGGCCGCGGCCGGCCGAAAAGAGTTCGGCCACCGAACAGGCGCAGTTCGATGATGTCGGTGCCGCGCATCAGCGGGTCGTACAGCGCGCTCAGCGACTTGTCGAACATCGACGAAAAGCTGTGGTTCATCAGTTCGGCGTGACTGCGGCCGATCAGCCTGCACGCGCTGCGGTTGGCCGACAGCACGCGACCTTCCTGGTCGAACGCAAGCAGCGCCTCGAATACCGTGCCGATCAGTTCGTGCTGCACGTGGCAGTGCAGCAGGAAGCCTTCGGGAAAGGCATGCGCAAAAAGCTGGTTCTCGATGGTCTGAACCGCAAGGTTGATCAGCGCCAGGCTGTGGTGAGATGGCGTGCGCGAATCGCCGGTTACGTCGAGCACGCCAAGCATACGGCTGCACGGATCGAATATCGGAGACGCCGAGCAGCTCAGGAAGTGGTTGGCGGAAAAGAAGTGCTGCGAGCCATGCACCGATACCGGCCCCTGTTCGACCAGCGCAGTGCCGATGGCATTGGTGCCCTTGCTTGCTTCCGACCAGTCGACGCCCGGCGACAGCGCGACCTTGGACGCGCGATCCAGAAAGCTCTGGTCGCCGACCGAATGAATGATGAAACCGGACGAATTGGTCAGCACGATCATGCTGCCCGAGCGCGCGATCTGCGCATACAGGCCGTTCATGACGGGAGCGGCGTGCTTGAGCAGACATTCGTTGCGCTCCCGCTCGGTCAGCAGGACGTCGCGGCGCGCACGCTCCACTTCCTTGCTGCAACTGTCGGCGTCGAGGCCGCTGCTGATGCAGCGACTCCACGACGTTTCGATCAGGGTCGGCAGCACCCCGGCGGGTACTTCGCCCTCGCTGCGCATGATCTCGTGGGCCTGCGCACTGCGCACCCCTTCAGGCGTTGTCAAATCCATGCTCTCCTCCGAACCTTGAACCACGCGCTATGGCCGGTGATGCCGACTCTGGCGTGTGACGCGACGGGCGACTGATAGTGCCCTGCAAACTGTTCATGCAAGATAGTAAGGCCTGAAGCACCGCCGCACCTAGGGCGCACGCGCCTCCACACTCCTGGGGCATCATGGCGACCGGCTGTATGCGCACCTGCCGCGCCGTGCGTTGTCTTCGGTGCGGCGCGAGTGTCGCCGCTCGGCTCTTACTCGAGTTTAACGTGGCACGCATCCTGCTAACGGGCTGGGGCCGCATATTGTGTTGCAGTAACGGATATTTACGGAGGAGTGATGAAAGCAGGTAACCGGATTTTGAAGGCAACGCTGGTCTGTACCGCGTTGATTACGTTGGGCGCGGCGACCACGTTGCGCGTCGAGGCACACGGCGACGTCGTGCCCCAGGCGGTCGACGTCAGCGCGCTCAAGCCGCTCGGCGAGGAATGGAGGAAGGAAAACCCCTACCGCGGCGACAAGGAAGCCATCCGTATCGGCACCTCGGCCTACAACCAGAACTGTGCGCGCTGCCACGGGCTGGAAGCCATCAGCGGCGGCATCGCGCCGGATCTTCGCATGCTGCCCCTGGACGCTGAAAGCGATGATTACTACATCAATACGGTCCGTCGCGGACGCGTGCGTAATGGCGCCGTGTACATGCCGCCGTTCGAAGGCATGATGGCGCAGGAAGCCATGTGGGCGATCCGCAGCTATCTCGACACGCGCTACGAACCCTAAGCGCCAGCGCGGCGCTGTCTGCGCCGCAACTGTCCAGATGTCCAGATTCTGGACATCTGGACGCATTGAACACACCCGCCGCACTCAAACCCCCGTGCTGACCCGCCGAAAGGCCTCCCGCGGGGAAAATCCGGGCGCTAAAATAAGAAGCGGTTTTCATAGCCGGCGCACCCGTGCGTCGAACCACACAGTGATACGCCCAGAATGTGGAGGAGCGACTGAACATGCAGAAATCACTACATATTGACCCCTTGAAATGCACGAGCTGCCTGCAGTGCGAAATGGCCTGCTCGTTCGAGAACTACGGGGTTTTCAACAACTCGCTGTCGCGCATCAAGGTATTCGAGTTTCACCACACCGGCGCCAAGGTGCCGTACACCTGTACCCAGTGCGACGAAGCCTGGTGCATGCACGCCTGTCCGGTCGAGGCGATCAAGCTCGACAAGACCAATGGTGCCAAGATCGTGCTCGAAGATGTCTGTGTAGGCTGCAAGGTCTGCACGATCGCCTGTCCGTTCGGGACCGTGAATTACGTCGCCGAAACCGGCAAGGTGCAGAAGTGCGACCTGTGCGGTGGTGACCCGGCCTGCGCTGAAGCCTGTCCGACCGGTGCCATCACTTATGTCGATGCCAACTGGACCGGGCTGGAGCGCATGCGCCAGTGGGCCGACAAGCTCGGCAATCCGTCTGCCTGACCACCGAAAGGGATACCGACATGGCATGGACACGTAAAATTCTCCGCGTAAATCTGACCGACCGCACCTGTACGAGCGAGCCGCTCAACATGGATTGGGCGCACGACTATCTGGGTCAGCGCGGTCTGGCGACGAAGTACCTGGCGTCAGAAATCGATCCGAAGGTCGATCCGCTGTCGCCGGACAACAAGATCATCTGGGCCACCGGCCCGCTGACCGGCACGATGGCCTCCACAGGCGGCCGCTATTCGGTCGTCACCAAGGGCCCGCTGACCGGCGCCATCGCCTGTTCGAACTCCGGCGGCTACTTCGGCGCCGAACTGAAGTTCGCCGGCTGGGACATGGTGATCATCGAAGGCCGTGCGTCGAGCCCGGTCTATCTGTCGATCGAGAACGACAAGGTCGAACTGCGCGATGCCTCCCATCTGTGGGGCAAGACCGTGTGGGAAACCGAAGGTCAGATCAAGTCGGAACATCAGGATCCGCAGGTCCGTGTGTCCTGTATCGGCCGCACCGGCGAAAACGGCGTGCTGTACGCTGCGATCGTCAATGACCTGCACCGTGCAGCCGGCCGTTCCGGCGTCGGCGCCGTCGCCGGCTCGAAGAACCTGAAGGCGATTGCGGTACGCGGCACGCTGGGTGTCGGCAACATCGCCAATCCGAAGGAATTCATGAAGGTCACCTTCGAGAAGAAGAAGATCCTCAAGGAGAACGCGGTTACCGGTCAGGGCCTGCCGACCTACGGCACCCAGGTGCTGATGAACGTGATCAACGAAATCGGTGCCATGCCGACGCGCAACCACAAGGATGTGCAGTTCGAAGGCGCGCGCAAGATTTCGGCTGAAGCGATGCACGAGCCGCGCGAGAGTGATGGCAAGGCGCAACTGATCAACAACCAGGCCTGTTTCGGCTGCACCATCGCCTGTGGTCGCATCTCCAAGATCGACGCCACGCACTACACCGTGGTCAACAGCCCGAAGTACTGGGGGGCATCGGGCGGTCTGGAATACGAAGCGGCCTGGGCGCTGGGCTGCGCCAATGGCGTCGATGATCTCGATGCGCTGCAGTACGCGACCATGCTGTGCAATGAAGACGGTTTTGACCCGATTTCTTTCGGCGCCACCATCGGTGCAGTGATGGAACTGTACGAAATGGGTGTGCTGACGAAGGAAGAAATCGGCATCGAAGCGCCTTTCGGTTCTGCCAAGGCGCTCACTTATCTGACCGAAATCACAGCCCGCGGCGAAGGCTTCGGCAAGATCATCGGCCTCGGTTCAAAGCGTCTTTGCGAGAAGTACGGTCATCCGGAACTGTCGATGTCGGTCAAGGGCCAGGAATTCCCGGCCTACGACGCGCGCGCCGTGCAGGGCATGGGGCTGACCTATGCCACCTCGAACCGCGGTGCCTGCCACCTGCGCTCATACACGATTTCGTCCGAAGTGCTGGGCATTCCGGTCAAGACCGATCCGCTGACGACCGAAGGCAAGCCGGCGCTGGTCAAGGCCTTCCAGGACGCGACAGCGGTGGTCGATTCGACCGGCCTGTGCGTTTTCACGACCTTTGCCTGGGCGCTGTCCGACATTCAGCCGCAATTGCAGGCGGCGTGCGAAGGCGACTGGTCGATGGAAAAACTGGACCTCATGGGCGAGCGCATCTGGAACATGGAGCGCCAGTTCAACAACGCGGCCGGTTTCACGCGCAAGGACGACGATCTGCCGGCCCGCCTGAAGACCGAAGCGGCCAAGGTCGGTCCGGCCAAGGGCCTGGTTTCAGGGATCGACAAGATGATTCCAGAGTACTACGACTTGCGCGGCTGGGACCCGGAAGGTCGGCCGACTGCCGAAACCGTCGCCCGCCTGGGCCTCTGATCGGGTTTTACCCCTGACCTCGCCGCGCCCTTCGGGGCGCGGCGCATTTCGACAGGAACAAACATGAAACACGTCATCATCGGCAATGGTCCAGCCGGAGTGGTCGCCGCCGAGGCGCTGCGCCGCGCGGACGCATCGGCCGACATCGTCATGATCGGCGATGAGCCGGAGCGGCCATATTCACGCATGGCCATTCCCTATCTGCTGGTCGGCAACATCGAAGAGAAGGGCACCTGGCTGCGCAAGACCGACGGCCACTTCGAGTCGCTGCGCATTCGCGAAGTGCTCGGACGCGCGAAATCGGTCGACACCACCGGGCGCACGGTCCATCTCGAAGACGGCACCGCACTGCAGTACGACAGGCTGCTGATCTGCACCGGGTCACACCCGCTGCGCCTGCCTGTACCGGGCATCGATTCGCCCAATGTTCACAGCTGCTGGACGCTTGAAGATGCGCGCCACATTGCGGCGAAGGCAAAGAAGGGCGCCCGTGTGCTGCAGATCGGCGCCGGCTTCATCGGCTGCATCATCATGGAAGCGCTTGCCTCGCGTGGCGTCAAGCTCGACATCGTCGAAATGGGCGACCGCATGGTGCCGCGCATGATGACGTCGAAGGCGGGCAGCATGATTGCGCGCTGGGTCGAACAGAAGGGTGTGACCGTCCATACCAAGGCGCGTGTCACGGCAATCCGTCAGGACGGTGATGCCCTGGTCGCCACGCTGGGTGACGGCACGGAAGTGGTCGCCGACCTGATCATCGCGGCCGCCGGCGTCAAGCCCAACGTCGCCTTCCTCGAAGGCAGCGGCGTCGCCTGCGCGACCGGCATCCTGATCGACGAACGCTGCGAAACCAATGTGCCGGGCGTTTTCGCAGCGGGAGATGTGGCTGAAGCGATCGATTTTTCGACCGGCGAACGTCTGGTCAACGCCATCCAGCCGAACGCGGTCGATCAGGGACGCGTCGCCGCCATGAACATGGCCGGTCGCAGCACGCGCTCGCAGGGCACCATGGCGATCAATGTGCTCGATACGCTGGGCCTGATTTCCGCGTCCTTCGGTCAGTGGTGGGGCGCTGACGGTGGCGATGCGGTCGAAATGATCGACGACAAGCGCTTCCGCTACATCAGCCTGCAGTTCAAGGAAGACGTGCTGGTCGGTGCGACCTCGATCGGCCTGACCGACCACGTCGGTGTGCTGCGCGGTCTGATCCAGACGCGTACGCCGCTCGGCACCTGGAAGGAACGTCTGATGCAGGACCCGCTGCGCGTCATGGAAGCCTATCTGTCGAGTGCCCAGGCGCAGAGTGCTGCGCCGCTCGCCGGGGCCGCGCACTGACGATGCGGGTGACGCTGAAGTTGTATGCCTCGCTGTCGGATCATCTTCCGGACGAGGCCAAGCGCACCAACGAGTGGCCGATGGAAGTCGCCGACGGCACCACCGTCGGCGACCTCATCGATCGCCATCAGCTGCCCAAGCGCCTGGTCCATCTGGTGCTGGTGAATGGCCACTACATTCCGCCCGCCAGCCGCGACGCGCATCCGCTGGTCGAAAATGACGTGCTGGCCATCTGGCCGCCGGTGGCTGGCGGGTGAGCATGGCGTTTCCGCTGAAGCCGGCCGAACTTGAATCGGGGCGCGTCGAACGCGTCATGAGCATCGGTCGCGCCGAGTTTTTCGGCATGCTTCCCGGTGCGGTCGGTCTGCCGTTGGTGCACCGTGGCGAGCAGGTCTGCGGCAAGACCTGGCAGCTGACCGCCGACGAGCTGCCTGCGCTGAACATCGGTCTGCTGAGCCTTCCCAGGCTGCGCGTGCAGATCGATTTTCCGTCCCGTGACGGCGCCGTGATGCAGGAGTTCATGGCACGCTTCGACCGACACTTCCAGCGCGGCGGCGGCTAATTTGCCGTCGGTGTCGCCCAAGTCGGGTGGCTCGGGTTATCATTCGGCGTGGCGGGTCTCCCCGCATCGTGGCGCGGTGAATCTGGTCAGATCCGGAAGGAAGCAGCCACAGCTGCTCACCATGAGTGCCGGGGGTCAGGCTCGCCACCCCTCCCTTTTTTGCTGGATCCGTTCCCGGTTCCCCTCCCGCCAGCGTTCCGATGAGTTATCAGGTTCTAGCGCGCAAGTGGCGTCCCCGCAGCTTCGACACGCTGATCGGTCAGGACCACGTCGTGCGCGCGCTGACCCATGCCCTGGAACAGCAACGCCTGCATCACGCCTACCTGTTCACCGGCACGCGCGGCGTCGGCAAGACGACAATCGCCCGCATCCTTGCCAAGAGCCTGAACTGCGACACCGGCATCACGGCGAAACCTTGTGGCGTCTGCGCAGCCTGCACCGAAATAGACGCCGGGCGCTTCGTTGACTACGTCGAGATGGACGCCGCGTCCAATCGCAGCGTGGACGATATGGCGGCCCTGCTCGAAAAGGCGGCCTACGCGCCGGCGCGCGGCCGCTACAAGGTCTACATGATCGACGAAGTCCATATGCTGACCGGCCACGCCTTCAACGCGATGCTGAAGACGCTCGAAGAGCCGCCCGAGCATGTGAAATTCATCCTTGCTACCACTGACCCGCAGAAGATCCCGGTCACGGTCCTGAGCCGCTGCCTGCAGTTCAATCTGAAGCAGATGCAGCCCGACGCCATCGTGCGACACCTCGCCTCCGTGCTCGATGCCGAACAGGTCGAATACGAGCCGGCGGCACTGCGGCCGATTTCCAAGGGGGCAGCCGGATCAATGCGCGACGCGCTGTCGCTGCTCGATCAGGCGATTGCCCATGGCGCCGGACGGCTGATCGAGCAGGACGTGCTAGACATGCTGGGCACCGTTGGTGACGAACACCTCTACCTCGTGCTCGATGCGATCATCGCCGGCGACGGGACGGCACTGATGGCGCTGACCGAACAGATGCGGACGCGCAGCGTCGATTTCGATCAGGCGCTGCGCGAACTGGCCGTGCTGCTGCACCGCGTCGCCATGGCGCAGCGGGTACCTGACGCCATCACCGACGAAAACGAGCGCCTGCGTCTGGCGCCGTACGTCGAGGCGATGGACGCCGAATCGGTGCAGCTGGCCTACCAGATCGTCGTGCAGGGCTGCAATGATCTGCCGATGGCGCCGGACGAGCTGACCGGTTTTTCGATGACCTTGCTGCGCCTGCTGGCCTTCCGCCCCGACAATCCGCCGCCGCTGGCTGCCACGCCGCGCGGGCACAGCGCCGCGCTGCAGGCGCCACCACGGGTGGCCCGCGCCAGTGCACCGCTACCGCCGGTCGTCGCGCCCACGCCGGTCGAGCGCGAACCGCTTGCGCAGGTACCCGCTCCGCGGCACAAAGAGGCGCCTTCCGCGTTTCCGGCGGCGGTTGTGCCATCAACCGTTCCCACCGAGGCCAAGGCCGGAGCCGCGGTGCTGCACTCCAATGAAGACTGGCATGCGCTGGTTGACCGGCTCGACATCGTCGCACTGACGCGCCAGCTCGCGCATCAGTGCGAATGGCTGGGCAGCGACGGCGGACGCATCCGGTTGCGCCTGCCGCGCGAGATGGCGCACCTGGTCAGCAGCGCGCAGGACAAATTGCGTGCCGCCGTGCAGGACGCGCTCGGTATGCCGGTCCAGCTTCAATTTGAACACGGCGCCCCGGTGTCTCAGACCGTGGCGCAGCGGCTGACCGCCGAACAGCAGGCGCGCGAACAGCAGGCGCGCGAGGCGATGCGGAACGACCCCTTCGTGCAGCAGGTCATTGAACAGTTCGATGCCCGGCTGATCGAAGACTCGATAAAACCACTTTGAGGATCGCACCATGATGAAAGGTGGCATCGGTGGCCTGATGAAGCAGGCCCAGCAGATGCAGGAAAACATGAAGAAGATGCAGGACCAGCTGGCGACCGTCGAGGTCGAGGGCCAGTCCGGCGCCGGCATGGTGAAGGTCGTCATGACCTGCAAGCACGACGTGCGTCGCGTCAGCATCGACCCTTCGGTCATGGACGACCGCGAAATGCTCGAAGACCTGCTGGCCGCTGCGGTGAACGACGCAGTGCGTCGGGTCGAGACGACCACGGCAGAAAAGATGGCCGGCTTCACATCCGGTCTGAACCTGCCACCCGGCTTCAAGCTGCCGTTCTGATAACCGTACTGCACGGATGACGCCGGGTGTTCTGGACGAGCTGGTGAACGCGCTGCGCTGCCTGCCGTCAGTCGGCCCGAAAAGCGCACAGCGCATGGCTTTTCACCTGCTGCAGCGTGACCGGCAGGGCGCCGAAAAGCTGGCCCGCGCGCTCGGTCAGGCGCTGACCCGGCTGCACAATTGCGCGCGCTGCAACACCTTCACCGAACTCGAGGTGTGTGAGCGCTGCGCATCGCCGCGCCGCGATGCATCGCTGCTGTGCGTTGTCGAAAGCCCGGCCGACATGCTGATGATGGAGCAGACGCAGAGTTATGCCGGCCTGTATTACTGCCTGATGGGGCGCATCGCTCCGCTGGAAGGCGTCGGCCCGCGCGAGCTGAGGCTCGATCGCCTGCTGGAACGCGCGGCCGACCCTCAAGTGACCGAAGTGATCCTCGCCACCAACTTCACCAATGAAGGCGAAGCCACCGCGCACTACCTTGGCGAAATGCTGCGTGCGCGCGGTCTTGCGGTAAGCCGAATCGCGCGTGGCCTGCCGGTCGGCGGCGAACTGGAGCATACCGACATCGGCACCATCGCCCAGGCGCTGTCGGAGCGCCGGCCAGCATGAGTGACACCGCCGTCAGACCACTGTCCGGCCTGAAGGTGGTCGAACTGGGCACCTTGATCGCCGGTCCGTTTGCGTCGCGCATCCTGGCCGAATTCGGCGCCGATGTGATCAAGATCGAATCGCCGGACGGCGGCGATCCGCTGCGAAAATGGCGTCTGCTTTACGAAGGAACGTCGCTGTGGTGGTTCGTGCAGGCGCGCAACAAGAAGTCGGTTACGCTCAACCTGAAGCACCCCGATGGTATCGACGTGCTGCGTCGCCTGCTGGCCGACGCCGACGTACTGGTCGAAAATTTCCGCCCCGGTGTGCTGGACAAGCTCGGCCTGCCCGAAGCAGTGCTGCGCGAACTGAATCCATCGCTGGTCATCGTCCGTCTGTCCGGCTTCGGACAGACCGGGCCGATGGCCGAACAGCCCGGTTTCGGTGCCATAGGTGAATCGATGGGCGGCCTGCGCTACATCACCGGCTTCCCCGACCGGCCGCCGGTCAAGGTCGGCATTTCAATCGGTGACTCCATCGCAGCGCTGTGGGGCGTCATCGGCGCACTGATGGCACTGCGCCACCGCGATGCCACCGGCGGACGGGGAGCAGGGCAGGGCCAGACCGTCGACGTCGCACTGTATGAAGCCGTGTTCGCGATGATGGAAAGCATGCTGCCGGAGTTCGACGTTTTCGGCTTCATCCGCGGCCGAACCGGCAACATCATGCCCGGCATCACGCCGTCCAACACCCATACGGCCCGTGACGGCCGCCACATCATCATCGGCGGCAACGGCGACGCGATCTTCAAGCGCCTGATGGTTGCCCTCGGTCGCCCTGATCTCGCCGCCGACCCTTCACTCGCCGACAACGCAGGCCGCGATGCGCGACGCGACGAAATCTATGCGCTGATCGACGCCTGGGTGGCCGAGCGCGATGGCGAAGAAGTGCTGCGCGCGCTGGGCGAGGCAGACGTACCGGTCAGCCGGGTGTATTCGATCGAAGACATCGTCGCCGATCCGCAGTTTCTCGCGCGCGCAATGTTCGAAACGCTGGAACTGCCGGACGGCCGACCATTCAAAGCGCCAGCGGTGGTGCCGCGGCTGTCGGAAACGCCGGGCGGAACGAACTGGATCGGCCCCGGGCTCGGCGCGCACACGGATGAGGTGCTAGCCGACCTGGGAATTGCACCGGAACGCATCGCGCGCATGCGCGAGCTGGGTGCGGTTTGAGCCTGCGTGCTACACGATGGGCTTGCATCGCAATGTTCCGTGGTACCGGAAGGCCGTTGGGGGTTTAAAGCAGTCGTCGCTTGGGGGTATAATCGCAGGTTGCGCAGAATCAATTGTTTCGACGGGGTGAAGCATGAGTGGCAATGAGAAAAAAATGGATTGCGGGCGCCGCAATCTGCTCGTGGCAACCGCCTGTGCGGGTGGCGTTGCAGGACTTGCAGTCGCAGTACCCTTCCTGACCAGTCTGGCGCCGTCGGAGCGTGCGAAAGCCGCAGGTGCGCCGGTCGAGGTGGATGTGTCCAAACTCGCTCCGGGCGAAATGACCACTGTCGAGTGGCAGGGTAAACCGGTGTGGATCCTGCGTCGTACGCCGGAACAGCTCGAAGCCCTCGCGAAGATCGAGGACAAGCTCGCTGATCCCAAATCGGAACGCAACCCGTCCGAATTCACCCCCGAATACGCCCGCAACGTCCAGCGCGCTCGCGAAGATCGCGCAGAGTTCGCCGTGCTCGTGGCGATCTGTACCCATCTCGGCTGTTCGCCTTCGGGCCCGTTCGCTTCGGGTTCCAACGCGCAGCTCGGCGACGTCGCCGGATTCGTGTGCCCCTGCCACGGCTCGAGCTTCGACCTCGCAGGTCGCGTATTCAAGGCAATGCCGGCACCGGATAACCTCCCGGTGCCGCCGTACATGTTTTTGTCCGACAGCCGAATCCTGGTTGGTCAGGACACCAAGGAGGGTTGAGCGATGGCAGGCGAAAAGGTTGTAACGACTACCGGCCTGCTGGGCTGGATCGACCAGCGTTTCCCGCTGACTTCGATGTACAAGGAACATCTGGCGGAGTACTACGCGCCGAAAAACTTCAACTTCTGGTACTTCTTCGGTTCGCTCGCACTGCTCGTGCTGGTGATTCAGGTCGTCACAGGCATTTTCCTGGTAATGCACTTCAAGCCGGATGCGTCGCTGAACGCGTCGGGCGTTCCGGTGGCGTTCGCCAGTGTCGAATACATCATGCGCGACGTGCCATGGGGCTGGATGATCCGCTACATGCACTCGACCGGCGCTTCGGCGTTCTTCGTCGTGGTCTATCTGCACATGTTCCGCGGCCTGATGTACGGCTCATACCGCAAACCGCGCGAACTGGTGTGGATCTTCGGTTGCGCGATCTTCCTGCTGCTGATGGCGGAGGCCTTCATGGGCTACCTGCTGCCTTGGGGACAGATGTCGTACTGGGGCGCCCAGGTCATCATCAACCTGTTTTCGGCCATTCCGGTCATCGGCAACGACCTGTCGATCTGGCTGCGTGGCGACTACGTGATCGGTGACGCAACGCTGAACCGCTTCTTCTCGTTCCACGTGATCGCGGTGCCGCTGGTGCTGATCGGCCTGGTTGCTGCGCACATCATCGCGCTGCACGAAGTCGGCTCGAACAACCCGGACGGTGTGGACATCAAGAAGCACAAGGACCCCAAAACCGGTATTCCGCTCGACGGTATTCCGTTCCACCCGTACTACACGGTGAAGGACATCGTCGGCGTCGTGGTCTTTCTTATCTGCTTCTCCGCAGTGGTGTTCTTCGCCCCCGAGTTTGGCGGTTACTTCCTGGAATACAACAACTTCATTCCGGCAGATCCGCTGAAGACGCCGTCGCACATCGCCCCGGTCTGGTACTTCACCCCGTTCTATTCGATCCTTCGCGCCAACACGGTGAATTTCTTCTGGGTTGATGCGAAGCTGTGGGGCGTGATCTTCATGGGCCTGTCCGTGATGATCTTCTTCCTGCTGCCGTGGCTCGATCGCTCGCCGGTGAAGTCGATCCGCTACCGCGGCCCGATCTACAAGGCGGCGCTGACCATCTTCATCATTGCCTTCCTGATCCTGGGCTACCTGGGCGTGCAGGCACCGACGCCGATGGGCACGCTGGTGTCGCAGATCTGCACGATCATCTACTTCCTGTTCTTCATCGCGATGCCTTGGTACACCGCGATAGACAAGACGAAGCCCGTACCTGATCGCGTGACCGGACACTGAAAGCCAGACAGATCATGAAACAACTCAAAAACCTGTTTCTGGGCGCCCTGTTCGCCCCCTTGGTTGCAATGGCCGCAGGCGGTCACGTTCAACTCGATCGCGCGCCAACGGAGAAATTCCGTGACGCCCTCGCGATCCAGCGCGGTGCACAGATGTTCGTCAATTACTGCCTGAACTGTCACTCGGCCTCGTACATGCGTTACAACCGCCTGAACGACGTCGGTCTGACGGACGAGCAGATAAAAGACAACCTGCTGTTCGCCGCCGACAAGGTCGGTGAAACGATGCGCGTCGGCATGACGCGCGCCGACGGCATCAAGTGGTTCGGCGCGGCGCCGCCCGACCTGAGCGTCGTGGCGCGTTCGCGCGCCTCGGGCGACGGAAGTGGCGCAGACTGGCTGTATACCTACTTGCGCGGCTTCTACCGCGACGACGCGCGCCCGACCGGCTGGAACAACACAGCCTTTGCCAACGTTGGCATGCCGCACGTCCTGTACGAACTTCAGGGCGAGCAGACTGCCAGGCACGTGAAGGTATCGGATGGCCACGGCGGCGAAGTCGATTCGCTGCAGATCGAACTGACGAAACCGGGCAAGCTCAGCAAGTCAGAGTACGATTCGGCGATCGGCGATCTGGTTGCCTATCTTGTTTTCATGGCCGAACCCGGCGCCGAAAAGCGTCGCCAGACCGGCCTGCTCGTCATCCTCGGTCTTTCCGTCCTGCTCACGCTGGCATACCTGCTCAAGCGTGAGTACTGGAAAGACGTCCATTAATCAAATACGCCCGAAAGTCATGCAAGCTCTCGGTCATCGCGAAGCGACCCCATCACGCGTACGTCGCGTGGTGCGGGATGCCGAGTACTCCTGGGGTGTCAACACGATGATGAATCTGTACTCGGGGACCACCGATCCCTTTTCCCATCGCTGCCGTATTGTCCTCTACGAAAAAGGCATGGATTTCCAGGTCATTGATGTCGACCTGTACAACAAGCCGGAAGACATTGCGGTCATCAATCCCTATAACCGCGTGCCGGTGCTGGTTGATCGCGACCTCATCCTGTATGACTCCAACATCATCAATGAGTACATTGACGAGCGTTTTCCGCACCCGCAATTGATGCCGCCTGACCCGATCATGCGGGCTCGCGCACGGCAGCTTCTGCATACGGTAGAGAACGAACTGTTCTCGCACATCGAGCCGCTGGAAAAGAATGCGCGTACGGCTGACAAGTCCCGCGCGCACCTGCGCGATCGTCTTACCGAGCTCACGGCGATCTTCGCCAAGCAGAAGTACATGCTGGGCGAGGAATTTTCCATGCTGGACGTTGCCATTGCTCCATTACTATGGCGACTTGACCACTACGGTATCGAACTTCCCAAGTCTGCTGCGCCGCTGATGAAGTACGCTGAACGTATCTTTTCCCGCCAAGGGTTCATTGATGCGCTGACGCCGTCAGAAAAAGTGATGCGTCGCTAGACTGCCCGGAGTATTCGTTCAAATTGCATGGATGTGATGAGTTCCGTTTCGACCAAGCCCTACCTGCTCCGTGCGCTGTTTGACTGGTGTGCGGACCAGGGGCTCACGCCCTATATCGCGGTCGTCGTCGACGAGCGCGCGGGCGTCCCTCGCCAGTACGTGAAGGATGGTCAGATCATCCTGAACATCGGGCGCGAAGCGGTGCATCAACTGGTCATGGGTAACGAATTGATCACCTGCTCGGCGCGTTTCGGTGGCGTCGCGCAGGAATTGACCATTCCAATCGATTGTGTCGCTGCGATCTATGCGCGCGAAAACGGTCACGGCATGGCATTTGAAGTCACAGCGGGGCAGACCGTTCGTGCCGATGCGGCGCCGGTGGCGGCCTCCGAGCGCAGCGAGCAGCCCGTGCTCACCACACCGGACAAGCCGGTCGGCCGCTCGCACCTTCGCCGCATCAAGTAGCCACCTCGCTGCGCCGCGGCTCCGTGGCGCGCGCTCCACCTCCGTGCAGTCCCCTCTCGATCCAGCACCCGGACTCCGGACAGCGCATTGCCGACCGAACAGCAGGCGTACGCGGTAAAATCGCCTTCCTTTCTGATTCAGCCCACTCCGCCGATGAAAACCACCTTTCTCGATTTTGAACAGCCGATCGCCGAACTTGAGGCGAAAATCGAGGAGTTGCGTTTCGTGCAGGACGATTCGGCGGTCGATATTTCGGAAGAGATCGCCCGGCTTGAAGCAAAGAGCCAGTCGCTCACCAAGGACATCTACGCCAAGCTCACGCCCTGGCAGATTGCCCAGGTGGCGCGCCATCCGCAGCGTCCGTACTCGCTCGATTACTTCCGCCTGATGTTCACGGAGTTCCAGGAACTGCATGGCGACCGCTCGTTCGCGGACGATCACGCCATCGTCGGTGGCATCGCCCGCTTCAACGGCCATGCCTGCATGGTGATCGGTCACCAGAAGGGGCGCGACACGAAGGAAAAGATCCATCGCAATTTCGGCATGCCGCGTCCCGAGGGCTACCGCAAGGCGCTGCGCCTGATGAAGCTGGCTGAAAAATTCGGCATGCCGGTGTTCACCTTCATCGACACACCGGGCGCCTATCCGGGCATCGACGCCGAAGAGCGCGGCCAGTCCGAAGCCATCGGCCACAACCTCTACGCCATGGCCGAACTGCGCGTCCCCATCATTGCCACCATCATCGGTGAGGGCGGCTCCGGCGGCGCACTGGCGATCGCCGTGGCTGACACGTTGATGATGTTGCAGTACTCGACGTACTCGGTCATTTCGCCGGAAGGCTGTGCGTCCATCCTGTGGAAAAGCGCCGACAAGGCGGCCGATGCCGCAGAAATCATGGGCATCACCGCGTCGCGCCTTAAAACACTTGGCCTGATCGACAAGGTGGTGAACGAACCGGCTGGCGGCGGCCACCGCGACCACGTCACGGTGGCCGCATCGCTCAAGCGCGCCCTGGCCGAAGCGCAGCGCCAGCTTGCCGACCTGACCCCGTCACAGCTGGTGGAGCGCCGTATCGAGCGACTGATGTCCTATGGCAAATTCAAGGAGCAGGCCGTCGCCTGATCTGTCCGGCCAGCTTGCCGGCGCACTCGCGGCGCACTGCACCGAGGCCAGCCGGCTTTTGCTCGGCTTCAGCGGCGGACTCGATTCAACCGTCTTGCTGCATGGTCTGGCGGCGCTGCGCGCGCAGCACGACTGGCAGCTCGAATGTGCCCACGTCCACCACGGCCTCAGCCCGAACGCAGATATCTGGGCAGACGTCTGCGCTTCGCAGTGCCGGGCGCTCGACCTGCCGTTCAGTGTGCTGCGCGTCGAAGTGTCGCGTGCCTCGCCCGACGGTCTCGAATGTGCCGCACGCGACGCGCGCTACGCGGCGCTGCACACCCATGCGCATGACCGCGGCCTCGACACGCTGCTGACCGCCCACCACGCCGACGATCAGGCCGAAACGCTGCTGCACAACATGGTGCGTGGCGCTGGCCTGCTCGGGCTGGCCGGCATGCCCGCGTGGCGTGCCGCCGATGGCGATCGCGTTGCCACGCTGCGGCCGCTGCTCGGCGTGCCGCGCAGCGCGCTCGAAGCCCATGCACAGGCGCACGGCCTGCGCTGGATCGATGACGAATCCAATGCCGACACCCGCTACGCCCGCAACTACCTGCGCCGCGACGTCCTGCCGGTGCTGACCTCGCGCTGGCCGCGTGCGGCCGAAGCGATGTCCGGCGTCGCGCGTCGTCTGGCCGAAGCGCAAACCCTGCTCGACGGCCTTGCCGCGCGCGACGCCGAAGCCCTCGCCGAGGCCACGCAGTGGGGCCGCTGCTATCGGATCGACGGTCTGATCGCGCTCGACGCCGCGCGCCAGCGCAATCTGCTGCGCTGGCTGCTTCGGCAGCATGGCGCGCGCACGTTGCCCAACGAACCCTGGCTGGACGAATGGCGCCGTCAACTCGCAGTGGCGCAGGCCACCTCGGCCTGTCCGGTGGCGCACGCCGGTGTGGCGGGCATCAGCCATCGCGGCGCGCTGTGGCTGATGCCCGACTTCGATCCGCCTGCCGAGCGGAAGTGGTCGGGGGAGCCGGTGCAGGCATGGGGTGCCGGGCAGATCCGTTTCGAACCGGTCTGCGGGCAGGGGCTGGCAGCATCGGTCGTTGCGCAGGCGCATGTCACCGTGCGTGCCCGGGCGCCCGGCGACCGTCTGCCGCGCGGTCCGGGGCGGCCGCGTGCCGGCATCAAGCAGATCGCGCAGGAATGCGGCCTGCCGCCCTGGTTGCGTGATCGCGTACCCATCGTGTGCGTCGACGGGCGTCCGGTCTGGATGCCCGGTTGCGACATCGCGCCGCCCTTCGTTGCGGCGGTCGACGAGGCCGGGTGGTTGCCGCGCTGGTATCCGGCCGGCTGACCGACGTTCCGATACCAGCCGACCGTGCAGCGCTGCCATCTGACTGTCGCACGGCGGCCTTATCATGCACTGTCCCGAAACCGGTCCGTCGCGTCATCCTTCCGACATGAGTTCCACGATCACACCGCGCCGTGCCGCGCTGGCGCGCATCCTGCCGTTCGCGCTCTACATCCTGTTCCTCATCATCGCCGCACCGCTCGCCGGGGCGCTCGACGTCGACCCGCGCTGGATGTATGCGCTGCAGATCGCCTGCGTGATCGCTGCACTGGCGGTGTTCAGCCGCGACTACATCGAGCTGCGAGCCGCCGCACCGGCTGCACCGCCATCCCTGTCCGGTGTATCCGCCTGGCTGGTTGCCGTGGTGCTGGGCGTCGCGGTCTGGGCGCTGTGGATCTGGCTCGATTTCCCGCCCTTCGCATTCAAGCCTGGCGAGGGCTACAAGCCGCTGGACGACGCCGGCGCGTTGATCATGACGCTGGTCGTCATCCGCATTTTCGGTGCCGCGGTTGTCGTGCCCATCATGGAAGAGTTGTTCTGGCGTTCCTTCATCATGCGCTGGCTCGACAACCCGAACTTCCTGACCGTCGTGGCGCAGTCGGTTACGCTGCGCAGTGTGCTGTTCAGTTCGATCGCGTTCGGCTTCGAGCACGGCCAGTGGGCGGCCGGCATCGTCGCCGGTCTGGTCTATGGCTGGCTGTATCGCGCCACCGGGCGCCTGTGGCTGCCCATCGTTTCGCACGGCGTGACCAACCTTCTGCTCGGCCTGTGGGTCATCCACTCCGGCCAGTGGCAGTTCTGGTGACGCGCGCCGGGTCAAGCCGGGCGGGCTTGCGACCGTTAAAGGAGAACTGTCCCTGGATGTTCCCGGATGCCGGCCACCACAAACCCGTCAATATCGCTGCCCCGCCGCCTGCTTCGCGCGCGCGGCTGGGTCGCGTGTGCGCTCGTGGCGGTCACGGCTGTCGGCGCGGCGCAGGCCACGGCCTTCACCTATCAGGGCTATCTGCTGGTCGTGCGCGCTGAACTGCAACAGCGCATGGACGCGCGATTTGGCAGCAAGGCGGGACCGCGCATGGCCGAACTGGCCGAATCGCTGAACGCTGCCGGCCACATTGCCGACGAGGCACTGCGCGTCGAGCGCATCAACCAGATCGCCAACCGGGCGCGTTACGTGACCGACCCGGTGCTCTGGAAATCGGAAGACTACTGGGCCACCCCGGTCGAATTCGCCTCGCTCGCCGCCGGCGACTGTGAAGACTATGCGCTGGCCAAATACTTCGCGCTGCGCGAACTGGGCATGCCGGCCGACAAGCTGCGCATCACCTATGTGCGTCTGCTGCGCGACGGACGGCTGGAAAACCACATGGTCCTCGCCTACTACCCCGAGCCTGGCGCCGAACCCTGGGTGATGGACAACCTAGAAAAGCGCTTCATGCCGGCTGCCGAGCGGCCCGACCTGACGCCGGTGTACAGCTTCAACGATGACCGCGTCTGGAAGGTGCAGGGCGGAGGCGACCGCGAACTGGGTTCGCCGCAGCAACTGCGCAAGTGGCGCGAACTGCTCGACCGCGTGCGTGCGGAGGTGAAGTGATGAACAGCCTGCGCGTGCGTCTGCTGGCAGCGCTGCTTGGCGTCGGTGTGGCGGCTTTCATCGCGGCACTGCTGACCGCGCTGTGGGTGTCGCGCGACCGTGTCGAAGCGCAGATGGCCAGTCAGGCGCAATCGATCGCGCTGTCGCTGACCGTCGCGCTGACCGCCGGTGGCGTACCGTCGCTGCAGAATGCCGAAAGCCTTGTCGAGCCGGTGTTCGACCAGAGCTATCTGCGCCGCATCACGGTGCGTGACGCGCAGCAGCGCATCGTTGCCAGCCGCGAAGCGCCGGCCCGGCTCGCCGGTGGCGCGCCGCAGTGGTTCGTTGACCTGCTGCCGCTGGCGTCCGGCGCCCAGACGGCGGACATCATGGCCGGCTGGCGCATCGCGGGCAGCGTTCTGGTCGAACCGCATCCGCACTGGGCCTACCTCCAGTTGTGGACCATCGCGCAAACCCTGCTGGTCTGGATGGGCGGCGGGCTGGCGGTGGCCGCCGCGCTCGGTCTGGCCGCGCTGCGCTGGGGACTCAGGCCGCTGCGTCGCGTCCAGCGCTCGGCCGTGGCGGCCGCTTCACGCAAATTCATGCCGATCGACGAAGCCCGCGTGCCGACCGAACTGCAGCCGCTGGTCGGCGCCTTCAACCGCATGCTGGGTGCGCTGGCACAGGCGCTCGACGCCGAATCCTCCCGCGCCGAGCGCTTCCGCGACCAGGCGCTGGTCGATGAACTGACCGGGCTGGCCAACCGTCGCGGCTTCCGAGCGGCACTCGAAGCCCGCATCGAAGCCGGTCAGCGCACCGGCTGGCTCGCGCTGCTGCGCATCGACGGGCTGGAAGATCTGAATCATCAGTACGGCCGGCAGACGGTTGATGACTTGCTGACCGAATCCGCCCACTACATCCGCGACGCTGCCAATGGCGGCATGTGCGGTCGGGTCGAAGGCGCCTGTTTTGCGCTGCTCGTCGACACCACCGAAGCGCCGGCACGACAGGTGCTTGTGGCACTGCGCGCGCGGCTCAACGGGCTGGCGCGTGCAGCCGGTACCGCTGATCCCGACGCCTGGCGCGGCGGCGCTGCCGATTGCGGAAGCGACTGTGACGCCGCGCGCTGGCTGGCCGCGGCTGACCGCGCGCTGCACCTGTGGCTGCCGGGCGACACGCACGAATTCCCGCTGGCGCACACGCAGGACATCGAATCGGCAGGCGGTGCGGTACGCGGCACCGTGCGGGATCTGATCGGGCAGGGGCGCATCGCCTTCGCGTCGCAGGCCACGCGTGGGCTCGATGCCAGCGGCGTCGCCGGCGCGCTTCATGTCGAGTTGCGCGCCGCACTCGATGCGGGCGACCGCTTGATCCGCGCTGCCGAATACATGACCTACGCCGGCGAAGCCCGTGTATCGGCCGCGCTCGACAGCGCCTGCCTGATGCGCGCGCTGGAGCACGCGCAGGCGCGACGGGACGGTCTGGCAACGGTGGTGAATGTCAGCGCCGCGGCGCTCGTCGATCCCGACATCCTGCGTTGGGTCGGCGGCTACCGGCACGACACCCGTCGCGGAAGTTTCATCCTCGAATTTTCCGAGGTCGCCCTGCTCGGTGACCCCGACGCAGCCGAAGCATTTGCCCAGTTGGCGCAGTCGCGCGGGCTGGCGATCGGCATCAAGCACTTCGGCCTGCACGCCAACGCACTGAGCCTGTTGCGCCGCCTGCGGCCGCAGCACGTAAAGTTTTCGGTCACGCTGACGCGCGAAGCCTTGCTCAATCCGGATTCGGGGGCTTACGTGTCCTCGCTGACCGGCATTGCATCCGCCCTGTCCATCCTGCCGGTCGCCGTCGCGGTGGAACATGCCGAAACCCTGGCAGCACTGCACGCGCTGGGCTTCCGGGGCGTTCAGGGCGAGGCGGTGGCGTCGGAAATACTGCCTGTGCGCTGATCGCTCGATCCCGGATTGCGGTCAGCAGCCCGCCTCAGTGCAGCGCCAGTACGGGCCACTTGGCCGGATCAAGCGCCGACAGGTTCAGGTGCAGCAGCCGCGCCGGCGCGCCGACGCGTTCGCACCGGCGTTCGGCCCCGAACGCCCGAAAGCCGAAGGCACGCTGGTAATAGCGCACATGACGCGGATTCACTTCGATTACTGCATCGGTCGCTGCCAGCGACACCTGGCCCAGCCGCAGCGCGCGGCGTATCAGTTCGAATGCCAGATCGATCTCCTGCCCGGTGCGCGTCAGCACTTCGCGATCGATCGCAAAGCGTGTGTATTCGATCAGCCGGCAGCCCTGCTCGCGCAGCGCGCCGACGTGTTCCGCGAAGCCGCTTTCGGCGTGCAGGCGCTGCGTGACACCGCAGCGCACCGTCACCGTGCCGACCAGGCGGCCGGCCCTGCGTACCAGCAAGGTTGTTTCGCCGGTTGTCGATTCGGGCCGCTGCGCCGGATAACCGCGCCAGCCGTAGCATTGTTCGACCAGCGCTGCAGCGGCAGTCAGATCGGCCTCGCTGTCGGCGAGCATGAATTCAAAGTCGGCGAAGGGGGCGAGGTGCGCGAACGGCATCGTCGCCGCAGGCGCGTGCTGGATCAGTGTCAGCCGCGGCGTCGGACGGGCAAGCGGAAACGGATGGAAGCGGGTGTCGTTGGCAGCGTGGTGCAGAACTCGGGGTGTCATCCTGGGGCCTTGTGCGGTGCGACCCGCGCTTTCGCGGGACTGTGTCATTCGGCAAACCGGTCCGCATCCGTGATGCGTGACCTTGCCGAGCCGCGAAGTTAAATGAAGCCCGTTGCAATGGCTTGATCGTAACGTGACGGTTTTCTTGCCGTACCGAGTGGTCCTGCAGTGATCCTGTGCCGCGCGGTTTGCCGCCAAGCGTCCGCTAATGCAGCGTTGCCGCCACATCCATCCACACGTTGCCGTCGTCGCCCGCGCGGGCATGCAGGCCCATGCTGCCGAGCACGGCGATGATGCGCGTCGTCAGCATGTTCATCTGCAGCGCGCGCGCTTCACCCTCGACTGCTGCAACGCCCGACAGCAGGGCGGCGATGCGCGGCCATTCACGGCCGATCAGCGAGGCGTCGAGCCCGGCTTTCAGCTCGGGCGCGATGTCCGCGGCGCTGCGCTGCAGCCCGGCGAGATAACCGAGGCTGAACGCCACCGTCTGCATCAGATGGGTCAGCCGCGCCATTGCAAGACCGGTCAGCGTGTCCAGATCGGCGTCGGTGCGGTAGTCGGCGAGGGCGCGCTGGCTGGCGTCGGGCAGTTCGTCGAGCAGTCGAAGCAGATGGGGAAAAAGCAGATCGGCGCCGGCCGGCAGCGACCAGGCGCTGGCACGATTGGCACGGTATTCGTCCAGCATGAGCCGGGCGATCGGTGCGAACTGTACGGTGAGCGCATCGCCTGCTGCCTCGCCGGCGGGCTCCAGAGCCAGCTCGCCGCGCCACAATTCCCGATGCAGCGCATGCACCAGCTGCAGCAACTGTTCCGGTTCGCCCGCCAGCGATTGTTCGACAAATGGCGCCGACAGCGTGATCGTGAATCCGCCTGCGCCGTCCTCGCGCGACAACGGTGGCGCGGCACCCGCCGAACCCGCCGCATCGTCGCGCAGCACCAGCACCCGCAGATGCGCTGCATCGAGCCCCCGGTCGCGTTCGTACAGGCGCGCCAGCAGCACCGACAGGCTGGTACGCAGCGTTTCTGCACTCGTTTCAGGGCGTGAGCACTGCAATTCGATCAGGGGCATGGCTGAAAGCGATTGATTTCCGGGCGAAAATCATAGCCTCAGGTCATCGGGACGTCCAATCCGAGGCGCCGACCGGTTTTTGTAGGAGCGGACCCTGTCCGCGATAAATGCGTTGATTACGAAACATCGCTCGCTCGGAGACCGCATCCGGCAGGGTCTGCTCCTGCGAGAAGCGCGACGGCCTGCTTTTCGCAGGAATGGATCCGGCCCGCGATGCGTATGGCGAACACACGAGGTCGCGTGCTCGGGGATAATCGCGGCGGGCGATGACAGACGGAACGGGCACGGTCATGAAGGCAGGCGGCGGCAAGCTTTGGGCGGGATTGTTCGTGCTGGCGGCCGCGGTCGCCGCGGGGCTGTGGTGGCAGACGACGCGCAGCCCGGGCGCAACGATCGCCGCCATCGGCGACGACCCCGACACACCGTTCGCGGTGCTGCGCTGCGACGCGCGCAGCCGCGACGCGGGACCGGCGCTGGCAGTCACCTTCAGCCGGCCGCTGGCACGCAAGCTGCCGCTGGGCGATCTGATGACGGTCACCGATCTGGGTGAGGGCGAAACCCGTCAGGCGAGTCGTGACGTCGGCGGCAAGGTCGCCGGCAACTGGACTGTCGGCGACAACCCGCGCATCGCTTATTTCTCCGGCGTGCTGCCGAAACGGCGCTATCGCATCGACGTGGCGGTCGGCGTCGCGTCGCGCGCCGGCGATCAGCTCGCCGGCACCCACCAGTGCGAAACCCTGGTCGAAGACATGCCGCCGGCCTTTTTCTTCGCCAGCCGCGGCACCGTGCTGCCGGCCGGGCAGAACGGCGGCCTCCCGGTCGTCACCATCAACACGCCCGAAGTCGATGTGCAGTTCCTGCGCGTCGGGCCCGCCCAGCTGCCGGCCTTTCTCGACAAGGTGTACGGCATCCGCCGCAGCGCCGACGAAGACGCGGCGCAGGGAGAGGGCGAATATGAAGGCGAGTACTACGACGGTGGCACGGTCGACCTGCGCGGTCGCACCTCAGGCTGGTACATCGACCAGCTGAAGGACCTGTCGTCCAGCGTGTATCTGGGCCGCTTCCAGACCGACGACAAGCGCGACCGCCGGCACGTGAGCTTCCTGCCGGTCGAGCACATCAAGGAGCTGCGCGAGCCCGGCGTGTATGTCGCGGTGATGAATGTGCCGGGCAGCTTTTCCGGCGACTACCAGACCACCTATTTCTACGTCAGCGACATCGGCCTGCACCTGCACCGCAACGGCAGCCGGGTCGATGCCTTCGCCACGTCGCTGCGCTCGGGCGCGGCGCTCGACGGCGTCGAGTTCGAGGTGCTGGATGGCGACGGCAAGCGCGTCGCATCGGTGAAGGCCGAAGGTGACGGTCGCGCCACCTTCGACGCCGTACCGGCCGATGCCAGGCTGGTGATCGCGCGGCGCGGGCGTGAGCTGTCGGTCGTGTCGCTGGGCGAAGCCGCGCTCGACCTGTCCGAATTCGACACCGCCGGCCTGCTGCCGACGAACAACAAGCTGTTCGTGTGGAGCGGGCGCGACCTGTACCGGCCGGGCGAAAGCTTCGACGTGTCGGTGCTGGCGCGCGATGCTGACGGCAAACCGGTGGCCGCGCAGCCGGTCAGTGTGCTGCTCAAGCGCCCCGACGGACGCACCGTCAGTCAACGCGTGTGGCAGCCGTCGGGCGAACAACCCGGTTACTTCCGGCATACGCTGGCGATACCCGGTGACGCCCAGACCGGCGCCTGGACGCTGGAACTACGCGCCGATCCCGGGGCAAAGCGGCCCGACTCGATCATGCGTTTCAAGGTCGAGGAATTCCTGCCCGAGCGCATGAAGCTCGCGCTGACAAGTGCAGAGGGCGTGCTGACCGACGGCGCGCCGTTCGACATCGCGGTGCAGGGCGACTACCTGTTCGGTGCGCCGGCCGCCGGCAACCGCCTGCTCGGCGCGCTCGCCACCGAGCGCCTGCGCTTCGCGCTGCCGCAGAAGCCCGGCTTCATCTTCGGCGACTTCGCCGACGATGCGCTGAAGGGCCGGCGTGAGCTGGAAGAAACCGCGCTCGACGACAGCGGCGCTGCTCGGCTGGCCGTGCCGTACGACCCGGGCACCGCACGCTCGCCGCTGCGCCTGCGCACCAGCCTGAGCCTGCTCGAATCCGGCGGCCGGCCGGTGGTGCGCTCGATCGAACGCGCCTGGTGGCCGGCGCCCGCGCTGATCGGCGTGCGTCCGCTGTTCGAGGCCGACGTGGCGCGCGAATCGTCGCTGGCCGAATTCGAGGTCGGCCGCTTCCTGCCCGACGGCACGCTGTCCGCGCTCGACAAGGCCAACGTGCGGCTGTTCAAGGAAGAGCGGCAGTACTACTGGCGCTTCGACGACCAGCGCGGCTGGCACTCCGGCTTCAGCGACGCCGACGAACTGGTCGACAGCCGCACCATTGCAGTGAAGACGCAGACCAAGCTCGCCTTCCCGGTCACCTGGGGCAGTTACCGGCTGGAAATCGACGACCCGCAGCACGGCCTCACGATGCGCTACCGCTTCTACGCCGGCTGGGGTGCGCAGGGCGACGAGGCACTTGGCAACCGGCCCGACCGCGTGCAGATCCGTCTCGAAGGCGCGCCCTTCCGCGCCGGCGACACGGTAAAAGCGCACCTCACGCCGCCGCACGACGGCGAAGCGCTGGTGCTGATCGAGGGCGACCGTGTGCTGTGGGCCAAACGCGTCAAGGTGAGCGCTGCCGGCACGACCATCAATCTGCCGCTGGACGCGAGCTGGAACCGCCACGACCTCTATGTATCCGTGCTGGCGTTCCGGCCGGGCAGTGAAGGCAGCCGCGTGACACCGGCGCGTGCGCTCGGGCTCGCCCATATCCCGCTGGCGCGCGAAGACCGCCGGCTGAAGGTGGCGCTGGATGCACCGGCCAAGGTCGAGCCGGAAACGAAAACGACGGTGAAGGTGAAGGTCGACGGCGCGACCGGCCAGCAGGCCTGGGTCACGCTGTCGGCAGTCGATCAGGGCATCCTGAACATCACGCAGTTCGCCACACCGGACCCGCACGCCTATTTCTTCGGCAAGCAGCGCTACGCCCCGGATCTGCTCGACATCTACGGCCGGCTGATCGAAAAGATGGATGGCACGCGCGGCAAGCTCAAGTGGGGGGGTGACGCTGGCATGCGCGATTCGCAGAGCATGCCGAAGAAGGTGAAGCTGGTCGATCTGTTCTCCGGCCCGGTGAAGCTCGACGACAAGGGCGAGGCAAACATCGCGCTCACGCTGCCCGACTTCAACGGCAGCCTGCGCCTGATGGCCGTTGCCTCCACGCTGGATCGCTTCGGCCGCGGCGAGCGCGAGCTGGTCGTCGCCGCGCCCATCGTGGCCGAACTGTCCACGCCGCGCTTCATCGCGCCCGGCGACCGCGCCACCGTGGCGCTCGAAGTCACCAATCTGACCGACACGTCGCAGCAGATACGCCTTGCGCTGGCCGCCGAGTCGCCCGCGCGCATCGCCGACGGCGCCCGCACGCTGACGCTTGCGCCCAGGCAGCGCGAAACCCTGCGTTTCGCCGCAGAGGCGGTCGAAGCCGAAGGGCTTGCGCGACTGACGCTGACGCTCGACGCGACGGGCGGCGCCAGGCCTATCCACATCGAACGCGAAGCCGCGCTGCAGGTGACGCCGCCGGTGCCGCTGCAGCGTCAGAAGCAGCGGGTGAAGATCGACGCCGGTGCGCGCCACGTCGTCGATGCGTCGGTGCTCGACGCCTTCTGGCCGGCGTCTGCGTCGCTCAACGTCAGCGCCGCGGCCAGCCCGCCGCTGAACATCCGCGAACAGGTGCGCGGCCTGCTGCGCTATCCGTACGGCTGCGCCGAACAGACGGTCAGTGCCGCCTGGCCGCACGTGATCATCGACGAGGCCTACGCTGCCGAACTGGGCCTGAAGCCGCACACCCGCGCCGAGCGTGCCGCGCTGGTCGAAGCGGCGATCGGCCGGCTGGCCGGCATGCAGGGCACGCAGGGCGGCATGACGATGTGGGGCAGCGGTGGCGAGTACGAACACTGGATCACCGCCTATGTCACCGGCTTCCTGATCGACGCGCGCGAAGGCGGCTTCACCGTGCCGGAAAGTTTCGCCCGGCGCATGCAGGACTGGATGCTGAAGGAATTCCAGCTCGCCCCGTCGCAGATGCCGCGCCTGCCGGTGCGCACGCTTGCGCAGCCTGCCCAGCCCGCTCAGCCAGGTGAAGCTGATCTGGTGCGCGGCGCGCACACGCGCTTCGCCAACGCCGCCCATCTGGGTTATGTGCTGGCGCGCGAACAGCGCGCCCCGCTGGCCACCCTTCGTCTGCTGCACGACGACCACCGTCAGCTGGCGAAGTCGCCGCTTGCATTGGCTCACCTTGGTCTGGCGTTGAAGCTGATGGGCGACGAGGCGCGTTCGCGCGTCGCGCTCGACGAAGCACTCGGCAAGCCGTACGGCCTGAGCGGCAATGACAACGAATACGAGTGGCTCGGCGACTACGGCAGCCCGCTGCGCGACCGCGCGATGCTGTACGCGCTGCTGTCGCGCCACGACGTGAAGCTCGACCGCGCTGCCAACCTGCTGTTCGAACTGTCAGCCGACAGCGCACAGCGGCGCTGGCTGTCCACGCAGGAACAGATCGCCCTCGTCATGGCCGGCCGCGCCGCCGGGCTCGGCGCCGGCAAACCCTGGGCGCTACAGGTCGAAGGCGGCGCGCGCTACGGCGGCGCCCAGCCGATGATGCTGCCGGTCGACGCCCCGGCCGCGCGGCGCGGCGTCACACTGGTCAATACCGGTGATGCCCCGCTATACGTCGAAGTCGAATCCAGCGGCTACCCGAAGGTCACGCCGCCGCCCGAAAACCGGCTCGGCAGCGTGCAGCGCAGTTGGTTCGACGCCGACGGCCGACCGTGGGACGGCCGCGCGCTGAAGGTGGGCGACCTCATGCTGGTGCGGGTCGAAGTGAAGCCGACGCGCCGCGCCGACGACGCGCTGCTGGTCGACCGACTGCCCGCCGGGCTCGAGATCGAAAACCAGAACCTGTCGCAGGGGCCGCAGGCGTCGGAGTTTTCGCTGCAACTGCCGAACGGCCAGTCGCTGCGCATCGCCGACACGCTGACCGACAACCGCGTGAAGCACCGCGAGTTTCGCGACGACCGCTTCGTCGCCGCGCTCAAGCTCGACAGCGCGCCGATCAACCTCATCTATATGGTGAGAGTCGTCACCCCGGGCCGCTATACCGTGCCCGGGACCTTCATGGAAGACATGTACCGGCCCGAACTGCGCACCGTGGGCGAGCCGGGGCAAGGTGTGGAGGTGGTGGATGTGGCGCCGCCCGCCACAAGCAGGAGCAAATGAACATGGCCGGCGCGCCGTGCGCACCGGCCACCCTGCCGGGTCAAACCAGAGCCTTCAGTGCCAGATCGTAGTTGTCGCGCAGTTCTTCCTCGTTGCTCGCTTCCATGCGCAGGTCGTGTACCAGGCCGTCCTTCAGGCCGTAGATCCAGCCATGCACCCGCACTTCCTGGCCGCGTGCCCAGGCATCGCGGATGACCGTGGTTTCGCAGACGTTCACGGCCTGCTCGATCACGTTCAGTTCGCACAGGCGGTTTTCCTGCAACTCGCCTTCGGCCACGGCGTCGAGCAGGGCGCGGTGGTGGTTGCGCACGTGCTGCACATTGCGCAGCCAGTTGTCGATCAGGCCGAAGCGCATGTCATGCAGCGCGGCGCGCACGCCGCCGCAGCCGTAGTGGCCGACCACCAGGATGTCCTTCACCTTCAGCACGTCGACCGCGTACTGCATGACCGACAGGCAGTTCAGGTCGGTCTGCACGACCAGGTTGGCCACGTTGCGGTGTACGAACACTTCGCCGGGGATGAGCCCGACGATCTGGTTCGCCGGCACGCGGCTGTCGGAACAGCCGATCCACAGATACTCCGGGTTTTGCAAGGTGGCCAGATGCTCGAAGAATTTAGGATCATCGGCCTGCATCTTCGCTGCCCACTTGCGGTTGGATTCGAATAATTGATCAGTTTTCTTCATGTGCGCGTTCCCCGGGTATCAGCGCGAATTATATCGTCGGCCCGGAAGGCGCACGGATTGGACGGTCTGTGGACGGCCTGTGGACGGCCTGTGGACGCCCTGAGGGCGATATCGAGGCCGTTCGTGGAGCACAGTGTCACGCGTTGTCGGCGCGGCCTTGCCCGCACGCATGCTTCGGCCCTCGGGTGAGGGCCATCGTCGGTGCGATCAAACGTCGACTCAGTCGTGCATGCAGGCCAGCAGCAATTCGCGCCCGCCCAGTCCGGCCTTGTAGCGCCGGAGCAGCGGCGAGTGCTGCGCATCGTGGCCACCCAGATCGAGGTGAGCGATGCCTCGTTCCCGCAATTGTTCGAGGGCTGACCACAGCAGTGCATTGTTCGCGTGCAGGCGACGACCGGCGTCGCTGTTCCAGGCGATCTGGTAGGTGGCGGTCATGCCGTGGCACAGCAGCGCAATCATCGAACACGGCTCGTCGCTGCCGGCTTCGTGCGCCTCGCCGATCAGCAACTGGTCGGCCCGGGCGTAATCGATAAGCAGCCGCTGCAGCTCGGCCACCGTCGGACCGCGATAGCCCAGCGATTGGCGCTGCGCCAGATGCCGGCGCAGCAGCTCAGCCGCGCGTGACCGCGCGGACGGCCAGTGCACGACGAGCCGGCCGGCAGCGATCGCGTCTTCCGCCTTGTCCAGTGCATGGCGCCAGCGCGGCAGCAGCCGCTGTCGGCAGGCCGCGGGCTCATCGGCCGCGACGATGAAGGTGGCGTAGCCGGCCGCTGGCGTGTCGGTCAGCGCACGGCAGCCCGCGGCGCGCAGCAGCGCCATGCTGCGCTCGCCCGCCGGCAGCTCGGCGATGATTCGGCGGCGCCGTCCGATGCGGCGTGGCCAGATGCGCGAAAACGCGCGGAAGAAGTCTCCGGCGTGCGCAGCGCCATCGGCTTGCGGCAGCCACAACGGGCCGCGGTCGAGCACGACCGCGCCGAGCAGCCCGGACAGGGCGTGCCGTTCGAGTACCTGTACCACGCCCAGCTCGTCGTTGCCATCGCGGATCGCACCCCAGCGCGGCTGCAGACCCTGCACACGCGCCATCGCCCGTCCGTAAAGATCATGCTGCAACAGGTTTGATCCGGGGATGCGTACGAACTGCCGACGAAACCCGTCAGCATCGAGGTCGAAGTCGATCTGCACTGCCATGAAAAGGAAAGCTCACCCGAAAAGACGATCACTGTACCCGCGGGCTCGGCCGGCGGCCATCGGGCGACATCTCGACAATGACTGCGAAAAGTGAGCCCGGAAAGGTCAGGCGCGGCGAAATCAGGTGAACGTCATGCGGGACAGGCCGACCGATGAGCGCGCGTGGCGCGACCAAAGACCTCGCCATCAGTGTCTTTCGATGAACCGGACGATGTGCTGCACCGCCTGACCGGCCTGATGAAAAAGGGCCATGTGGCTGCCGGCCAGCGTCGCGATCTCGGCATCCGGCTTCAGCGCGACGATGTCGTCGAGGTTGTGCCCGGGCACCACGGTGTCGGCGGCGGCTGCCAGGCAGAGCAGCGGCACGTGTAGCGCGCCGAGGTAGGCGCGGGCGTCTTCGTGCATGACGCTACGGATGCGTGCCGCCAGTTCGCGCGATGACACGTGGCGCCAGGTTTCCGCTTTGGCGATGCGGAACGGATCGGACGGCTGGCGCCCGAACCAGACGGGCAGGCGGCGTGCGGTGCGCAGCGCACCGATCACTGCCGTGCTGGCGAACGGCGCCCATTTCGCACGCTGTGGCTGCGGCATGCGGACAAAGGTGGTGGACAGCACCAAACCGCGCACTCGCGCCGCATCGGTCGCGGCCAGCCGCAAAGCCAGTGGCCCGCCGAACGAGCTGCCGAGCAGCCAGTAGGCATCGAGATCGGCGGTCTGCGCGAGCGCATGGCGCAGCAGGGTGTCGTAGTCCTGAGCGCCTTCGCGGGGATAGTGAATGACGCGCGGCGTGATCCAGGCGGGCAACGCATCGATCAGCGGGCGCAGAAAAGATGCGCTGCCATCGAGTCCGGGCAGCAGTACGAAGGTGACGTGGGCGGGCATCGCGAAAGCGTGGCGCGCTTGTGCGTCAGTCCGGTAACGACAGGGTTACACGGACGTGTCGGTGCGCGGGTCGCATCGATCGGGCTCACCGTTGCGCCAGAACTGCCCTCCGATCGGACGCCTTGCCTGCCGCTCAGCGCTTGCGTTTGCTGTGCGCCTTTGCCGGCTTTCCGCGCAGTGCCTGCAGTCGCGCCATCAGCGGGCGGTCCGGCACGCGCTCGCTGCGCACCGTGCCGGCGTGGATGCCGCCGGCGTTGCCGTCAAGCGTGATGGCGTCGCCTTCGTCGAAACGCTGCTCACCGATGTGCAGCCGGCGTTTGTCGAGGTCGATGCGCAGCGCGTCGCAGCCGACCAGGCACACCTTGCCGAGCTGGCGCGCCACCACCGCGGCGTGCGAGGTGCGCGCACCGTTGCGCGTGAGCAGACCGGCCGCGTGTTCGAGCGCGCCGATGTCGGCGGTTTCCGCGTCGTTGCGTACCAGGATGACGCGTGCACCGTCTTTCACGCGGGCGGCGACGCGCTCGCCGTCGAAGGCGATCTCGCCGCTGGCGATGCCGGCGCTCGCAGTCATGCCCCAGGCCAGCGGCTCGGCCGGCTCGCTGTGGCCCTTGAACAACAGCCGCATCGTGTGCAGGTCGCCGTCGTCCAGTTCGGCGGTGCGATGGCGCGCGGTATCCGCGTCGATCACGCCTTCGTCCAGCAGGTCCAGCGCGATGCGCGCGGCGGCGCGCGGCGTGCGCTTGCCGGTGCGCGACTGCAACAGATGGAGCACGCCATCCTGCACCGTGAATTCGAAATCCTGCATGTCGCCGAACAGCGATTCCAGCGCACCGGCGGCGTGCTGCAGGTCGGCCCAGGCGGCCGGCAGGCGCTGCGCCAGCACCTCGTGTCCGTGCGCGCTGCGCCGACCCGACACCACGTCTTCGCCCTGTGCGTTGGACAGGAAATCCACCCACAGCCCCGGTTCGCCGGTGGCCGGGTTGCGCGTGAAGCCGACGCCCGCACCCGAGCCATGGCCGCAATTGCCGAACACCATGACCTGCACGGTCACCGCGGTGCCCAGGTCGGCAGCGATGCCGTTGAGCCGGCGATAGGTCGTGGCCTTGTCGGCGCCCCACGATGCGAACACCGCGCGCACCGCCTCCGCCAGCTGATCGCCCGGATCTTGCGGGAAAGGCTTGCCGGCGCCGGCGGCATACAGATCGAGGAAGCGGCGCGTCAGGTCGCGCAGTTCGCCGAAATCGAGGCTGCGCTCGTCGCGCCCCTGTGCCACCCGCTCGAGCTCGCTTTCGAACAGCGCAGCCGGCAGGCCGGCCACCACTTCGCCATAGCTCGCCACCAGCCGGCGGTAGGCGTCCCACACCAGACGCGGGTTGCCGGTCTGGCGCAGAAAGCCGGATAGCGTGCGGTCTGAAAGGCCGATGTTGAGCAGCGTTTCCATCATGCCCGGCATGGACACCGCGGCACCCGAGCGCACCGACACGATGAGCGGGTCGGCGGCGTTGCCGAGACGGCGGCCGACCGAATGTTCGAGCGCCGGCAGGCCGCTGGCGAAAGCGTGTTCGATGCCGGTGTCGGGGTGGCCGGTCCAGTGGGTGCCGAGCACGAAGGCCGGTGGCACGCGCAGGCCGGCGCCGGCCATGCGCAGCAGATTCCACGCCTTGGACCCCATGGTCGCTGCGCTGGCGTCGGCTTGCTCCGCTTCGCCGCAACCGATCAGGAAGCCGTGTTTCGCGTGCGTTGTCATGCTGCATCTCCGTTGCGAGAGAACACCAGACTGCGCAGCGAATAACCCGCGGCGAGCAGGGCGTCGGACGCCTTTTCCAGCGTTGCCGCGAGATCGCTGGCCAGCGAAAAGGCGGCCGGCGAGGCATGCAGCGTACGCACGATGGCGCGCCGGGCCTGCCGCGCCTGTTCGTCGCACAGGCGCTCGGCGCGCAGCATGCGCCACAGCGTCTGCAGGAAGCTTTCGTCCTCGCGCGCGTTCCCGGCGCCGCCGACATGGCGTGCGATTTCGATCGCGCGCACCCAGTCCTGTATCGCCGCGGTGGTGGTGTCGCACAACAGGCGCAGCGCATCGCGCACCTCGACCGGTACGCCGTCGACCGGCGGCGCTTCCAGCATGGAATGGATGAACAGGCACTCTTCCAGCGCGTCGGCCACGTCGTCGGCCTGCGACAGCAGTGCCACCACAGCGGCCCAGCGCGCCTGGCGCTCGGCGCGCTGACGCGCCTCGGTGAGCAGGCGGTCGGCGCGCCGCTCCCAGTCCTTCGCGCGCGTGCTGAGCGCTGCGGCATCGCCGGCGCCGTCGAGTGCATCGCCCAGCGCCTGTGCCAGCGCGTGGCACCAGGCGGCATGTTCGGCGATCAGGTCCAGTTCTATCGTGCGCCGGGCCAGCAGCCGCGCGAGCAGCAGGCGCGCTTCGTCAGCCACCTGATTGACCGGCTGGTGCGCCAGCAGCGCGTGGCTCGAGGTGCGCAGCAACGCGGCCAGATAGTCGCGCGCGGCGTCGCGGCCGAGCACGGCGTCCAGCCGGTCGCCGACGCGGAAGGCATCGGCACCGGCCGCGCGCATCGCGCCGTACACCAGTTCCTCACCGCCGGCCAGCAGCCAGGCCATGTGGCCCCATTCCTCGCGCGCTGCCTGCCACAGCAGGTCGCGCGCGCCGGCCTTGTCGACGAAGATCTGCAGCCGGCGCCGGGCGCGGTTCCAGTCGATCACGAACACGATGCGCGAGGCGAGCCGCTCCAGCGCGTCGCACAGCGCGCGCGTGCCGCGAGTGCGCAGTTCGGCGCGGCCGAGCTGATAGGGCTTGCCGGCGTTCAGGTTGCTGCTGACGCGTGGCGCCGACACGGTCCATGCGAAACCGATGTCGGCCAGCATGCGGCAGAAAAAGTCGAAGCGCCCCGCGTGCAGGTCGGAATAGGTCAGTGCGATGCGACCGGGCTCGACCTCGATCACCAGCACGTGCACGTCATTGGTGCCGATATCGTTCTGGATCAGCAGCCGGCTGTGGTCGCGCGTCACCGCGGTGTCCAGGCCCGGGTGCGAAAACTTCAGCTGCGCGGTGCGCGCGATGCCGCGCATGAAGGCCTGGATCAGCGGCCTGTCGTCCGGCTTGATCTGCCAGGCGTGCGCGCCGTCGATGTTTTCGGTCGCGATCTGCGCCGACAGTGCGTTGAGCCGGCGATGCAGATCCATCACCAGGAGGTGCAGGCTGTCGCCGCCGCGCCGGTCACCGTGGGTGAGCGCGCGCAGGCCGTCGCCGTCCAGGCCTTCGCGCTCGGCCAGCGTACCGAGCCGGGCCAGCCAGTTGTCGCGCCGCTGCTGCAGTTCGGCGTCGGCCGGCGTGCCGCCATCACACACCGGGCGCGCCATCAGCGTGAGATCGGTCTGCAGCAGGTCGGCCAGTGGGGCGATCTTTGGCAGCACCAGCGTGTGGTCGTCGAAGTAGGCGGTGCTGACCAGTTCGCGCAGCCAGGTGGCGTCATGCAGGCCGGCCTGGCGCATGTCCGGTGCCCAGTCGGCGACCGGTGCTTCGCGGTCGGAGGCGTGCGCCGCTGCCGCCTGCAGCATGGTCAGGCTGAGCTTGAGTCGGTCATTGGCGGCCAGCGCAGCCTTGATGCGGGCCGGCATCAGCAATGATTGCTGGCCGAGGGCTTCGACGGCGGATTCCTTGCGCATGCGGCAGTTCGTGCGGGTTCAAACGTTCAGTCTTGGCCGCGCACATGGCGGATTGATGACAGCGCGGCGTCGGCGTGCGCGCAGCTTGATTCAGGTCAAGCGGGCGCGGTCGCGCGGCGATGGCAAGTTGCGGGGTGCGCATGGATTGCTGCAGGACCGGACCGGTGACGATTTCGTGACGGGCGGACACGATCCGTCTGCGTGCCCCTCTGCCGTATCCGCGTATCCCTTGAGCGCACGCGCCAATTAGTTGATTTATCGAAACACTTATTGTTTGATTGAAAACGTACGGGTGCTATCCTGAATTTCCATCCCGATTCGACAGGAGCCACCCATGGGCGCCGTTGCAGACAAGGGCATCAGCGCTTCCGAAGACCGCGGCGCGCTGGCCCGCATGGTCATGACCTTGCTTGATCACTGGAAACTATCCACCGAAGACCAGGCCGCGCTGCTCGGCATTGCTGCCAGCAACCGCGCCGCGCTGGCGCGCTACCGGCGCGGCGAGCCGATCGGCACCAGCCGCGACCAGTACGAGCGGGTCGGTCATCTGCTGGGCATCCACAAGAACCTGCGCCTGCTGTTTCCGCAGAACCGCGATCTGGTCTATCGCTGGATCAGCACCCGCAACCGCGCTTTCGACAATCTGAGTCCGGTCGAGGTGATCCGGGAATGGGGCTTCGCCGGTCTGCTGATGGTGCGTGCCTATCTCGACCGGGCACGCGGCCAGTGACGCAGTCATTAAGTTTCGGCGACCTGTTTGCCCGCCTCGCTCTGGCCGAAGTGCAGCGCGACGTGTTCCGCAACATCGTGTCGCTGCGCACCTCGCAGGATCTGTTCGACGACCTCACCGACGACCCGGCCGAATGGGCACTTGCGCAGAAGGTCGAAGGCGACGCCAAGCCGCCGCCCTACCGCTCGCCCACGCCGGTGGTGCACCGTCCGTTCGAAGACGCCGAGTGGTTCAACGCAATCGCCTGGCCGTTCCAGAACTGGCAGGCCAGCCGCTATTCCGACGGGCGCCACGGCGTGTGGTATGGCTCGGAGTCGGTCCACACGACGGTCTTTGAATCCGCCTGGCACTGGCGCCAGGGTCTGCTCGCCGACGCCGGCTTCGAGCGCGAATCGGTGGTGGCCGAGCGCAAGGTGTACGTCGTGGGCTGTGCCGCCGCGCTGCTTGATTTCCGGCCGCTCACCGGCGACTGGCCGGCGCTGCTGCATCCGGCCGATTACAGCTTTCCGCAGTCGGTCGGCGCGCGCATCCACCGCGAAGGTCACCCGGGCCTGCTGGTGCAGTCGGTGCGCCGGCCCGAGGGCGAGAACTTCGCCGTATTCAATCCGGCCGTGCTGTCGGCCCCGCGCCATCACCTGCAGCTCGGCTACCGGCTCGACGGCGACTGCATCGTCGTCGAAAAGACGCCGGGTCTGGCCTGGTTCGGCATCGACGCGCAAGACTTCGGGCGGCGCGCTGCCGGTTGAGTTCAGATCTTGTTGCGCGGCGACGCGATGTGCCTTTCCAGCGATTTCGATTCGGCGGCGCGCACGATGCGGCGGAAGGTCGGGCATTCCATGTGGCTCGGCGCCGGGCAGGCGGCGGCGTGCCTGAGACCGTCACGCAGTGCGCCCAGCCTGCGTATCGTGCGGTCCAGTTCGTCCGCGCGTTCAGCCAGCAGGCTGCGGTCGATGTCCAGCGTGCCGCCCGGTGAAAACATGCGGCCGATCTCGGCCAGCGAGAAACCCGCAGCGCGGCCGAGCGAAATGAACGCCAGTCTTTCCAGCACGCTGTCGCCAAACACGCGGCGCAGGCCGCGCCGCCCGATCGAACGTATCAGCCCCTTTTCCTCGTAGAACCGCAGGGTCGCGGCGGTGACACCGGCACGTTGTGCCACTTCGGCGATATCCAGATCGCTCATGGGCTTGACCTCAAGTCGACTTGAGTTTGCATAGTGCGTACTCCGCACTTCGCGGGCAAGTCACGGGAGACGATGATGGACGCTTCAACGGATGCTGCAATGACGCGCGACGATGCGCAAACTGCCTTGTGGAACGGGCCGGCCGGGCAGGCCTGGGTGCAGGCGCAACCGACGCTCGACGCCATGTTTTCGCCGTTTTCCGACCTCCTGGTCGGACATGCGCAGTCGATGTCGGCACGCAGCGTGATCGACGTCGGCTGCGGCACCGGCGCGACCACACTGGCGCTGGCCGACGTGCTGGGAGAGGGGGCGCGTTGCCTTGGCGTCGACTTGTCCGCGCCGATGATCGCTGCGGCCCGTGAGCGCGCGGCGGCCAGCGGCTCGGCGGCGCGCTTCGTCTGCAGCGATGCCGCGCATCATGCCTTCGTGCCGGCCGGCGCCGACCTCGTCGTGTCGCGCTTCGGCATCATGTTCTTCGACGATCCGGTCGCCGCCTTCGCTCATCTGCGCAACGCGGTACGGCTCGGCGGTGCGCTCAGTGCCATCGCCTGGCGCGGTGCTGACGAGAACCCCTTCATGACCACTGCCGAACGCGCAGCCTCACTGTTGCTGCCCGCACTGCAGGCACGCCGCCCGGGGGCGCCGGGCCAGTTCGCCTTCGCCGATCGCACTTATATAAGCGAAGTGCTGGAGCGCGGCGGGTGGCTGGACGTCGACATCCGGCCTCTGGATGTCGAATGCACGCTGCCGGCGGCCGATCTCGAAGCCTATTTCACCCTGCTCGGTCCGGTCGGACTTGCGCTGCGTCAGACCGATGCGGCCACCCGCGCAAAGGTGATCGAAACGCTGCACGAAGCCTTCCAGCCCTGGGTGCAAGGCGCGTACGTGCATTTCACGGCGGCTTGCTGGCGGATCGATGCGGGGCGTCTCCCCTAGTCGACGGCGACCACGATCCACCGCACCTGAATGCGGTCCGCTTGATCCTCGTCAACGTCGCGGCCCGTCGGCGGCATGCTTCCTGCGGTTCGAGGGTTCCACCCCTCAAACAGGAGTACTCACGTGGCAAACGTTACATTTACCTCGCCGGCCATGCCGCGCGACATCACCGTCTACGCCGTCGCGGGCGACCGCGGCACACTGCTCGGCCTCGCCAAATCGCACAAGATCCCGATCCCGTTCGACTGTCAGGACGGCGACTGCGCGTCCTGCATCGTCGAAGTCAGCCACGTCGACAGGCGCGTGCGCTATGGCGTTGCGCTGACCGAGAAGGAAAAGGAAGTGCTGCGCCAGATGGGCAAGATCAGCAAGGAAGAAATCATGGACGCGGAAGTCAACGACATGCCGCCGCAGCATCGGCTGGCCTGCCAGTGCTTCGTCCGCAACGAAGACATCATTGTGTCGTTTGAAGGAGATACGACGATCCCCGGCAAGGGGCCGGCGCTGTCGATCGCCGCCGCGATCTACAAGGGCGGCGTGCAGATCCGCTCATTGGATGAGTTTCTGAGCTATTCGGTGAAGGTCGAAGACGATGCGGCGGTGCACTACGACCAGCTTGCCGAATCGATGGCCGCCTGCGGCAACGCCGACGTCGCCTTGCTGTTCACCCAGCTGGCCAAGTACTCGCGCATGCATCTCGATGAAGCCAAGGCCAAGTGCGCCCGCTACGACGTCACCGTGCAACTGCCCGCCAGCTCGTCCTGGCCGGACAACTCGTCGCCGGAAATGACCGCGCTGTGGGCCGGCGACCCCGCACTGACACGTCTGGACGGGCTGAAGGCCGCGCTGCAGGGCGAACGTCGCGGCTTCGAGTTCTACTACGCCGTCGCGAGCACCACCGAAGACCCGGACATCCGCAAGGTCGCCAAGGAGTTCGTGCGCGAAGAAACCGAGCACGTCGAAACGCTCAAGCTGTGGATCGAAAAGGAAGAGGCCGCGATGCGCGCCAAGGTCAGATAAGCAGCGTCGTCATGCCGCGCACCCGAAGCGGGGCGCTCCGGCACGGGCCGGGGCGCCCCGTTTTTCATGGGGCGGGGCGTTGCCTGCCGTGCCGCCGCCGGCCCTCCCATCGCAACCGTCGCCCTTGTGCGCCAGCCGACAGACAGTGGGGCTGCCTGCGCCCAGCATGCACGCAGCGCCTCATCGACGCGATGAACCGCCCGTCAGGCAGTGAGCTCACGATGCCGTGGGACACAGGTCTGGCGATGTTCGTCGTCCGGCAGCCTGCGGTGCTTCATGGATGGCATGCGCGGCCGGTGAGGAAGCCCATCAACCAGCGAAGGAAACAGGCGATGACAGACCCACGCGATATTGCGCACGACAAGAAGGTGCGCCAGGAAAAGAAGAAACACGGCGAAGACATCGCCCCCGACGCCGACAAAACACCGCAGCCGGGGAAAAAGACGCACAAGGTGCATCACAACTCGGACACGCCGAAGGAGCCGGACGAGGCGGCACCGGTGCCGACGGGGGAAAAGTCGCTGGAATAGCACGTCCCACTTCGCGATCACGATCTAACCTTGATCGTGGGCTTCACTTTTCCGCTTGCCGCGAATGGCTCTCCATGTCAATGCCGATTTAAAACTGACCCGCTTTTCACCGGGTTGCCGATTTAAAACTGATACACCCCCATTACATTTGCATGCTCGTTGATCGCGCCCCGCAGTGAGGGCCGTAGGCCCGAACGCAGGGGCGCGATCAACGAACGTTGCCCGGTCCTTTGCCCGGCGCGGCGGCGTCGATCTTGAGCAGCACCGCCGGATCGAAGGCAGGCGCACCGCCGGCGTCATTGGTGTAGCGGGAACGGAGGGTGGAGAGGTCGAGCTCGTTGTCGACCAGGTGACAGAGCGCAAACTCGAAGGTGCCGGGCAGCACCTGCTGCGCGAAATCCACCGGAATCATCTTCAGGATGTAGTCGGGCGCCTCAGCTTGAGCGAGGGGTTTGCGAAGTAATCGGCTCGCCGATACCGCAAATCGTCCCGAAAGTCAGCCGCATGCACACGTTGGTGACAATATAAATCAACTACTTACCGCGACCTCTTAGAGAGGCGTCGTTGAGAGCCAACAACCGGCGGCTACTTTTCCGCAAGCTTGCCCGCAGCGTACTTGTGCAGGACGCTGGCGATCAGGGTCTGGTACGGCATGCCTTCGGCAAGTGCCTTGGCCTGGATGTCGAGGAGGTCTGCCGACGACAGGCGGATGTTGACCCGCTTGTCTTTGATTGCAGTGGCCCTCGCTGCGGCACGCATGCGCTGCAGTTCGGACTTGCTCGCAATCGGCTTCAGCTTTCCCGACTCGTAAGCCTCAAGCACTTCAAGTTCGTATGGATCAAGCTTAGACATCGTCAGACTCCTTCGCGATGAAGTCTCGCGTAGCCTTCCGGCTGGGGATGATGGTCTTGAGAAAGAAGTGGTCTTCCTCTTCAACGAACGGAACCAGAAAAGCGTAGCCGGCAACTTCGACAACCATGATCCTCTGTCTGGGGTACTTCGCTGGGTTCTGGTGCAGCACGATCTCCAGCAAACCGCCTGCCTCCACTGCGACAGTGATCTCCTCGAAGGACACCCCGCGTTCTTGCTTAAGCAGGTCATTCTTGGTAGGTGACCATCGGAACGGTTTCATCGGTCGCAATCGTAGCAGACCGTGTGCCTTCTGTCTTCAGAAGAGCGGCGAGCCGCTGCTTAGGCCAAGCGGCGGGTGCCGAGGTCATGCCCGGCGCAAGCCTGGACGCCCGCAGCCGGCGCTGGCGCACCAGGCGCGGCTACCTCTTCAACCACCGGGCGCTGGCACGGGTGTTTCGCGGCACGCTGCTCGCAGCCCTCAAGCAGGAAGGGCTCAAGCTCCCCGGCGCGCTGCCGGACACCTGGGTGGTCGATTGCAAGAGCGTGGGCAACGGCGACAAGGCGCTGGTGTATCTCGGGCGCTATCTGTATCGCGGCGTGATCCGCGAAGCCGACATCCTCAGTTGCGACCCCGCGCACGACGGCCAGGGCTTGTTCAACCACGGGTTCAGATCGTGGCTCGCTTCGCGATCACGATCTAACCTTAATCCTTAGGCGGCACCGCGTGCCAACTCAGGCTGCGATTTCTTCTCGAGCGCGGACGTTTCGCTCAATCTCTGCCTTGGAAGGCAGTGTCTTCAAGTCGAAGTTCGCTTGAAGTACGAGCCACGAGGCCGCGTCGCCGCCAAAGTACTTGGCCAGCCGAGCCGCAGTGTCGGCGGTGATGCTCCGCCGCTCCTTGACGATTTCATGAATGCGTGTGGCTGGCACATCAAGAGCTACGGACAGGGCGTTGACGCTCAGGCCCAGGGGCGCGAGGAAGTCTTCGCGGAGCACCTCGCCGGGATGTACCGGACGCATGCGATCTACTGGGTGGCTCATGTTGTACTCCATCAGTGGTAGTCGACGATCTCGACCCCCGTTGGACCTGCCTTTGACCAGACGAAGCAGATGCGCCACTGGTCATTGATACGGATGCTGTGTTGACCCTTCCGGTCACCTTTCAGAGCTTCGAGGCTGTTGCCAGGCGGCGAGCGCAGAAACTCGAGGGTTTGGGCAGCGTGAAGTTGGGCGAGCTTGCGTTCGGCTATCGATGCGAACGCCCGAAAGCGCTTCGCGGTCTTCCCCTCGAACAGCGCCTGAGTGTCTTTGCACTTGAACGAAAGGATCATGTGGCGAGTGTATTACGCTCCGCGTAACATGGCAAGCTCGCGAACCAACAGGGGTTCTGTGCAACCCTGAATGACGCCCTTGCCGGTGGCCATCTTGGCCGACTCGTTGTCGGTGCGGTTACTCAAGCGCACGGCGCCCTTGGCCTCGCGCCGCTCGTCCGGGTTGGCCGCGAGCCAGTCGCGGATCTGTGTTGCTTCGCGGGTGAGCCTTTCACGGGTGCGCGCTGCGCGCGCTTGCTCGTCGTCACAGCCCGAGAGATCGCGCGCCTTCTGCTCGCCCATCATGCGCTGCACGGCCGCCTCCATCTTCGCCGCCTCGCGCTCAAAGTCAGCGCGTGTTCCGCTCTTCGCCTTCGATGCATTCGACGGCAACTTCACGCCGTCGATGGCAAAGAGCTCGCGCCCGATCAGACCCTGGCGATCGCACACCAGCAGCACCTGGGTGAAGAGTGCTGCGGCCTCGTCGCCCAGCTCAGCCACGAAGCCGGCAATCGTCGTGAAGTGCGGGGCGCTGTCGCCGGAAACGGCCATGAACAGCACGTTGTTCCGGCACGCGCCGGCAATCGAACGCGAACTGATGAGCCCACGCGAGTACGCGAGCAGCACGATCTTGAGCAGCACTGCCGGATCGAAGGCCGGGGCGCCGCCGGCGTCATTGGTGTAGCGGGAGCGGAGGGTGGAGAGGTCGAGTTCGTTGTCGACCAGGTGACAGAGCGCGAACTCGAAGGTGCCGGGCAGCACCTGCTGCGCGAAATCGACCGGAATCATCTTCAGACCGTAGTCGGGTGTCTTGAAGCGCGGCATCGCAGGGCTCCGTGGAAGCGATGACCGATCATAACAACGGCATGTAAACAGACGATGAAACGAGTTTTTCTACAGCCTCAACGTTTGAGTTGAGCGGCGGCCCGTCAGGGACGTCCGCTCGAACGAATCGTTAGCGGGCAGCACACGCTCTCACCCCAGGAACTGCGTAGAGATGAAGCCCCAGACTATTGCGCCAACGCCACCAAGCTCACCAACGATCAGAAGCAGCATGCCCCAAGTGGTATTGAAGTTCCGCTCCTTGAACTGGTTGGTAACTTTGCCCTCAAGCCCGAGCCGATAGTACTGGGCGATAGCGACTGAGAAGAAGAATAGCGGCACTCCGGTGATGAGAATCTGCACTGGGTCTGAATACGGGCTGAAAGTAAGTAGTGCGGCCATGACCAGCGCAGCAAAGCTATAGAGAAGGGAGGCCCTATGCGCAATATCGATGTACGGATGCGCTCGATGATTTGGGCTCGTCATGATCCCGCGGTATTTCAGAATGCCGCCGATCAAGCCCACAAAAAGAAAGATTCCCGATGCGGCCAGAGTTAACTTCACTGCAAGATTCACGCGACTTCCTCTCTATGCCCGCTAACGACGCTGTAGAAAAACCCCGTCCCGGGGCAAGTTGCTGCGTCCGGCCATTGCCGGCTTCAATTCACTCTTCATCGCATCAATCCTGTTTCAGCGGTTTCATCTTCGTCTCCTGACGCCCTCACAGGGCGGCTACTGCGTGACCTGATCGGGCTGGTTCCCTGCCCGCCAGCTTACCTAATTCGCGTACCCATGGTGCCCGAGCTTTTCGATGTTGTGCACCATGCAATAGAGCTTCCACTGCCCATTGACCTTCGTACGCCCGCGCAACGTGAAGCGGTCGAGGCGCTTG